>JAFWXW010000012.1 GCA_017517845.1 Paludibacteraceae bacterium
ATCGAAGATCAAATCGAAGATATTATACAAAAGATGGAAACCACAAAAAACAAATATGTGCGTGGTGTAAACCGTTCACTTATGGCATTTGTTGCTTGCCCTAAACTTTATGGTAAGTTGAAAAACAAGTTAAACAACAACTACAACGCAAACTTTGCTGTTGCAGATGAAGAATTGCCAGGATTTAACGGCGTTGCTGTGTTCAGCTGTATTTATTTACCAGAGGATGTTGACTACATTCTAATCGTGTTAGAAAGTGTTGCACAACCTTTAACAGTTGATGAATACGCTGGCGACAGAATACCAATGTCAAATGATTTTGCAGTTGAATTATTTTATGACTACGGAACAAAAACACTTGCTGGCGATTTAATCCTTTATGGATTGAAAGACGGCGAAGTTGCGGAGGCATAGCTTATGATAGTTAAAACCATTAGAGATTATAAAGACCGCGAAACAAAAGAAATCTACCGTGTGAAAGACAAGAAAAACACACGCGAAGTAACTGACGAACGCGGCGCAGAATTAATCGCAAAGGGTGTTGTTGTTAAGGTTGAAACTGCAACAAAACAAAAAAACACTAACACCCTTCAAATGCTTGGCTTACATCTTCATCAGATGCACCACCTATATTGAAACTTCCTACACGTTTAATATATAGGCGTTTGCCATAACGGTCAAATATTTCTACAATGTAAGAGTCGTAAGCATCAAGGTTTTTAACTGTCCATTTATCATTCACACCATCTTCATTTGGTGTAAAGTATTTAGCAGGGACCACAGGAATAGGTTCTACATAGAATTCTTTAGTAGATTCACAGTTGAATTTGTCTTTTACATAAAGTAGATTCCAACCTATAGGAACATTATTAAGTATTTCTGAAGGAACATCATAATAATCTTCACCATTCAAAGAATATGAGTATGGTGCTGTTCCTTTAGTAATTGTAACGTCTGCATTTCTATCGTATGTTTCACCTTCTGTTATAGTAATTGTTTCTATAACAGGAAGTTCATGAACTGTGACTGTTGTAGTTGTATCTACAGAACATTTTCCCTTGGTTATTGTAACTGTGTATTTTGTTGTCTTCTCTGGGTTTGCAACGGGGTTAGCTACAGTTGTGGAACTTAGTCCTGATGATGGAATCCATGAATATGAAGTTCCACCTCCAGCACTCAATGTTGTTTTATCGCCAATACATATATCCTTATCTGCAGATATTGCAGCTTCTATTTTTCCATCTACTGTAATTGTTACTGAGTCACTGGCTTTGCATCCACCTTCTATCCATAATGACACTTTGTATTTAGTGTTTTCTTTTGGACTTACGCTAA
This sequence comes from Paludibacteraceae bacterium, assembly GCA_017517845.1. Lineage (GTDB taxonomy): Bacteria > Bacteroidota > Bacteroidia > Bacteroidales > Paludibacteraceae > Enterocola. The sequence goes on from JAFWXW010000012.1 coordinate 1,336, forward strand.
CTGAAGGAAGACCATCATCATCTCCCACTTTGTTATCATCTTCATCAAACCATTGCACATTTGCTGTGGAAGGATTTATATTACTAACTGAGATTATAGTGCTACTTCCTTCACATATTGTAGTTGGTTGAGAAGTGGTAAAAGTAATAGGAGCACCAACTTCTACTGTAATTTCATCACTTTCAGCTTCACATTGTCCATTTATAGCTTTAGACTTGAATGAATATTTACCTTCTGTGCTAGGAGTGTAATTTTCTAAATTCTTGACATTGTTTGTAATAGTTTCCCAACTTCCATTATCTTTTTTCACTGACCACTCGTATTTTTCAGCAGTTTCAGTGATAGTATCTGTAATCTTAATAGGAGATCCTAAACAGATAGATTTTTCATCTGCTTTTAAAACAGGTTTTTCTGCTGTTGTAAGTTCTATTGTAATTGAACCTTGTTGGTAACAAGATCCACTTGCGTCAGCTGTGTATGTTGTTGTTTTTGTAGGTGTTACTGTTATATTATTTGTGTGGATAGTAGTAACATCAATATTTGGATCTGCAGGAGTGGCTGTCCAATCTACATTGTAACCTGCATCAACTTGAGCGATTAATGTTGCAGAACTTCCTAAGCATATCTTGTATGTTTCATTAGGACCATAAGTTTCACCATCTGCTGATAGTACGATAGGAACATTTGTAGAAATAGTAACTTGTACTGTTGCCCAGTCGCTTTCACAATATTCTACTCCGTCGGTATGAGTGTGTTTTATAGACTTTACTTTATAAATACCAGAATTTCCAGGTACATTTGTGTCAAATGTTGCAGGAACACTTGCTGTGGAACCTTCTTTTTCCCATACATATTTGTCTGCAGCAAATTTTGGATTTTTTATTAATTCATAAAATTGTTTAGTCCCTGCTTTTACACAACTAGTGAAGTCTATGGTTTCTGGTTCATTAATTGGAGTACAAGGGTTTGCACATTTGTATGTAAGTGTAATAGCATCGGATTGTGCATAAGATGTACATGTCCCAGCTACTATTAGTCCTTTTGCAGCATCTACCACAGTGGTAGCGTCACCTGCTACCCATGCTCTATATAACACACCGCTTGAGTGTGTAGTTTCTTGAATATCAACTTTTATTTTATTTGAAGTAGTAGGGTTGGTGCCTGGGACAGGATCCCATGTGTTACCATTTTTATATTCAAAATAGTAATATTTTTGACCAGGAAGAATCTCGTCTAGGTTCATTGCAGAACCAACGTGAATATATGTGTTTGGCTCATCGTCAGGACAAATTTCTCTATCTTTTTCACTCCATGCATCATTTGAATAAAGTGCTATTTCTGGGGTACAAAGACCAAATACTATATCATCAATACCCACGTCGTTACCACCTGTACCTGCAGAGTTGTCTACATTGTTATATAATCTAACTTCTACTGATGTACAACCAGTTGTGACAAAACTAATATTTTTGTCTATCCATGTTGTACTCATGCTAGGTGCAGTCACAGATATAGGCTCAGGTAAAAGTGATTGATTATTTTGTGGACCATTCATTGCAATTACGTCAAATTTTACGTCAATACCTATATCACCTGGTATCATACTTAAACTTGAAACCGAAGCTGAAAACTTATATAAAGTATTAGGACAAAGTCTATTAAATTGTCTTTTATACATAGCTTTGCCATGGTCGTTTTGAGAACAGTTTACTAATAGGAAACCATCTTTTGAATCTGTAGATAAACTCTTTGCTTTAATAGGAGAATCGTTCCAATAACCGCCATCTTCTGCTTTGTGAACAATCGCGTATTTACCATCCTTGATGGGGCTACTTGATACGTGTCCGTAGGCAGGGTCTATTTGACCATTAGGTAGTGCCTCAAATGCTTTCGCTGCAGTTGTCATTTGGAAGCGTTCACTAACAACTGAAGCAGCAGTGTTGTCTGAACAGCATAATACAGGATAAACTAATAATCCTTTAACATCGTTTAATTTGTAGTATTTTGCTTCAGAAACAGTTACTTTATATGTGCTTTGTGTCGCACCTTGAATTGGGGTGTAGTTTACATCATCGTCAGATACATACCATTGATATGAAGTGCCTGTAGCACCAAGTGCAGATAGTGTAGTTTCTTTCCCAGAACAAACAGCAGGGCTTTCTGAACTTATAATTTTCTTTTCTGAGTAACCTACAACTTTAATGGATTCAATTTTTAACTCGCCACTATTTACCCAGTTGTAATATAGTGAGAAAGAAATAGAACCACTAGTTGCAGTAGCCTGTGTGTCAATAGTTGAACCTGGACCTTTATCAACTTCATAATTACCATTACCATTGTAAAATGTTTTGCAGCGAACTTGATAATCTCCCCCGCTAGCTAATTTAATAGTTATTTTATAGGTATTATATCCTGCTACAGACACCAAACCACTAATACTTCCAGATAATAGAACATTGCTAGTACCTCCTTGATTATGTTTACAAATAAGTGTTCCATTTTTAATAGTATATGTTCCATTCATAGAAGGATCTGATGCTACATATTGCAATGAGGTGTTATAAGATTCGTTGCTAGGATTTTTGCATTTGATTTCAGTTAACTTACATGGATAAGACCCTGTATTTGATTCAAATGAGGTTTCTGCTACTACTACATTTGGCACGTAATCTGCACCCCACACTTGTGCAGAAGTAAGTAACAAAAATAAAGTTAAGAGTAATGAAGTTGCTCTTTTTTTCATAGTATTTGGTTTTAAGGTTTTCTGTAAATAAATTTTAAAACGTTTGTAATTTTAGGGTATTTAGCACCTAGTACACAATCAAGCACGCAAAATTAGTTAAAAAAATTGAAATTTCAACAAATAAAGCCCAATTAATACACTATTATTCATTAATTTAACATAAAAGCAGTGCAATTTATTGTGTTTGCACAGCTTTTTTTATGAATTTCAATCAAATTATTTTTTTTAAATATAAAAAATATTGCCAAATTTAGATTTTTGAGTTAATAAAAAATTCAGTATCTTTGACACTTTAACATGGACACTGCCGCAGTGTCCCTACACATTAAAACCCTTATAAAATAATATCACAATGTCCAAACAGATAGATACACCCATGATGAGGCATTTCTTCGAGATGAAGAATCAAAATCCTGATGCTATTTTGCTTTATCGTTGTGGGGACTTTTATGAAACATACTGTGATGATGCTCTTCTTGCGTCGCAGGTATTGGGGATTACTCTTACAATGCGTGGAAAAGGTTCTGAAAATGCCATTCACATGGCTGGTTTCCCTTTTCATGCACTAGACAATTATCTTCCAAAACTAGTGCGTGCAGGGTATCGTGTGGCTATCTGTGACCAACTAGAAGACCCTAAACTCTCCAAAACTAAACTTGTGAAACGTGGAATCACAGAACTAGTGACGCCAGGGGTTTCTTACAATGATAATTTACTTGATTTTAAGCAAAATACTTTTCTTGCAGCAGTACATTTTAATAAAACTCAAGTAGGGGTGGCATTCCTAGATATTTCTACAGGGGAGTTTCTTGCAGGTCAAGGTACTGCAGAATATGTTTCTAAACTCCTTAGTAGTTTTTCTCCAAAGGAAATACTTTTTGAGCGTGGCAAAAACGAAAGTTTTTATAAACTCTTTGACGGAAAAACTTCCACATTTACTATGGAAGATTGGGTGTTTTCTCTAGAAACAGCACAAAAAAGACTTTTTAAACAGTTTGAAGTTTCTAGCCTTAAGGGGTTTGGTATTAGTGAACTAAATGAAGCTATAGTGGCAGCTGGTGCTATTCTTTACTACCTAGATCAAACTCAACACTTCCAAACTAGCCATATAACTCAAATTTCACGCATTCATTCTGATAATTTTGTTTGGTTAGATAAATTTACTATCAGAAACCTAGAACTATTCTCTACAGGTTATGGAGACGGAAAATCCTTTGTAGATGTTTTGGATGATACTCGCACTGCAATGGGTGCTAGACTTCTTCGTCGTTGGGTGGCTTTCCCGCTCAAAGATATTGAAACTATAAATGCTAGGTTGAATATAGTAGATTCTTTCTTTAGAGAGCCAGAAATCAAAGATACTCTTCTTTCTTTGCTTTCTGATGTGGGAGACCTAGAACGTTTAGTTTCAAAAATAGCAGTCCTTAGGGTAAATCCTCGTGAAGTAGTACAACTAAAAGTGGCACTAACGGCGATAGAAAATATAAAATCTCTTTTAAGTTCTTCCAATTCAGAAGATTTCAATAAAATATCAGAAAAATTATCTGCCCTAACAGAGATTAGGGACAAAATTCATTCTTGGGTGGAACTAGACCCACCTATTGCAGTAAATCGTGGCAGAGTGATTAGAGAGGGTGTAGATGCAGAACTAGATGAATACAGAAATCTATCACTTTCTGGAAAAGATTATCTGCTACAGATGCAACAACGTGAAATAGAAAATACTGGTATTTCTAGCCTAAAAATAGGATATAATAATGTGTTTGGTTATTATATAGAGGTAAGAAATATGCACAAAGATAATGTGCCTCAAGAATGGATTAGAAAACAGACATTGGCAAATGCCGAACGTTTTATAACTCCAGAACTCAAAGAATACGAAGATAAGATTTTGGGTGCAGAAGAAAAGATTCTTTCAATAGAAACTCGTCTTTATATGTCACTTGTAGAGGAATTGTGCAAATATATTCAACCTTTACAAAAAAATGCTGAGGTTTTGAGTCAGTTGGATGTGCTTTCAAATTTTGCTAGTATTTCTGCACGATACAATTATAATCGTCCTGTGCTTTCTGATACAGATGTGATAGAAATAAAAGATGGACGCCACCCAGTTATTGAGCGTCAGCTCCCTATAGGAGAACAATACATAGCCAACGATTTATATTTAGATACACAGTCTCAACAGATTATCATTATTACAGGACCTAATATGGCAGGTAAGTCTGCCCTTCTTCGTCAAACTGCCCTTATTGTGCTTATGGCACAAATTGGTTGTTATGTCCCAGCTTCTTCTGCCACAGTGGGTATCGTGGATAAGATTTTTACTCGCGTGGGGGCAGGGGATAATATTTCTATGGGTGAAAGTACCTTTATGGTAGAAATGAATGAGGCAGCTAGTATTCTTAATAATATGACTAACAGGAGTTTAGTTTTGTTTGACGAGTTGGGGCGTGGTACTAGTACATACGACGGTATTTCCATTGCGTGGTCTATAGTGGAATATATCCATGAGCACCCAACAGCTTCTGCTCGTACCCTGTTTGCCACTCACTATCATGAACTAAATGAGATGAAAAATAGTTTTTCTCGCATTAGAAACTTTAATGTTTCTGTTCAAGAAGTAGATGGTAAGGTTATTTTCCTACGTAAACTTACTCCAGGAGGAAGTGAGCATAGTTTTGGTATTCACGTGGCAAAACTAGCAGGTATGCCAAAGAGTGTGGTACAGCGAGCAAATAAGGTATTGGAAGACCTAGAGGGCGAAAGTTCACATAAAACTATATCCAAAAAACTTGATACATTGGCAGAAAATCGTTCTGGTTATCAATTGAGCCTATTCCAATTAGACGACCCTGTATTGAGTCAGGTGCGTGATGAAATATTGAAAGTGGATATAAATTCACTTACTCCAATAGATGCTTTAAATAAATTAAACGAAATAAAGAAAATTATAACAGGAAAAAGTAAATGAAAAAGACTGTATTTTTAACAGGTGCCACAGGCAATATGGGTGCTGCTGGTTTGGCAGAACTTCTTAAGAAAAAAGATTTATACAATATAGTGTTGTTGGCTCGCCCTAGCAAAGTAAACAAGCAAAAACTTGCTTATCTAAAAGATGAGGAGTCTGTAAAAATAGTTTGGGGCGACCTTCTCAACTATGATGACATCTTAAAATGCGTAACTGGTGCAGATATTGTGCTTCACGTGGGCGGTATGGTGTCTCCTCAAGCAGACTATTTCCCAAAACGTACTTTAAAAACCAATACAGAGGCTGCTAAAAACATTGTGAAAGCTGTGCTTGCTCAGCCAAACAAAGACGAAATCAAGGTAGTTTATATTGGTACTGTGGCTCAAACATCAGACCGTAATGAACCTATTCACTGGGGGCGTATAGGTGACCCTATTTGCATAAGTGTTTATGACCACTATGCTATCTCCAAAACAGAAGCAGAAAAAATATTTGTTGAGTCTGGAATTAAACATTGGGTGTCACTTCGCCAAAGTGGTATCCTTTATGGTGCCATTTTAAAGAACTTTGACCCTATTATGTTCCACGTTCCACTTCGTGGAATGCTAGAATGGGCAACTGTAGAAGACAGTGGCAGACTGCTTGCCAATGTTTGTTCAGATGATGTGCCAGAAGAGTTCTGGTGCAACTTCTACAATATTGGTTCTGGTAAAGAATATCGTCTTACAAACTATGAGTTTGAATGTTATCTTCTAGATACTATATCTTGTCCTCGTCCAGAAAAGATTTTTGAACCTTATTGGTTTGTTACTCGCAACTTCCATGGTCAATGGTATCTAGACTCAGACAAACTAGAAGAATACCTACACTTCCGTGCCAATATTCCTGTGGCAGAATATTTCAAAAATTATCTAGGCAAACAAGTGCCTTGGTATTATCATTTGGCAAAAATTTGTCTTCCAATCTTTATTAAATGGGCAATGTATTTCATGGCAAACAAGAAGTTCTGGGGTACACAATATTGGATTAAAAACAATGTTCAGGAGCGTATTGCAGCATATTATGGTAGTAAAGAGAAATGGGCTGCTATTCCACGTAAGTGGAAGGATATGGACCTTTCTCGTCCTACAGACAAGGCTGTTCATATAGACCATGGCTACGATGAGTCTAAACCACGTACCGAATGGACTATAGAAGACATGCGTCAGGCTGCAGCATTCCGTGGTGGTAAATGTTTGTCAGAAACCATGGTAAAAGGTGATTTCAGAACTCCACTTCGTTGGCAATGTGCCGATGGTCATGAATTTATGATGTCACCTGTGCTTGTGCTTCAAGGTGGTCACTGGTGCCCAGATTGCACTCCAATGCCATGGCGTTATAACCATATAGCAAAGGTAAATCCTTTCTTCTCACAGGTGTGGGCTCCGCTACATGATGCGAACGAAACAGAAGAATATAGTTCTGAGATATATAAAGACTTCCCAGAGTAGTTTGAGCCTAAAATCCCTCCCTAAAAAATAACTCAAAAGAAAGAGTTTAAAGTGTTTTAATAAAAAAATGCAGACCGCGTGGTCTGCATTTTTGTTTTTATTCATAATACTCTTTAAATTGCTCTAGCATACTGTAATCCTTTTTGAAGATTGGTAATAGTGTAGAGTCTATGGTGAGGTTTCGATACGAAGTATAATTTAAATGTGAGTTTTCTTTATGTGTTGTGCTTAAATGTTCATAATAAATCTCTTTTTCATATTCATTTTCCCTTATTTCAGTCCATTTAAAGTATGTTGTATCTGAGATGTTGTATAGTCCTGTTTCTAAAAGAATGACCATTTGTTCGTCGTTAAGTTCTGATAACCCCATAAAATCAACTTCAACCATTTGCTCATTAACAAAATCTAAAGTGGTCTTTTCTTTGTTTTTAACAATAACTTGTTTTGTCTCTATATTTGTATCAAAAACCACAAGGAATTCCTTATCTAGTCTATTATCAATATTAATTATTAATTCGTCTCGTGTATGTATAAGTCTTTCACACGAGGTTAAAGGTGTTATGATTAACATCCACAAAATTAGATACTTAATTAAATTTTCCATACTTATCAAATTTATTTTTTATGGTTGTCGCATAATTACTTCTCTCACTAAGCAAGAATCTCTTCAATTCACTTATTGTTTCACATGAAGATATAGCCTTCTCAAAAATTTCATCTGATACTATACTTTTTAATTCATTAAATAATGCCGCATATCTATATTCGATCTCATCAACTCGATAATATGGATTTTTACTATACAAGTCATCTCCATATACTGTTTTAGTAATAGGATTATATTTTAAATATTGCTTACTCATCTTCCATTGTCTATAATTCGCCCAGCCCTCGCTCAATGCTATATATTCCCAGTTTTCATCTCCTTTCACACCGTAGGGATTTTTATCAGGTGAAGTAATTGCATTTTTAGCTTGTTGATAAACGTTATGACTCCAGTAGTCAGAAGCAAAATTATATCCTTTATTATTAATCATTGCTTGTAAGTGGCTAGCATTTTTTATTTATAATACTCACTAAACTGCTCTAGCATTCCATAATCCTTTTTGAAGATTGGAAGTAGTGTAGAGTCTATGGTGAGGGTTTCACGTTTTGTAGTGTTAAATCGTGTATGTACCTCTATACTATGAATATCTATTTTTTCATTAAAAAGACTAATTTCTTCATTATTAAGTTGAGAGTATATAATGCTTGTAGTGTCATTAATATTAAAAACCATATAATCATCGATATTTATTAATTGCAATCGACTTAAATACGAGAATTCTTCTTCTACAATCTGTTCTGTTTCCCAAAGAATACTATCTGTTTGAAAACCGACTAAGTGTGTGTTCATTTCATTTATATTTGTTTTTATAGTTATAAACAAAGAATCATTTGTCTGGTTTTCTATCTTTACTACAAATTTCTCTCTTATTAAATATTCATTAATACAACTACAGAAGTATAGTGCAATGAAGATAAGAAATATGTGCCTAAAAAATTTATTGTAGTTTTTCATGAAATAGCTTTTTTATTTGGGTAGAAAAAAGACTGACTTCATTGTTGAGTCAGTCTTTCCTAAATATGTATTATACTTTACAACTCAAATAATTTTTTTATATCTGCAACTCTGTCGAGTTTTTCCCAAGTGAAGAGTTCCACTTCTTTGGTGATAATTGTTCCGTCTGATGTGGTAAAGGTTTTTGTTACCACTTCTGGAGTTCTACCCAAGTGACCGTATGAAGCGGTTTCTTCATACACTGGGTTTCTTAGTTTTAAGTTGTCTTCTATTGCTTTTGGGCGTAGGTCAAATATTGTAGAAATTTTTTCTGCTATTTCTCCATCAGAAAGATTTACATTGGCTGTGCCGTATGTATTGACATATATATTCATTGGCTGTGCCACACCTATTGCATAAGCAACTTGAACTAAAACCTCTTTTGCTACACCTGCTGCTACCATATTTTTGGCAATGTGACGAGCAGCGTATGCTGCACTGCGGTCCACCTTAGAAGGGTCTTTGCCAGAGAATGCACCACCACCATGAGCACCTTTGCCACCGTATGTATCAACTATGATTTTACGACCTGTTAAGCCTGTGTCTCCATGAGGACCACCGATAACAAATTTTCCAGTAGGATTAACAAATAGTTTAAAATCTCCTTTGTTAAGTGCTTCGTAACGAGTATCTAACGCAAATACACGAGGTAGAAGAATATTAGCAACATCTTCTTTGATTTTTGCCAACATTTCTTCATCATCGTCCATAAACTCGTCGTGCTGAGTAGAAACCACTATAGTGTCTATACGTACAGGGTTGTTATTATCATCATATTCCACTGTTACTTGAGACTTAGAGTCTGGACGAAGGTATGTCATTTCTTTACCTTCGCGTCTTATAGCTGCTAATTCTTTTAGTAAAGAGTGAGACATATCCAATGTGATAGGCATATAGTTTGATGTTTCATCACATGCGTAACCAAACATCATACCTTGGTCTCCTGCTCCTTGATTGTATGGGTCTTCTCTTTCTACACCGCGGTTAATGTCTGGAGATTGTTCGTGAATGGCAGAGAAAACTCCGCAAGAGTGTGCTTCAAACATATATTCACTCTTGGTGTAACCTATGCGTTTGATCACGTTGCGTGCCACAGTTTGTACATCTACGTATGCAGAAGATTTAACTTCACCTGCTAGTACTACTTGACCTGTGGTAACTAGGGTTTCGCAAGCTACTTTAGATTCTGGTGCTTGTGCCAAAAAGTTATCTAGAATGGCGTCTGATATTTGGTCTGCCACTTTGTCTGGATGTCCTTCTGAAACTGATTCTGAAGTGAAAAAATATGCCATAATATCTTATCTTTAATATCTTTTGCAAAGATAGTATTTAATTCCTAATTCCTA
>JAFWXW010000013.1 GCA_017517845.1 Paludibacteraceae bacterium
CATACATACATACATACATACATACTGGCGCGGACAATGTAATTTCTGTGCCTATATTAGATATTAAAAACGCTGTTTTGCATCTTGGCAGAATGGCGTTTTTGCGTTTAAATATTTACAATTAAAAACTATATGCTTATGAAACTCAAAACTATTACAACATTTCTTTTGTTATTGTTTGCTTCTATGCTTTATGCAAATGAAGTAAGCAATATGGTAGCAGTCTCTGCCGATGGCGATAAAACTACTTATGCTCTTGCAAATGTAAACCGCATTAATGTGATAGCAGATGCTAGTAGTGCTTCAATGACAGTTGTTGATAAAGATGGTAATGAATTTGCTGGTTATGTAAAGATTCTTTTTGCTGAGGCTCCAACAGACATTGAAGAACTTTGTTTTACACAAGTGTATCTATTCCCAAATCCAGTGGTAAATACCTTAAACATTCAAGGTGTGGATGAAAATACTCCTCTTGAAGTATATAATCTAACAGGTAAATCACTCCTTAAGGATAAAGGCACAGAGCTTGATGTAACCTCTTTAAGTCAAGGAACATATATCCTTCGCATAAATAACCAATATGTAAAATTCATCAAAAAATAATAGCCCTATGAAAAAGTTTACTTTATTACTTATGTCTTTGCTAATGGTATCAATCTTTGCCGTAGCTCAGAAGAAATTGTGTGTACACACAATTTATGGTGAAAAAATTGAATATATAGCCTCTGATGTGGCATATATCGATTTTGAAGATGTAACTACAGAACCAGATGATGATCCTGTCGTTCCAGAATCAGGTTCTTTTGTTGCCAAACCTTTCTCTGTTTCTGCAACTAAAACGGTTACTTTCTCTCCCGGCAATTTGCAGTACCATCCTGCCAATGATGAGTGGCGTTTTGCTCCTTCTCAGTTAGAATATATAGGAAACGATAATGCTAATATTAGTGATACTTATAATGGTTGGATAGATTTGTTTGGTTGGGGTACTGGTAATAATCCTACAAATACAAGTAAAGATAATGGTGATTACCAAACCTTCGTTGATTGGGGTTCGAATCAAATAGGTAGTTATGCTCCTAATACATGGCGTACATTGACTTACATAGAATGGGAATATATAATAAATGAACGTTCTAATGCATCTAATTTAAAGGGTGTAGCACAGGTTAATGGGGTTAATGGTTTGATTCTTTTGCCAGATGGTTGGACTTGCCCAAGTGGTGTTACATTCAAGTCTGGTTTTGATGATGATTTGTGTACAGAATGTTATGGTAATTATCAAACATTCAGTGCTTCAGATTGGTCTAAGTTAGAATCTTCTGGTGCCGTATTTTTTCCTGCTGCGGGCTACCGCTACGGTTCTGGTGTCAGCGATGTGCAGGACGACGGTTACTGTTGGTCTGCCTCTAAGGGCAGCTACTACGCGGGCGGCCTTTACTTCTACTCAAGCGGGGCGAACATGGGCGACCACGGTCGCGGCTACGGCAGGTCTGTTCGTTTAGTTCAGGATTAAAAATTTAGCAGAGCACGTTAGTGCTAAGCTCTTTATATCCACACTCAATTTATATAGGGTGTGGATTTTTTTGCTAATCCCTATAAAATTATTACCTTTGTGGAAACTCTTGTACCTCAAGCAAGGGTTAGGTCTTGATTACATTTTTTGTAAAAATATCTTGTGTAGGGACGCATGAACCATGCGTCCCTACACGTTCACTTTTGAGTAGATTGGTAGGAGGTTTTAAAAGGTCAATAACATTGTTCGCTAGAGATAAAAAATTAGAATTTGATTGGCAATCTAGATATTATGACCATATAATTCGTAATGTGAAGGATAGAAATGAAATAGCAAAATATATTGAAGATAATATAACTCGTTGGGAATTAGATATTCATTAATAGAGAATCTGATGCATATAAAGTAGCTCTAAATAAATAGGTTGACCGTGAGGTCAACCTTTGTGTTTAAAATCTATATGATAATGAATAATTCAATCCAAAATTTACATCTTCGCCATATTTTCCGTAACCAGAAATATATGTTGGAAACCATGGAGATTTATCATAAAAATGTCCAAATGTTTTTATCTGCAAAGCAACACCCATAAAGAAGTTTTTATATATCTGAACACGAGTACCTACCTGTACTTCAAACCAACCGAAATGTGCTTCTTGGTTTAGGTTGGCATATTTCCCAGATTCGTCCCAATATGCGTTTTCTAACTCTGCATCTGTTAAACTATATTTGGTATAACCATATCCATATCTAAAACCAGCATAGAATGTATGGTCAAATCTTCTGTCAGACTTAAAGTTTATAAAATTATAATTTGCTCCTAATTTGGCGAAACACCCAATGGTTTCATATTTATACGTTTCTTCTTTTATATCAGCAGTCATTACACCTACTTCTACGGCAGGGAATAATCTGTGCCATAAATCCACATCTAAACTAAGTGAACCTTCAAACCTTCCATCTCGCCATGCAGTGGCAATAGGATTAAATATATCCAGATTTAGATATGTACCTTGATAAACTTCTTTTCTTCTATCTATAAAAGTAGAATCTGGTACAAGTGTTTCTTCTGCATACAATGTGGCAGATAAAAAACAGAAAATGATACTAATGTAGTATTTTAATGTTAGTTTCTTTGTCATCTTTTGATACAGTCAAATCAGAAATTTGAACATTCTGGTTGGTAACTTGAATTTTAAAATTATATGTGTTATTCACTAATTTTGCATCATGTAATTCATGAAACATAGCACAACCGCACTCTTCACTAATCAATTGTGGTTTAGGAGTATGGTCTATATGTAGGAATATAGTATCAGGAGTTTCTTTACCTTCTGTTTTAGTAGGCAATATTAATCTATAATTAGTATTAGTATCATTGGAACGAAGAGGAAGATAAATGGCAGAAACAGTGGCATTGTTGTATAATATAGAGTCATTTAAGACTCCCATTACCTTAAGATTGCTAATTTTTTTTGCTTTATATGTGGTAGAATCTAAAAAGGAAATGCCCAATTTAGTTTCTTTAGAAACATAACATTCTGAGGCGCAACTAAAGCAGATTGCACCCAAAAATATTAAAGTGATATAAATTAATGTTTTTCTCATTTTATCTTTAAATATTAACCTATAAACGAAGTTGTTTCTTCTAATGGTTTTCTAATTTTTTCTCTAGCAGGTTCATTGGCATAGCCAATAGGAATTAAAACTATTGGTTCTACATTTTCTGGAAGTTTAAGAAAATCTTTGGCAATATCAGTATTGAAACTACAAATCCAACAAGTGCCTAAACCTAATTCGGTGGCAGCCATAATGATATGGTCTGAAACTATTGCAATGTCTATATCACAATGGTCTTTGTCATCGCCTCTATGCCAAGACTGTGTGTGATTGCCACATACAGCAATGCAAACAGGAGCATCTTTGAAACCTTCTTTTCTATAAACGGCAGAAAACTCTTTAAGTGCCTCTCCCTGAATAACTTTTATCTCCCAAGGTTGTTTGTTACAAGCAGAAGGAGCAAGTCGAGCACATTCCAAAATGTAGTCTAAATCTTCTTTAGGTACAGGTTTTGTGTCGAATGTGCGAACAGAATATCTAGTTTTGATTAAATCTAAAACTCTCATGCGAAAAATGTTTTTAATTCAGATTTTAAATAGTTGATACCCACAGTAGTAGGTAGAGAAGGGGTTTGGCTTACCATTGTCAAAATAGCTTTTGCAAGTTCTATAGCAGGTGCTTGTGGATCTACTTGTGCAGCACAAGCATTGATAATTTGCACAGTGTTTTCCTTTGCATTTTTCACCATAGTCCAAGCTTCTTCGCTCACATACACTTGTTGAGCCACGTTGTGTTCAAACTCTGCTCTAATGTTTGCAAGCAGGAAACTGTGGTATTGAATTACAGTGGCACACTCGTTTTGTGTACGAATAACAAGTGAATCTGGAGTGATTCTTTCTAGGAAAAGAACAAGTCTTTCGTATGCGGTGAAGCGGATAGGAAGTATATCCTTTTGCACTTGTTTGTAAAGCATATATCTCTGACGAGAACTTTCTGCTGCAAAAAACTTATTAAGCATTACCCAAACTACAACAATAACTAATGCTGATGGGATAGTGTATTTTAAAATTTCAAAAAACATTTCCATATCTTAAATTTTTAATTTTTTAGCGATTTTATAATTGTTTCTCTCTTGTGAAGAACGACTAATAAGTTCACCCAAGAAACCTGTGATAAAGAATTGAGTACCAAGAATCATAAACAGGATAGCAATGTAAAAATATGGGCTATCAGTGACAAGTGGGGCTCTCATTTCGTTGCAAATGGCATATAGTTTAGTGCCACCCACAATGCAAACAGCAATGAAACCAACAAGGAACATAAGGCTACCGCCAAGTCCGAAGAAATGCATTGGTTTTACACCAAATTTTGAAAGGAACCAAAGTGAAATAAGGTCTAGATAACCATTTACAAAACGATCGAAACCAAATTTGCTAACTCCAAACTTACGAGCTTGATGATGAACCTCTACCTCTGTAATCTTCTCATAACCAGCATTTTTGGCTAGATATGGAATATAACGGTGCATTTCGCCATAAACCTCTATGTTTTTAACAACTTCGTTTTTATATGCTTTAAGTCCGCAGTTGAAGTCATGAAGTTTTATACCAGAGACTTTTCTGGCAGTAGCATTAAATAGCTTACTAGGAAGATTTTTGGTAAACACAGGGTCATAACGTTTCTTTTTCCAACCAGAAACTAAATCATAATCTTCCTTCATTATCTTATTGTAAAGAACAGGAATCTCATCTGGGCTGTCTTGTAAATCGGCATCCATAGTAATTACCACATCACCTTGTGCTGCTTCAAAACCACAATATAGGGCAGGGGATTTACCATAGTTTCGTCTAAATTTGATGCCCTTAACCTCTGGAAATTCTCTAGAAAGTTCGTCGATAACATTCCAAGAGGCATCTTTACTTCCGTCATCTATAAAAATAACTTCGTAAGAATATTTATTCTCGTCTGCCACTCTTTTTATCCAAGCGTACAGCTCTTTTAATGATTCTTCCTCATTGTATAGAGGTATAACAATAGAAATATCCATGTTTAATGTTTTTTGTTAAGGATATAAGCGTTTATTAATGAGATAATTATGCCAGCGAAACTGTACATCCAAATATTTTGCATAGCCATTTGTGAAGCTGTAGGCATTTGACTTTCTTTTACCATTTCTTCGATAGATGAAGCATCTGGCATGGTTTGTTTTAGAATTTCTAAGTTTTGTAGTAGGGTGTTGTATTGATTTTGTATGAAATCTGGGTTTATAAAACCGTAATACACATATTCCACTACAGATAAAATAAGAGAAGCAAAGAAGAACATAAAAAATCCATGAGAATAGAAGTTTCTATAGGTAAGTTCTTCTTCATGTTTTTGTTTAAAGTTTTTGCCTAAATAATATGCCACCACAGGAATGGAAATAGTTAATCCCATTACTATAGCATTTAATATAAGATTATTGTCTGTATTAACCATAATGAAAAATCTTATGATTAGAAATACAGAAAAATATAATCCGTGCCACATTGCTGCGTTGTATACTTTGCTTTGTTGAATTTCCATAACTTCTAATTGCTTAACTCCTAACCCCTAACTATTAACATTAACCCATGCTTGGGATTTTAAATCGAAACAACCTCCATCACGAGTTTGAAGCATTTTACCTTCTTCTTTATCAGTAATATAACCTATAACTTTTACATCTTTTATATTATTAATCTTTTCATGTAAAGTGACAGGCACAGTGAATAGAAGTTCATAATCATCACCGCCATGAAGGGCTGCAGTGGTAAGGTTCATATTAAATTCTTCTGCCATACTAGCAGTTTCGTAGTCAATAGGAATTTTTTCTTCAAAAATTCTACAACCCACGCCACTTTCTTTGCAAATTTGGAAAACATCAGAAACCATTTCGTCAGAAATGTCTATCATAGAAGTTGGTTTTATACCTTCTTTTTTAAGTGCATCTATAATGTCGCGTCTAGCTTCTGGTTTAAGTTGACGTCCTATAATATATTCTTTACCAGCAAAGTCTGGTTGCACCTCTATTTGAGGATCTGTGTTTTGTGAAAGAATACTTTTTTCACGTTCTAGCAGTTGTAAACCCATATATGCAGCACCTAGATTGCCAGATACACAAATTAAATCGGTAGGTTTAGCACCACTTCTGTATGTGATTTCATCTTCTTTTGCCATGCCAATACAAGTCATACTTATGGTAAACCCTGTTAATGAACTAGATGTGTCTCCACCCACTAAATCTACATTGTGTCTTTGGCAAGCCAATAAAACACCAGCATAAAATTCTTCTACATCTTCTATTGCAAAGCGTTTAGAAATACCTATGGAAACTGTTAGTTGGGTAGGATAGGCATTCATGGCATAAATGTCTGAGAAATTGGCCATTGCAGCTTTGTAACCAAGGTGTTTAAGCGGAAAATATGTTAAGTCAAAATGTATTCCTTCCAACATAAGGTCGGTGGAAACTAACATTCTGTCACTTTCACTTTTCATAGAAAGTACAGCAGCGTCATCACCAATACCTTTTTTGGTGGTTTCATTCTCTATTTTTACATATTTATTAATGTGGTCAATTAAACCAAATTCACCTATAGTGCTAATTTCTGTTCTAGACATAAATAATAAAATTAATTCTTACAAAAATAATATTTTTTTTTCTCTTATCCATAATTTTAATTGGGTATATCATTATAAAATGTTACTTTTGTTCATATAAAAAGAAAAATATTATGATAGTATATCCTAACGCCAAAATAAACCTTGGTTTGCACATAGTAAACAAACGCCCAGATGGTTATCATAACCTAGAAACTATATTTTATCCACTCGATGTAAAAGATAAAATAGAAATAGAAGAGTCTTCTGAATTTTCTTTTAATCTAGAGGGGTTGAAGATAGATGGAGATGTGGAAAATAACCTAGTGGTGAAGGCGTATAGGTTGTTGCAGAAAGACTTCGATTTGCCTAATGTAAAAATTTCGATGCAAAAGAATATTCCTTTCGGAGCAGGACTAGGTGGTGGGTCTGCAGATGCGTCTTTTACATTAAAGGCTCTGAATGAGATATTTAACTTGTCACTAGAAGATGATGTTTTGGCTTCGTATGCTTCTAAACTTGGTGCAGATTGTCCGTTTTTTATCTACAATAAACCAATGCTTGCCACAGGTATTGGTACAGAACTTTCACCAATAGAACTTTCGCTTGAAGGATACAAAATAGAGTGGGTGAAACCAAATGTGCATGTTTCTACTGCAGATGCATACAGACACGTGAAACCAAAACAACCTGCATTTGATTTGCGTGAACTTCCAAATGTTCCTATCACAGAGTGGAAAAATTGTCTTGTAAACGACTTTGAAGAGACTGTGTTTGCTCAATATCCAGAACTTGCTACTATTAAACAAGATTTTTACAATCGCGGTGCGGAATATGCAGCAATGTCTGGGTCTGGATCAACAATCTTTGGGATATTTAAGGTTTAGATTTTAAACTCGCTTTGCTCGGTTGCACCCCTACGGGGTGCCCTTGTGGGGGATTCATTTACACAGGCGTCGCCGTCACTTCGTTCCTCTGACACCTGCCTACAATTTTAGGAAAACCCGCTATGCGGGTTAACTCTGCTTTTGTTATTGAGGAATTTTAAAGGAGGGATTTTTAGGCGTCCCGAAGTCTGAGAAACCGGAGTTTACTGTAAATTCTGCGGTTTAGTGAGAGCAGAGTTAAGTTTACTTAAACTATGCCGAGCGTGAGCAGAATCGCCGCTAGGCAATGAGGATTTCGAACGCAAGCAAGGCGAGAAAATCACCCTTTAAATACGCTCTAATAGTACTACGTTTTCAACGTGATGTGTATGTGGAAACATATCCACAGGTTGCACTGCAACTATTTTGTATTGCTCACTCATCATGGCAAGGTCGCGAGCTTGAGTGGCAGGGTTGCAACTAACGTAAACAATTTTTTCAGGAGCAGCGTTTAGAATTACCTTGATAACATCTTCGTGCATACCAGCGCGAGGAGGGTCGGTGATAATTACATCTGGTTTACCATGCTCTGCGATGAAGTCGTCAGTTAAGATGTTTTTCATATCGCCAGCATAGAATAATAAATTGTCTAAGCCATTTAACTTAGCATTTACCTTGGCATCTTCTATTGCTTCTGGCACATATTCAATACCAACTACTTTTTTTGCTTTTTTGGCAACAAAATTGGCAATAGTACCAGTACCAGTATAAAGGTCATAAACCATTTCATTACCAGTAAGTCCAGCAAATTCTCTAGCTACTTTATAAAGTTCGTAGGCTTGCAGAGTATTAGTTTGGTAAAAAGACTTAGGACCAACCTTAAATTTAAGGTCTTCCATAGTTTCATAGAAGAAATCTTTTCCCTTATAAATCATCACTTCTTGGTCTCCAATGGTATCATTTGCCTTTTGGTTGCAAATATAGAGTAGGGAAGTGATTTCTGGGAAATTGGTTGCAAGGTGTTCAAGAAGACCGTTCCAAACAGCTTCATCACGCTCTGCAAACACCACAATTACCATAAGTTCGCCTGTGGTAACAGAATTTCTAATCATAAGAGTACGCATCATACCCACTTGAGATCGCAAGTCGAAGTATGAAATATTATTTTCCATACAATACTTATGAGTAGCAATTCTTATACGGTTTGAAATTTCATCTTGCAGATAACAATTTTCTATGTGAAGAACCTTGTCAAAACAGCCTGGAATATGAAAACCTAATGCTTTTTTTCTTTTTTGCTCGTCTGGAAGTTGCATTTCTTCATTTGTAAGCCATGCTTTTGCAGAAAAGGTGAATTCCAACTTATTTCTATAATGAGTTGTTTTTTTTGAACCTAAAATAGGAGAAATTTCAGGAAGGTCCAATTTTCCTATTCTAACTAAATTGTCCACTACCTGATTTTGTTTATATTTTAATTGTTCAGGGTAGGGAAGATTTTGCCATTTACAACCACCACAAAGACCAAACTGTGCACAGAATGGAGTCTCTCTTACAGGAGAATATGATTTATACTCCACAACACGTGCTTCTGCGTATGATTTTTTCTTTTTAGTCACTTGCACATCTACCACATCGCCAGGCACAGCGTATGGAATGAAGATTACTAAATCGTCGTGACGTGCAATTGCTTTACCTTCTGCAGCAACGTCGGTAATTAAAAGGTCTTCTATAATAGGAAGTGGTTTTTTACGAGCCATTTTAAAAAAGTTAGAAGTTAGAAGTTAGGAGTGAGGAGTTGTTAGAAATTAGGAGTTAATTCCTAACTCCTAATTGCCTTACGGCGATTGTTGGCTGCGCTCGGCATAACTTAAGCAAGCTTAGTTCTGCTCTCACTTGCACAACAATTCCAAATTCCTAACTCGTATTTATACTAAGTAGCTTGAGCTAATAGATTTATTAGTATTTACGTTAATAATAGTGTTAGCTATTAAGTCTGCTACGCTCAATACTTTAATCTTTTCTGATTCTTTCTTAAGTGGAATAGAGTCTGTAAAGTATATAGCTGTTAGTTTAGATTTTTCAATGCGTTCTGTAGCTGGGTCTGAAAGCACACCGTGAGAAGCAAATGCACGAACAGAAAGAGCTCCGTTTTCTATCATAAGGTCTGCAGCTTTGGTTATAGTACCAGCTGTATCTACCATATCATCAAGGATGATAACGTTTTTACCTTTTACATCACCAATAATCTTCATAGATTCTACTACGTTAGCTTTAGCACGTTGTTTGTGACAAAGAACTAAATCTACACCTAGATATTTTGCGTATGAACTAGCACGTTTAGAACCACCAACGTCTGGAGAGGCGATTACTAAATCTTCCAATTTCATAGATTGGATATAAGGTAAGAAAATAGAAGAAGCTAATAAGTGATCAACTGGACAATCAAAGAAACCTTGGATTTGGTCTGCGTGTAAGTCTAATGTGATAACACGGTCAATGCCAGCAGTGCTCAATAAATCTGCTATCAATTTAGCACCTATAGAAACACGTGGTTTGTCTTTGCGGTCTTGACGAGCCCAACCGAAGTAAGGGATAACAGGGATAACTTTCTTTGCAGAAGCACGTTTAGCAGCGTCAATCATTAATAACAATTCTAATAAGTTATCAGAATTTGGGAAAGTTGATTGTACTAAATATACTTCACAACCACGAATAGATTCTTCGTATGAAACTACGAATTCACCGTCAGCAAAATATTGGATATTCATGTTACCTAGTGGGCAACCCAATTTTTCGCACACTTTTTCTGCCATGTATCTTGACTTTGTGCCACAGAATACTTTAAAAGGAGCTGGAGTGTTCATCTTTATTTATGTTTTTATTAATAAGCAAATAATGGATAATCTTTCATAATGTCGTTTACACGAGCACGAACTGCTGCAATGCTGTTTTCGTCTTCTGGGTTGTTAAGCACTTCTTCAATCATTTCTGCGATAACTACCATTAAGTCTTCTTTAGCACCACGAGTAGTGATAGCAGGAGTTCCCAAACGGATACCAGATGTTTGGAATGCAGAGCGGCTATCAAATGGCACCATGTTTTTGTTACATGTAATGTCGGCAGCAACAAGTGCTTTTTCTGCCACTTTACCAGTTAAATCTGGATATTTAGAACGTAGGTCAACTAGCATAGAGTGGTTGTCTGTACCGTTAGAAACGATTTTGAAACCACGTTTGATAAGTTCTTCAGCTAGTTTAGCTGCGTTTTTCTTCACTTGAATTTGATATTCTTTGTATTCTGGTTGAAGACATTCACCGAACGCAACTGCTTTGGCTGCGATAACGTGTTCTAGTGGACCACCTTGAATACCAGGGAATACAGCAGAGTCTAAGCAAGCAGACATCATTTTGATTTCACCTTTTGGAGTTTTTACACCTTTTGGATTAGGGAAGTCTTCACCCATCATAATCACACCACCACGAGGACCACGAAGAGTTTTGTGAGTAGTAGATGTTACGATGTGAGCGTATTTTAGAGGGTTATCAAGTAGGCCAGCAGCGATAAGACCAGCAGGGTGAGCCATATCCACAAGAAGGATAGCACCTACTTTGTCAGCTATTTCACGCATGCGTTTGTAGTCCCATTCACGAGAATAAGCAGAACCACCACCAATAATCATTTTTGGTTTTTCGCGAAGTGCTGTTTCTTCCATTTGGTCGTAATCTACACGACCAGTTTCTTCATTTAGGTTATATTCACATGGAGTGTAAATAAGACCAGAAGAGTTTACAAGTGAACCATGAGAAAGGTGACCACCATGAGCAAGATTTAGTCCCATAAATTTGTCACCAGGATTTAAAACTGCTAAGAAAACAGCAGCATTAGCTTGTGCACCAGAGTGTGGTTGAACATTTGCCCAGCAAGCACCGAAAATTTCTTTTAAACGGTCGATAGCTAGTTGTTCGCTTTCATCTACTACTTCGCAACCACCATAGTAGCGTTTGCCAGGGTAACCTTCTGCATACTTGTTGGTTAAAACAGAACCCATAGCTTCCATTACTTGGTCGCTAACAAAGTTTTCAGAAGCGATTAACTCGATGCCTTTCATTTGGCGTTCGCGTTCTCTTTTAATAATGTCAAAAATAGCTGAATCCCTTTTCATAATTTGAGAATTTATATTTATAAAGTTTCTAATATTCTTTCTAATTGGACTTCGTCCATAACTAACACTTGTCTGCCTTTGCTACCATCTGGAGCACCAACAATGCCTGCAGCCTCTAGTTGGTCCATAATGCGTCCTGCACGGTTGTAACCAATAGAGAATTTACGTTGAATCATAGAAGTAGAACCACTTTGGTTTAATACCACTAGGCGAGCGGCGTCTTCAAACATAGAGTCACGTTGGCTCATATCTATACCTCTCATATTAGTGTCACCACCATCGCCTAAATCTACTTCAGGCAGATAGAATGCGTGAGTATAACCTTGTTGTTCGCTAATGAAGTTACATATAGCTTCTACCTCTGGGGTGTCAACAAATGCACATTGCACACGAGTTAGGTCATTACCTTGGCTAAACAATAAGTCACCACGTCCTATAAGTTGGTTTGCTCCTGGTGAGTCTAGAATGGTACGAGAGTCTATCATAGAAGATACTCTAAATGCCAAACGACCAGGGAAGTTTGCCTTGATAGAACCAGTAATAATATTGGTAGAAGGACGTTGAGTCGCAATAATCATGTGAATACCTGCAGCACGAGCTAGTTGTGCAATACGTGCAATTGGCATTTCTACCTCTTTACCTGCAGTCATAATAAGGTCAGCAAACTCATCAATAATTACCACCATGTAGGGTAGGTAACGGTGTCCGTTTTCTGGATTAAGTTGACGAGAAATAAATTTCTCATTATACTCTTTTATATTTCTTACGTGTGCTTTCTTAAGTAAATCAAATCTAGTATCCATTTCTTTACAAACAGATTGAAGAGTTTGGGTTACTTTTGTTACGTCTGAGATAACAGCATCTTCACTATCTTCTAGTTTGGCAAGGAAATGTTTCTCTATAGTAGAGTACAAAGTAAACTCGGTCTTTTTAGGGTCGATTAGCACAATTTTAAGTTGCGAAGGGTGTTTCTTGTAAAGTAAAGATGTGATAATCGCATTTAATCCAACGGACTTTCCTTGACCCGTAGCACCAGCAACAAGAAGGTGAGGTAATTTACATAAATCTAGCATAAATACCTCGTTTGTAATAGTCTTACCAATAGCAATAGGAAGGTCGAAATTTGTGTTTTGGAACTTCTCTGATGCAATAAGAGAACGCATTGGAACTATTTGTGGATTCTTATTAGGAACCTCAATACCAACAGTACCTCTACCTGGAATAGGGGCAATAATACGAATACCAATAGCCGCTAAAGAAAGGGCAATATCATCACCTAAATTACGTATTTTACTAATACGGATACCATCATCTGGAACTATTTCATAAAGAGTAATAGTAGGCCCTACGGTGGCTTCTATTTTCTTAATAGTAATTCCATAATTTCTCAAAGTATTGGTGATTCTTTCTTTGTTTTCTTGTTGTTCAGCGGCATCTACGCTCTTAATCTCACCAAAATCTTTAAGAAGGTCGTATGAAGGATATTTATAATATTCTAGGTCTAGGGTAGGGTCATAGTCATTGTTTTGTTCCACAAGTTCAGAACCTTCTCCCTCTGCCACAGTTACACTAAACTCAACCTCGTCTTCTTTATCTCCTAACTCCTCATTACTCGCTACGCTCGTGATTTCTGGCTGCACTCGGGATAACTCAAGCGAGCTTGGTTCTCCACTCGTTTGCACAGAAATTCCTAACTCCTCTTCACTTCTCATTTCTCTACGTTGTTGATTTTTTCTTTTAACGTATGCAGAGATTCTCTTAGTCCATCTAATGGCAGGGTCTATAAGATATATAAGGAGTGTAAGAATTATTATAGCTCCCAATCCCACATTGCCTATTAATGTGGAAAGATATTTGACTATTTCGTTACCATGATTTCCACCTAATTGTATATAAGGTACAATCTCTAGGGTAGGTACAATGAATGCACATGCAATAGACCCCCAAATGGTAATAAAGAATAAATCAATAAGTTTTTTAGGTAAGTTGTAATGTCCAAAAGGGTGGATTAACTGGATCCCTGTTCTAATTAAAAACCAAGGCCAAAAAAGAGTGGCGATACCAAACCATTGATTTATTATGGTATTTGCCATTCTTGCCCCTACATAACCAATCCAGTTTTCATAAACTTTAGATTCTTTACCTACTTCATCTAAACTATGTTTTAAGAGATTATAATCCTTGTCTCCGTAGAAAATAAATGAAAATAGTGAAGAGAAAAGATAGAATGCACAAAAAATAAATATTATTCCTATGATAATGCGGACTTTTTCATTCGAGAAAAAGTCTTTGATTTTCAGAAGGATATTGTTATTATTAGTCTTTTTTGCCATGTATCTTTAATTTTCCTGCAAAAGTAGTAAAAACTTTTATTAATACCTTATTAAAACAGATATATTTATTAACATCTTTACAGATATTCATTTTTAACATTTAAACTTCGTTTTCTTT
Organism: Paludibacteraceae bacterium; assembly: GCA_017517845.1. GTDB lineage: Bacteria > Bacteroidota > Bacteroidia > Bacteroidales > Paludibacteraceae > Enterocola. The sequence goes on from JAFWXW010000013.1 coordinate 14,171, forward strand.
TTTTTAGTTTAGTAAATTTTACTTAACTTTGTAGGTCGAATACGTATTACAGTTAACTTTAAATAATACTTTATGAAAAAAATGCAGAATTACTTGTTACTTCTGATGTTGCTATTTGGTAATGCCATAGCGGCTATAGCAAGTAACTACGGCGATGTCTATAAGGCAACTCGCTCGGATTTCCGCGATGAGTCTATTTACTTTGTAATGACGACTCGTTTTTTCGACGGAGATGAATCAAACAACGTGCAATGTTGGGATAATCAGGCTGCAAATGCGGGCGACCCACCATGGCGTGGAGACTTCAAAGGTTTGATTGAAAAATTAGACTACATCAAAGCTATGGGCTTTACTGCAGTATGGATTACTCCTATTGTAGAAAATGCTTCTGGTTATGACTATCATGGCTATCATGCTCATGACTTTAGTAAAGTGGACCATCGTTATGAATCAGAAGGTGTAGGCTTCCAAGAATTAATCAATGCAGCTCACGCAAAAGGCATGAAAATTATCTTGGACATCGTATTAAACCACACTGGTAACTTTGGTGAAGCTAATCTTTGCAAACTATTTACACGCGATTGGACCAAAGATCAAAGCGATATTAATGCTTGTATGGTTCCTTATACAAAAAAAGATGGTGGTAAACTACCAGATAATTACTCTAGTAGTGTACAACAACAATATGGTTGGCGTTTGGCTCAGATGAAAAATACTGATGGTAAAAACAACGACTCTAATAACTACTTCCACCACTATGCTCACTTCAACTGGGATAATTCAAGCCGTTGGCATGGTCAAATTGCAGGTGACTGCGTGGACTTAAATACAGAAAACCCAGCTGTGACTAATTATTTAGTAGAATGCTATGGTAAATTCATAGCAATGGGTGTGGATGGTTTCCGTATTGATACATCAGGTCACATTTCGCGTTTGACCTTTAACAAAGCATTCTTGCCTCAATTTACTGCGTTAGCAGAACAATACAAAGCTAAACGTAATGGTGGACCATTCTTTATGTATGGTGAGGTTTGTGCTCGTGAACGTAACGTAACGTATCGTAATACCCAATATGCTTCTCCTTATTTCTATACTTGGAAAGAAACTAAAGATTATGCTTGGGATACTAGCGAAACTTCTTGGAACAACATTGTAGTAAAAGAAGGTGAACTTGGTAATCATACAAACATGAATTCTGTAGAAAAAACTGCTACAGATTATGCTGGTGAAAGTAATTTACCTAATTCTAACAATGCTTTCTTAAGTGGAAATAACTATCACAAACCAGATTATTCTAAATGGAATAATTTCAGTGTAATTGACTTCCCAATGCACTGGAACTTCAAAACTGCAGCAGAAGCATTTGGTATTAAATCTGGAGATAAATATTACAACGACGCTACTTATAACGTAGTGTATGTAGATTCACATGACTATGCTCCTGATGGTGCACCAGAAGGTGAACGTTTTAACCAAAGTGAAGATACTTGGGCAGAAAACTCTTCATTGATGTTTACATTCCGTGGTATTCCTTGTATCTACTATGGTTCAGAAATTCAATTTATGAAGGGTGCTCCTATTGACAAAGGTCCTCATGGTCCTCTATCTGCTACAGGTCGTGCTTATTATGGTGGTTACATAAAAGGTGATATTAAAGCAACAGACTTTGCAGAATATAGTGCATCTGGTAATGCTAACGCAACTTTGAATCACCCATTAGCACTTCACTTCCAACGCTTGAACCAAATTCGTATGGCAGTTCCTGCTTTGCGTAAAGGTCAATATAGTACCGATGGTTGTAATGGCTCTTTTGCATTTAAACGTCGTTATACAGATGATAAAACAGACTCTTTTGTATTAGTTTGTATCAGTGGTGGTGCAACATTCTCAAATATTCCAAATGGTAAATATACAGATGTTGTAACAGGTGATGTTAAAAATGTAACCAAAAATTCTTTATCAGTTTCTTGCTCTGGCAAAGGTAACTTGAGAGCATATGTATTGGATACTGATAAAACTAAAGCTCCTGGTAAAGTAGGTAAAGATGGTAAATATCTTTACGGAAGTGCTTCTGTAAATCCAAGTCAACCAGGATACGATGGTTCTGAAGGCGAAGATTCTGGCAACAATGGTGGTGGAACTGGTGGCTCAGGTGAACCAGATGTTGCAATTGAACCTTGTGTAGCCAAAGGTGAATATGCTATATTCTTCCAAAGACCAAGTGATTGGGCAAAATCTATTAACTGTTATATCTGGAAAGATGGCAGTGGTGAAGCTGTAGGTGGATGGCCTGGTACTGCAATGACTAACTTAGGTAATGGAAACTATAAGTTAACCTTGAATGAGGATTTAACAGGATATAGTTTTATATTCAACGCAGGTGGTGATAATCAAAAAACAGGAGACTTAAAAGGGTTGAAAATGAGTGCTATGTATAATAGTGCTGGTACTGTGGTTAAAACCATTGCAGAAGGTGATTGCGAAGCTGGTGAGGGTGCAGGAACAATTACTCCAACCCCAACACCAACCCCAACTCCAGATGGTCCTTCTGTAGAACCAGGCGAACAATGCGTATTCTTCAAAGCTCCTAGTGGCTGGTCTTCTGCTTACTGCTATGTTTGGTTTGGAGCAGGTGATAGCGATGATAATAGAATATGTGGTGAATGGCCAGGAAAACCTTGCGAAAACTTAGGTAATGGTTATTTCAAATATAGTTTTGACAAGACTGTTGGTGATCCTGAACAATGGAATATTATCTTTAATGATGGTCAAGGTGGCACAAAAGGCGTAAATCAAACAGAAGATTTGATTTGTAAAAATGCAACTATATATCAAATGGATGGTAGCACATCTTCGGCTCCTACTGTAGATGTAGAAGATGTTTATGCTCTTGGTGTAGAAGTTTATGCATATAACCGTGTTATCTATGTGGATAATGCAGAAGGTAGAGTGATTACAGTTCGTAGTCTTGATGGACGTGTGATTTACTCTGGTATTGACACTATGATTCCAGTAAACAATGCAGGTATCTATTTAGTAACAGTAGAAGATTCTACATTAAAGATTATGGTAAAATAATTGTAGATAATATTACTGAATAATATTCTTTGGTAGAGACTGATAAGAAAAAGTTATCAGTCTCTATTTTTTTTTACTTATAAAATATGGTGGAGTAAAAAAATAATTGTATCTTTGTGCCCGTATTTCCGAAAGGTATATTTTAAGTCGTTAGCACGATGCTACGCACCTTAGGAAGGTATTTTATAAATTAATTATAATTATGTACGCAATTGTTGAAATCGCTGGACAACAATTCAAGGTTACAAAAGACCAAAAATTGTATGTTCACCGTCTAAACGAAGAACGTGGTGCAAATGTAGAATTTACACAAGTTCTTTTAGTTGATGCTGACGGAAAAGTTAAAGTTGGCGCTCCAGTTGTAGAAGGCGCTAAAGTAGTAGCAGAAGTAGTGTCTCACGTTAAAGGCGAAAAAGTAATCGTTTTCAAAAAGAAAAGAAGAAAAGGTTACCGCGTTAAAAACGGACACCGTCAATGCTTCACAGAGTTAGTAATTAAAGATGTTATCGCTTAATTAAAGAAAGGAGACTAAAAGATGGCACATAAGAAAGGTGTCGGTAGTTCTAAGAACGGCCGTGAATCAGAAAGCAAACGACTTGGTGTAAAAATCTATGGTGGTCAATTTGCAAAAGCAGGTAACATTATCGTAAGACAACGTGGTACTGTTCACAATCCAGGTGAAAACGTAGGTATTGGTAAAGACCACACTTTATTTGCTTTAATAGATGGTGTTGTTGTTTTCCGTAAAAAGAAAGACAATAAGTCATTCGTTTCAGTTCAAGCATTAGAAGCTTAAATTACGATACGTAATAAAAAACTCATAAATTTAGGGGATAACCAATAAAAAATTTGGTATCCCCTAATTTTATTTATAAATTTGCATTTGTGTAAAAATTTAAAAGTATGTTAACATTAAAATACATTACAGAAAATACAGAAGATGTAATTCTTAGATTGGCTAAGAAACATTTTGATGGTAGAGAAGTTATAGAGAAAGTAGTGGCTCTGGATAAAGAAAGAAAAGCTGCTCAAGGAGCTGCAGATAATGCTTTGTCTCAAGTAAATCAATTGTCTAAGCAAGTGGGTGATTGCTTTAAACAGGGTAAAGCTGATGAAGCAAACGCTATAAAAGCACAAATAGCCCAAATAAAAGAAGAAAGTAAAGCACTTTCTGAAAAACAAGAATCTTTGGAAAAAGAAATTACAGAAATTCTTCTTACCGTTCCTAATTTACCTAATAATGATGTGCCAGAAGGTCGTACTGCAGAAGATAATGTGGTAGAAAAAACTGGTGGTAATCTTGAAAATCTTCCAGAAGATGCTCTTCCACACTGGGAACTTGCAAAAAAATATGATTTAATAGACTTTGAGTTGGGAGTTAAGATTACTGGTGCAGGTTTCCCTGTATATAAAGGTAAAGGTGCTAGACTTCAACGTGCATTGATTAACTTCTTCCTAGACGAAGCTCGTAATGCTGGTTATGAAGAAATTATGCCTCCTACAGTAGTAAATGCTGCTTCTGGTTATGGTACAGGTCAGCTTCCAGACAAAGAGGGTCAAATGTATCACGCCACAGCAGATGATTTATATTTAATTCCTACTGCAGAAGTTCCTGTAACTAATATTTATCGTGATGTAATATTGGCAGAAAATCAATTGCCAATTAAAAACTGTGCTTACACACAATGTTTCCGTCGTGAAGCAGGTTCATATGGTAAAGATGTGCGTGGGTTAAATCGTCTTCACGAATTTTCAAAAATAGAGATAGTACGTATAGATACTCCAGAACATTCATACGAAAGCTTAAAGGAAATGATAGACCATGTAGAAAACTTGGTAAAAAAACTAGAACTTCCATATAGAATACTTCGTTTGTGTGGTGGAGATATGAGTTTCACATCTGCCATTACATTTGACTTTGAAGTTTATTCAGAAGCACAAAAACGTTGGTTAGAAGTAAGTTCTGTATCAAACTTTGAAAGTTATCAAGCCAATCGTTTAAAATGTAGATACAAAGGATCTGACAAGAAAACTCAGTTATGTCATACATTAAATGGTAGTGCATTGGCTCTGCCACGTATATTGGCTGCACTTTTGGAAAATAACCAAACTCCAGAAGGAATTCGTATCCCTAAAGCGTTAGTTCCTTATACTGGATTTGAAATTATAGATTAAATATTATGGTAAAAGCTCCGTTATATCCATTACGATTTGAACCTATTTATAAAAACACCATTTGGGGTGGAGGAAAAATTTTAGGTTTAAAAAACTTGGAACCTAATGAAGAAAAAATAGGTGAGAGCTGGGAAATCTCTGGTGTTCAGGGTGATATCTCGGTGGTTAGTGATGGATATTTAAAGGGTACATCTCTTACTGAGCTTATACAGAAATATAAAGAAATTTTTGTAGGGGAGACTGTTTACCAACGTTATGGTAATCAGTTTCCTTTGCTTTTTAAATTTATAGATGCTAATCAGGATTTATCTGTTCAGGTACACCCCGATGATGAAATGGCACGTAAGCATAGGCAGAGCAATGGTAAAACAGAGTTCTGGTATGTTTTAGAGGCAGAAGAAGGTAGTTCGCTTTATGCTGGACTAAGCAAAAATTGTACAGCAGAAGAGTTGCGTGATGCAGTGGAAAAAGGTGGGGTGTGTAAACTTCTTAATAAAGAGGAGGTAACTTCTGGTGATGCTTTTTATTTGCCTGCTGGTAGGGTTCATGCCATAGGTGCAGGACTTTTGATAGCAGAAATTCAACAGACTTCAAATGCTACTTATCGTCTTTTTGACTATAATAGAGTAGATATTAATGGTAAACCTCGTGAACTACATTTGGACAAGGCATTAGAATCTATAGATTATAAAGTTTATAGAAATTATAAGACCATATATAATAAGACTAGGATGTGTAAGCCTATTAGACTTAAAGAATGTGGTTATTTTACTATAAACTTGATTAGTGCAGATACATTTGTTAAGTTTGATTACAAAGGTTTAGACTCTTTTGTGGCTTTTATGTGTGTGGAGGGTAGTGCAGTGTTTACTTCTCAAAGAAAATTTAATGGAAAAATAAATAGGGGTGAAACTATTTTGTTCCCTGCTTGTGATCTTCCTGTAGCTTTAATACCAGAAAATGAACAAGTTAAACTTCTAGAAGTTTATGTCAGGTAATTTATTTTCAAAAAAAAGACATATTTATTGAAAATTTCTTCTGATTTTCTTGGTGGATTCAAAATAATGATGTATCTTTGCATCGCAATTGAGAGAAACACGGGATGTAGCGCAGTCCGGTTAGCGCACCTGCTTTGGGAGCAGGGGGTCCCAGGTTCGAATCCTGGTATCCCGACAACAAAAAAGACTTCAGAATTTCTGAGGTCTTTTTTTATTATAGAATATGATTTCAATAAATTTTTTATTATTGCAGAGGTAAATAATTATTTTTATGAAAAAGTCTGTTTATATATTGGTAATGCTGGTGTTGATATTTATGTTGTTTGCAGAATATATTCCAGGATTGAGTTTTATGGGTGGTTGGGTAAGTCCACCTGTGAGTTTGTTGTGTGGTCTTATCTTCGCTCTTGTGTTTGGAGAGGCATATCCAACCTTTAATAAGACAATGTCTAAAAAAATGCTTCAATATTCCGTAGTAGGGTTAGGTTTTGGAATGAACGTGTATAGTGCCTTGGCTTCTGGTGGTACTGGTATGCTTTTTACTATAATTTCTGTATTTGGAACTTTGTTGCTTGGTTGGTTTATAGGAACAAAGTTGTTTAAGATAGATTCTGTTTTATCTTACCTTATAAGTGCAGGAACCGCTATTTGTGGTGGTAGTGCAATAGCTGCAGTAGGACCAATTGTGAAGGCAAAAAGTACTGATATGACAGTGTCTCTAGGTGTGGTATTTATTTTAAATGCAGTGGCTTTGTTTATTTTTCCTGCTATAGGAAAATATCTTTCTTTGTCGGACCAAACGTTTGGCACATGGGTGGCTATTGCTATTCACGACACAAGTAGTGTAGTAGGGGCGGCGCAAGCTTATAGCGAGGAGGCATTGAATGTTGCAACCACTATAAAACTTACTCGTGCTCTTTGGATTATTCCTGTGGCACTGCTTACGTCTTTTCTTTTTCGTGATAAAACATCAGAAGACAGCGGCAAGAAAATTGCCGTGCCAATGTTTATCATTTTCTTTATAGTTGCTTTACTTTTAAACACATATCTGCTTTCTGAGTTTGAGTGGGGTGTGCAAATAAGTAAATTTATAAGTATTACATCCAAAAAACTTTTAACTCTCACTCTTTTCTTTATTGGTGCAGGACTATCAAAAAGTGTATTAAAATCAGTTGGTATTAAGCCACTTATTTTTGGTATTCTGTTGTGGATTATAATTAGTGTGGTATCGCTATTGGTTCTTTTGTAGACTCACGTTTTAGAATATAAAAAAAGAGTTGCTCGCATTTTTTTCGGGCAACTCTTTGTTGTTTTGCAATGTGTAGTGAATTCTTTATTTTATCACTGCTAGGCGATGTTGGAGATTTTGGAAGGTGACTGTGCCGTTTTCTACGGTGGCGGTTTGGCCAGTGTAAAGTTCTGTTACGGTGGTACCATCGGCAAAGGCTCCGCCTAGGTTTATTTTCTCACCATTATCCACTGCCACGCGGATAACTAGTTTGTCGGAGTCGCTAAAGCGCACGCAAGTGTGGGTATCGATAATGCGTTGTTTGCCTGTGCCTATTACTGGGTTTGCTTTACGTATTTTGCCTAGTTTTTGGTAGTGGGCTAGCACGGTGGTGTCGATGCTGTTCCAATTCATGTCGGAACGGAATGCTTGCGCTGCATCTACATTGTATTTTGCGTCGCTCATTGGACGAAGAGTTTCGTCGCCGTAGAAAATTTGTGCCACGCCCGGTGTAAGCAAGAATGTGGTGGCGCAGTTTATCATATTGTCCATGTTGGCGTCGCGGTTGTATGAGTTGTTTAGATAACTGAATGCGTGCCAATTTGGATATTTTTGGATGCTATCTGAGTATGCTTGCCATGTGTAAACAATGCCGTCTAAATCGCCAGTTTTGGGGAAATAGAAGTTTACCATTGAAGAGAAACCTGCTTCTGCATAGTCTGCTTTGTAGTCGATACTTGCACGGTCGAAGTCGCCTGTCATGTAGAAACCATCGGTCCATTTGCTTGCTGGATCTTCTGGGTGATTTGCACGCCATTTATTCAGAGCTGCGTTGCAAGCGTCTGAAAACTCTTTCCAACGATAGGTGCGGGTGTTTTCTACAATGTCGCAACGCATGCCGTCGATACCAAATTCTTCTACCCACGATGCAATCCATGCAGTTACGTATTGCATTGGGCTCCACTTGTGGTCTTTACGCAAGGCAACGGCAGATGGATTTACCCATGCATCGTTTTTCTTGCCTTCTTTTTTCCATTTATTTTTTAAGAATGCTGGTATTTTTACTGCATTGTTGTTTTCGTCTTTATAGTCTGGCATACCAAAAAGGGTAGCTTCTAGAGGGTGATTTTCGTCCCAACCTTCGTTTGGCATACGAATCCATTCTCTGTTGTACCAGCCTTTCCAATTTAAACGATTGGCATAAAACTCATCGTAGCTCCATGTTTTTATGTGCTCGGCAGCTTGCTCTTCGGTTAGTCCTGTTTTGGCGAAGCCTAATTGAACTGCATCTAGTAGTGTAGGGTAGCCAGGGTCGTTGATATTTGCACCAAGCATCACACGAATGCCTTGTGAGTGAAGCACATCTACTAGTTCTCTAAATTCTTCTACTGTACCATAGTTTTTGTCTATTTGAGTGTAGTCGAGTGGATAATATCCGTGATAACCATAGTGTGGGAAGTCGTTGATTGGGCCACTACCGGACATCCAACCGTGGATTTGTTCGTAAACGTCTGTCATCCAAACCACGTCTATGCCCATGTCTTTGAAGTAACCTTGTTTAGCCTTTTCGGTCATGCCTTTAAAGTCGCCTCCGTGAAAAGTTGCGGCGTTTAGTCTTTCGCTTCCGTAGTCGTTTTTGCGTCCGTAGTTTGCGTCATTGCTAGGGTCGCCGTTGGCAAATCTATCAGTAATAACAAAGTAAACCGTGGCATTGCCCCATGTGAAATTGTCTTCTTTTGCCTCTTGCGCGTTTATTGCTCCCGCAAAGGCCATTGCACCAAGCAAGGAGCATAAAATTCGTTTCATATTATTTTATTTAATGTGTATTATGCAAAATTACAAATATTTTAGAATATACAAAACATTTATGTAGTATCTTTGCATTTAAAATTGCATTAAGTCAATGTCATGTTTTTGAAAATTTAATAATATGAAATCGTATCGAAATTTGTTAGGGCATTTGGCGTGTTTTGCAGCTTATTCTATATTTGGGTTTAATATTATTGTGTGCAAAGACCTAACGAGTGGGGAGTTTCTTTCGCCTCTTTCTATATTTACCCTTAGAGCAATAGGGGCTGGTGCGCTGTTTGGATAATTTCTTTTTTTATGCCAAAAGAAAAGGTGGAAAAGAAAGATTATCTGAAGATTTTTGCGGCGTCTGTGCTTGGTTTCCTTGTTTGTCAGTTGTCGTTTTTGGAAGGTATTCCACATATTACACCTATGGATTGTTCTATGTTGGCATCGCTTTCGCCTATATACACTATGTTTATTGCCGCTGTGGCGCTAAAAGAGCCTATCTCGCTGCAAAAGGTAGGAGGTGTGGTAATAAGTTTCTTGGGGATAATTTACCTTATTGTGAGCAATGTTTCTTCAGGTGGGGTGGCTCAGACCGACGCATTTGGCATTGTGATGCTTATTATCAACTCGCTTAGTTTCTCGCTGTATTTGGGCATTTTCAAACCTCTTATTAGCAAGTATTCGGTGTTCACTTTTATGAAGTGGATATTCTTGTTTTCGTTTGCTATGACAATTCCTTTTACTGCAAAAGAAATTGTCACTGCCGATTGGATGTCTATGCCTGCAGTACAAATTTCTGAGCTTGCATTTCTTATCATTTGTGCCACATTTGTTACCTATACTCTTATTCCTTTTGGGCAAAAAATCATTCGTCCTACGCTTGTGAGTATGTATAGCTACATGCAACCAATCATTGCCATCGTTATAAGCATCTGCATAGGCATGGATACCCTCACATGGCAAAAGGTCTTGGCTGCAGTGATGGTATTCGGTGGCGTTATTATAGTAAGCTACAGCAAATCTAAGGTTGAGAAGGGGTAGTTCTCAACAATCCGTCGCAGGCGTCTTCGAGGAGTTCGATGACGTGATAGAAACCATCACGACCGCCGTAGTAGGGGTCGGGTACGTGGTCGTCTGTGTGACGAGTGCAATATTCTGTCATCTTGTGAATCTTTTGGGTAGATTCCACATCGGGAGCACGGTCGTATAGGTCGTCTATATTGCTATTGTCCATGCCAATGATAAGGTCAAATTGCTCAAAATCGGCAGTCTTTACAGGACGTGAAATGCTATCCACGTTGTAACCACGTTGAAAACCAGCCTCACGCATACGATAATCGGCTCTTTCGCCCTCATGATACGAAAGAATGCCGGCAGAGTCAATGAAAAACTCCTTTTCTCTGCCAGCTTCTTGCACTTTTTTCTTCATTACAGCCTCTGCACACGCCGAACGACAAATATTTCCCAAGCAAACAAAAAGTATCTTTATCATTTTCCTACGGTTTGAGCTAAGACAAATTCGTATCTAAGTGGGTTTAATTGCAATAGTTTTAAAATTTCCTCGGCTTTAGCACCACCACGGGTAATGGATTTTAGCCCATGTCCGGCTGCATATAGGTTTACGTTTTCTGCATAGCCAGCCGCATCCATGCCCCAAAGTATGCGTTGTCTTTCTAGGAGCATTTCGCTTTGGCTATCATAGGGTAACATGTCTGCAATATAAACAATGTTTAGCGAAGCGGTATTGGCAAAGTCTTGAAGTGTAGCCAAATGGCGGTAGTCGCCCTCTACTTTGCGTTCCAAGGTATTGTTTTTGGCATCGTATAGATAAACGCCACTTTCAAGGAATGCGTAGGTTTGAATAGGGTATAGAGCAAGAGCAGAAGGAGCGGTAAGGTGACCATCAGGGCGGTTTACACCCGATGCTGCCCATAGCACACCAGATAGTTCTTCAAGAGTAAGCGGCTCATTGGCATACTCGCGAGAAGATTTGCGATTCCAAAGTGCCTCGTTTATGCTTGCCCCACCTTGTTTGCTTGGAGTTTGCAGTTGGATAGTTTCACCCGCTACAACAGGAGTTTGAGGTGCTTTTTCTTTTTCTGCTACGCTACAACTTGCCATTATTGCCATAATACTTAAGTAAATAAATGTCTTTTTCATGAGGTAAATTTTTGTGTGTTATATTGTTGTTTATTTTGACATGGTTTTAATTTTCTTGCCTTCGCGACTATAAATGTAGAGCCATGAACCTTTTTCCATGGTAAAAGTATTGGCAGATACAGAAACAATTCTGCCATAGGAATTGCTTAGAACGTTTATTTTCTTGCCGTACATATCATAAATATAGAACCACGAGCCAGTTTCAACAATAAAAAAGTCACTTCCCCAACCAAGCAGTTTTTTGCTACTATTAGACATGGTAGTAATCTTTTTACCTTTGTCGTCGTACACGTAAAACCACGAACCAGTATCCTTTATATAAGATATGCTTTCTTGAGCATTTAATGAAAAGTTAAATCCCATAATTGTCAATAAGGTAAGAATAATTATTTTCTTCATTAGTATTTATTTTATACTACATCTTTTGCAAATATACTAAAAAGAAATGTGTAAATTGTTTAAGGTTGATAAAATTGCATTTTTTTTGGTAAGGTGTATCATTTTTTTGCTACAGGGTTGAGATTTTTTATTTTGTAAGCAATGAAATTTATTGATGCAAATCTACAATAGTAGATATTTCATTAGGCGAGTAGCCCCAGGACTATGCCCGAACACCACGATAATCTACAATAGTAGAAATTTATTTAGGCGAGTAGCCACTTTCACTTCAATAGTTGTTTGTTTCAATCTACAATAGTAGAAATTTAATTAGGCGTGTAGCCAATGGTGTCAGTCGTCCAATTTATTCAAATCTACAATAGTAGAAATTTAATTATGCGAGTAGCCTTCGGTCAATAATTCGTACATAGTATATTAATCTACAATAGTAGAAATTAAATTGAGGCGTTAGCCCTCACGGCAATAAACGGCATTAAATGCGCATCTACAATAGTAGAAATTAAATTGAGGCGTTAGCCGTTGGTAAATTAACTATGTACAATATGTAATCTACAATAGTAGAAATTAAATTAGGCGAGTAGCCTTACAAGATATGAATAATCTTAACATATAATCTACAATAGTAGAAATTAAATTAGCGAGTAGCCTATACCAATCAAGGCCATAAATGAGAGGGATCTACAATAGTAGAAATTAAATTAGGCGAGTAACCACCACAGGAATTAATTGATAGAGGACTATCTACAATAGTAGAAATTAAATTAGGCGAGTAGCCTTACCTAAGTTTGACTATGCACAGTCCTAATCTACAATAGTAGAAATTTATTTAGGCGAGTAGCCAAGCGGATGCAGACGATAAAATGCTTGTATCTACAATAGTAGAAATTTCATTAGGCGAGTAGCCTTTGAGTGGTTCTATAATGACACATTATATCTACAATAGTAGAAATTAAATTAGGCGAGTAGCCTTACTATGAAAGAAGTACAATTAAGAACATATCTACAATAGTAGAAATTTAATTAGGCGAGTAGCCTTCTTTCGTGTGCTTGAAGATAGTTCCAATCTACAATAGTAGAAATTTAATTAGGCGAGTAGCCCAATTAGTTCCTGTTCAAAACCTTAATTATCTACAATTGTAGAAATTTAATTAGGCGAGTAGCCGATGAACTATTTGTTTTCAAGAAATCCAAATCTACAATAGTAGAAATTTAATTAGGCGAGTAGCCTAATGTC
>JAFWXW010000014.1 GCA_017517845.1 Paludibacteraceae bacterium
ATATTGAAGAGTTTTACCATTACTTGTGTATGGTACTGCTGTACCTGCGGTATATTCTGCACCGTCTAAATACCATTTACCATCAGTTACTGTTGAACCATTATATGTGATAACTGGAGTTGGCAATGCTAATGAACTTCCTGCACAGATTGCAGCTGGCGCTGTAATGTCGGCAATTGTTGCTACATCGTTAACGGTGATTGCTACTTCATTAGACTTAATTTCACCTCCACAAGAACTTATAGCCTTATATTGTAGTAATGCACCATTCTTTTCGTATAGAACAGACTCTCCTTCTGTATAAATAGCATCATCCAAATACCAATTACCATTGGTTACAGTAGAACCATTGGTTGTAATAACTGGAGTTGGCAATGCTAATGAACTTCCTGCACAGATTGCTGCTGGAGCAGTAATATCTGATATGGTTGCATTATTTTTAACTATAATTGCTACCTTATTAGATTCAATTTCACCACCACAAGAGCTCATCGCTTTGTATTGTAGTAATGCACCATTCTTTTCGTATAGAACAGACTCTCCTTCTGTATAAACTGCACCATCTAAATACCATTTACCATCAGTAACAGTAGAACCATTGGTTGTAATAACTGGAGTTGGCAATGCTAATGAACTTCCTGCACAGATTGCAGCTGGAGCTGTAATGTCTGCAATTGTTGCAACATCGTTAACAGTAATTATTGCACTACCAGAAAGTGTTGCAGGGCAACCGTTACCATCTTCTACTTTAGTTAATGTATATGGAGTAGTTTCTGTTGGAGATACAGCTATCGTGGTAGAAGAACCTGTCACCTGACTTTTACCATCACCACTTGATAATACAATATTGTATTTTTCTGTTCCTGTTAATGCTATTGTTAAGTTGGTAGATTCACCTTTACATATTGCTGTAGTACCAGAGATCGTTGCAGTAGGTTGAGGATAAACTGTAATATCAAGTTTTGTACGTGGACTTTCACACTCGCCTACTTTAGTATTGCTTACCCAATATGTAGTGGTACCTTCAGTATTTTTGTTTACTTGAGTTTTGCTTGATAATCCATCTTCTGTTGTATAGAATACTAAACCAGATTTATCCGAAGTAACTTGTTCTGCAAGATTCAACATACCTACTTCTGGACAAGCCGCATAGTTTGTAACAGAAGGCTTAGCAGTAATTCCTTTAACTGTAATGTTCTCGGTGTCTTTGGCTTGAGTTGTAGTTTCTGTGTATGTAGTAGAACCAGATTTGCTGATATAAGCAACTGATACCACATCTTTTACAACTGTTGTACCTTTTAATATAATAATTAACGTAACGCTATCACCTTTTCTTAAGCTTGCAATTGTCCAAGTACCTGCTACGTGATTATAAGTAGTTGAAGAAGACGATACGAAGTATTGATTTGCAATATTTGAAATATTTACTGTTACATTTGTAGCATCAATATCAGAGTTGTTTGATAGAGTTAATTTTAACTCAATTTGATCTTCTTTACAAACTACATTTTTAACAGAAGTATAAGCAAGTTCAAATGAAGAACAGTCATTTACTGTAACTTTAGACACTGCACTTGTTATACTAGAACATACCTCTGGATTTTGAGAAACAACAACTTTGTATTGTTTTTTGTCTCCAATGGCAAAATTGCCTGTGGTATAAGTGCTAGAATTTGTTCCTACTTTGTTAAATGAAGCACCATTGTCTGTAGATTGGAACCATTGATATTTAATATCATCCCCTTCTGCACCAATGGTGTATGTAATTTTCTTATCGGCACAAACACTTTCGTCATTTAAGTTTGATGTAATACTTAAACGTTTAACATCAATTACAACATCATCTACCAAACCAGATGTAGACTTGCTAACACAACCATTAACATCTTCTACTTGAGTAAATTTGTAAGTAGTTTTTGCTGTTGGTTGTAGTGTATAAGTACCTGTTGCAGAAAGATTTGAAGGAGTGATAGTTTCTGTTGTTCCACCATCTTCAGTTCTTTGTACAGACAATGTATATGGTGCTTTACCACCATTAAATTGGTATGTTAATGTAGCTTTAGAATCACTTTCTGTACCACAAATTGCATTTTTATCTGTTGTTGCTAATGTTAATTTTGGTAGTTCAAGTACTGTTACTGAAATCTCTGTTGCTGCACTTGTACAACCATTAATTGTTTGAGTAGCATAATATTTTTTGCCTGTTACTACTTCTGAAGCAGAGAATGTAGTAACTTGGTTGGTCAATGCTGCATCTGAATAGAATTTTAGGCCTGTACCAGAGAATAAAGTACTTAACTGAACATTACCACTTGTAGCACATTCTTTGTATTCTGCTCTTGTTAAGCTTGGAACTGCAGTGGTTTTAACAGTCAACATAGCAGAATTACTTTCTTGTTGCCCACATTTACCTCCATTTTTGCATACAATTACACGATAATATTTGTTATTATCATTAGCTGTAGTAGCAGAAATGGTGTATGTAGAAGCTGTTGCACCAGAAATATTATTCCAATTGCTATTATCTGAACTTACTTGCCATTGATATTTATCTACACCAGATGCAACTACAGAGAATGTTGCTCCTGCACCCACACAAACAGAAGTTGATGCAGGGTGAGTTGTAATTTTGATTTCTTCTACATTTACAGTAACAGTATTATTGCTAGTAGGTGTTGAGTAACAACCTTTAGCATCCATTACTTTAGTTAATGTATATGTAGTTGTAGAAGTAGGATTTACAGCAAACAAATATGGAGAAGTGGTTGCTATATAATTTGTTCCACCAATAGTTAAAGTATAATTTGGAGAACCATTTGAGATTATAACATTTGTTCCTATTGTTGTACTTCCTTTACAGATATTTTCACTTGCAACTGCAAATTTTGCAGTTGGAACAGGATTTACTGTAATGTCACTTGATGCTTTAACAAGTGCAGACGCAGAATCCCATGTTAGGTTAAATGTTTTTGCAATATAAGATTTAATAGATTTAATTTGAGAAGCAGTAATTGCAGCTGTAGATTTTAAATCTAATGTTAAAGTTTTAGAACCATTTGCAGCTAAGTCAAACTCTGCAAAACCAGTAAATACCGTGGTTGTTCCTGCATTGTAAGCAGTTACGCCTTCTGGAATCTCAACTGCCACTTTCACTCCAGTCACTGCCACATTAAGTGGGTTTGTTACTTTAAGTGTAAGAGTATTTTTATCTACCCCATCAGCACAGATACTTCCATCTGACAAGTTAGAAATTAATCCTAAGTTTGTAACATTAGCTGTTACGGTATTGGTAATAGCATACATACCGCAAGCAGAAGGGTTACCTTGACCTGCAATATTTAGAGCCTCAGATGCTGTATTTGCTATAATTACACGATACAAAGTAGGATTTGCTTCTGGAATTACTTCTAATTCTGTTTTGTTTACTTCTGGCTGGCCAATAGGCATCCAACCTGCTTTATTAGATTGATATTGCCATAAGTAATATGGATTTTCCATTACACCACTAATGATAGAAGCAGTAAGAGTTTCCTTTTGTCCAGGAATAATAGTAAATTCTTCTGTACCATTTGAGCATACTAAATTTGCTTTTGGAGTACAAACACTAAATGTAACGTCGTCAAGTAGTAAGTCATTACCACAACCTTCTGCTGCTAAGTTTAATAATTTCAAAGTAACCTTACTTGCAGACTTTGAATTAAACATTACCGCAATTTTTTCCCATTTACCTTCTTCAAGTGGAATATAATCTGTTGTATAACGAGATAATTCTTCGTTTGATGTAGCGTCATAAAGAATGAATCTTACTTTTGCTTTTACATCACAACCTCTACCACTAGCTGTAGCAGATGCTATATATGCAGAGAAGTTTATAAATGTATTTTGGCATACATCTACAGTAGATTCGTATAAAATATCTGTTTGATTTTTTCCATCTCTACAGTTGTAGAACAACATACCACCATTTGTATTGCCAGTATGGTCTGTTATATTTTGATACCATTGTCCATCATTACATTCACAGGCATGAGTATCACCTTGATTCTGTTCTCCACAACCTGCATAAAAAGGATTTGCTAGTACTGCATAGTAACCTGCGTCCTTAATTGCTGTACATGAAGTGGTCATTGCTGTGTATGAAGAAGTAGGAACTTTTGCTGTGAAGCCAGTACCAGATTTTGAATATGAAGTTCTATCCTTAATATCAGAGAATGTTCCAAAGTCTTCTGTAAAGATTATTCTAGTGTTTGATGCGTCACACTGAAGAGCCTCTAGATAGCTATCTTGTCCGTCATCTCCACCTGTATCTCCAGAAGACTCCAACACCATATAGATTTCATTTGATGCTTGTTTGTAGTAGAAACTATAGGTACCAGTAACTGAAATTATGATGTTATTATCATCTCCACCAGTTCCTCTAGTGCAAAAATCGGCTTTATCACCACTTTTAACTTGGTCATAACCTGCCCAAACATTAGCTGCATAGTTAATTTTTAATTGGGTATCTGCTGTTAATGGAACATTTTTAAGTTCAAATTGGTCACCATTTTTGGTCATTTGTTTACCTGTACCCCAAGTATCAAATGAACCTTTAAGGTAAGCATCCAATGCAGCTGTTATTTCAGTTGCAGTAACTGTAATAACACTACCGTTAAACGAAATGGTAACATCAGCATTTTTAGTCAGTTTAACTGAAATATTATCTCCATTGTTGCAACTATTCTTTGTCACAACACCAGATACATTCACTGTTGTACCACAAGCCCATTGTTTATTCCAATTGGCTTGTTCTGAGATTTTAAATTGATAATCTCCTGCAGTTTGTGCATAATAGGTATATTGATTGTTACCCATCTCTCTATGGTTCCAATCACCACCCCAACCTGCAATGTAGTATGCACTCACTTGCATTGGCATTATAAATCCAAGTAAGGCCAGCCACAATAATAGAATTGATTTCTTAAATGATTTTTTCATAATATTAATTTATTTTGTTTCGTTTTTCCCTATGTATAAATGCAAACGTTTATGCTCAATTTGCAAATTTAAGATTTATTTACTTAAAGTGTATAAAAAAATCTCCATTTCTGCTTAGAAACGGAGATTTTTACTCTAAATGTTAAAATAATGCACATTAATAATTTTCTGTGCAAGAAAATTAAAAATACTTATATTAAAAAATTGTTTTACATCTTGCTTTTTAGCATTATGCGGGTGAATGCTTGTTTTGTGGTAAGTGGAAAATCGGCTTGCATTATCCAACCATAATAACCAGGGTCATCTTTTAATACTTTAGAAGCCAATTGACCTTTGTATTTTCCAAAGTTTATTACCTCCTCACCTTTTTCATTATAAACTAAATGACCTGCAAAATCTACATTTTTGTTGTGTGAAGTAAAATCTGAAAGGTATGCCATATCATTTTCAAGGTCTGGATATTTATCCAACTGACCTTTCAACACCTCGTATGTGGCACGAGTATCGGCAAGTGCATTATGTGCATCTGTTAAATCCTTGTCGCAATAAAATTTGTAAGCAGCCACTAGATTGCGTTGTTCTTTCTTATGGAAAATAGTTTGAACATCTATCTTTTTGCAACGTGAAAGGTCGATATCAGCTCCAGCTCTTAAAAATTCTTCTGCTAGAAGCGGAATATCAAATCTGTTTGAGTTGAAACCAGCAATATCAGAACCTTTAAAGTCTTTTACAAGTACACTTGCAAGTTCTTTAAATGTAGGTTTGTCGGCTACATCTGCATCTGAAATGCCATGAATTGCAGTAGTTTCTGCGGGGATTGGTCTTTCTGGATTTATCAAGAAATTCTTTTCTTCCTCAATACCGTTAGGGTTCACCTTAATATATGCAATTTGCACAATTCTATCCTTGCACACATCCAACCCTGTAGTCTCAAGGTCAAAGAATATAATCGGATTCTTTAAGTTTAAGTTCATAATAATTTGTAATATATTGATTTATGATAAATTATTATTTTAGGATAGGTATTTTTAGGCGTCCCGAAGTCTGAGAAACTGGAGTGTACATAGGTACTCAAGGATTTCGAAGACAAGGGCAACGAGAAAATCACATCATAAAATAATAATTTTATATTACCATTGGGGTCACTAGCATAGTAATCTCAGAACCTTCTGGCTGACTAACAGGCAATAGCAACATAGGTCTAGTTTTATCAATAAGTTTTAGTTCTACTTCTGTAACTGGACTAATTGCACCCAAAATTGCTAACATAAGGTCTGAACGAAGTCCTAATTCAATATTATCTATACCATTCAATGTACATTCTACATTTTCTTCGCCAGAAACTGAATAATCTAGGTCTTGACTTAGTAGGTGAATGTTGTTTGAAGTAATAGACATACGCACTAGGTTTGTAGCAGAAGAACAAGAAGCTACACGAGTAAGAGCTACACGTAACACATCTGCATTAACAAATACAGAAATAGGCATTTCTCTAGGAATAACTGCTTTGTAATTTGGATAATTACCTTCTACCAAACGACTTACTAATAAATAATTGGCAGATTTAAAATAAATGCTAGAAGAGTCAAATTTGATATTTAATTCACCTTTGTCTTTTGCCAAGAAGTTCTTTAATGCAGATACACTTCTAGATGGCCATACTAGGCGTTTGGCATCTTCTGAACCAAAGTTGTTATATTTAACCATTGCCAATTTGTGTGCATCTGTTGCCACAAAATATAATCCTTCTGGAGTAACATCTACACATACACTTATCATAATAGGGCGTAATTCATCATTACTTGCTGCAAAAGCAGTTTTAGCTATACCTTCCATAACAACATCGGCAGGAAGATTAAGTTCTCTAGAGTCTTCTGAAAGACTTCTGGCTGCAGGATATTCAGAAGCAGACTGACCTATATAATTGTATTTTCCTGCAGAAGATTTAATTTCTAAAGAATAACTGCGATCGTCTATAGTGAAAACTAGTGGTTGATTTCCAAATTTTGAAAGGAAACTAATTTGGCTTCCTAAAATCAAGAAACTACCCTCACCTTCTGGTTCATCTACTTTCATAGATGCGGTTAAGGTAATATCGCCATCTGAACCTGTTAGTGATAAATTATCCCCATAAAGGTCAAATTTTACAAAGTTAAACACTGGTGTAATAGGTTTTGATGACATTACATGAAGGACTTGTTGAAGTCTTTCTGAAAATTCTGCTGAAGAAACTGTAAATTTCATATATAGTTAGGAGTTAGGAGTTAGGAGTTAGGAGTTAGGAGTTATAATATCCCCACTCTTTCCTCATATTAAACATTATTTTATTGAAACACAAAGATAATTTTTTTTCGTTTTAAAACCTATTTTGTATTTTGATTTTTACGAACAAATTGGAATATTAAGGAAATAATTATTAACAATAAAACTGGTACTGTAATACAAAACCATCTCCAAAAGTCTCCATTTCTAGCAATTTTTTCTTTATCCAAAATGCGAAGACTTATCTTTTTATTTCTTAATTGCATCCAATCGCCATCGTCCGCCAAATAATTTATTGCATTTAGCATAAAATCATCATTGCCAAACTGCATTTTCATATACTTATCATAGCCCAAAGGAAGCGGTTCATAACCAGAAGCAAAACCCTGTAGAGAATTAAGTGCTATAGAACCATCTGCCACCACTATCATCTTGGTATCAACACTTTCTTTTATCGGTTTCACACCATTAGTTACAATATTTTCTGGTGCCAATCTATTTGCATATACAGACTTAAATTTGCCTTCTAGAAGCACTGCCACTGGCATATATGAATATGAGAAATATGGCGATTCTGGAGATAAATTTACCACATCTGCAGATAGTGTCATAGGTGCTTTTTCAAGTGCAGTTTTGGAAGAAGAGCATAACAGAATAGTACCTGTATTTATGGAATCATTCTCTCCCACCTTTTCTATATATGAAGAAAATTCTGCCTTGACAGGGGCTATATTTCTAGTTATAGAGTGGTTTGGCATAGTCATAAGAAGCGGACTATAATACCAAGGCATAGGCACAAAATTGGGAGTTTGCCCCTCCAGAGATGTATTAATAGGAACTGTTCCGCACTGCACATCAAGCAGCATAACAGGCTGAATACGAACTCCGTATGTAAATAATTGGTCGGTTAGACCCAAATCATTTGGTTTACCAATTTCACCATTTGTAGCCACTCCATCTACAAGCCAAATCACTCTTCCGCCATTCATAATATATTGGTCTAAAATATATTTGTCAGACTCAGAAAACTCTGTTTGAGGTTCGGCAATAATCACTACTTTATAGTCATTTAAAATATTAGGATCACTTCCCAACACACCTCTATCTACTTGATAATAACGTGAAAGACTTTCTGTCAAACTATATACAAAGTGTTCTTCTGCTTCACCATGACCTTCGAGAAATGCCACTTTCACCACATCTTTTTGTGTTAATATCCTAAGTGCATCGGTAAAAGCATATTCTAAATTTTCTATAGAAGAATTTAAATTTTCATCACCAGAACGACCTGCTATATTTTGTAGAAGTGGAACAGAAATTGTATCGCCTACACAAGAAAATACAGCCCATGGGAAAATCACTTTTTGAAGCGTATTTCCGTTATTATCATAATCATGAACCATTGTTGGCGACAGCCCTTTTCTCTGCATCTGAACCATGATTTTATTTCTTTCTTTTTCTGTTGTAGCTTCTGCCAAAGGGTCTATAAATTCCACATTCAGCCCCACATTGGCATACCTATCCATTTCGTCTAGTAGGTATTTTACAGATTTTTTCAATCTTAAGAAACCAACATTCATATCACCCTCCAAAAAGACATCTACCTTAACTCCATTTTCTTGATTTTCAAGTAGTTGTTTGGTACTTTCTGATATACTATGACGCTTTTCTGCTGTCAAATCTAGTCTCCAAACTACTGACGAAGTCAAGACATTAGTCATTAGTAAAAATAGGGCTACTCCCAATACTTTTAAACTAATTTTTCTGCGAAAAGTTATAATTAAGAAAAATTGGCTTACGGTCAAAAAATACCAAATATCAGAAAAATCTATCACTCCTCTACTCATGGAATCGTAATGATAGGCTATCCCTAATGAAGATATAAAATCTTTTACATTTACATTAGCAGGTAAAAATGATAACATTTCAAATCCGTAGTAGAATAAAAAGCAAAGGAATGCAGAACCTACGAATGAAATGATAGGATTATCAGAAAGTGATGAGAAAAACACCCCTATAGCAGTGTAAAGACAGGCTAAAAATATGAGTCCTATAAATGAACCAAAGAAGCCTCCTAGGTCGATATTAGCAAACGGAGTGCCTAGATAACAAACTGCTAATAAATAAGTTAATGTAAATAATAAACTTATAAGTGCAATTATTAGCGAAGCTAAATATTTGGAAACTACTATGCTATATGGATGAATAGGTCTGGTACGGAGTATTTCCACTGTTCCTTGTCTGTATTCATCTGAGAATGTTCTCATGGTGATAGCAGGGATTAGGAAAAGAAATAACCATGGGGCTAATGTAAATAATCCATCTAGATTGGCATACCCTCCCCATAAAACATTATTCTCCCCTGGTATTAACCACAAAAAAGAAGCAGTGAGAATTAAATATACTGCTATTACAATAGGACCCGTTAATGAAGAAAAAAACGACCTTAATTCTTTTTCTAAAACTGCAAACATTGATTTAATTTTATTAATTTCTAATCTTATTGCAAACGAAAGGCAAATTTAATAAAAATAATTAGGAATTTTGCGATTAAGCGAGAGTAGAATTAAAATTAATTTTAATTATACCGAGCGTGAGCAAAATCACGAGCGTAGCGAGTAATTAGGAGTGAGGAGTTTTTTTGAAAAAACTCTAAATTTTAAGGTAAGTTTATTTAATATATTACAATTTAGAATTGATTTTTTTCTTTATATTTGTGGGGCATTAGAAAATTATGAAAAAATACCTATTATATATACTACTTTTATTTTGCACAGCCCTACAAGCTGCAGATTTTGCGGCTTATAAAATCAAAGGGCAATTTATTGGTGGTTGGATATATCCACATGATGCAAGCATTATAAAACCAATAACAAAAGGACCTGTTTTGGGTGGAGAAATAGCCTTTGAACTTGCTTCTGATGGTAGTAAACAATGGCAAAAAGACTTCAATATGCCCGATTTGGGCTTTGCACTACAGGTTTTAGACCTTGGTAACCCAGAGATTACAGGGCAAATGATTTCACTATATCCATACATCAACATTCCTATGGTGAATAGTGAAAAAATCCGCTTCAATGCAAAAATGGGTATGGGTGCTGCTTTTGCAACTAAGCCATGCGACCTTGATGCAGCCATTGCCGACCCTCGTGCCATAAAACAAAAGGCAGCAGACTACAATTTTGCTATAGGTGGTGTTTTTAACTTTGCCATCTCTGCAGGCTTGAACATTGAAGTACCTGTGCATAAAAATGTTAGCCTCACAGCAGACGTTATGTTCAATCACATCTCTAGTGCTAGCACAAGCCAACCAAACGCAGGACTTAATATGTTTAATGGCTACTTAGGTCTAAAATACCTTATAAATGAGTTAGGAGTGAGGAGTGAGGAGTTAGGAGTTAAGGGTAACGCAGAAGGCAATGAGGAGTTACCCCTAAAGGGGGCATCTCTAGGTAGGCAGGTATCAGAGGAGCGAAGCGACGGCGATGCCTGTAAGTGGAGCGGTGAGGTGATTTTGAGTGGTGGTGTTAAGAAGTTATATTACAAAGATGAGAAATATTTTGGTACAGCTAGCCTTAATGTAGAGGGGTATTATCACACTTGTCGTCAGCACAGAATTGGTGTAGGCTTAGACCTATTTTACGATGGTGCATACGCACAAACTGTGGCACAAGATGCCTCTGGCAAGTATTATTGGACCGACGAAAACACATATTTCGGCAGAACATTTACACCAAATAATAATTTTGAAAACAAACTTAGACTTGGACTTAATATAGCCAATGAACTTACTATAGGAAAAGTTGGAGTTTTCTTCCACTTTGGTCTTTATCTTTACGACCCGGTAAAAAATATGGAACCTGGAGGAGAAATTCTTCAAGCACTTAACAGTGGTGAAACGCCTAAAAAGAAAGGATTTATTTATCCATACGATATAGACAAAGAAGATGGGTGGAATTACTTTAGAATAGGTGCAAAATACCATTTCACGGAACATTTCTTGGTAAATTTAAGTTTTAAAACCCATTTACAAAAAGTTGAATTCTTTGAGTTAGGACTAGGATATGCATTTTAACTCCTAACTCCTAACTCCTAACTCCTAACTCATGAAAAAGATAATTATCATAATAAGCATTGCGGTTATAGCACTTGGTGCGACCATTTGGGGCATTACCTCACTAAAGTCTAATACAATTTCTAAAGAAACCGACATCTATAGTAGTTTCCCCGAAGTTCCTGTAAGTATTATCCAAATAAATAATCCAGAAGAATTAACCACCGCCCTATTATACAATAATAATTATTGGCAAGATTTAAGTCTTTTGAATGAGTTACAGACTCTAAATAGAGTTTTTAATCTAGTTGATTCTATCAAACAAGAGAATATAGACCTTTCTGCTATTTTAAAAAACAGAAAATTTATTTTGAGTACTTACCCAGACGGCAAACACCTATGGAGTGCACAAGTATCTAATAATGAGCAGGCTATAATTACTGAACTTTTAAGAAAAAACATTCCTCAAGTATTATATTTTGCCTATCCCAATGATATTCTTCTTATCTCTGACGACAAATCTTTGGTAGAAAAAGCCATTGTTCAACTTTCGTCTGGCGTTTCATTAATGGACTCAGAAGAAGGATTCAATCAAATCAAAGCATCTGCAGGAGACGGAGCATTAGTAAACTGGTTTGTAAATATCAAATCATTACAAGACATGCTAAATGAGTCATTTAAAGAAGAATTTAGCATAGAAGACATTAATCACTATGCACGTTGGTGTGGGTTTGACTTAGAAGTTTTGGAAGATAAACTTGTGGTAAATGGATTTGCAGAAAGTGGTGGCGAACAAGACTTTTTAAACATTTTCTCTGGGCAAGAATATACTCTCAACACCCTCACAGACCGAATGCCATATAATACTTACTTTTTTAAGCATTATACCATATCAGACATAGATCTCTATAAACAATCACTTGATAGTTTTAATTCCAAACACAATGTAGATTATAACTCATACGGAAATTTAATTTCTCTAGAAACAAATACTGGCGAAAATCCGCTATTGTTTTTTAAACAATTTTTCAGTGAAGAAATAGCATACGGACGCACTCCGATGAATGAATTTGTTTTAGTGAAATTATTTTCACCACAAGAGGCTGCAGAGAAATTAAATTATATGGTAAACGACAAAGACAGCGAAGCTAAACTCATCAAAAAGAACGGTTTAGATATTTATCATTTCAACCAAAATGGGTTTGCTGCTTCTGTTTTTGGCAAGCAATTTCTTCTAGAAGAAGAATATATGACAGTGGTGGGAAACAAACTTATCATAGCCCCTAGCATAAATTTTTTAACCTATATTGCTTCGCGAAATGCTAATACCCAAACCTTGCAATGTGCACCAAACTTTAGAGATGCAAATAGGACGCTTCTGAGCATAGCAAACTTGTCTTTTTATGTAAATATTCCATACATTATTCGCAATGCAAAAGACTTTTTTACAGAAGATTTCACTTCTCGTATCAAAAAAAATGAGAACCTCTGGAAAAATTTCTCAACTTTTTGCTTACAAGCAGAAAACACACCTAATGGCAACACTTATCAACACTTCTTCTTGCAATATGATAGAGTGCATGAATTAATGAGGAATGAGGAATTAGCTGTTAGAAGTGAGGAGTTAGGAGTGAGGAGTGAGGAGTTGATTGCTGAGAATGAAGATAAAGGAGAGTTAAAAAAGGAGATAGGAGAAATAACTCCTAATTCCCAACTCCTAACTCCTAACTTAATTAACACTCCAAGTTGGAGCGTAGCACTTGATGCTTCTGCTATTATCAATCCACAGATAGTAAAGAACCACTACAATGGTGAAGATGAGATATTTATACAAGACGAAAACAACCAAATCTACCTTATATCTAATAGTGGAAAGATACTTTGGAAAAAATCTATCGACGGCAGTATTATAGGCAATGTTCATCAAGTGGATATGCTCAAAAACAATAAGCTTCAAATGGCTTTTGTAACAGAAAACAAACTTTATATAGTGGATAGAAACGGCAACAACCTCAAAGGTTATCCTAAAACACTGTCCAAAAAAGCTATTGTAGGACTTAGTGTGTTCGATTACGATAAAAATAAGAATTACCGTTTTATGATTCCTACAGAAGATGCTGACATTTTGCTTCTGAATATGCAAGGAGAAATTCCTAACGATTGGAGATTCTCTGGTACAGAAAATGTCACCACCCCACTACAATATTTCAATATCAAAGGTAAAGACTATTTGGTTACTGCAGACAAAAACAAAGCAATTATTCTGAATCGTAGAGGGGAAACTAGAGTGGAGCCAAAAGGTAATACTAATGGAATAAAATCTGAATTCTTTGCAGATGTATTGGGCAACCAAGATAGACTTATTGCCGCAGGCGAAAATGGAAACATCCTATTCATATACACCAATAATCAAGTTCAAGCAAATGAGATTAAGAAATTTGAGAAAAACTACGATTTCTGCGTGTATAAGGGTCGTCATGGAAACTATTATATGTTTTATGATAAAAATGGATTTGAGGCGTACAACAAAGACCTAGATATTTATCTGCGTGACAATAGTATCTCTGGCGGAGAAAGTCCTGTAATGCTTGCAAGTGGCAGTAAATTGGCTACATACGATATTAAATCTAACACTTGGGTGCTTCACAACCTTGTAAATTATCGCAAAGCATACGCTCGCTATAGTGCAAGTTCTTCTCTAGGCTACTTTGGTACCGTAAAACCATACAAAGAAGATTGCCTCATCACCACAAATGGAAACAAAGTGGTGTTATACAAGTGAGGAGTTAAATATAAGATTGTTTATAAATAATTCCTAATTCCTAATTATTTATTATTTTTGCAAATTGAATAATTTATATATATCATGATAGTATTTTTTAAGACTCCTGCCAATACCATTTTGGCTGTAGATACAGAAATGAATTTCTGTGCAGAAGACACAAATAAACTATGTTGGTTGTTTGACAATGCAGAAATTCTTAGTGAAACAGAAATTAGTGGCGAATTCATTGGTCCACGCCGTGAAATGATTACCCCATGGAGTACAAATGCAGTGGAAATCACTCAAAACATGGGTTTAAAAGGCATTAAACGTATAGAAGAATATTATGCAAACACTGGCGATAGCAGTTTTGACCCTATGTTGCAACGTAAATATTCTGGTCTAGACCAAGAATTATTTACCATTAACAAACAACCAGAGCCTATCGTTTATATAGAAGATATTGTTTCTTACAATAAGCAAGAAGGTCTTGCACTTAACGACGACGAAATAGCATACTTAAATGGTATTGCAGAAAAACTTGGCAGAAAACTTACTGATAGTGAAGTATTTGGTTTCTCTCAAGTAAACTCAGAACACTGCCGTCACAAAATCTTCAACGGTCTTTATGTGATAGACGGTGAAGAAAAAGAACTATCATTATTTAAATTAATCAAGAAAACTTCAGAAGAAAATCCAAACCGCTTAGTATCTGCATACAAAGATAACGTTGCATTTAACGAAGGTCCAAAAATCCAACAATTTGCACCAAAAAGCGGTGATAAACCAGACTTCTTTGAAATTACAGAAATAGATTCAGTAATTTCCCTAAAAGCAGAAACACACAACTTCCCTACCACAGTAGAACCATTCAACGGTGCTGCAACTGGTACTGGTGGTGAAATTCGTGACCGTTTGGGCGGAGGTAAAGCATCTCTTCCTATTGCAGGTACTGCTGTGTATATGACTTCATATCCACGTCTAGAAGCTGGTAAATCTTGGGAAGAAAATATCAAAGAACGTAACTGGTTATATCAAACTCCAGAACAAATCCTTATCAAAGCATCAAACGGAGCGTCAGACTTCGGTAATAAATTTGGTCAACCACTTATCTGTGGTTCTCTTCTATGTTTTGAACATGAAGAAAATGAAAAACAATATGGTTTTGACAAAGTTATCATGCTTGCAGGTGGTGTTGGTTTCGGTACAAAACGTGATGCTCTTAAAGGCGAACCAGAACCAGGAGAAAAGGTTGTTGTTATAGGTGGTGACAACTATCGCATTGGTATGGGCGGTGGTGCAGTTTCTTCTGTTGATACAGGTTTATATGCTAACGCAATAGAATTGAACGCTGTGCAACGTGCCAACCCAGAAATGCAAAAACGTGCTGCTAACGTGATTAGAACATTGGCTGAAAGCTCAAACAACCCTATAGTTTCTATCCACGACCACGGTGCAGGCGGTCACTTAAACTGTTTATCAGAGCTTGTAGAAAGCACTGGTGGCAAGATAGATATGAGTAAACTTCCTATTGGTGACCCTA
The DNA here is from genome assembly GCA_017517845.1 of Paludibacteraceae bacterium. GTDB lineage: Bacteria > Bacteroidota > Bacteroidia > Bacteroidales > Paludibacteraceae > Enterocola. The sequence continues at coordinate 15,601 of JAFWXW010000014.1, forward strand.
CCCTTTCTGCAAAAGAAATAATAGGTAACGAGAGCCAAGAACGTATGGGTCTTCTTATGAAAGAAGAAGATTTAGAACTTGTAAAACGCATTGCAGACCGCGAACGTGCTCCAATGTATGTGGTAGGTGAAACTACTGGCGATATGAACTTTGTGTTTGAACAAGCAGACGGTGAAAAACCTATCAACCTACGACTTGACTACATGATTGGTAAACCACCAAGAACTGTTATCACAGACAATACTGTAAACGAAACATACGCAAATGCTAGTACTAATGCAGATAAGATAGAAGAATATCTTAAAAATGTACTTAGCATGGAACACGTGGCTTGTAAAGACTGGTTAACCAACAAAGTGGACCGTTCTGTAACAGGTAAAATAGCACGCCAACAATGTGCTGGTGAACTTCAACTTCCACTTAACGACTGTGGTGTTGTAGCACTAGATTATCGTGGCAAAGATGGTATCGCTACTTCTATAGGTCACGCACCTATAGCTGCTCTAGCAGATCCAGCTGCAGGTTCTGTTCTTGCTATTGCAGAATCTTTGACAAATATAGTATGGGCTCCGCTTAACGATGGCATCAAGGGCGTTTCTCTATCTGCAAACTGGATGTGGCCTTGCAAAAACGAAGGTGAAGATGCTCGTTTATACAAAGCAGTTGAAGCATGTAGCGATTTCGCTTGCGAACTTGGTATCAACATCCCAACAGGTAAAGACTCACTTTCTATGACCCAAAAATATGGAGACAAGAAAGTATTCTCTCCTGGCACTGTGATTATATCAGCAGGTGCAGGTGTAAGTGATGTTAAGAAAGTAGTCTCTCCAGTACTTGTAAACGACAAACGTAGCAACATTTACTATATCGACTTCTCATTCTGCGATCTAGAACTTGGAGGCTCTGTTCTTTACCAAACACTTAACAAAGTAGGTAAAACAGTTCCTACTGTAAAAAATGCAGAATACTTTGCAGACGCATTCAACTGCGTTCAAGATATGATTAATAATGGTTGGGTAATGGCTGGTCACGATATTTCAGAAGGTGGTATCATCACTGCCCTACTAGAAATGTGCTTCGCCAACACAAAAGGTGGTTTAAACATCAACTTTAGTGGTCTTGCAGAAAAAGACTTAATCAAACTTCTGTTTGCTGAAAATCCTGGTGTATTTATCCAAACTAAAAATCAAGAAGACGTAGAAAAATTCTTGGAAGCAAATGGCATTGGTTTTGCTAAGATTGGTTATCCAATTGAAGAACGTGTAATCAATGTAGTAGCAGACAAAGACAACTTTAGCATCAACATCGACGAAATGCGCGACGTTTGGTATCGTCCTTCATATTTATTAGACCGCAAACAAAGCGGCGAACAATGCGCTAAAGAACGTTTTGAAAACTATAAAAACCAAGCATTAGATTTAAATATCCTTTCTTCATTCACTGGTCAGCTTTCACAATTTGGCCTTAAAGTGCCACACAAAGCAAGTGGTATTAAGGCTGCTATTATCCGTGAAAAAGGTACAAATGGTGAACGTGAAATGGCTTACTCACTATACCTAGCAGGATTTGATGTGAAAGACGTTCACATGACCGACCTTGCTACTGGTCGTGAAACACTAGAAGACGTGAATATGATTGTATTCTGCGGTGGTTTCTCAAACTCAGACGTACTTGGTAGTGCAAAAGGTTGGGCAGGCGGCTTCCTTTACAACGAAAAAGCTAAAAAAGCCCTTGACAACTTCTATGCTCGCAAAGACACCTTAAGCTTGGGTATCTGTAATGGTTGCCAACTTATGGTTGAACTAAACCTTGTAAACCCAGAACACGAAAAACGTACTCGTATGCTTCACAACAACTCTCACAAGTTTGAATCAAACTTCGTGGGACTAACTATTCCAGAAAACAACTCTGTAATGTTTGGAAGCCTATCTGGTAGCCGTTTAGGTATTTGGGTGGCTCACGGCGAAGGTAAATTCTCACTTCCAATGGGCGAAGAAAATTACAATATCATTGCTAAATATACACATGAAGGTTATCCTGCAAACCCTAATGGTTCAGACTACAATGTAGCAGGTATCTGCTCTGCAGACGGTCGTCACTTAGCTATGATGCCTCACTTGGAACGTGCAATCTTCCCATGGCAATGGGCACACTATCCAGCAGGACGCCAAGACGAAATCACCCCATGGGTGGAAGCATTCGTTAATGCCCGCGTCTGGATTGAAGAAAACAGATAAAGATAAATTTATACTTAAAAATAAAGGTATCGTGATGAGCGGAAATAGATTTTAAGAAATTATTGGCGTTAAACAAAAGCGTTGTTTGAACGAAGTGAGTTTAGCTTTTGTAGTCAATAATGATTAAAATCCCGTGAAGAACGCCGAGCTTTATTTTTAACGTATAAAATTTATATTAATAATATGTTATTAAAATTATTTATAGCATTCTTTAAAATAGGAGCCTTCACCTTTGGTGGAGGCTATGCTATGATACCCATTATCGAAAAAGAGGTAGTAGATAAAAATCATTGGCTTAGCAAGGAAGAATTTATGGACATGCTAGCAGTTGTTCAAAGTCTTCCTGGTCCTATCTCTATACATAGTTCCGTGTATATCGGTTATAAAATTTCCAAATTCTGGGGAAGTCTGGTCTGTGCATTAGGAGCAGCACTACCCTCCTTTGTTATCATACTTCTGATAGCAATAGTCTTTACAGATATTCAAGACAATCCTACTATTGAAAAGGTATTTAAAGGCATTCGCCCTGCAGTAGTGGCACTAATTGTGGTGCCTGTGATTTTCATGGCAAAAACAGCAAAAATCACTTGGAAAACACTTTGGATACCAGTCGCGGTAGCAATTGTAGTAGCATATTTAGGATTTTCACCTGCATATATTATACTCCTGGCAGGTGCTGGAGGCATATTATTTTCTCTAATTAGAAAAGACAAATGATGACATTTCTAGCACTATTTTGGAGTTTCTTGAAAATCGGAATTTTCGGTTTTGGCGGAGGATATGCCATTTTAGCACTTATCGAAAATGAAGTGGTAGATATTCACGGTTGGATGACTACTACAGAATTTACAGATATTGTGGCTATTTCTCAAGCAACACCAGGTCCTATTGTTATAAACTGTGCTACATACGTTGGCTACACAGCCACAGATTCCATTATTGGTTCTGCTATTGCCACATTTGCAGTATGCCTCCCTTCACTTATACTAGCCTCACTAGCAGCACGTTTCATCTACAAATTTAGAGACAACAAATATGTAGATGCTGCTTTTAAAGGACTTCGTCCTGCAGTAGTTGGCTTAATTTTAGCAGCAGGGCTTACACTTATCAACCACGACAACTTCACAGACTACATTAGCATCATTATCTTCGCAATAGTAGCTGTGTGCTCATACTTCAAAGTAAACCCAATCTTTCTCCTAATGCTTAGTGGCATTGCTGGGTACTTTATATATTAGTTAGGGAGTTAGGAGTTATTGATGTGGGTTAAAGTTTAGGGATTTTGCCGCAGGCTCGTTTTTTAATTCCTAAACTTTAACCCTCATTAATAATATATAAACTGCAAAAATGAAATATCTCATTTATTTTTATTACTTTTGTAAGTTGGATTAAAAGGTACACTATGATTACAAAAATTATTTTAGAAGAAAAGATTTCTGCGGTATTTAAACTAATTAATTCTGCAGAAAATATAGTGATTACAGCACACAAAGGTCCTGATGGCGATGCTGTGGGTTCTTCACTAGGTTTGTATCATTTTTTATACTCTTTGGAAAAGAAAACAAATATAATCCTACCAGACACACCTTCTGAATCACTAGACTGTCTGCCAAGTTTCAATAGTATTCTTACATTAGAAAAAAATGAGACAGAAGCAAAAGAGATTCTAGAAAACTGTGATTTAATTTTTTGTTTAGACTTTAACAAGTTAGACAGACTAGGAAAGTTGGCTCCATTTATAGAAGCACTTAACTGTCCTAAAATTATGATTGACCACCATTTAGACTATGATAACTTTGCAGATGTAGTGATTTCACACCCTGAGATGGCTTCAACCAGTGAACTTATCTTTAGACTAATCTGCAGAATGGGATATTTCTCTGATATGAATCTACAAACTGCAGAATGTATTTGTGCAGGAATGCTTACAGACACAGGTGGTTTGGCATACAACTCCAATCACCCAGAGATTTATACCATTTTCTCTGAGCTATTGAAAAAAGGTGTAGATAAAGATGCCCTTTATCGTAAATTATTTAATAGTTACAATGAGTCTAGAATGAGACTTATGGGCTATTTCTTATGTGAAAAATTAACCATTATTCCAGAATACCAAACAGCAATAATATCTTTAACAAAAGAAGAATTAAAGAAATTCAATTACAAAAAAGGTGATACAGAGGGATTTGTAAATATGCCACTTTCAATTAGCGGAATACGCTGTTCTATTTTCTGTAGAGAAGAAAATGACAGAATTAAAATTTCTATGCGTTCTGTAGGAGATTATTCTGTAAACGAGTTGGCAATCCGTACATTTGGTGGAGGCGGACACAAAAATGCAGCAGGAGCAGAATCAACCCTCACCATGGAAGAAACAATCGAAAAAATCGTAAGTGAGTTAGCAACTCCTAACTCCTAACTCCTAACTCCTAACTATTATGAAACACATAATAATATTGGGCGATGGCATGGCAGACGAACGCATCGCCAAACTAAATAATAAAACGCCACTAGAAGTAGCAAATAAACCATATATGGATTTGCTTGCAAAAAAAGGTAATTGCGGACTTTTGCACACTGTTCCAGAAGGTTTCAAACCTGGAAGCGAAATCGCAAATATGTGTGTTTTGGGTTATGATGTGAGAACAGAATTTGAAGGACGCGGTTCACTAGAAGCTGCTAGTATTGGTGTGAGCATAATGCCAGGCGAAATGGCTATGCGTTGCAACCTTATCTGCGTACAAGATGGCAAAATCAAAAATCACTCAGCAGGACACATTAGCAACGAAGAAGCAAAAGAACTTATTGAGTATCTACAAGCAGAACTAGGTAATGATATTTTCACATTCCATAATGGAATTTCATATCGCCACCTTCTGGTAATGAAAGGCGGAGACAAACGCATTACATGCACACCTCCACACGATGTTCCTGGCACAGAAGTACATAAAGTTTTGGTAAAAGCAGACACACCAGAAGCAGAAGAAACAGCAAGGCTTCTTAATGAATTGACAATAAAAAGTCAAGAATTACTAGAAAACCACCCAGTAAACCTAAAAAGAAAAGCAGAAGGGAAAGACCCTGCAAACAGCATTTGGGTGTGGTCTCCAGGTTACAAACCAAGTATGAAGACCCTTAAAGAGAAATTTGGCATTAGTAGTGGTGCTGTAATCTCTGCAGTAGATTTAATTAAAGGCATTGGCGTTTATGCTGGATTGGAATCTATAGAAGTAGAAGGTGCAACAGGACTTTACAACACAAATTACGAAGGGAAAGCAGAGGCGGCTATTGAAGCACTTAAAAAGAACGACTTCGTTTTTCTTCATATAGAAGCCAGCGACGAAGCAGGTCACGAGGGCGATGTTGATTTAAAAGTCAAGACTATTGAATACCTAGATAGCAGAATTGTAAAACCAATTTACGAAGAAGTTTCTAAATGGAACGAACCTGTAAGCATTGCAATACTTCCAGACCACCCTACTCCATGTGCAATAAAAACACATACAGCATCAGCAATTCCATTTATTATTTACAATCCTGAAGCAGAAGCTGATAAAGTAGAAGTTTACAACGAATTTTCTGTAAAAGAAGGTTCTTACGGAATATTAAAAGAAGATGAATTTATAAAATCATTCCTAAAAAAATGAAATACTATAGTACCAACAAACAAGTAGAAAATGTTTCTTTACAAGAAGCAGTAGTTAAAGGACTTGCAGATGACAAGGGCCTATTTATGCCTAATGAAATTAAAACTCTACCAGCAGAATTCTTTGAAAACATAGATAAAATGACATTCCAAGAGATGTCATTTGAAGTAGCTAAAGCATTTTTTGGAGAAGATGTGGAAGAAGAAGCACTTAAACAAATAGTTTATGACACACTTAGTTTTGATGTTCCACTAGTAAAGGTAAGCGAACGCATTTATAGCCTAGAACTTTTCCATGGTCCTACTCTAGCATTCAAAGATGTGGGTGGTCGTTTCATGTCCCGCCTTCTTTCATATTTTATTAAGAAAGAAAATGCAGAAGGCCAAGTAAACGTTCTTGTAGCAACATCTGGCGACACTGGTAGTGCCGTGGCAAATGGTTTCCTTGGTGTAGAAGGCATCAATGTGTATGTGCTTTATCCAAAAGGACTTGTAAGTGCAATTCAAGAATGCCAATTTACCACTCTAGGCAAAAACATCACTGCTCTAGAAGTAGAAGGCACATTCGACGACTGCCAACGCCTAGTGAAATCTGCATTTATGGACGCAGAATTAAATGAAAAATTTAAACTTACATCTGCCAACTCCATCAATGTGGCACGTTTTTTACCACAATCTTTCTATTATTTCTATGCTTACGCTCAACTTAAAAAATTAGGCAAAGAAAAAGAAGCTGTTATCTGCGTGCCAAGTGGTAACTTTGGAAACATCACTGCAGGTTTGTTTGCAAAACGCATGGGACTTCCTGTGAAACGTTTCATCGCTGCAAACAATAGAAATGATATTTTCTTTGAATATCTAAAAACTGGCGAATATAATCCACGCCCATCTGTTGCTACTCTTGCTAACGCAATGGACGTAGGTGACCCTAGCAACTTTGCTCGTGTAATAGACCTATACGGATATTCTCATGCTAATATTTGCAAAGAGATTGGCGGAGCAAGATATACAGACGAAGATATTACAGAAACCATAAAAGAATGTTATAAAAACACAGGTTATTTGCTAGATCCACACGGAGCATGCGGTTATCAAGCATTATATGACCTACTTCAAAATGGCGAACAAGGTATCTTCTTAGAAACAGCTCACCCTGCCAAATTCCTTTCTACAGTAGAAAACATCATTGGAGAAAAAGTAGAAATTCCTGCCAAACTTCAAGAGTTTATGAAAGGAACTAAACAAAGTATAGAAATTAGCAAAGAGTTTGATGATTTTAAATTGTTCTTAATGAACAATTTAAAATAGTGAGGAGTGAGGAGTTAGGAGTTAAAAGTTCTTATAACAAAGCGAATAATTTATGTCTAACAAAATCAACAATATAAAAAAGATTTTATATTCTTCTTTAGAAGAAAAACGACTAGGCAGAGCACTAGCACAGATTGCTTTAATAGCATCTGGGGCTAATGCCGAACGCCTTTCTGAAATAAAAGAAAATTATAAAAGGCTTCTAGACTTCTATTTTTCATCTACCTCAGAAGACCCCAACAGAGATGTTGTATATAACAATCTTATCAAAGAAACATACGAACTTATAGATGATGTATGTGCAGAAAAGAAAAGTAAGGATATGAGTTACAATCCTTATTTTTCTGCTTTTTGGGCAGAGAATAGACTCACAGAAGAGTTTAAATCTAAAGCAATGGAATTATTGGACGAGAGTCCTAATAGTGAATTGACAGAAAGTCAAATTAATAATATTTGCCTTAGTGTGTCTGCCATAACTATAAGTTGTATTGAAGTTTTTGAGGCAGACAAGATTATTCTTCTTATAAAATTTTCTAATCATTCCAATGTAAAAATATCTACTAGGGCTTTTGTTGGGTTACTAATAAACCTTCAAGTGCACAAAAACAGATATTCATTGTATTCAAATATTAATAATGAATTAAATCTGCTTTTCAACTCAGATGAAAAAGTTTCACTAGCTAGAACCATTTATAAACAACTAATTAGGTCTAAAGAGACAGATAAAATCACCAAAGACATAAAAGAAAATATCATTCCACTTATCAGTAAAATAGCCCCAAAATTTAACGAAGATCTCTCTATTACTAAGTCCAAAGAATGGGACGAAGAGAGTGAGAATATTCAACAAATGCTAGAAGATAGTGGCATAAGTGAGAAAATGGAAAATTTCCAAGGACTTATGCTAGAGGGAGCAGACACCAATTATAGTTCTTTTTCATATCTAAAAAATATGGCATTTTTCCAAAATATAGAAAACTGGTTTATGCCTTTTTATAATGACAACAAAGAACTAGAGGGACTAAAAAATGACAATCCAGATATTCTGGATTTGATGGATAATATTATTTTCTTGTGTGATTCTGATAAATATTCTTTCTGCCTAAATCTTCTGAGAATACCTGCAAGTTCTAGGGCGACCCTTTCTGAGCAACTCAAAGTATCATCAGACGAGAAACCAGATGCTCCTAAATCCGAAAAGAATATTTCCAATCTTTACATTCAAGATTTGTATCGTTTCTATAAACTTTACAAAGGTAAAGAACAGTTAAATGACCCATTCCTAGCCAATTATGATATTTACAATTCTCCTTTCTTTAGGTTCCTAAATGAAGAAAATGTTTATCTTTCAGATTTGGCAGATTTTTATTTTACAAAAGAACAATATGAAAATGCCCTATATGCTTTTCAAGCAAAAAAAGCAGAAATGCAAGAGATAGAATCTGTAGAATCTAGCATTGAATTATATAAGAAAATAGGTTATTGTTACCAAAAACTTATGGAATATAGGAAGGCTATAGACTCTTATGAAAAATGTGAAATTATAGAAGAAGGTAATTTCTGGGTAAATAAAAACATTGCTTTCTGCTATAAAAAACTTTCTAAGTTTGATTCTGCACTTAAATATTACAAAATTTCAGATTCATTAAAACCAAATGATATTAGCATAATAAATAACTTAGCATTGTGCTACACAGAATTAAAAGAATTTGAAAAAGGTCTTAACTGTTTTAATAAAATAGAATATCTAGAAGTAGAAGCCACACATAATGAACTATATTATTTATACAAAGGGCATTGTTTGTGGGCAAATGGGAAAAGACTAGAAGCATTAGAAAATTATAAAAAATACCCATACGAAAAACTTTATGAAGCATTAAATACGTCTTCAGTTGGCTTTAGCCCAGTGGAATGTATTTATATTTCAGACTACGTTAGATACAATTAAAATAAAATTATGAAATACCTATACACCCTTTTGGGAATATTATTATCAATAAATTTATTTGCACAGGAACCTGTTGTTAAGAACACTACAGAAACACATAATCTTTCACTATATGGATTTGCACGTAGTGAAATGTTTATAAACAGTAGAGAAAATGTTGAGGCTATGGGTGGAGCAATTTGCCTTTATCCTAAACCTGTTTCATACGATAATACAGGAATGGATATTAATGGTAATATTAATGGTTCATTTTTGGCAGTTACTAGTCGTTTGGGAGTAAAATATACATTTTCTAATGACAAAGTTAAATTAGGAGCTAATATAGAAGGTGATTTGGGTGCTACACTCAGTGGTTTTCATGCTTTTAGATTAAGACATGCCTTCGTTTTTGCCAACTATAAATCACACAACTTTATTATTGGTCAAACTTGGCATCCTTTTTATGATGGAGTATTTCCCAATGTGCTTACTTTAAATGGTGGTGCACCTTTTGCTATTCTAAATAGAAGTCCGCAAGTGAGATATGAATTTTCTGCCAACAAAAATTGGACTGTAATAGCTTCTTTTGTGGCAGAAGCCAATAGAAACATATCTCCAGAAGCAGTTTTAGGCGTTTCTTACAAAAATAAAAGCTGGAAAGCTGGCATTATGGGAGATTATAGATATGCTTCTAATGATGTGCATTTTGAAAAGAAAGATGTAAATAGAAAAGTAGGACTTAATTCATTTGTGGGAACAGTTTATGCTCAATATACAAAGGATTTATTCACTATGAATGCACGTGTATTAGGCGGTCAAAACTTAAGTTATCTTACCAAATGGGGTGCAATAGCATTAACAGAAAAAGATGAAAAAAATCTAACTGCAGATTTTAATAATATGAATCAGATAGCCACATATTTTTGTGCTTCATACGGCAAAACATGGAGAGTAAATATATTTGGTGGTTATCTTAAATCTTTGGGGTATTCCAAACCAGTATTAGAAACTGATATTATAGGAGCAGGTAGTGACATAGACCAGATGTATCGTGCCACTGCTTCTGTAGAATATAATTATAAGGGGCTAAATGTGGCTTTGGAGGGTGAATTTACTGGTGCAACATACGCTAGCCTTGGCGAAGATATGATGCACCTAAAACCATTAGCCACAGATGCAGATGTTTACAATATGAGAGGTGTACTCAGGGTTACATATACATTCTCAAAAGACTGGAACTGGACTAAAAAATAAATAGTATGAAAAAGATTTTAACCATATTATTTTTTATTCCTTTTTGTGCGATGGCACAATTTGGAGTTAGTTTGGGTGGTCCTATTGGTGGAAGCTTGATGAATGGCTTTAGCCAAATGGAAGAGGTGAATCCTGTTACTTGGAGTGCAGAATCTCACGAAATAGATGCATCTAAAGTAGAAATAAGCCTAAAGGCAAACATTCTTGAAGGTTGGCACCTTTATTCTCAACACCAAAATGGAACGGGGCTACCTTTGAAGTTAGGGTGCATAGAATCTTTAACTCCTAACTCCTCACTCCTAACTCCTAACTGGGTTGAGACCCCAACCTATACCGAAGTTTTTGAACCTATATTGAAAACAACCGAGCGATATTTGGCAGGGGAAGCTACATTTACTACAACTATCACTCGCCTATCAACAGATTCTTTTACTGTAGTAATAAACATTTCTGGACAAGCATGTCAAGATGACGGTATGTGTGTGCCTATAGAAGAAACTTTGACAGTACAAGTGACTGCCACAAGTGCAGAAATGTTGGCATCTGCAAAAGACTCAGAAGAAAACCTACTTTGGTTCTTTTTGCTAGCATTTGGCGGAGGTCTTTTGGGCATACTCACCCCATGCGTATTGCCTATGATACCAATGACCGTATCGTATTTTCTAAAACATGGAGGGAAACGCTACGCAGTATTTTATGGCATATCAATAGTTTTAATTTACATAATATTAGGTCTAGTTCTTTCCATACTATTAGGACACGACTTTGCCAATATTCTAAGCACACACTGGCTACCAAACATTATTTTCACCATTATTTTCATAGTTTTTGCACTTTCGCTATTCGGATATTATGAAATTTCTCTCCCTAGCAAATGGGTAAACGCTTCTGTAAAAAATGAAGAAAGAGCTGGTTACATTGGGGTATTTTTTATGGCATTGACACTAGTTTTGGTATCATTCTCATGCACACTACCTATTGCTGGTGCAGTAGCATTGGGTGCCGCCAACGGAAGTTTCCTTAAACCACTCATCGGTATGCTAGGCTTCTCGCTTGCATTTGCATTGCCATTTGGGCTATTTGCCTTCTTCCCAAACCTAGTAAACAAAATGCCAAAATCATCTTCATGGATGGGTACACTCAAGGTAATACTTGGTTTTGTGGAACTAGCATTTGCATTGAAATTCTTTAGCGTTCCAGACCAAACATACCATTGGGGACTACTTTCTCGCGAACTTTATTTAGGTATTTGGATAATACTGTTCACACTGTTAGGATTATACTTCTTGGGAGTAATCAAATTCCCTATCAATGACGGCGAAAAACCAAAAATTACATGGAAACGCATCACAGCTGCTGTAGCTTCATTCTTGTTTGTAGCATACATGATAAGTGGTTTCTTTGGCGCTCCACTAAACATACTTTCTGGTTGGCTTCCGCCAAAAACTTATAAAACAGAAAACGTAGATGGTGTTTCACATTCTGGCAAATTGCAAGGTATTCACGGAGTAAACTGCTTTTTTGACTACGAAGAAGCATTAGCAGTTGCTAAAACTGCTGGCAAACCTGTTTTCATAGACTTCACTGGTCATGGTTGTGTAAACTGCCGTAAAATGGAAGAACTTGTGCTTTCTAATGCAGAAATTATTAATATTCTAAACGAAAAATATGTGGTTTGTGCACTTTATGTAGATGATAAGGTAATAAAACTAGACAAACCATACATCACTGCCGAAGGCAACACATTAGAATACCTTGGGTAAAAAAACACCTATATCCAAAGCAAAATCTACGGCTACAACGCCCAACCTTGCTACATCATCGTAAACCCAGAAACAGGTTTAAAGCTAAAAGAACCGATGTTCTACGAAACAGATGTAAACGCATTTATAGAATATTTGCGATAAGTTAGGAGTGAGGAGTGTAGCACGATTAGAAAAGTAGTTATGAATAAGGGTCAATCAATAGGGATTAAAAACGAAGCCTGCGGCAAAATCCCTATTGCTTAACCCTTATCCATAAAATATAAAAGAAAACTAAGGATTAACCCTCATTAATAATGTATTCATAAAAGATTAGCAAGTTAAAATAATTGCTCATTTTTTACTACAATCCTAAAATAATTCCTAATTCC
>JAFWXW010000015.1 GCA_017517845.1 Paludibacteraceae bacterium
ACAACAGTTGTTTCTTGTCATCGTTATAATAGTCATCCATGATTCAAAAACAGGAATATTTAGTCCAAACTCACTTGCTATTTTTTTTCTAATGCTAAAATCTTTTATATTTTGATATATTCTAGTAAGAACGCCTAATGGGATGATTTCTGCAAATATCCATGATGGTGGATATTGATTTTCGTATGTGTTACGGAAATGAGTAATAAAATCTTCTTTTGATGAATTATATTCATTTATAATTTTTTGCATTGTAGTCTCGTATTTTGTAGTATCAGCAAAGCATAACTCATCAGTCAACCAAAAAGGATTATTAGTCTCTTTACTTGTGATATTGATAATAGCACTTCTAACAGCAATTTCAATTTTTTCTATTTGATTAAATATCAATATTCTTAACTGTCTATCAAATCTATAAATCATTAATGCTTTGTCAAATGTAGAATTTTCCTTAAAGGAATGTAATGATTTGGGATTTTTTAATAAAGGATAGAAGTATGCACTTAAGCGATAATAACCAATTCTTTTAATATAGTTTATTGCTTTAGAATCGTTATAAATAACTAGTCCTCTAGATTTTAGAAGATTGATTAGGTCTGAAGGTGATTTGTATTGTTTTAGATAGAACATGATGGAATCATTTTACGTAAGAAAAAAAACGACCCGCCGATTTAAGCTTTGTGAAGAGGCTTGGCGGGTTCTCGTGTTGCAAAGGTATAAATTTTTTTTGTCTTTACAAAATATCTTTTAAAAAATTCAAGAAGTTTCTATGTTTATGCGGGGAATCTTACTGATTTAGTCTTCGCTTAAAGGCGATGGCGATGTTTTTTCTGGCAAAATCATTTACAGATACAAAGGTGGTTTTTTGTTTAAGTGCCAAGATTTTCTCCTATATTGCTAAATTTAAATATTGTTTCCATGTTTCATTTGTATATACTTGAGTAGAGTGGGCCTATAACAATTATTTCCTAAATCTATCTTGTAAAACTTGCATCTTATCTATAATCTGATTGAAGGTCGGCTTATTAGAACCATATATCATATTCACCAACATTTCTGCATAGTCCTTCTCCCATACGGATATAATATCTTCACGTGGGATAAGTACTATTCTTTTGCGTACATCTGGCGTGTAGTCCATATCTTTAACCGAGGTGAATATTTCTCTGTGGTGCCTAATATTTTCCCACAAATCATTATCTTTTACAGCCGTTATTGCAAAATCCTTATCCATCATCTGATAGAGGTCGTACAAATGGCGTGATTTTCTATTTGCACTAGCACCATGTCCTGGAACAGAGAACAATTCATGCAATAAGAAAACTTTTTCTATGAATGTTTTTCCTGCAGCAGCAGTTGAAATATTAGAATCTATAATGCTTGTTTGAATTGTTGGAAAGTTTTCTTCTACAAGACTCTTAACCTTATTCATTTCGTATGGTTCGGAAAGAGAGCGAGCACCTATTTCCAACATAACAACTGGCTTCAAATAGTTCAACTCGCCTTGAATAACACTCTTATATGTAATCCATATTTTTCTTGGCTCAGGGTATGTATTGTCACCCTCACCATCTTTTTCTACTTCAATCGTACATAATGCCATCAAACCATATTGCTTGATGGCATCGGATAAAGTTTTATAAAACTCTTCGCGAACAAAGGTAGATGATTCTTTACGAAGTTTCTTAATCTGTTTCTTGGTTAGGTCTCCCTCCAATCCAAATTGTGAACGGTCTATAGCAAGGTCTATATCTTCTGAAAATCTGCTAATATGTTTACCAACCTTGCTCAACGATGTTCCACCTTTGAATATTAGTTTATCAGCAAAAGGGAGAGTGAAAACAATCTGCAATATTGTTGTAACCCACAAGTCCTTTTCAATGGCTTGTGCCGGTAATCCAATGCGTCCTTCTGCTGCTTGTAATACTTGTCTCTGTTCTTCTATTGTGAGTGAAAAGTAGTTATTCATACGCTTTTTTAATTATGTTTCTAATCCATACAGGCATTAACTTTAAGTCTGCCATAACAGACTCTTTGGGTTCGTTCTGTAATAGTTCCCCAATTCGTTTTATCTGCCAATCTTCAACATTTTCTTTCTTTAATGATTTTAGAGCAAATGTAATCAGCATTGCCAAACGACTCTGAAATGCCAGGTTTTTAGGTGCTGTGTTTTTGAAAGTTATGCCCCTACCATTGGATATTTCAACATGTCTTTTTGAACCATCGGTCAGATATACATAGTTCATAGGTACTTGTGTTGAAAGTCCAAGTACATTCAGTGCATAAGCACCTGTAGGGACTATTCGAGCATGATCTCGTTTTGCCATTGCCTCCGCTATTTGCTCAAACGACGGACGTAAAATTCCCAAACCCAATTTTTCATTAACTTCGGGATAACAATATATACCCTGAGCAACCCTAATTATCAAACCTTCTTTACAGAGCCTTGTTAGAGTTTGCCTAATAGCATCAGATGTTCCCAAGTCAACAAAATCATCGGAAAAAAAGATACTTCCTTTTTCCAATGACAAAATTTGTTTTTCTATTTTTGACGTTACGCTATCCATAAAATCTATATTCTGTCACAAAAATACGGAAAATTTGTGACAATAACAAGTGTTTTGTTTTTTCGCTCGTTTTTATTATCTTTGTGCTTTAAATTTATTTAACAATTTATAGATTATGAAAAAGTTTCTTCAAGATTTTAAAGCCTTCGCTATGAAAGGCAATGTAGTAGATATGGCTGTCGGTGTTATCATCGGTGGTGCATTTGGTAAAATCGTTACTTCTTTAGTAAACGATGTTATTATGCCTCTTATTGGCTTGGCTGTTGGTGGTGTAAACTTCAAAGAATTAAAATGGGTGATTCGTGAAGCATACGTAAACGATGCGGGTCAAGAAATTGCAGCTGCAACTCTTAACTATGGTAACTTCCTACAAGTAACATTCGATTTCCTTATCATAGCTCTTTCTATCTTCGTGATGATTCGTGTTATTGGCAACCTTTCTCGTAAGAAAGAAGCAGAAAAAGCTGCTGCTCCAGCTCCAGCACCTGCTCCAGAACCAAAACCAACTAAAGAAGAGTTACTTCTTACTGAAATCCGTGACCTTCTAAAAAACAAATAATTAAATAGTAGGGACGCTTAAAAATCCCTTCTCTAATTTAATTCTTTAAAACAAAATATGGGTGGTCTTATGGACCACCCTATAAATTATATAAACAATGAAATTTTACGTCATTTGGCAAGGTAGAGAAACTGGTATTTTTACTAGTTGGGAAGAATGCAAACCTCTCATAGAAGACTATAAAGGTGCTCAATACAAGTCTTTTAAGACTCGTGAAGAGGCAGAGCAGGCTTTTATGCATTCCTATTATGCCGCCATAAACAAAGACAAGAAAACAGACGTAAAAAAATCTCCAACTCCTCCTTTTATCAAAAACAGCATTGCTGTAGATGCTGCCTGCAGTGGAAATCCTGGCGATATGGAATATCGTGGGGTCAATGTGTTCAATGGTCAGCAATTGTTTCTTCAAGGAGTATATAAAGAAGCCACAAACAATATTGGCGAGTTTCTTGCCATTGTGCATGGTCTTGCACTACTTAAAAAACAAAATTCAGATTGGCCGATTTATTCAGATAGTATCACTGCAATATCTTGGATAAAAGCCAAGAAGTGCAAAACTAAACTAGAACGCACAGCAAACAATGCTGAGGTGTTTGCTCGCATAGAAGCAGCTGAAAAGTGGCTTGCCACAAACACTTATACTACAAAAATATACAAGTGGGATACCAAAGCATGGGGCGAGATTCCTGCAGACTTTGGTAGAAAATAATCTTATTCTAGGTCTTCAAATTTAAAATCAACTCCAGAATCCTTAATAAAACAAGTGCCAAACTCTCCGCTTTTTATTGCACCAGTAGTTACATATCTCACACCCTCTATAGTGACATCATTTTCTCTGTGAGAATGCCCAGAAATAACCATATTTACATTGTTTTTTGCAAACAAATCGTATAAAACAACAGTTTCTTCTTGTGTAAATACACCATTTTGGAAACCTTGATATGTGATGTTGCTGTGAGTGATAATTATGCAATAGCGATATTCATCTCGTTTTGACAAGACTTCTAATAGCCATTCATATTGACCACGTCCAAGTGTACTACTTCCTGTTTCTAGGGCAATATAGAGGTCTTTGTAGTTTGGTGTGGTAACAGTAAAACTATATGTAGAAGACCCAAATCTATCGTAATATAAGTTCCAACCAAAATATTCGTCGTGATTGCCACAAGTATAATAGGCAGGTATTTTAATGCCATTGGTAAGAGCAGAATATGCAAAGTCGGCAAACTCCTCTTTGCTATTGTAGAGGTCTCCATTTAGTGCTACGAAGGTGCTTTGTGAACTATTAATGTAGTCAAAAAACTTAGGTAAAAACACACTGTCGGTATGTAAATGATAGTCACTTGTGGCAGTGAATGTGTATTCGTCGGTATCGATACTTAAGTTTTGAGCAGGATGCTCCTCATTGTATCTTCTAGAATCCTCAAAACGTTGGTCAACAGAATAATCTGTCCAGCCAAATCTTATTAAGTTGTACTCACAAGAAGAGGCTGTAATTAATATGATATAAAATATTATGTATTTTAGATATTCCATGTTAAGCCAAGTTTAACTCTCCATTGAAAGTGTTCAAAATAAATGTTGCCAACACCACTGCCTCCATAAAGTCCTTCTATAAAGTAAGTTAAGTTTTCTGGATAAGAATAACTTCCACGCAATCTAACGTGAGGATTTATGCTTCTTTCTATATACAAATCGTTGTAATTACTTATAGCAAAGTCTATGTTGTATGGATTCACTTTTTTCCATACGTATGCTTGCACGCAGTATATAAAGTCATTAAATTCAGAATAACGTGTATTTTCTGAAGAATATGTTCTGATTAAATAACCAATGGTCACTTCTACGTGTGGATGAACGTAGGCTGCATCTAAGTGCCAAACATGCTCACTCAAAGTAGTGTTTGAATGTGGAAGGTATAGATAACCTGTTCTTAATTTTAATGGGAAATAAGGAATTTTAAATAGATATGATGCTTGTACTTGAAGAGCATCAAATCTAACGTCATTTTTAGTGAAAAGTAGGCTAGAACCTAGATTGAAACTAAAATTCTCATAATTATATCCACCGATTAGTTCGATGTTGCCATGAATGTCTTCCAAATAATTGTCTGCCACTGTGCCAGATAAACTCACCCAACCCTGTGCAAAACAGTTTAGTGAAACAGATGTTAATATAATTATAAGTAGTTTTTTCATTCTATTCGCATCCACTTAATTTCTGTGTCTCTTTTGAACCAAGTCATTTGGCGTTTTGCATAGTGACGAGAGTTTTGTTTAATTAATTCTATGGCTCTCTCTCTAGTGATTTCACCGCTAAAATAAGCAAACATTTCTTTAAAACCAACTGTATTCAAAGAATTTAAGTGTCTTAGATGATAAACCCTTCTTGCTTCTTCTTCTAGTCCGTCTTCTATCATCATATCCACTCTTTTGTTTATCCTATCATAAAGTTCCTCACGTGGACGCTCAAGACCAATTTTTTCTATTTCAAAGTCTCTTTCTTTTTTCTTAAAGGTAAGGAATGAAGAATATGGTTTGCCTGTGAAAATACATACCTCAACGGCATGCATTACACGTCTATGGTTTTTTAAATCGACTCTTTCGTACCAAACAGGGTCTAGTTCTTTGAGTTTGTCAGTTAAACCATCAAGACCTTCTTTTTCGTAGATTTCTTGAGCCTTCTCACGAGCTTCTTTTGATACAGTTGGAATATCATCAATGCCATTGCAAACAGCATCTATATACATCATAGAGCCTCCTGTGAGTAGGAGAGTGTCGTGAGTTTTAAAAAGTTCGTTGATAAGATTTAAGGCATCTATTTCGTATTGACCAGCACTATATTCTTCTGTAAGTTCTTTTGTGCCTACGAAATAGTGTTTTACTAATGCTTGTTCTTTGGCAGTAGGGGCTGCAGTGCCTATTTCTATACCTTTGTAGATTTGTCTAGAGTCCGAAGAAATTATGGGGCAACCATAGCGTTGGGCTAGTTCTATGCTTAATGCAGTTTTACCAACGCCAGTAGGTCCCAATAATACAATTAATTTCTTCATCAATATGAGTTAATGTCGTCGTCGAAGTTTAAATCGCTAAAACTTTCATCATCAAATTCGTCTTCGTTGAATCCTTCGTCTCCGTAGAAACTTTCGTCATCAAATTCAGAAGATGCTGCTTTTTTGCCTTTGGCTTTAGGCTCAAAAATATCTTCTATATCGTCTTCCAATTTGTATTGAATTGGAGCGTCTCCCAAAGATGCAGTGCATTCTGCCGCATCAATGTCTTGCCCTGGAAGCATTTCTTTTAGTTCTATAAAGAATGCTCTGTCAGAAAGAAAATCAAATACATATAGAAGTTTTTGGTGTTCATCTGTAACTAGGTCACTAATAGTAGTGTCACTCATTACGTATGAATCTACATCTGAATCTGTATCCATTTCTATAAGAGTGATTTCTTGCTCTTTTTCCCAATCATCATTACAGATAAAGAAAGATGTGATAGCACCGCCATCATAATTTACTGAGTCTAAGATAGCTTCATGTAACTCCAAAAACTTAGCTTCAGAACTAATAGAGATTTCTCTCATGAAATCTGGTTCTTCATCAGAAACCAAAATGAATTTATATATCATAAATTATTTATTAATTTGATTTTCTATTTCTTCTATGGTACGACGGAATGATTTGTCGGTTTCTATTAAATCTTGAACAGTTTTACAAGCATGTAGTACTGTGGCGTGATTTCTGTTGCCTATGGCATTACCAATGCTAGTTAAAGAGTCCTTGGTGTATTTTTTTGCAAAGTACATGGCTATCTGACGAGCTTGTACTATTTCACGTTTTCTAGAATTAGAACTTAGGTTTTCTACAGTGATATTTAGTGTATTACAAACCAAATCTCTAATAGACTTAACAGATTGTTCTTTTTCTTCTATGTGAACAATATTGCTAACAACTTTATGTGCTAGATTGATATCAATAGGTTGTTGATATACGGTAGAGTAAGCAATTAATGAAACTATACTTCCTTCTAGGTTACGAATATTGTCTGTAACAGTTTCTGCAATGTAGTTGATTACATCTTCTGGAAGTTGCAGACCATCTCTTTCTGATTTCATCTTTAGGATAGCCTTGCGAGTTTCTAGATTTGGTGATTCTATTTCTGCAGAAAGTCCCCATTTGAAACGGCTTAGAAGTCTATCTTCCATACCTTCTAAATCGGCAGGTTTCTTATCACAAGTAAGGATAAGTTGTTTGCCAGATTGGTGTAAATGGTTAAAAATATGGAAGAACTGGTTTTGGGTGCTCACCTTTTTACCTTCGCCAAATTCTTGAATATCATCTATGATAAGTACATCTACGGTTTGGTAGAAGTTTAGGAAGTCATTAACTTGACCGTTTTTGTTTGCTTCTGTATATTGTTGTTGGAATAGATTTGCAGAAACATAAAGAACTTTTTTCTGTGGGTGAAGTTCTTTTGTCTTTAGACCAATAGCATTAACTAAGTGAGTTTTACCTACACCAGATTTACCATAAATAAACAATGGGTTAAATACAGTTTTACCTGGTTGGCTAGCTATATTTATACCAACAGTGCGTGATAGACGGTTACAATCACCTTCTATAAAGTTGTTGTATGTAAGTTCTGGGTTTAGTTGAGAGTCAAAATCTGATGTACTCTTCTTGCGTAATGCCTTATTTGTTTCTGAACCAGCCAATTGTGCTGTGCCTTTGTGTTCATTATCCTGGTCTATAACAACGCGATAATACAATTGAGCAGGGGTGGAAAAGACACGCTTGATGGTAGAACATATAAGATCTGAGTATTGTGA
Organism: Paludibacteraceae bacterium; assembly: GCA_017517845.1. Classification (GTDB taxonomy): domain Bacteria; phylum Bacteroidota; class Bacteroidia; order Bacteroidales; family Paludibacteraceae; genus Enterocola. The sequence goes on from JAFWXW010000015.1 coordinate 7,954, forward strand.
GTCTATATATTCATAATAGAATTGGCTAGGAACTTTTATATAAAACTTATTCTCTTCAAAACTAATGGGTTCTATAGGCTTGAACCATGTTTCGAATTCATTAATGTCCACATTATCGTTAATAATGTTTAGACATTCCTGCCATTTAATTGTTAAATAATTATTCATCTCGCGTTGTGTGATTTTTTTAAGTTTTGATTTTTGATTGACACAAAATTCATTCTTTTTTTTCAGAAAAAAAAATCACTTTTTGTTTGGAAATTTGAAAAAAAGTATAATCTTTTGAAAATTAATTAGTTGTATTAATATGTTGATAATCAATAATTTACAATAGTAGTTTAGTTGCGAATGGTGTAAAAGTGTTGATATTCAAATCATTACATTAATGCAAGCTTTTTAACAAATTAATTTAGAAAAATAAGGTAAGTACTTATAATCAAGTACTTACCTTCATATGTTAAATTATGTGAAAAATTGTATTATTTTTTCTCTTCTTCTTTTTTGTCTTCTTTTTTGTCTTTGGAACCAAAAACAGAGAAATGAACGTATCTTTTTGGATTTGCTTTTAAATCCATAAGTAATGCGTTTGCACTATTAACTGTAGAGTCTAGGCTAACATATAGTGCTTTGTCGTTTAATAGGGCTCCTATGCTATTGTCGGTGCTATTAAACTTATCTGTGGTAGTTTTTAGGTTTGTAAGTGTTCCTTCTAGAGATACCATTGTTGAGTCCCAATTTACTTTGTTTAGAGAATTGGTAACACCAGAAAGGTCGTTGCAGATGTATTGAACAGTGTCTATTACACTATCCAACTTACCAGTGCTATGTTTTAGGTTTGCCATGGTTGCATCGGCATTTTTAAGAAGACTCTTGATTTCTGGACTTTCAATCACGTTTTTAAGTGCTATTACTGTAGAGTCTATACTAGGAACAATCTCCATTATAGGAGGTAGGATTTGATCTACAATTCCTGCGATTAAGCCATTTTGTGTAGCAGAACGTAATGTATCACCTGCTACGTGGTATTGAGAACTATTACCCAATTTTAGTTGAATAGCCTTGTCTCCCATCAAACCAGTATCATAAACTTCTGCTACAGTACCAACAGGAACAAGTAATTTTTTATCTACTGTGATTTCTAGCACGATAGGTGCTTCTTTTGAGTAATCAAAAATGATGTCGCTAATATGTCCCACTTGGAAACCATTAACATAGACGTGAGTAGTTTTTACTATACCATCTACTCTGTCATACTTTGCATAGAAATATGTGTCTGGTTTAAAGATATTTACTCCTTTTAGGTAGTTTAAACCAAAGTAAAGCATACCTATGGCAATAATTACAACAATGCCAATTTTTACTTCACGACTAATAAATTTTTTCTTTTCCATATTATTTAAGTTTGTCTTTTGCTTCTTGAATAGCTTCTGGTGTAGATACTTTTTGTCCTTGTTTATATGCTACAATAAAAGCATCTGGGAAGTCTTTGGTTATTTCATTGCGTTTATTAAATACTGTATTTACATCATAAGGACCTATTAAGTATTTGTATAATTTGTTTTCGTTTAAAATCTTGGTGGGAGTATGTCCTTTGAATACAGCATTATCTGCATTGTAATTATTTTTAGAAACTAAGTACTGAATGAAAAACTCAATCTCAGTTGAATTAGGAATTAGGAATGAGGAATTAGGAATTATTTCTCCTTTCTCATTTTTCAACTCTCCTTTATCTTCTTTATTTTCTTCCTTAACTCCTAACTCCTCACTCCTAACTCCTAACTCCTCCTTAACTCCTAGCTCCTCACTATTTGAGTTTCCGCTTTTCTTATCAAGTTCGTGTTTGTATTCTTTAATACCATTGAAAATGGCAGTAGCTATTTTTACTTGATTTTCATTATTGTTTAAGTATTTTTCTTCTTCTTTGTTAGAAATGAAACCTAATTCTATAAGAACAGAAGGCATTGCGGTTGCTCTCAATACTAGGAATCCTGCTTGACGCACACCTCTATCGTTTCTTTTACTTGCATTGATCATTTTCTTTTGGATAAAATCTGCACAAGTAATACTTCTGTCCATATATTGGTCTTTCATAAATTCAAACATTATGTATGAATCTACAGAATTGGGGTCGAAGCCTTCATATTTTTTTCGTAGTCCTCTTCGAGCATAATTACAGAGTTTTCCAACATAGCAACTTCCATATTCTCTTTGCTACGAGATACCCCCAATGTAAAGGTTTCCATGCCTTTGGCAGAAGAATTTTTTGAAGAATTGGTATGTATAGATACAAAAAGGTCTGCTTTTTTTCTGTTGGCTATACGTGCACGCTCATTTAAATCTACAAATACGTCTTTGTCACGTGTATAAATAACTTTGGCGTCTGGGATATTCTTTTTTATCATATCACCGACCAATAAAGCGTATCTTAGATTTATGTTTTTTTCTTTTGAGAAACTACCCACAGCACCAGCATCGTGTCCACCGTGACCAGCATCTAAAACAACTGTGAAAGCATAAGAATGGAGTATAAATCCTAAAAAAATGAGAATAGTATATAATTTTTTCATAATAATACATTATTACACGTTGCAAAAGTAGTCATTTTTTACCAAATGAATAAAAATATGTACCTAAAAATATATAAAAATCACAATTATCTTTTTTATACTTCGTCTAAAAATAGTAAATTTGCACCTTAATACACATAATAAAATAAAAAGACCTGTTTAGAAAATACCTACATATAATTTTATTACTCCTAGTTAGTACATTCTTTAACGGAATAATGGCTCAGGACACGGTTCCAACGCAAAGAAAAAAATCTTCTAATGCAATAGAGTCTGATATAACCTATAGTGCTAAGGATTCCATAATCATGGAAGGAAGTGATGTTGCCATTTTGTATGGTGACGCGGTGGTGAAATATCAGTCTATGGAACTAAAAGCTGATTATATTAGACTGAGTCTAGATAGCAATATAGTCTATGCTTCTGGGGTAATGGACTCTACAGGTAAATATGTTGGTACTCCTGTTTTTAAAGATGGTTCTGAGGTAATAGAGTCTCGTTCTATGAGGTATCATATCAAAACTAAAAAAGGTTTTGTATATGGTACAGTTACTCAGCAAGGAGAGGGTTATGTGCAAAGTGAGAAAACAAAAAAGGTGGGCGAAGATGTATATTGTTTGCAGCATGGTAAATATACCACTTGTGATAATCACGAACACCCTCACTTCTATTTTGCATTGACAAAGGCAAAAATGAAACAAGGCAAATATATTGTTTCTGGACCTGCTTATTTAGTTATAGAAGATGTTCCAACTCCATTGGCTCTGCCTTTTGGATATTTCCCTGTATCTCAAACTTATGCTTCTGGTATTCTTTTTCCGACATTGGGTGAGGAACAGAGTAGGGGGTTCTATGCTAAGGGGTTAGGGTATTATTTCGCCATAAATGATTATGTAGATATGGCTATTACGTCAGATATATATTCCAAAGGTTCATGGGGTTTGTCTCTGGTTTCTAGTTATAAGTGGAGATATAAATTTAGTGGTAAATTAAATTTTAGTTTCATTAGTAATGTATCGGGAGAAAAATATACTCCTTCTTACAAGAAGACAAAAGACTTTAGATTTTTATGGTCACATACACAAGACCCTAAAAGTAGTCCATATACCACATTCTCTGCTAGTGTAAATTTCTCTACTTCTAGTTATTCTCAGAATGATGTGGATAGTTATTATAACCCATCGGTGTTGTCACAAAATACCAAAAGTTCTACAGTGACACTTACTCAGAGATTTCCAGATAGTCCTTTTACTCTCTCTATGAGTATGTATGTGAACCAAAGAACATCTGACTCTACCATAAACTTACAATTACCATCATTGAGTTTGAGTATGAGTAGGCAATATCCTTTCAAAAGGAAAAAAGCAGTAGGTAAGACTAAGTGGTATGAAAAAATAGCACTTACATACAATATGAGTGTTACTAATAGTACAACAGCAAAGGAAAGTGAGTTTAAAGATATGGAGTATTTACGTGATTGGAGAGTAGGTATGAAACACTCATTACCTATTTCTGCTCAGTTTACCCTATTTAAATACTTAAACATGAACATATCGTTTAATAATGATTTAAAATGGTATTTCCAGAGGATAGATCAAAAATGGGAAGGTGGAGTAGATGGTGCTGTGGCAAGGGATACAACATACGGATTTTATAATATTTACCAAGGAAATGTCTCTGTAGGTTTTCAGACTCAATTATTTGGTTTTTATACACTGAAAAGTAAAAGTGGAAAAAGAATGCCTATTTTTAGGCATAAATTGGTTCCTTCTGTAAGTTTTTCATATAGTCCAGATTATGGTCATGAAAGATGGGGATATTGGGGCTCTTATGATAGACCAGCAAATGATGGAAGTAGTCAGACCATTTATTATGACCGTTATTCTAATGGTGTTTATGGTGGTTCTCCTGGTAGAGGACGAGCGGCTGCAGTTTCATTTAATATAGCTAACAACTTAGAAATGAAATATTGGGGTGCTAAGGATACCACTGATTCAGGAAAGAAAGTCACTATCATAGATAATTTTAGTTTTGGAACATCATATAATATAGTGGCAGACTCACTAAATTGGTCAAATGTCAATGCAAATCTAAGGTTGAAAATATTAGATAAATTTAGTTTAAACTTGGATATGATTTTTGATCCATATACCTATCAACTTAATAGTTTCGGTAATCCTGTAAAGGTAAATGTATCACAATTTGAGAAAAATAAGGTGTTATTCAGATTAATGAGCACTGGTACATCTTTTGGTTATACATTCTCTAATGCTACATTCAAAAGAAAGGATAAGAAAGTGGAAAAACCTAAAGCAGAAGAAGTTACATCTGAGTTGGAAAATACAATAGATGGATTAAGTCCGTTTGAAGATAATAAGATAGGAAGAACAATAGAAAAAACGGATAAAGAACTTGGTTATCAGGAGTTTAAAGTACCTTGGAGTTTGAGCGTGAATTATAGTATTAGATATGGTTATGCAGATTTTAATCCAGAAATAATGGAATATGATAGGGAACTTACTCATAATTTAAGCTTTTCTGGTAATATTAAGTTTACACCTACGTGGTCTGCTACATTCTCCACTTATTATGATATAACAAATAATTCGTGGAACTATATGAATTGTTCTATATCTAAGGATTTACACTGTTGGCAAATGTCTATTAGTTTTGTTCCAATAGGTAAATATAAAACCTACGATTTTATGATAGGTATAAAATCTAGTATGCTCAAAGACCTAAAATACGAAAAACAAAGTGACACAAGTAATTTAGTTAATTGGTATTGACGAATGAGCGAAAGCAATGATAAGCTTGCTTAATCATTGCTGAGCGAAGAGGAAATTTTTGAGCGAGCGTAAGCGAGGCTCAAAAGCTACTTTAAACGAATGAGCGAAAGCAATGATCAGCTTGCTTAATCATTGCTGAGCGAAGAGACATTTTTGAGCGAGCATAAGCGAGGCTCAAAAGCTTTTATATATAATAAACAATTTTATTTTATTTAGTTATGAAAAAGATGTATATTGCGGTGACCTATGATTTATATTGTGGTGAACCAGAAGAATTAATGGAACGTGCAACAGAAAAACAACCTTTTACATTTTATAGTGGAATAGGTATGGCACTAGACCGTTTTGAAAAAGAAATATTAGCAACAGAACTTAACGGCACATTTGATTTCACTATTCCAGCAGAAGAAGCGTATGGCGAATATGATGATGAAGCAGTTATCACATTAGAAAAAGAAATCTTCTCTGTAGATGGCAAAATAGATGAAGAATTATTTACAGAAGGTAATATTCTTCCACTTTTGGACAGTGAAGGCAATCGTTTCAATGGTTCTGTGGTTAAATCTGATGAAAAAACTGTAACTGTAGATTTAAATCACCCATTAGCTGGTGAAAATCTTCACTTCGTAGGTAAAGTTATAATTAAACGTGAAGCTAAAGATGATGAAATAGCTAATGCAATGGCTCCTTCTTGCTCAGGTTGTGGCGGTGGTTGTTCTTCTGAAGGCAACTGTTCATCATGTGGCTGTGACTGCTCTTGTGAGTAAAAAATAGAATTATGAATACTTTCGGTAATATATTTCGTTTAACTTGTTTTGGGGAATCTCATGGAATAGTCCTAGGTGGTGTGATAGATGGTTGCCCCGCAGGTGTTTTGGTAGATGAGGATTTTGTCCAAAGCGAACTCGATCGTCGCAGACCAGGTCAATCAAATCTTACAACATCTAGAAAAGAAGCAGACCAGGTGGAATTTCTTTCTGGTATATTTGAAGGGAAAACCACTGGTACGCCTATAGGTTTCGTTATATATAATACAAACCAACATTCTAGTGATTATGACAATGTGAAGGATATTTTCCGTCCTTCTCATGCAGATTTTACATATACACAGAAATATGGTTTTAGAGATTATAGAGGTGGTGGAAGAAGTTCTGCTAGAGAAACTGCATGTAGGGTGGTGGCAGGAGCTATGGCAAAACTCTTATTAAAACAAGCAGGTTTTAATATAAATATCCATGCCGAAATGACAGAAGTGGGTGGTTCTTCTGAAAATATAGAAGAAATCATCCTTAAAGCAAAAGAAAAAGGTGATACCGTGGGTGGTATCATCACATGTAATATAAGTGGAGTGCCAGTGGGTTGGGGTGAACCAGTATTTGGTAAACTTCAGGCAAATCTGGCTTCTGCTATGTTATCTATAAATGCTGCAAAGGGATTTGAATATGGAATGGGATTTGAAATGGCAAAAAAGTTTGGGTCTCAAGTAAATGACATATTTGAATCAAGAGACGGAGAAATCACCACACGTACCAATAATTCTGGTGGTATTCAGGGTGGAATCTCAAATGGTCAAGATATTTATTTCAGAGTAGCATTTAAGCCTGTGGCAACACTGCTTACAGAACAACCTACCGTGGATAAAGATGGAAATCCTACTGTGGTTAAAGTGCGTGGCCGTCATGACGCTTGTGTTCTTCCACGTGCAGTGCCCATAGTAGAATCTATGGCTGCTATAGTTTTGGCAGATGCTTATTTATTAAATAGAACTTCTCGCTTATGATAAAATGGGCTCTTATAGCTAATAAACATGCAGGAACTCGTTCCTCTAAGAAGTTTTGGGAGAAAATGGATATTATTTTTTCCAATGAGGGACTTGCTGTGGAATACTTCTTTACAGAAAAAGTAGGTCATGCTAGAGAATTGGCAATGGATATTGTAAAGAAAGGCTATAAGAAAATAGCTGTGATGGGTGGCGATGGCACTTTTAGTGAAGTGATAGATGGATTGATGAAATCTAATGTAGATATTTCTGAAGTATCAGTGGGATTAATTCCATTTGGAACTGGAAATGATTGGGGACGCTATTGGGGTTTGGATAGAAATATAGAAAAGTCTGTAAAAATATTGGCAGAAGGGACTCCAACCCTTGTAGATGTGGGCTTGATAAAATATAATGCAGGTGAAAGAAATATTACTAGATATTTTATCAATGCTTATGGATTGGGATTTGATGCAAAAGTACTAGAACTTACCAATAGAATGCAACATATATTTAAAGGTGCTTCTTGGACTTATACATTGGCTCTATTTATGACAATATTTGTGAATAGGTCACAGATAATGGAATATGATTTTGGAGAAGAAAAATTTAAGGGACTAAGTTACACAGCATCTATTGGGAATGGTTGTTTTACTGGTGGGGGAATTAAACAAACTCCAGAAGCTAGGGTAGATGATGGTGTGTTTGATGTTATGATAGTGGAGAATCTAAATCTAGTAAAAATCTTAAAGGCAGTGAAACTATTATTTACTGGAAGATTATTAGAACATGATTCTGTGCATCTTTTCAGAACTAATAAAATGACTATAAAGTCTGAAAAACCTATCCTGTCAGAGGTAGATGGCATCTTCCAAGAAAAAACACAATGTATAGAAGTGGAATTGATTCCCCAAAAGATAAATTTTATAACTCCTAACTCCTAATTCCTAACTCCTAACTCCTAACTCCTCACTCCTAACTCCTAACTGTTACTATGATTTTGCCTTTAATTTTGTGAGCTACGTGTTTGCCTGTTTTGAAGGTGGTGTTACCTTCTGCTGTGAGCATAGTTTTGATGGTGGCAGGGTGAAAAGAAAAGTCTTTTAGACATTCGTATAGTAGGGTAAATGGTTCGGAGAATCTATTAATCGCCTTTAAATCTATGATATATGAATCATCTGTTATAGTGATAGCAGATGATTTTTCTTTTTCTATAATAGTTCTATAAATATTTTCTGCGGCAGAAAAATTCTCTGCATTGCTAAGCATAATGGAATCTATCTGAGGATTAATTTCTCTGAGAATAGGCATTACTATATTCCTAATCTTATTTCTAGTATATTCATTTTCTAGATTGGTGGAGTCTGTAATGTATTGAATATTATGCTCTTTTAAATATTTTTCTATTTCTAATCTACTTACACATAGCAGAGGACGCACAACGTATCCATTCTTGGGTCTAATACCGCAGATACCTTTGAGACCAGTTCCTCTGAGTAGATTAAGGAGTATAGTCTCTATTGAATCATCGCTATGATGTGCTACAGCAATGGCACTTGCATTAAACTTTTTGCGAACTTCTTCAAACCAATTATATCTGAGCTCACGTGCTGCCATTTCTATGGATTGTTTGTTCTCCTTGGCATAAGCTGTGGTGTCAAATGATTTTATAGTTAGTTCAATATTTTCCTTTTTACAAAATTCTTTTACAAAATTTTCATCTCTATCAGATTCTTCACCTCTAAGATGAAAATTACAATGTGCAGCAATGCAGTCGTACCCTAAATGGCATAATATGTGTAATAAGAAGATGGAGTCAGCTCCACCACTACATGCCACGATTACTTTTTCACCTCTTTTAAGAAGGTTTTCTCTGTTTATAAATGTAACAATTTTGTTTTTCATAATGCAAAAATAGTATTTTATATTAAAATTTTTGCTTAAAAAGTTGATTAAAAAGAAATTATATTATATTTTTGCACAAAAGCACTTGTTTGTGCAAAAAAATACACCACTGAATATGAAAAAAACTAGAGACCTTTTAATAGAATCTGCCAGAATAGTCTTTGCTCGCTTAGGTGTGCAACATGCCACTATGAACGATATAGCAGAGGAGTCTAATAAAGGTAGAAGAACGTTATATACCTACTTTAAATCTAAGGAGGAGGTGTATAATGCGGTGGTTGAAAAGGAATTGGATACACTTGTGTCCAAACTGCAGGGTATTTCAAATTCTTCTCTTACTCCAGACCAAAAGATTATAGAGTTTATCTATATTCACTTGGATACCATTCATGATATTGTAAAGAACAATGGAACACTACGTGCCGACATCTTTAGCGATATTAAGGCTATGGAAATAGCTCGTAGAAGCACAGATTTAAAAGAAATAAAGATGCTTCGCGAGATACTAACAGATGGTGTTAAGAAAGGCTCTTTTTCTATAGAAAGCATAGAAACTGCTACTCTTATGATATTCTATGCCGTAAAAGGTCTAGAAGCTCCATATAATAAACAGCACATTTCTGGTAAAATGAAAAGCAGACGCGACCATATTGCCAAATTTGTGTTGAAAGGACTTAGATAATTATCTTCTTTTTAGGTTGTAAATTTCTACTTCTCTTATTTCTGGGGTTATTTGTTTTAGATTTCTATTATTAGATTTATCTAAGTATATATTGAAGTCTCTGATATAAACCGTGTTGTCTGCGTATATTATCAAGCCAATATTGTCTCCACCTTGTCTTAAATCTGCTATGTCGTTGTGATATATAAAGGTGTCATTTAAGAAGTAATAAATGAATTGACCTTGTTTATAGATTTTAATCTTATTGTAGTCATTTGGTTTAAATTCTTCTCTGTATAAATCTATAAACGGAATCATGCTAGCATTTTCTCCCAAAAAGATATGTTTTCCTTCATCTATTGTTATATAGTGGAGATTATGATTTTCTTTTTTTGCATCTGCTTGACCAAAGTAAATGCCAGAATTTGCCATGTCTGATTTGTTATTAGAAACTATCTTTAAGTTTACTTCAATACAGAAATCATCTAGAGTATTGACAGATGCTGATACATTTGCTGTTACATTAGAAGAATATGAAGTGGCTACGTATTCTCCATTTTCTACTCTACTATAAAAGTTTTCTTGGTTTACTATTGGGAGTTGAGGTCTAGTTTTGCTCAATGAAAAGATTTTATTTTCAAACATTCCAGAAAAATCTGGAACAAATGTACTCCATGAGGGTACTTCGCGGGTCTGAGTGAAAAGTTCTTTTATGTAATAATCTTTTCTCATGCCACGATAATTTATGTTGCTCGCTCTGCCGTTTGGTAACTCGTCGCCGCACATAATGCTCTTCCAGTCTTTGTTTTTTAGAACATCATTAATGTGGTAACGTTGAAGGAAACCATGTCCCATTTCATGGAAAACTAGGTCTTCTTTTGCATCATCTGCTAGATAACTTTCAGAAATAGAAGCCCAATAATCTGGGTCTATCTCTATCTCGATAGGTCTTCTGTTCATGTAACAGACACCTGCTTTTTCGCCATCTAGTCTTGCAAATGTCATAATAAGACCTTCGTCATCAAAGTTGTGACCATATTTTTTAGCTTCTGTGAAGAATCTTTGTGCATAAACATCTAGTTCTGCATCAACTCTGTGGGTGTCTGGAAACTCTATGAATATACAACTAGAAAATAATAGTGGTAATAATATAGAAATTAAGTATTTTTTCATTCTCTAATAATCTTAGCTCCTAGTACGTTAAGTCTTTCATCTATTGCTTCATAGCCTCTGTCTATTTGTTCAATATTGTGAATGACACTCACTCCACTAGCACTCAATGCAGCTATAAGAAGTGAAATTCCTGCACGAATATCTGGAGATGTCATGACTGCAGGACGTAGGTGAAAATCCTCTCCCATACCTATAATGGTAGCTCTATGTGGGTCGCAAAGTATAATTTGGGCTCCCATGTCTATAAGTTTATCTACAAAGAAAAGCCTACTTTCAAACATTTTTTGGTGGATAAGTACACTTCCCTTTGCTTTTGTGGCTAGTACTAGGATGATACTTAAAAGGTCTGGAGTAAGTCCCGGCCATGGTGCATCAGAAATGCTTAAAATAGAACCGTCTATATAAGATTCAACTTTGAAGATGTCTTGCTGTGGGATAATTATATCATCGTTTTCTATAATTAATTTTATACCCAATTTTCTGAAACTATCTGGTATAATTCCTAGATTTGCTATAGAAACATCTTTTATTCTAAGCTGAGAACCTGTCATAGCGGCTATGCCAATGAAACTTCCCACTTCTATCATATCTGGCAGAATCTTATGTGAGCAACCTTTAAGCTTTTTTACGCCTGTTATATGAAGTAGGTTGGAACCTATGCCGCCTATTATTGCTCCCATACTAACAAGCATTTTACATAATTGTTGTAGGTATGGTTCGCATGCTGCATTGTAAATTGTTGTTTTGCCTTCGGCTAATACAGCAGCCATAATAATATTTGCAGTACCAGTTACAGAAGCTTCGTCTAGTAGCATATATGTGCCTTTGAGTTCTTCTGCTGTGATTCTATATAGTGAATTTTCTGTATCGTATTTAAATGTTGCTCCAAGTTTACTAAATCCTTGGAAGTGTGTGTCTAGGTGTCTTCTTCCTATTTTGTCTCCTCCTGGTTGAGGTAGAATAGCACTTTTGAAACGCGATAAAATAGGACCTAATAACATTACAGACCCTCTGAGTGAGGTGCAGCGTTTGTTGTAATCTGTACTGCCTATATAATCTAAGTCTATATTTTGGGCTTTGAAACTATATTTGTTTCGGTTTATTTCTTTTACCTCAACGCCCATTTTTTGCATCAAATCTATAAGTTGGACAATATCTGCAATATGAGGAATATTATCAATAATAACTTCCTCTTTTGTTAATAAACATGCACAAATCACTTGTAGTGCTTCGTTTTTTGCTCCTTGTGGAGTGATTTCTCCACTAAGTTTATGTCCACCTTCTATTCTAAATGATGCCATGTTATTTTTTTGCCTTAGGTTTGTTTTTTAGATTGTTGTTTTTCTTAATATTCATGTTAGAAGGACCAGTGAGTTCTTTTCCGTCTTTAAGTTTAAGGTTATCACTGCTCAAACTCAATCTGCCATTGGAAAGCTCATATAGGTCGGCAAATATTTTGGAGTCTTCTACAGAAGATTCTTTATTCCATACTATAAAACATTTTTTCATGTGATTTGCTAGTACAGGAATAAGTTTTACCTCATTTTCTTCGTCTAGGGTATTAACAGCTTCTATGAAACGTGGTAGGATAGTACCATAGTGACGATGAGATATTTTTCTATTAGGATATGGAAGTTTTTCTGGTTTGCTATCTAGTTTTTCTGGTTTGACCAACTCGTATGGATAGTCTATATCCAACTGATAGTTGGACATTATAGCCAAGTGGTCCCATAGTTTATGTTTGAAGTCATTTACGTCTCTCAAATGTGGAAAGAGATTACCCATAATGTTTATTATGGTGTGTGCACATCTAGTGCGTTCTTCTCTGTCTTCTATGGTCATGGCATATTCCACCATTTGTTGGATATTTCTGCCATACTCGGTTAAAATTAGTTTGTTTTTATTTGTATAGTACTCCATAATCTAATTTATTTATTTTCTTTTTATACATTAAAAATTGCGAGTAGAGCTCTTCGCGGGATTTTACTCATTATTGACTACAAAAGCAAAACTTACTTCGTTCAAACAGTTGCTTTTGCTTAACGCCAATAATTTCCTAAAATCTTTTTCCGCTCATCGCAATATCGCATTTTTAAGTATAAAAATATAAATGTTAAACTCCTAATTACTCGCTTCGCTCGTGATTTTGCTCACGCTCTGCAATGCTTAAGCAAGCTTATCATTGCTCTCGCTTACTCGCAAAATTCCTAACTCCTAACTGGTTCTTTGGAACCGTAACGTTAGCAGCTTTGAGATAAAATGGTTCAAAGTATGCTAGGTCTGCAAAATCTTTATTGTTGTAAGCCTCATTGGCCAATTTTATCATACTTGTGGCTAATGGATAAACATCACTTAAGAAAGCAGCATTCTTGTGTGTGATAAATTGTTTGCACTTTTCTGCACCATTACCACAGAAATAAATTTTTCTATCCTTTAATATTTCTGCAAAACTATTTTCATCTATGATTTCTGGCTCTGTGGCAGATACCTCATTGAGTCTTGTATCATATATACAACGATAAACTTCCATTCTGCGTGCATCTATCATAGGACATAAAAGTGCATCTTCTTCTAGATTATATTTTTCTAGTGCATTTTGTGCTATGATTTTTAGGGTAGGAATGGTAATTAGAGGGATTTCTGAACCATAACATAAACCTTTGGCAAATGAAGTGCCAATCCTAAGTCCTGTATATGAACCAGGTCCAATACTTAGTGACACTGCATCTAAATCTTGAGGTTTTAGGTTCGATTCTTGTAACAAATCTCTAACGAATACTCCTATTAATTCACTATGATTATTGCCAGTGAAATTTTCTCTAGAATGCTTGCAAATTTCATTTTCAGAAATGCATACAGAGCATACTGTGGTAGATGTTTCTATGTGTAAAATTTTGCTCATAATTTTTCACAAAGATAGTCATTTTTATTTATTTTTTCTATAACTTTGCAAGAGTTTATATGAAATAATTAACTAAAACTAAATAAAATGATTTGGAATCCTTCTGTAGAATGCATGGATAGAGAATCTATGCGAAAACTACAATCTGAGAGACTACGTAAAGTGGTGGAAAGAGTCTACAACAACTGTGAACCTTATAGAAAAAGAATGGAAGAAGCAGGTGTTACTCCTGAAGATATAAACTCAATAGACGATATCGTAAAATTACCGTTTACCTCTAAAAAGGATTTGAGAGATTATTATCCATTTGGCTTATTATCAGCACCTAAAGAAGAAATTATTCGTATTCATGCTTCTTCTGGTACTACAGGTAAACCTATTGTGGTAGGCTATACAAAAAACGATATTGCAAACTGGAATGAAGCTGGTGCACGTTGTTTGTCTGCATTCGGATTGGGAAAACAAGATGTGATACAAGTGGCGTATGGTTATGGACTTTTCACTGGTGGTCTTGGTGCTCACGGAGCTTGCGAAACTATTGGTGCTATCACAATTCCTATTTCTGCAGGTAACACAGAAAAACAAATGCTTATGATGCACGACCTTCAAGCTACAGCGCTTGCATGTACTCCTTCATACGCATTGTATTTGGCAGAATCTTTGGAAAAATCTGGTCTAAAGGATAAAATGAACCTTAAAGTAGGTATTTTTGGTGCTGAACCCTGGACAGAACAAATGCGTAAAGAAATAGAAACTAAATTGGGTATTAAAGCATACGATATCTATGGTTTAACAGAGATAAGTGGTCCTGGTGTGGGTCACGAATGTGAATGCCAATGTGGAACTCACATTTGCGAAGACTTGTTCTTCCCAGAAATTATCGACCCAGAAACAGGCGAACGTCTTCCTGATGGTTCTGTTGGTGAACTAGTTTTCACGACTTTAACCAAAGAAGGTATGCCACTTATTCGTTTCCGTACTCGCGACTTAACTCGTTTAATCTACGATAAATGTGAGTGTGGACGTACTTCTGTGCGTATGGAAAAAATCATGGGACGTAGTGATGATATGCTTATTATTCGTGGTGTTAACGTGTTCCCATCTCAAGTGGAAGCTGTGCTTTGCGAAGTAGAAGAGTTTGAACCTCACTTCTTTATTACTGTTGACCGTGTAAACAACACAGATACATTTGACATAAAAGTGGAAGTTAAAGAACAATATTACACCGATGAAATTAGTGGTATGGTCAAACTTCAAAAGAAACTTGCTGCTAGACTTCAAAGTGTGATTGGTCTTCAACCAAATATTATTTTGGCAGAGCCAAGAAGTATGGAACGTAGCCAAGGTAAAGCAAAAAGAGCATTAGACAAACGTAAATTACAATAAGGAGGATACATTATGACAACATTACAGTTATCAGTTTTCTTGGAAAACAAAACAGGTCGTTTAAACGATGTGGCTAAAGTGTTGGCTGAAGCAGGTATTAATATGACTGCGTTCAGTGTGGCAGACAATTCAGATTTCGGTATTTTAAGAGTGTTGGTATCCGACCCTGAAAAGGCAAAACAAGTGCTTAAAGAAAAAGGTTTTGCTGTGAAATTAACCAATGTTTTAGCTCTTCGTATAGGAAATTCTGCTGGAACTTTATACACTATTTTGGATAAACTAGCAGCAGAAAAAGTATATATTGAGTATATGTATGCTTTTTCAGAAGGAGAACAAGCTAGTGTGGTTATTCGTCCTAATAATATAGACCAAGCAATAGAAATTTTAAAAGCAAATAAGATAGAATTCGTAGGCTAATGGATCCATTAACCCTTTCATTATTAGGTGGTTCGGCTTTACTATTATTTAGTGTTGTAGTAAGTAAAACGTCGGTTAAGATGGGTGTGCCCACGCTTATCATCTTCCTTGGAATAGGTATGTTGGTGGGGAGTGATGGTTTGGGTATAGAGTTTAATGATTATTCTTTGGCTCAAGCATTAGGTACTATAGCATTAAACATTATATTGTTTTCTGGTGGTTTGGATACTAATATAGAAAGTGTTAAGCCTGTGGCTGGAAAAGGTTTTTCTCTAGCCACATTGGGGGTATTCCTTACTGCTTTGTTGGTTGGTGCTTTTGCTTATTGGGTAACGGATTTTACATTTCTAGAATCTTTACTTCTTGGGGCAATAGTTTCTTCTACCGATGCGGCTGCAGTGTTTTCCATTTTCCGTACACAAAAGGCTGGTTTAAAAAGAAAACTAAAAGATGTGATAGAGTTGGAGAGTGCTAGTAATGATCCTTTGGCATATTTCTTAACCATTACTATCATTTCTCTAATATCAGAAGGAGACGCAAATTACTGGTTATTATTACCAAACTTCATTTTACAAATGTTTCTAGGTGCTGTTTTAGGAGTGGTGTTGGGATATTTATTTGTGAAGTTAATCAATAAAATAAAACTAGACATTAGTGGACTTTATCCTGTGCTTTGCATAGGTATAAACCTATTTGTTTATTCATTTACCACTTATCTGGGAGGTAACGGATTCTTGGCTATTTATCTGTGTGCATTGGTACTTGGAAATAGTGTATTGGCACATAAGAGAACATTGGTTATGTTCTATGACGGCTTTGCATGGCTTATGCAGGTGGTAATGTTCTTGTCTCTAGGTTTACTTATAAATCCTAGTGAAATGTTGCCATATACTGGAATAGGGTTGGCTGTTTCGTTATTCTTAATGATAGTGGCTCGTCCATTGGCAACGTTTATTTCTTTAGTGCCATTTAAAATGCCTTTCAAAGACCAAATATTCGTTTCTTGGTGTGGCCTGAGAGGTGCTGTACCTATTGTGTTTGCTACCAATGCGTTGCTTGCAAATATACCTGTAGCAAATGAAATATTTATTATAGTCTTTTTCGTAGTATTGACTTCTATGTTAATTCAGGGAACTACTTTCTTTAAGGTAGGTAAAAAACTAGAATTGACTAAGAAAGAAGAAGATGGAAATAAATTCACCTTTAATGAAGATGGTGATTTTGCTTCTGAATTAAAAGAAATATTACTAGAAAATCCAGAATGTGATGGTAAAGCCATAATGAATTTAAAACTTCCAGATGGGGCTCTAGTGGTATATGTTAAACGTGGAAAGCAATATATTACTCCAACTGGTTCTACTGTAGTGCAAATAGGCGATAAAATATTGATTATGGCCAATGACAAAGCCACTATGGATAGGGTAAAATATTTGTTTTCTAAAGATATTTTAATAGAAGATTTAATAGAAGAATGAAACCTTTAATTCTAATTACTAATGATGACGGCATAGAGGCTCGTGGCATTCACTCTCTAGTGGAAGCTGTGCAGCATCTTGGTGATGTGGTGGTAATGGCTCCAGATGGACCTCGTTCTGCTCAGTCTAGTGCCATTACTATGAATACTCCTTTGCGTATTTGGAAACATTTTGAAAAAGATGGTCTCAAAATGTTTCGTTGCAATGGTACTCCTACAGACTGTGTAAAAATTGCGGTATATAATATTCTGGAGAGAAAGCCTGATATTATATTGGCTGGTATCAATCATGGTGACAATACTTCTATTTCTGTGATTTATTCTGGTACTATGGGTGCTGTGCTTGAAGGCTGTATTGAGGGTATTCCTTCTGTTGGTTTCTCACTTTGTACTCATGACCCTAGAGCAGATTTTTCTGAGGCTATGAAATATGCTTCTATTATCACTGAAAAAGTGTTGCGCGAGGGACTTCCAAAGGATGTTTGCCTTAATGTGAATTTCCCTGTTGGGGTAAAACTCAAAGGTTTTAAAGTGGTTCGTCAGGCAAATGCACGTTGGCAAGAACGTTATGTGGTGCGCGAAGACCCAAATAACAACACTTATTATTGGCTTACTGGTGAGCTTCACAACAATGAACCTGAGGCGGAAGATACAGATGAGTATGTGGTAAGAAATGGTTATGCTTCTGTGGTGCCTTGCCATGTGGATATGACTCATTATGCTACTGTTCAGCAACTTAAATCTTGGGATTATGAAGAAACTGAATAATTTCTGGATAGGACTAGTTAGTTGCTTTTTTGCTCCGTTGCTACTGTTTTTGGCTACTTGGACTGCACTTTCTGGTTCTCCTATTTCCGAAATAGGGCATTGGCTTCGCCAACCAGTTTTTATGCAATATCTTATTTTCTGTATGCTCCCAGATTTAGTTATGATTTTCATAGGGTATAAATCTGATAGTTATAATTATTGTCGTGGCGGGGTGTTGGGAGTTACTCCTTATTTGTGTATGTTGTTTTATCTATTCACGTAATAAGTTAGGAGTGAGGAATTAGGAGTTAGGAGTTAGGAGTTAAAAACCATCTTATTAATATTTTTATGGAGAAAAGAAGTATAATTAAAAACAAGAGTGAAAATTTTGCTATTAGGATTATTAAACTTTATAAATATCTAAATAGTAAAAGTGAATATGTGTTATCTAAACAAATTTTACGTTCTGGAACTAGTATAGGAGCAAATGTGAATGAGGCTCTATGTGGTATCAGTAGAAAGGACTTTTTATCAAAAATGTATATAGCTTATAAAGAGGCTGTAGAGACTATATATTGGTTAGAACTCTTATATAAGACGGATTATATTAATAATGATGAATATATGTCAATATCAATAGAAGCAAAAGAAATCTATAAAATATTAAGTAGTATAACAAAAACTACAAAAATAACTCCTAACTCCTAACTCCAAATTCCTAACTAATATGAAGTATTATCTTGTTGCGGGAGAGGCATCGGGGGACTTGCATGGTTCTAAACTGATGCGTGCGTTAAAAATGAAAGACCCTAATGCTGATTTTAGGTATTATGGTGGAGACAAAATGCAGTCTGAGGGCGGCGTTTTGGTACGTCATTTCCGTGACACTGCTGTGATGGGCTTCATAAATGTGGTACTCAACCTGCGCAAGATACTTTCCAATATTGAATTTTGTAAAAAAGACCTAAAGGAGTATGCTCCAGATGTGCTTATTCTTATAGATTATCCTGGATTTAACCTTAAAATTGCAAAGTATGCAAAAGAGGAACTTGGTCTGAGGGTGATTTATTATATTCCTCCAAAAATTTGGGCTTGGAAGGAGCATAGGGTAGAGCAAATAAAAAAATATGTGGATGAGGTTTACGCAATTTTCCCTTTTGAGGTGGATTTTTATGCTAAGCATGGAGTGAAAGCTACTTACGTGGGAAACCCTTGTGTAGAATCTATTCTTGGTAGAGCAATTACTCCCAAAGGTGAATTTCTAAAGAAAAACTTTCTAGAAGATAAGCCTATTATTGCTTTGTTACCTGGTAGTAGAGCTCAAGAGGTAAAATCTTCGCTTCCTATTTATAGAGCATTGGTTGGAGAAAAGTTCAAAGACTATCAGTTTGTGCTTGCTGCTACTTCTGCAGTTAATCAAGAACTTTATTCAGAGATAGGTGATCTCAAACTAGTCTTTGACCAAACATACGATCTTCTTACTCACGCATCTGCTGCTGTGGTAAATTCTGGCACTGCAACTTTGGAAACTGCACTTATTGGCACTCCACAAGTGGTTTGTTATCATGTTGCTTTTGGCAGACTTGCTTACGCAATTTTCTCTCGTGTGCTTAAAATCTCTCACGTGTCACTAGTAAATATCATTGCCCGAAAAGGTGTGGTAAAGGAACTTTTGGCACATTTCTTCACTGCTGAAAATACCTCAGCCGAACTTGAAAAACTTCTTTTTGATACTGCCTATCGCAACGAAATCCTCTCTGGCTATGCCGAAATTTCCCAAACTCTTGGCACTACCATAGCTGCCGTTACCGCAGCAGAGTTGATTACTTGTTCTAAAAAATAAGGGTGCATTACCTCTTTTATATGTAAATTGTCTTTTCTATTCGACAAAATAGTATATAAATTGACTTTTTCATTCGACAATTTTGTATGTTTTCTTGTTTGTTTGCTATTATCTCATAAAATTATTATCTTTGTACTGAAGCTGAAATTAATTGAAGAAGGAACCCTAAGAAGATGAAGTATGAGAATCTTGTTAGGGATTTTTGTGTTTAAATTTAAATAGTTAATCAATTAATGGAGGCTTGTCTGCGTTAGATGCCCCATTTTAATTTTAATGTTATGAGTAAAAAACTTTCAAAAGAAGGCGAAGTATTGTCGCCTGTTCAAAAATCGAGTAAAGAAAATGAGAATCTTGGTTTGTTAAATGATAATGAATTTAAGATTTGGGTGTCGCAACTAAAAAAGGATATACGAAGTGCTCAGGTTAAAGCATCTATACACGTAAATTCTGAAATGCTTCGTCTATATTGGCGTATAGGAGCAGAAATATGTGAGAAACAAAAGAATGTAAAATGGGGTGATGGGTGGCTTAAAGAATTGAGTCGTGTATTAATGTCTGAATTCCCTAATATGAAGGGTTTCTCATATAGGAATTTAAGGTATATTAGACAATGGTATCTATTTTATAATGAACATGTTACATTTTGGCAACAAGTTGTTGCCAAAATTAGTGATGAAGTATTCTTCTCTGTTCCATGGGGTCATCATTTGTATATCTTGACGAAGTGTAATGATGTTAAAAAGGCTATTTTTTATTTAAGTAAAACTGTTGAGCATGGTTGGAGTCGTTCTGTATTGTTAAACTTTTTGGATACAAAATTATATGAAACGGAGGGTAATTCAATAAATAATTTTAGCAAGTTATTACCAAATCCTCAGAGCGATTTAGCTAATCAAATAATAAAAGATCCATATAATTTTCAATTCCTTGCATTAGAAAATGATTACAGAGAAAAAGAACTAGAAGATGCTTTAACTGAAAATATTACCAAATTTTTACTAGAATTAGGAGTTGGTTTTGCGTATGTTGGTCGTCAAATTCCATTAAATGTTGGTGATGAAACCATTTATCCAGATTTATTATTTTATCATCTAGAGTTGAGGTGTTATGTAGTTGTAGAACTAAAAGTTTCAAAATTTAAAAGTGAACATTTGGGACAATTGGGTTTATATGTGAGTGCAGTTAATCATATTAAGAAGAAGGATATAGATAACCCTACAATAGGATTGCTTATTTGTAAAACTAAAAATAACGTAATGGCACAATATGCTTTAGAATCCACAAATCAACCAATAGGTATTTCGGAATATCAATTGTCTAAATTAATACCTAAGGATATTGAGAGCCAATTACCTACTGTAGAAGATATAGAGGCATGTTTATTTGATAATAATTTTTAATGTTATAAGTAAATTTTATCTACCTATTTTTAAATGCTTTGATGCGTTGGTGGAAATTTTGGCGAAGGCCCTACTATTTTATTAAAAAATCTTATTTAAATAGTGAATATTGCAGAGAATGAAGTATTTTTGTGTAAACTAAAAATTTAAAATTATGAATAGAAAACTTCTTATAGTAACATTTGTGATGTGTATTTTGGCTTTGGCAGCGTCTGTGTATGTGTGTGTAGTAACTCCAGATACTACTAGTTATGCCTTAGTTGCGTTTTTTCTACTTGCTGTGGTATTCTATTTCTTTCAACTTAGAAAAAAATAGCAATATAATTTTAGGTGGTTATGAAACGTATATTATTATTTTTAGGTATCTTCATTGCAAGTGCAAGTGCGTTTGCAAATGCAGAAATACCACAAGATACAGCTATCGTAAAAGGTGTATTGCCCAACGGGCTAACTTATTACATTCGTCACAACGATTATATTCCCAATCGTGCTGCTTTTCATATTGCTCAGAAGGTGGGTTCGATTCAAGAAACATCAGAGCAACGTGGTTTGGCACACTTTTTGGAACACATGGCGTTCAATGGTACTAAGCATTTCCCCGACAAGGCACTAATCAACTATCTTGAAACTATAGGGGTAAAATTTGGGGCAAATCTAAATGCTTATACTTCTGTAGATGAGACAGTTTATATGATTACAGATGTGCCAACCAATCGTACCAGCACAGTAGATTCGTGCTTGCTTATTTTGCGTGATTGGTCGGATGGAATTTCCTTGGAAGACAAAACGATAGATGCAGAACGTGGCGTGATTGAGGAAGAGTGGCGTACTCGAAACAATCCTCTATTGCGTCAGTTAGAAAATAATGCGTCTGTGATTTATGCAGGCGATAAATATGCCGATTGTATGCCAATTGGCAATATGGAAGTGGTGAGAAATTTCTCGTACGAAACCCTTAGGTCGTATTACAGAACCTGGTATCGTCCAGATTTACAAGGAATTGTGGTGGTGGGCGATATAGATGTTAAACGCACCGAAGAAAAGATTAAGGAACTTTTTGCCGATGCCAAAGTGCCAGCAGGTGCACCTGAACGTATTTATTACCCCGTTTCTGAATATAAAGAACCTTGTATCGTGATTTCTTCCGATGCAGAAACTCCCTATACATTACTTACTTATTCTCAAAAGGTAGATGATATTCCAGATTCAATAAAGCATACAAAAGAAGGTCAAAGGCAAGTATTTATTCGTGCTATGGCTTCAACGATGCTCTCTGATAGGCTTTCTGATATATTGAAAGAGGCTGAACCTCCTTTTGTGGGAGCAAATGCTTATTATGGTGAATTTTTGCTTTCTGGCAAACAAAAATGCTTTGAAATTGGAACACAGGTGTCTAATGCAGGTGCCGAGGTGGCGTTTACTCGTTTGATTGAAGAGGTGGAAAGAATGCGTCGCTATGGTTTTACAAAAGCCGAATTGGAACGAGCAGAAAAGTCATATTTGGCTCTGTTGGAGCAGATTTATAATCACAGAAGCCAACATAAAAACGATTATTATGTAAATGCATCTATTCAAAATTTCTTGGAGTCTGAACCGCTTATTTCTGACGAGATTTCTTTTGAATTGGGCAAAAAAATAGCTTCACAAGTAACAGTGGCAGATGTGAATGCTTGGGTAAATTCTTGGAATACAAACAACGTATTTATTTGGTTTGCAGGACCTTCTGTTGAAAGTTTGCCAACAAAAGAATTTGTAAAAAATGAATTGTTAGCATTGCCAAACAAGGAAATAAAGGCATATGAAGATGTTGTGTTACCTGAGTCTATCATTCCAGAAAATCAAATTCCAACAAATGGAAAAATACTTAAAAAACGTGCTATTAAAAACGGTGCCATTGAGTATAAACTATCAAACGGAGTGCAAGTTTATTTTAAACAAACCGACTTCAAAGACGATGAAATTTTGCTTTCTGCCAATAGTTTTGGAGGGGCAATACTACTAGATTCTACCGATTATGTAAACGCTCGTTTTGCAGATGAACTATATGCTGTGGGTGGCATAGGCACAATGAATAAAGTGCAGTTGGAGAAATTTTTGTCGGACAAACGCACATCGCTTAATGCTTTTATTGGCACTTATAATGAGGGACTTGACGGATATGCTTCAAAGAAAGATGTTGATTATCTTTTCCAATTGTTGTATACACATTTCACTGCTGTGAGGGAAGATTCTATTGCTTATCGTTCCTATGTAGAACGTTTTATTGCAAGCAACAAAGACCGTGATAAATATCCAACTACTGCTTTTGTAGATACTGTAGAAAATAAATTGTATAATGACAATAAGCTTGTTACAACGATAAAAATAGAAGATTTGTCGGCACTTGATTATGCACGTTCTATAGATATTTATAAGGAACGTTTTGCCAATGCTGCAGATTTCAAATTTACCATTGTGGGTAGCATAGATGAAACAACATTGGAACCACTTTTGGAAAAATATGTGGCTTCGCTTCCTGCAAACAAAACTCACGAAAAGGTAAAACGTGCTGAACCATTGGAACTAAAAGGAAAGGATTCTGTACGTTTCAATAAAGAAATGCAAGTGCCTGCTACATTGGTGTTTATACGCAATTTTACTAAACTTAAATCTTCGGCTAATAAGTTAGCCTACTTTATGCTGAATGATATTCTAGATTTGGTTTACACCGAAAAAGTACGCGAAGAACAAGGTGGTACATACGGTGTATCAACAAACGTGGAACTATCAAAAGAGCCTACAGAGAATGTGTTATTGACCATTCAGTTCTCAACAGATGCTGCAAAAGTAGATGCTTTGCTTCCTATTGTGTATGCAGAACTAGAAAATATAGCAGAAAATGGTCCTCGTGAGGCAGATTTGCAAAAGGTGAAAGAGCACAAAAGAAAGACATTTGCCGATGAACAAAAAAGCAACAAATATTGGTCTGCACGTTTGCAAGCCATTCAAATGTATGGCAAGGACAACGGTGCTACTTACCTAAAACGTCTTGAAAAAACATCTGCCAAAGACATACAAAAGGCTGCTAAAGCATTGCTTAACAGCCCAAATCTAAAAGAGATAGTGCAAGTGGGTGTGAGTAAATAAACTTACTGGGTCGTTTTACTCAACCACCCATTTAATCACTTGATTTTTGTACTGAATAAAGTATATACCAGCAGTGGTAGGTGCCTCAGTGGCACTACCGCTGTTTTTTTGTAAGCATCTGCCTTGTAGGTCGTAGAGTGTCCACTCTTCATCTTCGTTTATATCTTGTATGGTGGCGTTCTCGCCTGTGAGAGTTGGGTTGGGGTAGATACGGTAGGTAGTTGCTGTATTTTCAGCAATGTCGGTGCTTTTTTGCTTTTCTATCCAAATAATTTCGGTGTCAAAATGTTTGGTCATACCAGTAACCAGCAAACCATCGTTCATCAGTTCCTTACCCGATTTGGTACAAGACAGATTGGTTCTATCTTGAAATTCAACCTTATACCAAGCATTTTCTTCCAAACCTTGCAAGTAAATTCGCTTGCTACTGCCGTCGGTACCACCACCGCTTAGGTGAGAAAACAAGAAAACAGAGCCTTTCTCAGTTGTAGGATTGTAAAACTGCATGCCGTCCCAATGTTTGCCGTCAGGCATAGGTAAAATATGGTAAACATTACCACCGCGCAGTATGGCACGTTGTTTCTCGTTGTATAGTTTCCAATGAATTTTAGCCTGATTAAATTCTATCGTACTCATATCTCGTCCCACAGCACAAGCCATCATGGCACCCATCATACTGCTTCTAAGCACGTATTTTGCCCAACTTTCTGGGTTGCTATTGATGTTTCCAGCATCTTGTGCCGATGTCCAATCGTAGCCCACATCAAATTTTAGTTGCACAGGATTTATCATATAACTATTGCTGTAAAACGCCATACGGTGGTTGAGCGGACCGCCTGAGTCTTCCATGGTCATAAATGTCATGCGTCGCAAGGTGGTAAAGTCTTTTAGCGAACCGCCAGCACTGCAATGTTCGTATCTAAACTGTGGATAGCGAGCAATAAGTGCATCTAAAATGTTTAAAAGTCCTTGGTGCGATGCGTAGGAGTTTGCTTTTTCTAGGTCGAAATCGCTTCGCCAATAATCTATTTTCCAGTTTTCAATGCGATATGCCAACGCATCAATTTGTGCCTGCTGTGCTTCTTTTTTGGCAATGTCTTGCCCAAGATAGGTGTCGCACATGTATAGCGAATTTTTAATGGTAGGATATTTGGCTTTGGTAAGTGTGCCAAAATTCATGCCGTTAGGCCATTTGCCTGCGAAAGGGTTCCATTGTGTTTCTAACACAGGGTCAAAACCACTGTTGGCATCAGCTCCCGTTGTTGGCACAGTCCACCAGTAGTCCATTTTTATTAGTCCAACGCCCAACTCGGGTAGGTTGTAGCGGTTTAGGTAATAGGTAAAGTCGTTTTCACTAAAAGCGTTGTAATGTATTTCAATAAGCGGTTCGTTGGCGTTTTCTCTTAGCGAAGCAGGGGCATGATGTTGCCAAAACCATTGTTTAAGTTGGTTGCAACCATCGTCTGTACTGCCTGCGTAAAGTCCAATAAATACGCCGGGCAAATGCCAATTGGTCTTTTTCTCGCAAGTAATTTCTTCAGTCGATAACCCTAAGTTGGCACGCAGTCTAATGCGTTTGGCATTGCTTTGGGTTTGCACTTCCATTAGTCCAAAGTTCCAATCGTACGCAAGGTATAGACCTTCGGTCCCAACACTTTCGGTCCCAACCTCCAACACTACTAAAGGCAACTCGCCCGTAGATACCAGCCACGAGTTTTCTATTTGTGAGAGTTGATAAAACGACGTGCCAATCGCTTGTTTAAGCACACCTGTGGTAAAATTGCCGTCCAAGCCATTGTTGAAACGCGAACGATTAAATCGCCAAAGAGTAGTTTTGTTTGGTGCATTCACTTGGAAATCAATGCCTTGCATATCTTGTGCCGAAACAGTAACGTTACTATTGCTGTTGTTTACCAACTCTTGCCAAATATGCAATGGACCACTTTCTTGTAACTGTGCATGCCATTTTAGCGTGTAATTCTCAGATGCAAAAGTGGCAATAAAATGCCCTTCTTCTGCAGTTTGCTCTTGATAAGTCCAACTAATTGTTTGGTTGTTTACTTTAGGCAAAAGTGAGATAGAAGTAGCCCCATTTATCCAACTTTGGTTGTTGGTTTTGTTTTGCAACTCTGAGATGTAAACCTTATTGTTATCAATGCCTATTTGTACTTTTAAGTCGCTGTTTTCCAGTGTGGTATAAATAGCTTTGTTGCTCAAAACTGCATCTGTCTCGCTATAAGCGTCGGCTTGCAAGGGCGAAAATGTGATGTCGTCGAACCAAATATCGCCCGTAACTCCACTGCCTGGGTTGATCCAATTTCGTTCCACCACAGCCCTAATTTGCACCGAAGTGTTGTTTCCGCTATTCCAAATACCACTTACGTATTCCCATTTGCCGTATTCGGTGCTGCGCAGTTGAAGTTCGCCAGCGGCATCGTTCATATCAATGTATGCCCACGAACTATCGTCTGCTCTAAAAATGTATCCGCTGTATTTATAGTAGGTATTCTTCTTTACCGAAAGGGTAGAAGTGTAATTTGCCACCAATGTGCAAAAACCACGTCCTTTGCTATGGAGCGATTTGCTCCCGCTGTGTGCCTTGCTGTTGTCAACGGCATTGCCCCAAGTAGCCCAGTACGCCTCGCCTTGCTCAAACGAGTGGTTGTTTATCATATTATTGGCACTCGCCAAAAAACTCATGCCCACACAAATTAGTGTAAAAAGGTATTTCATAGTATCGAGAAATTTCAATCTTACAATTATACAAAATTTTATGCAGAAAAGCAAATGCACCGCATATGCTGCAATTAGAAGTTCTACTACCGATGTTGATTTATTTACATACGACGACCTTCCTTTTACGAGAGATATTCATAAAGAAATGCGTGTAGTTGCAGAAACGGTGGCAAAACTTCAAAAAGAAATAAATGACACAGAAAAATAATACAACTATGTGCCCCCTCACACCCGCACCGTCGCAAACCCAATGCCAGTGCGGGTGAATTTTTATACAAAACCTCAATAAATCTTTTTAAAAATTCCATGAAGTTTCTATGTTTATAGGGTGGAAAATATAAAACCTCTCGATGTGTAGGAAATCGTAAAATTTTCTATTGAATCTCCATAATAACCATGGTTTAGCAATGATTCTTAATAATTAATTTCAGAAAATTCTATGTTTTGCGGTTATTAGTCCGCAAAATCTGCGGTTTATTAGACGCAAATTAGACCAGAACACAAATCTAAAACCCAATAGAAATTCTATGAATGCGTCTTATTAATAATCCTAAGAAGGCAAGTGCAGAGGAAAACTTTTTAGTTGTTTGCTAATATCATATAAAAATCTTACCTTTGTGTAGCTCTTGAACTTGGTGCAAGAGTTAGGTCTTGGTTACATTTTGTGAATGTAAATTGTATAGAATTATTAATGTCTTAATTTTTAGTCTTTATGAGTAAAAAATTAACATCGTCTTGCAACGATGCGTTGCAGGTAAATCAAAATCCTTTAGAAAATATAGAAAATCTTATCTTTAACATTAGAGGTAAGCAGGTGATGCTTGACCGCGACTTGGCACGCCTATATGGTGTGGAAACAAGGGTATTGAATCAAGCAGTTAAACGTAATATTAAGCGCTTCCCAGAGGATTTTATGTTTCGGTTAACAAAGAATGAAGTGACAAACTTGAAATCACAATTTGTG
>JAFWXW010000016.1 GCA_017517845.1 Paludibacteraceae bacterium
CTTATATATTAGTTAGTTCGCCTCTAGAAGGATATACTTACAAACTATATAAAAATAACACTGAAGTAAATGGCGCTACACTAAATAATGAAAACAAATTTATAATATCAGAAACAGGTATTTATACAGTTAAAGCAATGAACAACTGCGATATAGAATCTACCTCTCCTGCTATAGAATTATTAGTAATAGATGCTAATAGTATCACTATTACTCCTACAACTGCTAGTACAAACCCATGGGTGCCTGTTAATTTCACCGTGAAATCTACATCTGGCAATCCATATAAATTGGTATATAAAGATGATAAAAGTGCTGATGTAACTGCAGAAATGGTAGTTGTAAAAGATGGTGATGATTACTCTCTTAAGATACCTCGCCCAAGTACTTGGGAGAAGGTAAATGCTTCTCAAGGAAGTACCGAGTATACTGTAAATGTTATTCAAGAGGCTGGTGAAACACAATGTAGTAGTAAAACACTTACTATCACTCTAGATGATACATCTGATAATTGTAATTAAGAACCTTAGTAAGAATAAAATAAAAAATACACAATATGAAAAGATTTTATAACAATACAATAATGAGTGGGGCTTTTAGTAAGGTCCTACGAGTGTTTGCCTTACTTTGCGTTCTTTTTGGCATGAGCGGAACTGCGTGGGGTGATGAATGGCTTGTTGGTTCATTTAATAACTGGACTGCTAATGATGATACCAAATTAGAATCCAACCAGAATAGAAATTCATACCAAATTGTATTAGAACAGTCCGAAACGTTACAAGAATTCTTAATTAAACAAGGAAGTGATACTTATTTTGGAGCGGATGCTATGAATCAAATGACTGGAGATTCAGAATGGAGATTAGATAAATCTACTAATGTCTATCTAAAACCTACAGTTACTGGGCCATATACGTTCTTCTTAAAGAGATGGGATAATACTTCATCTGGTTATAAACCTGTAATTAAAGTTTGGTATCCTGCTCAGGAAATTTATGTTATTGGAGAAGCTGCAACAAACTGGAGTACATGGGAGAAATGTACAGGTAATGGTGATATTATTAGCGTAGAATTAAAAAAAGGTAGTGGTAAATTTAAATTTAGTAATACAAATGCCTACAATAATGAATGGTATCAATGTCAATACCGTAGAGGAGAGAGTATAGGTGCAACATTATCTGGAAATAGAGGAGATGATATCACTGTCAATCTTAAAAACGGTTATGGAAGTCCAGTATATTTTAAATATAATAAGAAAACAGGATATATATGGGTAGAAGCGACAAAAGGAGGTGGTGGTGATGAATCAGACCACACCTACGCTTTAGCTGGTACATTCAACAACTGGAGTACTACAAAAAATATGTGTACCAATAAGGCTGGTAAAAACTGTGTTCAAGAGTTAGAACTTACTAAAGGGAGCTATGAGTTTAAAGTAGTAAAAGATGGTAGCACTTGGTATGGAGAGCAAAATGATATAGTTATAGATCCAACAAATAGCACAGGTGTACCATACACAACAAATAATACAGATGGTGGTGCAGCAAATATAGAACTTAATGCGCAAAACGATGGTATTTATACCTTTACTATCACTGAAACAAATGAAGGTATGAACATTCATGTAGCGTATGCTGCTATAGAAGAACCTGTTCTTATTTCACATAAACCAGTATATGACGCTGGAATGCAGAATGTAGATCTATTTGGATATGTGCAAAAGACATTGTGTAATGATGTTGGTGGAACAGAGGGGCTAATTGTTGATTATGGTTTTGTGATTTGTCCTGGGTCTGCTACAGCACCTTGTAACCCTACCATAATTAGTCAAAAACTAATAGTTAGTGGAGATAATATTCCACGTGGTACAGAATTTACTTACAAAGTAAATAAAGAAACTGCCCGCATTATAGCAAATACTGTTTATGGTTATCGTGCATACGTAGTCATAAATGGTAAAATGTACTTGAGTAAAGAAGTAGGTACATTTATGCTACCAGGTGATTGTAATCCTCCTGCAATTGATAATCAACATTCTCCTATTGTATTTACTATTGACGCTAGTCTAGGTGAAACATACGCCGATGATTGTAACCTAATTTATGGTTCATTACAAACAGCGTTGGACCGCCTACTTAGCATTGCAAACGAAGACCGAGCAGATGAA
The DNA here is from genome assembly GCA_017517845.1 of Paludibacteraceae bacterium. GTDB lineage: Bacteria > Bacteroidota > Bacteroidia > Bacteroidales > Paludibacteraceae > Enterocola. Next base: position 2,168 of record JAFWXW010000016.1, read on the forward strand.
TATCAATATACTAAAAATGTTCCTTTTGGTAACAACAATGAACATAATAGTATAAACTTACAAGTGCCTATCATCTTTAATGTAATGTATTTTGATAATACTCCAGAAGAAAGTAGTGCAGCATATTGCTACCAAGGTAATGTAACAGCTGGAGTTTCTGGTGGTGGTACCGCAAGTGAAAACTCATTGGCATTAATCATTAAGGATATAAATCGTGATGATGTAGATAATCCATATACATTGACTATCCAAAATGGTGGAACAGATGCACGACCATGGTTGCACCACGTGATTATACGTAACTCACGTAATGTTGTATTAGACAACCTTGCTATTTTCTCAGACCCTACTGGTGAGAAAAATGATGACGCTTTAGAATTTGACATCAATACTTCTAGATGGGACGCTCTAGGTGTAGGCGAATTTACAAATTCTAAGATTGTGGTTAAGAACTGTATGATTGGTTCAAACGGCTTTACTGGTGTACACGCTTCTGCCTACGACGGCATCACATTTGAAAACAACGAATTTGAAGTTGTCAAACCAAGTGGAGATGATACCAATGTTATAGACTATGGTGCTTCTGCCAAATTTATTGCATGTAGCAACATTAAGTTTATACGTAATAACTTCCGTGGAGCTCATGCCACTCTTCTATGGATTCAAGACTCTCACGATGCTTTATTTATAAATAACGTGTTCTGGAATACCAATGAATATGCAGCAAATGCTTCTGCTATTCGTTTAGTAAACCAATTTGCCAATATGGACGTAAGTGCTACTGATCAAACTAAGAAATCTACCTATAACCTAGGTTTCTATTACAATACATTCTTCTTACAAGATGATAAAGTAGAAAGTACACATCAATATGATTTCTTACATTATAGTAGCTTAAAGGCAGATAATAATTATCCTCCTAAATTCAGTGATATAGAGTTTATGTATAATAACTGCTATAGTTACGATACAGATGTGGCTGGTAAGTATCAAGACCCTACAAGTAAGAATGTATCTGGCAGTGTATATTGTCCAAACAACTTCTGGAGTGAATATGATGTGAATGTTGGAAATACAAATACTTCTGCGTTTGCATTTGGAAGTTGTAAAAACGAAATCATCAATGTAAAAGAAAATGTATGTACTACTACTGCTACTGGTCCTGCGTCATTGGTAGTAAATGGTACAGGTTTAAACAAAGGTGTACGTCCTACAACAGCTTTAGCTGTGGCATTGGGTGTGCCTGCAGATTATGTTGCCGACCGCTACAATGACGAGATTCGTCCAGAATACCCAAATCCTGACAATATAAACAATGCATGGACATTTGGTGCATACCAAAGCCAAAGCGGTGTTGAAGTAAGTAAGATTTATTGGTTAGGTTTAAGTGAAAACTGGGACGACCGCAACAACTGGGGATATTATCCAAGCGAAAATCAACCTGCAGGTAAATCACAAGAACGTGCAGTGGAAACTATTCAACGTTTGTCTTGTATCAACGTTTTATCAGAGGACCTTTATGTAGTAATTCCTGAAAAATCATTGTTAGGAATGAGTTATGTATGGCCTAATATTCCTGAAGATTTTGATGCTGATGAACGCCAAGCAGCAACAAAAGTGACTAAGGATAGTAAGGTGATATTTGAAGGTATCCCTGCTAACGAACAAGTTACTGCAGGTGGTGTTGATGGTAAAGAATTTGCTCATACCATTGAACTAGAATATGGCGCAGCTATTAAAGGTGTAGAACATCTAGCAGTGAACCACCAAGGTGGAAAAACTAAATATTACGGCAATGCAAAAACCAACTTCTCTGCTATTCGTAGTCAATGGATTTTGGTAGGTACTGTGGTAAGACCATGGGACGAAACTCTTCGTGATTATCGTGACATAAAATCTGGTGACTATTATATACCAAGTCAATTACCTCACGTATATATGCACGAGGCAGTAGTAGAAGGTAAATCTGCTAAATGGGATAAGACATTTACATCATTGGAAGTGCCTGTTCCTGCTACTAAGGTATTTGCTATTACCATTCCAGACCAATATGGTAAATACAAAATCGCAGCTAAATACTACAATAAGTACTATGGAGGGGATTATGATGCAAATGACCCTATAAATTATGTATTTACAGGTGAATTTGTCAATGATACTGAACTACCTTCTTATAAATCATTAACTGCAGGACAACCAGTTCTTCTAAACAATAGTTATCCTGCCAACATAGATGCTAAGAAGATTGTAGGAGGTAGTGTTCTATACTACAATTATGATGCAGGTTCATTTATGAGTATTAACGCAGTACCAGATCCCTCTTTGGCACTAAAACCACAACATGGTTTCTTATTTATTCCAAATTCTTCAACATTAACAATTGAAGAAGGATGGATAATGGACGGTACTACAAGAACTCGTTCTGGTGAGTATGAAATGCCAGTGTTCTCATTAAATCTATATAATGCTAATACCAACAAAGGATATAGCAATGTGGCATTTGGTGAAGATGAATTCTTGGCAGAAGGAGAACAATCATTTAATGATACTGAGAAAATATTTGCTTCTTCAAGTGCAACTCCAGAACTATACATCATTCTAAATGATGGTCAATATAGTTATGTAGAAGTTCCATCAAATGTTAAGACTATTCCGTTAGGAGTGAGATTGGCAGAGGCTATGAATATTCGTTTTGAGAAAGCATGGTTTAGAGGATTTACACAAGTGATTTTAGTAGATACCAAAACAGGTAAAGAATATAACCTACTAGAAAAATCATACACTACCGAAACTCTAGAACCAGGTGATATAGAAGGTAGATTCTACATCAATATAGAAGAAGCTCCTGTGGTAGAGGAACCAGAAGAAGGTGGTGATATTTCTACAGAAGTAGAAGAAAATATAGAAGAAGCTGTAGGAATAAACATCTATGTAGAAAAAGCAGATAATACCGTTAAGGTAGTAACCAACGGAGTTGAGCTTAAAGAAATACTAGTAAGTGATATGGCTGGTAGAACTATTACTTACCAAGTGGGCGGTTACTCTGCTAGTCTAAAATTACCTGTTCCAATAGGTGTTTATATGATTAATGTAATTGGTGACAAAGCAAGCAGAACAGAGAAAGTGATACTTAAATAGAGTTAGGAGTGAGGAGTTAGGAGTTTTACTAATTCCTAACGTTAACTCTTAGAATATAAAAATTCAAAGATATGAAATATAGAAATTTAATTTTAAGTGTATTGTGTTGGCTAGTAGCATCTGTTTCTTTGGCTGTTACATTGCCTAGTTCATCATATACAGGAAGCTTCTTTACTGGAGCTGAAACATACGAAGCACAATTAGGTTCTGGAGTATCTATGGTTGGTTCTACCTTGCTATCTACTAGTTCCAATGTAGATCCATACTATTGTATGAAAGAGGGAATTGAACAAGATGTACTCTACTGTACAGAATGCTGTACTACACATGTACAAGACGAATGTTTTAAAAGTAATCCAGTAAATCCTGATGAGTGTTTTTCGTTAAATCAAATTTGCTTTGAATCTTGTACAGGTGGTAGCCGCTCTCTTCCCTTAGGTTCGTCACTATTACTATTGCCTTTTGCATTAGCATACGCCTTTATTAGAAGAAAACGCCAAGTGTCTGAGGTAGCATAACCTCACCACAAAAAGATTCCATAATAAAAGTTTAACATAATAAACACTATCAACTCCCTGCCTCGACATTATAAGTCGGGGCAGTGGTGTTTTGGGAGAGGGGCTATAGTTGCCATAAAGGTTCTTTTTGCCAATCTTTTGTAAACCCCATAGCTTTTAAAGTATAAGTGGATTGAGTCTGTAATAGTGTATAAATTCTCTTCTTTGTATTACTATTAGGATTAATAGTTTGTTCTAGATAAATCAAATAACAAAGTTGTGAGTATAATTTTATTGGTCGAGTAGAGTTTGTATTTTTTAGCCAATGAAGTGGCATCTTGGGTGGTAGTTGTGGTTTTAGTGCAAATCGTCTATTCCAGATTCTGGAATGATGTGCACAAAAGTTACGTAGTACAGATGCACATTTAAGCCAACTCTCTAAATATGTGTATTGCATAAGTCCAAAACTATTTGCAACTTTCTTTTTTACTTCTGTATCTGCAAAGTTACAATATAATTTAGAAAGTAAACCAAACGAAGCTACCTCAAGTGTTTTCCAAACAGGTGGTAATGATGGACTATCATATACATTAAAGTGTTCAGAAATAAAGTCTTCTCTAGATCTTTTTACTTCAGAGTCTATTTTATTTAAGCAATCAATATGTATAGTAGTGTTTTTAAATAGACTTTCATCTAAAAACCAAAATGCCCCATATTTAAGTGAGAAATAATGGATAATTCTAGTCCTAAGAGTGATTTCAAAATCATGTATAGAGTTAAAAATGATGCTCCTTAACTCTTTATCAAAAAGATAAATATCAATAATATCTTCAAAATAACTTTTACTATAAAACTGATGGGAAATATTGTCTTGTTCCAAATGTTTATAGTAACTTGCTAATCTAAAATAACTTATAGAACTTAATTTGTCTAGTGCAGAAATTTCATCTCTAAATTTTAAACCTCTAGATTTAAGTATTGCTATCTGTTGTGGAATGTCGATGGGTTGTTTATTATATTTCATAAGATGTAATTAAAAACGAAGTCCCACCGTGGTACGCATCATAGAGAGGCGTGGTGGGAATTATTGATGCAAAGTTATTGTTTTTTATTGATTTATCAAAATATTTATCAATTCTTTTAGCATTATTTTAGCATTTCACCCCTCCCTGCCTCGACCTCATAAGTCGGGGCAGTGGTGTTTTGGGGAGAGGGGTATTTTGTGTTTTTGGAATGTCCTCTTGTTTTTGTAAAGCAAATCTTTTATCTTTGCAGTATTAATTAATACATACATCTAAAGAAGAACAACTTATTTTTTTATATCACGAGAAACTAAACATTTATTTATTAACATCAAAA
>JAFWXW010000017.1 GCA_017517845.1 Paludibacteraceae bacterium
TCTTCGTTTTGGAAGATTACTTCGTATTGGTTCTTAACGCTGCTATAAGTTGCGGTATAGGTTTGAGCACCTTCTACTACGGTAATTGCAGGTGACCAACCAGCGAAGGTGTAAGTAAACTCAGCGGTTGCGTCTTTAGTTGGGGTTGCGCCAGCGTAAACAGGTGTTTCACCGTAGGTTACATTGCTACGTTGCAGTTCAGTTCCGTCTTCATTTTGGAAGATTACTTCGTATTGGTTCTTAACTGAGCTGTAGGTCGCAGTGTAAGTTTGAGCACCTTCTACTGCAGTGATGCTTGGTGACCAACCAGCAAAGGTGTAAGTAAACTCTGCGGTTGCTGGTTTGGTTGGAGTTGCACCAGCGTAAACTGGAGTTTCACCGTAGGTTACGTTGCTGCGTTGAAGTTCTGTACCGTCTTCGTTTTGGAAGATTACTTCGTATTGGTTTTTAACACTGCTGTAGGTTGCAGTGTAGGTTTGTGCACCTTCAACAACGGTAATAGCAGGTGACCAACCAGCAAAGGTATAAGTAAACTCTGCAGTTGCTGGTTTTTCAGGAGTTTCACCGTTGTAAACAGGAGTTTCACCATATGTTACGTTAGAGCGTTGAAGTACTGTACCATCCTCATTTTGGAAGATTACTTCGTATTGGTTCTTAACGCTTGAGTATGTTGCTGTGTAGGTTTGTGCACCTTCAACTACGGTAATAGCAGGTGACCAACCAGCAAAGGTGTAAGTGTATTCTGCAGTTGCTGCTTTGGTTGGGGTTGCACCATTATATTTAGGTGTTTCACCGTAGGTTACATTACTACGTTGTAGTTCAGTACCATCTTCGTTTTGGAACACCACTTCGTATTGGTTCTTAACTGAGCTGTAGGTGGCGGTATAGGTTTGTGCACCTGTTACTGCAGTAATGCTTGGAGTCCAATCTTTGAAGGTGTAAGTAAACTCAGCGGTTGCTGGTTTGGTTGGAGTTTCATCGTTGTAAACAGGAGTTTCACCGTAAGTAACATTGCTACGTTGAAGTACTGTACCATCCTCATTTTGGAAGATTACTTCGTATTGGTTCTTAACACTTGAGTAAGTTGCGGTATAGGTTTGTGCACCCTCAACCATTGTAATCGCAGGTGACCAACCAGCGAAGGTATAAGTAAACTCAGCAGTTGCTGGTTTTTCAGGAGTTTCACCGTTATATTTTGGTGTTTCGCCGTAAGTAACATTGCTACGTTGAAGTTCTGTACCGTCTTCGTTTTGGAAGATTACCTCGTATTGATTCTTAACACTGCTATAGGTTGCGGTATAGGTTTGTGCACCTGTTACTGCAGTAATGCTTGGCGACCAACCAGCGAAGGTATAAGTAAACTCAGCGGTTGCGTCTTTTACTGGAGTTGCACCATTATATTTAGGTGTTTCACCGTAGGTTACGTTACCTTTTTGAAGTTCTGTACCGTCTTCGTTTTGGAAGATTACTTCGTATTGGTTTTTAACGCTTGAGTATGTTGCGGTATAAGTTTGAGCACCTTCTACTACAGTAATTGCAGGAGACCAACCAGCAAAAGTATATGTAAACTCTGCGGTTGCAGGTTTTACAGGAGTTTCTCCGTTGTAAACAGGTGTTTCTCCGTAGGTTACGTTAGAGCGTTGTAGTTCAGTACCATCCTCATTTTGGAAGATTACTTCGTATTGGTTCTTAACGCTTGAGTAGGTTGCAGTATAGGTTTGTGCGCCTTCAACCATTGTAATTGCAGGCGACCAACCAGCGAAGGTATAAGTAAACTCTGCGGTTGCTTCTTTTACTGGAGTTGCACCATTATAAACTGGTGTTGCTCCATAAGCAAGTTGCGAACTTTGCAACACATCGCCATTATCGTTTACAAAAGAAACGGTATAACTATTCACAGAACTTGCAAACATCGCCGTGTACACCTTAGATTCTGTTACCACGGTAGGCTCACTATCCCATCCCGTAAACGCATAAGCATATTGTGCAGTAGAAGATTTTGTAGGATTTTCACCCTTAAAAGAAGGCATTGTTCCATACTCCAAAACTTCGCTTTGCAACACAGTGCCATCGTAATTAACAAATTGAATGGTATATTTCTGAATTTGTTGAGAATAAGTAGCCGTATAAGTTACATTGTCCACCACTGGCGACATAGTAGGTTCCCAACCGTTAAAAGTGTAAATGTATTGAGCTGTAGATTCACGAGTTGGAGTTTCACCCGTGTATGTAGGCATTTCCCCCTCACTCATTTCTGACGATTGCAATACCGTACCATCATAATTTACAAACTGAACAGTAAACAACACTTCTTCTGAAAAAATCAGAGTACGGACATTTGGCATAGAAACACCATCTTTTCTTAACACAGACATTTCTGCCTTGCCATCAGGCATGTTGTTAATATCCACATGTTGAACATTTTTAATTAGGTAGGAAGTTTTATTTCCACCAAACTCCAATGCCACAAAACCTGTTACGTCATTTGCAAACAATGCAAATGCACAAAACAGGGCGCAAAAAAATGCGTAAATTCTTCTCATAATATATCGTTTTTTATTATTTTCTATTACAAAATTACATCATAATTCTGTGTCAACCATAGCCCTTTTTGAGCCTAATTCATAGTTCATAAAAGGACATAAAAAAAACGTGGACCCGACAGTTGTCGTTCCACATTTCAGAGGCCTTCGCATTGCCTAATATCAATAGAACAAACAACGCAAAGCCCACGCCGATATAAGTAAGCATACTATACAACAAAGTATAGATATGCCATATAGATACCCATATCCCGCAAGCATTTATCGTTGCTATATTCTGATTGATATCATTAGAAAGTTGCGAAGTTTCTGAAATGTCAGAACATGCGTAATAAACGCTCACATACCCCACGCCCTTTGTGCAACGCTCTACACTCCTAATCAGCGTGGGTATTATTTACTTGCAAATATAATGTAAATATTTAAAAATCAATAAAATTTTCAAATATTTCTTTAGTTAATACATTGTAACACCTTCTTCTTAACAACTTCAAAACGGTCAACTCCTACCCTAAGTTCAAGAGTTACTATCATTTTCAGATTCTTCCAATAAAAATTTTCCTTTATCGTACGATTTCTCAACATTTTGTAGTAACTTTGCAACCGAAAGTTGACTAGTTCCATTTTGAACAGCAACTTTTAAGTCCAAAATAGAGTTATTTGATTCGTCAAGTAACTCTATTTTCGTTACTTCAAAAGAATAAGATTTGTTTTTAAAATCTGGTTGTTTATACTCCAATATTGTAATTTTTGTTCTATACAATTTATATTCTAGTTCTATTGCTCCATAAAACCTATGAATTAATACACTACTATTCACTGGATTATCTACGGAACGGACATTGTTAACTTTCGTATAATCTGCATGAATTTCTGTTTCAATACTCGCATCTATAACTAATGGCAGGACTTTCAACACAGATAAATGAACTAAAATACTATCACTTTTATTTATTGCTGTAGGATGAAGATATTTCTTTATAGACTTTTTACTTATTTGATATTCAAATTCTTCAGATGTTCCTTTATGTGAAACATACGTTTTTATTAGATTCTCTTCTGCCCATTGTCGTGCTTTACCCAATGGGTCACTTCCCATAAAATTATGGTGTTTTACTTTTACAATTTCTACATACTTACTTTTCAGGTTGGGCAAAACAATACCTCTAGTGCGTTCTGCAAAAGACTGTATACGTTCAAATTCTAAATAAGGGATTCCTGAATAATACTCAACAAATGGTTCTGAAAGAATTGAATCATTAATATTTTCAGAACTATAAGTATTGTTTTGTTTATAAAGTATAATTTGATTTTGATTTACCTGCAATGCATCATTGCAAGACGATGTTAATTTTTTGCTCATAAAGACTAAAAATTAAGATTAATAAAACTCTAGTTATAAAAGATGTTCTACGCATGAGGCTTGCGCACTACATCCCTTTCATTGCATTACGGACACAGCACGCTGTGTCCCTACATATTTAAATTCACAAAATGTAACCAAGACCTAACCTGTGCTTGAGTTCAAAGGCTATTGCAAAGGTAACATTATTATGGGATATAAACAAAAATACACATTTACATTCTCATTAACTATCATTATGTTGATAGTTATATCCTTTATTGGACTATAATTATCAATATATTGAATGTTATTTACAATTTTCTGCAATAAGTTTCATCGCTTCGGGGCAGGTGCAGTGAGAGGTGTTTATGATAGTTGAGGGAGTAAGAGAAGATTTTACTTCAAGGAAAGACGCAACCTCAGCAGCTACTTGTTCAGATTCTACTATATGCAGACCTCCTGTGTAGCGTATGACATTTTCTACGCCTGTAAACTCGCGGCAAGCAGAAACAATATTTCCAAATCCACCATGCGAGCAAGGAGAAAATATTTCTAGTCCACCTTCTGTTACTATGCACAAGTGCAATTCGTGAGAAAAATCATCAGAAAAAATTTCACCATCGACCTCAGCAGTTAAAAATTTATTGCCGTATGGTCTAGGATAACCAAAATCTTTGTTTGCTACAAGGGCAATATTTGGCAAAATCCAACAACTTTCACTTACAATGCGAAAACGATTGTTATATTTTTCCAAAAGTTCTAAATCTGTGCCTATATTTCTAAGACCTTTGTCGCCACGACAAGAGTGAAACTTTTTGCCAAAAACGTTTTCCGATAGGTAAATTGGGCAATGAGTCTGAGAAATCAAATGTTTCAATCCACCTGTGTGGTCACGATGTCCGTGCGAGAGTACTGCTAAGTCTATTTCCGAAATATTAATACCTAAGCGTTCTGCATTCTTAAAAAAATTATCAGATGCACCTGTGTCTATTAGATTCTTTTTTTCTCCAAATTCTATATAAACTGAATAGCCGTGTTCCGTTAAAAATGCAGGAGAATCGGCACTAGAATAATTATCCGAAAGTACATTGATTTTAATCATACGACAAAAATAATAAAAATTTAGTAGTCTTTTTACGAAAATAATTTCTATCTTTGCTCGAATTTAAGAGTTTAAGACTTATTTATTGAAAATTTATTATGAATGTAGTTACAAAAACCATCACATTGGCTGATGGAAGAGAAATCAGCATCGAGACTGGAAAACTAGCTAAACAAGCTGACGGTGCTGTTATGGTTCGCATGGGAAACACCATGCTTTTAGCTACGGTTTGTTCTGCACAAGATGCAGTTCCTGGCACAGACTTCATGCCACTTACCGTTGAGTACAAAGAAAAATTTGCTTCTGCAGGACGCTTTCCAGGAGGTTTCACTCGTAGAGAAGGTAAAGCATCAGATTACGAAATCTTAACTGCACGTCTTGTTGATCGCGCACTTCGTCCCTTGTTCCCAGATGATTATCACGCAGACACTTTTGTAAACGTAACACTATACTCTGCTGATGGTGTTGATATGCCAGACGCACTTGCTGGTCTAGCTGCTTCTGCTGCTATCGCAGTTTCTGATATTCCATTCAATGGTCCTATTTCAGAAGTTCGCGTAGCTCGCATCGATGGTGAGTTTGTTGTAAACCCAACATTTGAGCAATTAGAAAAAGCAGACCTAGATATTATGGTGGCTGCTACACTTGATAACATTATGATGGTAGAGGGTGAAATGAACGAAGTTTCAGAAGCAGACCTTCTTAATGCTATCCGCACTGCTCACGAAGCTATTAAACCTCACTGCCAAGCTCAATTAGAATTGATGGAAGCTGTGGGCAAAACTGTTAAACGCGAATATTGTCACGAAGAAAATGATGAAGAGTTGAGAAAAGACGTTCGCGAAAAAACTTATGCAAAAACTTATGAATTAGCTAAATCTTGCAACACAGACAAACATTCTCGTGGCGAAAACTTCAAGGCTGTTCGTGAAGAATATAAAGCAACATTCTCAGAAGAAGAATTGGAGGAAAAAGCAGCCCTTATAGACCGCTACTATCACGATGTAGAAAAAGAAGCTATGCGTCGTGCCATTCTAGACGAAGGCATCCGCTTAGACGGTCGTAAAACCACAGAAATTCGTCCTATCTGGTCAGAAGTAGGTTATCTACCTGGTCCTCATGGTTCTTCTATCTTTACTCGTGGCGAGACTCAATCTCTATGTAGTGTTACTCTAGGTACAAAACAAGATGAAAAAATCATAGATGAATCATTAATTCAAGGCAAAGAACGTTTCTTACTTCACTACAATTTCCCTCCATTCTCTACAGGTGAGGCTCGTGCTCAACGTGGTGTTGGTCGTCGTGAAATTGGTCACGGAAACTTAGCTTGCCGTGCATTAAAACGTATGATTCCAGACAACTATCCATACGTAGTACGCGTGGTTTCTGATATTCTAGAATCTAATGGTTCTTCATCTATGGCTTCTGTTTGTGCTGGTACTCTTGCACTTATGGATGCAGGTGTTCAAATTAAGAAACCTGTTTCTGGTATTGCTATGGGTCTTATCTCAGAAAATAAAGGAACCAATTATGCAGTACTTTCTGACATCTTGGGCGACGAAGACCACTTAGGTGATATGGACTTCAAAGTTACAGGTACAAAAAGACGGTATCACTGCTACCCAAATGGATATCAAGGTAGATGGTCTTTCTTATGAGATATTAGAAAGAGCACTTGCTCAAGCACGCGAAGGTCGTATGCACATATTAGGTAAGATAGAAGAAACTCTACCTGCTCCACGCGAAGACTTCAAACCTCATGCTCCACGTATTGTTACTATCAACGTGCCAAAAGATATGATAGGTGCTATCATAGGTCCTGGCGGTAAGATTATCCAAGCAATGCAAGCAGAAAGTGGTGCTAGCATCTCTATCGAAGAACAAGACAACTATGGCGTAGTAGAAATAGCTGCAAACAACAAGGAATCTCTAGATTGTGCAGTACGCAAAGTGAAAGCTATCGTAGCTGTACCAGAAGTAGGTGAAACATACGATGCAGTAGTAAAATCTATCATGCCATACGGTGCATTCGTAGAATTTATGCCTGGTAAAGAAGGTTTACTTCATATTTCAGAAATCAGCTGGGCTCGCATAGAAGACATGGAAAAAGCTGGTCTTAAAGAAGGTGACGAAATTCAAGTTAAACTTCTAGACATAGACAAAAAGACAGGTAAGTTTAAACTTTCTCACAAAGTTCTTACTCCTCGTCCTCCACGTCCTGCAAAACCAGAAGCCAAGGCAGAAGCAAAAGCTGAAGAAAAACCAGCAGAATAACATAAATAAAAAGTCTCACCAGAAATGGTGAGATTTTATTTCGGGATGTAGCTCAGCCCGGTTAGAGTACACGTCTGGGGGGCGTGTGGTCGCTGGTTCGAATCCAGTCATCCCGACAAATCCGAGCAGCGAGAGCAATGATAAGCTTGCTTAATCATTGCTCTTATAATAAATACTATATGAAAAAATTTCTTCCACACATCATTGCAATTATTTCATTCCTAGTTCTCACTTTTGCATTCCTTTCACCTGTATTTTCTGGGAAAGACATATTTGGTGGTGATACCCAAAGCTATATGGGCATGGCACAAGAAGCGAATGCCTACAACGAAACACATGACGACCAAACCCTATGGACAGGATCTATGTTTTCTGGTATGCCAACCTATCAAATCTGTATGAAAGATGACAACAGTATCATATCTCTAACAGATGATGCTCTACGCTTACTACCAGGACCCACATACAGAGTTTTTCTATATTTAGTGGGATTCTACATACTTCTAATAGCATTCGGACTATCCCCATATTGGGCTATAGCAGGTAGTATAGCCTTTGCGTTCGGGTCTTACAACCTCATTATAATAGTGGCAGGACACAACACCAAAGCTGTTGCCATTGCATATATGGCACCTATCATAGCATCTATTTATATGGGATTCAGACAGAACAAACCATATATAGGAGCTACACTTTTAGCATTATTCCTAGGGCTTGGATTATACGCAAATCATATTCAAATCATTTACTATACCCTATTTATAGCAATAATTCTAGGTATTTCAGAAATCGTTTTTGCAATCAAAGAGAAAACAATTAAAAAATTCTTCACAAGCCTAGGTTTTCTTGCCCTTGGTGCAATATTGGCAGTAGGCTTAAATGCCACCAGACTCATCACCACTGCAGAATATAGTAAACACACTATGCGTGGTGATAGTAATGGACTAACTATCATAGAATCTGGAGATAAACACGGATTGGATATAGATTACATAACCGCATGGAGTTATGGAATAGATGAAACCTTCACTCTTCTAATTCCAGATTTCAAAGGGGGGGCTTCTCATACATATTTGGATGCAGATAGTCACACTGCTCAAAAAATGGGACAAATCACTGGCTTTAGAAATACTAATAAAGACCTATCTAACGCAGACAAAGAAAGACTTGCCCGCACTGGAAACCCTAGAAATCTGGCAGAACTAATGTATATTCAGCCAATGCCAACATATTGGGGCACCCAACCATTCACATCTGGTCCTGTATATGCTGGTGCAATAGTCTGTTTCTTATTTATAGTAGGCTGTATTTTAGTTCCAAACAAACAACGTTGGTGGTTAATATCTGCCACCATTTTGGGAATTTTACTTTCGTGGGGACACAATTTTATGCCATTTACAGAGTTTTTTGTAAATTATGTTCCACTTTATGACAAATTCCGCACTGTATCTATGACGCTTACCATAAGCTGTTTATGTATGGTTATTCTAGCATTTTTAGGAGTTAAAGAATTAATTTCTAATGATGTAGATTCCAAAAAGAAACTAAAATCACTTTATATAGGGGCTGGAATTACAGGAGGTCTATGTTTATTATTCACATTAATCCCTTCATTAGCAGGAGATTTCACCTCTACTTCTGACAATTCTTATGGCAGTTCATACAGTTTCCTAACAGAAACTCTTCCACTAGACCGTGCAGAAATGCTTAGAGCAGGCGCACTTAGGTCATTAGTTTTCATTGCATTAGCATTTACTCTTTTATTCATTTATGTAAAAGGAAAAATAAATGCTTTAATGGCTTCTATTGCACTTTGCGTGCTTTGTGCTACAGATATGATTCCTGTGGCTCACAGATACCTAAACGAAAGAAGTTTTGTAAAAAAAGAGGCAAAAAACAAACCTTTTACGGCATCTGATGCTGACAAATACATTTTGGCAGACAAATCTGAAGAATTCCGCGTATTAAATCTTACTGTGGATATATTTAATAGTTCTGCTCCATCATATTTTCACAAAAATGTGGGAGGCTATAGTGCTGTTAAACTACGTCGTTATCAGGAACTTATAGAAGTTCATCTATCAAAAGAGATTAGAGATTTCACATCTTCTCTAAGAACCATTAGCACACTTGGCGAAGCAGAAGAAATATTCAAAAAGACTCCTGTATTGAATATGTTAAACACAAAATATGTGATTTATACGCCACAGGCAATGCCAATTTCAAACCCATACAAGATGGGCAATGCTTGGCTAGTAGATAACATAAACTTGGTAAACTCTGCCGACAAAGAAATACTTTCTTTGGGGCTTGATTCACTTACAAATACGGTAATTGTGGATAAATCTACAGAAAATGCACCTAATGACAAGAAATACAATTCAGCAAACGGCAAAATCAAACTTATTAAGTACGAACCAAACTCTATGACTTATAAGTTCTCCAGTACAGAAGACCAATTGGCAGTATTTTCAGAAATTTACTATCCTGATGGTTGGAACGCATACATAGATGATGAAGAAGTACCATATTTCAGAGCAAATTATTTATTAAGGGCTATGGAATTAAAAGCTGGTGATTATACTATAGAGTTCCGTTTTGAGCCTAAATCTTATGATATAGGAAAAATTTTATCAATTATTTGCTCTATTCTCTTGACAACGGCTCTTTCATGTATTATCTTTGTAAACTTAAAAAGAAAAAATTAGAAATTAGAAATTAGTATTTTTATACTTAAAAATGCGATATTGCGATGAGCGGAAATAGATTTTATGCAATGATTAACGTTAAACAAAAGCGTTGTCTGAACGAAGTGAGTTTAGCTTTTGTAGTTAATCATAAATAAAATCCCGTGAAGAGCTCTACTCGCAATTTTTAATGTATAAAAATTACAGAACTAAAAAGAAACATAATAATGAACAATAAATCACAACTATCTGTGTCACATATATTCAATTCTAGATTGACTAGTATAATTAGTATATCTCTAGTGTTATTTCTTATAGGATTAAATACTTTGATTCTACTTTTAACTAGCGAGTTGTCTGTTTATGTACGCGAAAATTTAACAATGTCTATCGTTTTAAAAGACGAAGCTAAACTAGTTGATATCCAAAAACTTCAAAAAAACATAGACGCTTCTGTTTATGCTAAATCTACAGAATACATAGACAAAGAACGTGCAGCAAAAGAACTTGCAGAAGAATTAGGACAAGACCCTACAGAATTTTTAGGGTACAATCCCCTACTTGGTTCTATAGAACTAAAATTAAATTCGGAATATGCCAATAATGATAGCATTGCTATGATAGAAGCACAACTTCACAAATACCCTTTGGTCAAAGAGGTTATCTATCAAAAAGATTTAATAGAAATTATTAATCAGAATGTTAGCAGAATTTCTGCCATTCTTATGGGACTTTCTATTCTTCTTTTAATCGTTTCATACGCATTGATTAGCAATACTGTTAGACTAACCGTGTATGCAAAACGCTTCATTATTCATACTATGAAGTTGGTTGGAGCCACAGGAAGTTTCATTCGTCGTCCATTCCTAGCACAAGGTGCTATTACAGGACTTATTTCTTCATTTATTGGCATGGGACTTTTGTCTGGAATGATATTCCTAGTCCAATCTGAACTAAGCGACTTATTCACAATGGAAAGTATAAATTCACTTCTTATATCTTTCCTTGTAATGTTAATATCTGGTATCTTAATCACTACTATCTCCACATTTTTATCAGTGGGACGTTATTTACGTCTTCAAGTAGATGATATGTATTACATTTAATTTATGAAAGAAGATAATAAATTAAACCTACGCTTAGGTAAGAAAAATCTTATTGCTATAAGCATAAGTATTGTTATAATATTAATCGGTTACATACTTATGATGGCTGGTCCTGTTTCTACAGATGGAAATTTTGAGCCAGACATATTCAGTACTAGAAGATTAATTATCGGTCCTATGATAGTTTTCTTTGGATATTTATCTGTTATTGTAGCCATTTTATACAAAAAAAAGAATAAACAATGAGTTGGTACGAAGCACTTATTTTGGGTCTTATCCAAGGCTTAACAGAATTTTTACCTGTAAGTAGTAGCGGTCACCTAGAGATAGGACAAGCTATATTTGGCACTGCAAGTGAAAACAATTTATCTTTTACAGTTACTGTACACGTGGCAACTGTCATGAGTACTATTGTAATTCTATGGAATGAAATCTCCTTTTTATTTAAAGGAATGTTTACCAAAACATGGAATCCAGAAAAAGAATACATAGCCAAAATAGCTATTTCTTGTATTCCTATTTTCATAGTTGGGGTTTTCTTCAAAGATAAGGTAGAAAGCCTATTTGGCAATGGTCTTATTTTAGTAGGTTGTTGTTTAATAATTACATCACTTTTACTAGCATTTTCATACTATGCAAAACCAAGACAAAAAGAAAATATATCATACCTAGACGCATTTATCATAGGTTTGAGTCAAGCATGTGCCGTACTTCCTGGACTTTCTCGTTCTGGAACTACTATTGCCACAGGTCTATTGCTAGGCAATAAAAAAGAAAACATGGCACAATTCTCATTCCTTATGGTATTAGTTCCAATATTAGGCGAAGCCCTTCTTGATACTATAGAGATTTTCCAAACAGGTTTCACTACGGACAACAATACTATTAATCTAGTGATAGGATTTATTGCAGCATTCATTTCTGGCTGTTTTGCTTGTAAATTTATGATTAATATAGTTAGAAAAGGAAAATTAATATATTTCGCAATCTACTGTTTAATCGCAGGTTCTTTGGCTTTAATATTGGGTTAAGAGGTGAATACTGTTTTATATTTTGACAAACCTTTGGGTTGGACTTCTTTTAATCTAGTAAATAGAGTGAGAGGAGTATTGAGCAGGCATATTGGAGTAAAGAAACTCAAGGTGGGACATGCTGGTACTTTGGATCCTCTTGCCACTGGAGTGATGATTCTATGCACAGGTAAGAACACAAAACTAATAGAAAGTTTCCAATACCAAACCAAAGAATATGTTGCCACCATCAAGTTGGGTGCCACCACTCCTTCTTTTGACTTGGAAACAGAAATAGACGCAGAATATCCTGTAGAACACATTACAGAAGATTTGGTTAAACAAACCTTAAATAAGTTTATAGGTGAAATTAAACAAATTCCACCCACCTATTCTGCCATAAAAATTAATGGCAAACGTGCATACGAATATGCTAGAAAAGGCGACGAAGTGGAATTAAAACCCAAAACCCTTGTTATAGATGAGATAGAACTTCTGGATTATAAGATGCCAGAAATAGTGGTGAGAGTGGTATGTAGTAAGGGTACATACATTAGAGCATTAGCTCGCGATATTGGCGAAGCGTTAAATAGCGGTGGACACCTTACTGCCCTTAGACGCACCAAAGTAGGCGACATTAGAGTAGAAAACTGCCTTCAATACGACGACTTTGTAAAAAATATAAATAATTTAATAACAACAGAGTAAAGACTAGGGTAACTCCTAACTCCTAACTCCTAACTCCTAACTCCTAACTTTATATGAAATTATCACAATTTAGATTTAAGTTACCAGAAGAACTAATCGCACAGTATCCTGCAAAATACCGTGACGAATCTCGTTTACTTGTATTACATAAAGATACAGGTGAAATAGAGCACAAGAAATTTTACGATATTATAGAGTATTTCGGCAAGGACGACTTATTCATTTTTAATGACACAAAAGTGTTCCCTGCTAGATTATATGGTAACAAGGAAAAAACTGGGGCAAAAATAGAAGTCTTTTTACTTAGAGAACTTAACGAAGAATTAAGACTTTGGGACGTTTTGGTAGATCCTGCTCGTAAAATACGTATTGGTAATAAACTATATTTTGGCGAAGACGATTCACTTGTTGCAGAAGTTATAGATAATACCACTTCACGTGGTCGTACACTTCGTTTCTTGTTTGACGGAGACCACGACACATTCAAAGAAGTACTTTACAGCATGGGAGAAACTCCACTTCCTAGATATATTACTCGTCCTGTAGAACCTTCTGACGAAGAACGCTACCAAACCATTTTTGCCAAAAATGAAGGTGCAGTAGTAGCTCCTAGTGCAGCACTACACTTTAGTCGTGAACTTCTAAAATTGATGGAACTAAATGATATTAATCATACTTTCATCACTTTACATGCTAGTTTGGGCAACTTCCGCGAAATAGATGTAGAAGATTTAACCAAACACAAGACAGATTCAGAACAACTTATAGTTGGTGAAGAGGCTTGTCAGATTATTAATACCACTCAAGACAAAAGAAGAAGAATTTGTGCTATCGGCACCACTGTAATGCGTGCATTGGAAACTGCAGTATGTACAGAAGGTCACGTTAAAACATACGATGGCTGGACTAATAAATTTATTTTCCCACCATACGACTTCACTGTAGCAAACTCTATGGTAGCCAATTTCTATGCTCCAGAATCACAACTTCTAATGATGACAGCAGCATTTGGCGGGTTTGAGAATGTAATGAATGCATACGATGTAGCTGTAAAAGAAGGCTATAAATTTGGTTGTTACGGAGACGCAATGCTAATTATATAATTTTTTTGGGTTTTAAAAGTATATTTACTATATTTGCAACTTGTTTTTTCAAGGTATAAACCCTATTACAATAGAATTTAAACAATTTAATAACTAATTTATAATATGCAAAACAAAGGATTTATAACCGCTTTTGCTGTTTTATTAAGTTTAGTATGTTTATTTTACTTGTCATTTAATGTAGTTACTTCATACTACAATAAACAAGCAAAAGAATATGCTAATGGCGATAAAATGGCAGAATACCACTATCTAGATTCTCTTGCAACAGAACAAGTGTGGTTGGGATACACACTAAAAGAATGCCGTGAGAAAGAACTAGGTTTAGGTCTAGACCTTAAAGGTGGTATGAACGTTATCTTAGAAGTTTCTGTACCAGACATCGTACGTACATTAGCAGGAAACTCAAAAGATGCAACATTTAACAAGGCTATGGACTTAGCCATAGAACGTCAAGCTAGCAGTCAAAAAGACTTCTTAGAATTGTTCAATGAAGCATATACAGAACTTGACCCTAACGCTAGACTTGCAGCGATTTTCACAACATTCTCATTAAAAGATCGCATCAATTTAAAAAGTACTAATGAAGAAGTAATCTCTGTGCTTAAAGAAGAAGTTCAAGCTACAGTAGATAACTCTTACAACGTTCTTCGTACACGTATCGACCGTTTTGGTGTAGTTCAACCAAATATCCAACGCTTAGAAACAAATGGTCGTATCTTGATAGAACTTCCTGGTATCAAAGAACCAGAACGTGTTCGTAAACTTCTTCAAGGTTCTGCAAACCTAGAATTCTGGGAAACATTTAATCTAACCGAAATCTACGGTGACTTAGAAAAAGCTAACGCTATCATTGCAGAATCTCTAGCTGCAGAAGTTAAAGAAGAAGCACCAAAAGTAGAAGAAGTTGCAAAAGAAGAAGTTGTTAATTCTCTAGATTCTTTAAGCTCTGTTTTGGCAAATCAAGACGCAGCTAACGCAGACAGCGTTAAACAAATGGAAGAATTTGCAAAAGCAAATCCTTTATTTAGCAAATTAATGATTTCTAATAGCAATGGCCAACTTGTTCCTACACCAGCTGTTGGTGTGGTGAATGTAAGAGACACTGCCACTGTTATGGAATACTTAAATATGCGTAAAGTAAAAGAAGTTCTTCCTCGTGAATTAGCATTCCGCTGGACTGTTAAACCTATAGACGAAAAAGGACTTTATTACGAACTTGTAGCTATCAAAGTTACAGACCGTGACGGTAAAGCTCCACTAGAAGGCAATGTTATCACAGATGCACGTGACGATTTAAGCCAATTCACTGCTAGCTCAACTGTTAGTATGACTATGAACCCAGAAGGAGCAAAAGCATGGGCAAAATTGACCAAAGACAATATTGGTCGTAGTATAGCTATCGTTCTAGACGGCATGGTTTACTCTTTCCCTAATGTAAACACAGAAATCACAGGTGGACGTTCAGAAATCTCTGGTAATTTTACCCCACAAGAAGCAAAAGACTTAGCAAACGTACTTAAATCTGGTAAGATGCCAGCTCCTTCTCGCATTATCCAAGAAGACGTTGTAGGTCCTTCATTAGGTCAAGAAGCTATTACCAAAGGTTTGATTTCATTCGTTATCGCATTCTTTGCTGTAATGATTTATATGATGGTTTACTACGGATTTAAACCAGGTCTAGTAGTAGATGGTGCATTATTAGTTAACGTATTCTTCCTAGTTGGTATCTTAGCTTCATTCAAAGCTGTGCTTACCCTTCCTGGTATAGCAGGTATCGTGCTTACTCTAGGTATGGCAGTGGACGCAAACGTGCTTATCTACGAACGTATCAAAGAAGAACTAAAAGCAGGCAAAACACACAAATCAGCTATCCAAGATGGTTATAAAAATGCAATGTCTGCTATTATCGACTCAAACTTAACCACAATAATCACAGGTGTTATCCTATTCTATTTCGGAACTGGTCCAATCAAAGGTTTCGCAACTACCCTTATCATAGGTATTATCACTTCATTCTTTACTGCTGTGTTCCTAACACGCATATTCTATGAAGCAAAAGCAGAAAAAGGAAGCATTACAGACTGGACATTCTCTACTAAAATCTCAAAAAATCTACTAGCCAACTTAAAAGTAGATTGGGTAAAACTTCGTAAAATGGGATATATCATTTCATGTGCATTTATCCTAATTGCAGGTATTTCTCTTGGATTCCGTGGTTTAAATCAAGGTATCGACTTCACTGGTGGTAGAAACTATGTAGTTCGTTTTGCAGAAAAGGTTAATACAGAAGATATTCTAAATGCACTAGAAGATGGATTTACAGATGCTCAAGTTTCAGTAATTACTATTGGTTCTGAAAATCAAGTAAGAATTTCTACCAACTACAAAATTAATAGCAATGACAAAGCTGTTGATGACGAAGTAGAACAAATCTTATTTGACGAATTACAACCAGAATTGGAACAATATAATGTAACTAAAGAAATGTTCTTGAAAGGTTACGTAATTACCGATGGTCAAGCTCAACTTTCTACAGGCAATGAAGCAGAACTATTAGGTGTTCAAAGTTCACAAAAAGTAGGTCCTGCCATAGCAGACGATATCAAAGCAGATGCTGTTTGGGCTATTCTATTCTCTATTATTGGTATATTCATTTATATCTTCATCAGATTTAGAAATGTGTCTTATAGTGTTGGTACAATTGGTTCTATTGCACATGACGTATTATTCATCATAGGAACATACTCATTACTATACAGCATTATGCCATTCTCTATGGAAATTGACCAACAGTTCATTGCAGCTATTCTAACCATCATTGGTTATTCTGTAAATGACACCGTGGTAGTATTTGACCGTGTGCGTGAATTAATACAACTATATCCAAAACGTGATAGAAAAGATGTTATCAATGAAGCTATCAACGCTACATTAACTCGTACATTAAGTACATCACTTTCTACATTTATTGTATTAATCGTTATCTTCCTACTAGGTGGTGAAACTATCCAAGGATTTGTATTCGCTATGATGGTAGGTGTAATCATCGGTACATATTCTACTCTATTCGTTGCTATCCCATTGGCTTACGATATAGAAAGAAAAAAATTGGCAAAAACTGCTAAAAAATAAAACATAATAATAAAATCATAAAAGAAGTTGACTATTAACGTGGTCAGCTTCTTTTTTTTGTTAAAAAATATTAGGTGTTATAAAAATAATCTTTATATTTGTGCTTACGCAATTAATCTAATCAAAATATTTATGAAAAAATTATTACTTATTTTTAGTTTTATGCTGTGTAGTATGGCTCTATGGGCTCAAGTCTATACAGAACCTACTTTTATTACCTCTGCAACTAACGAAACATTTTATGTTTACTACGATGCAACACAAGGTAATGCAAGTATGAGAGATGTGGAAGAATGTTATGCTCACACAGGCGTCATTACTACAAAAAGTACATCTGACACCGATTGGAAACATGCTCCAAAATGGCTAGATAATAGCGACAAATATAAGATGGAAAAAGTTTCTGAGAACCTTTGGAAATTGGAAATTACAGGCGGTCTTAAAGCTTATTATGAATTAGAAGATGACGAAGTTGTTACCAAATTAGCTTTTGTATTCCGTGATGCAAAAGGTGAAAACCAAGGAAAAACTTCTGGTGGCAGTGACATTCTCTACGAACTAGTAGAAGACGGAGTTCCTGCGGCAAAAATAACTAACCCTACAGATGGTAGTCTTCTAAGTATTAATCAAAAAATCAATGTAAAAGGAGAAACCTCAATCAAAGGTTCACTTACTTTGAAGATTAATGAAGAAACTGTTGCAACTCAAAAAGATGCCAGCAGTATTTCACACAAATTAGATTTGACAGAAGCAGGTAACCAAGAAGTTATTTTACTTCTTACAGAAGAAGATAAAGTAGTTGTTTCTGACACCATTTCATTCTTTGTAGCTACTCCTGTTACAGAAAAACAAGTCCCAGAGGAATATAAAGAAGGTATTAATTACCACACAGATTGTGACTCTATCACATTAGTTTTCCGTGCTCCATTAAGTGAAGACATCTATATCATTGGCGATTTCAACGATTGGAAATACAATGAGAAATTCCAAATGTATCGTGCAGATGTACAACTTGAAGACGAAAAAGCTCCAACCAGATTATTCTGGCGTACCATTGCAGTAGAAGACCCTACTAAAAAATATGGCTTCCAATATCTAGTAGATGGAAAAATAAAAGTAAGTGATCCATATTCAGAAGTTGTTCTAGACCCATGGAATGACTCATACCTAATCAATAGATTAGACAAAACGCTTCCTAAATACCCAACAGGCAACAAAGCAGATGGTTTAGTTTCTGTTTTAGAAGGTCCAAAAGCAAAAGAGGTATATGACTGGGAAGTAACAGATTTCAAAAAACCAGAAGCCAAAGATTTAGTAATATATGAATTATTAGTAAGAGACTTCTATTCTACAAAGTCACTTCAAGCAGTTATTAATAAGCTTGACTATTTAGAAAAACTAGGTATTAATGCTATAGAATTGATGCCTGTAACCGAATTTGACGGAAATGACAGCTGGGGATACAACCCTAACCACTTCTTTGCATACGACAAAGCTTACGGCAATAGAAACTTGTACAAGAAATTCATTGATGAATGTCACAAACGTGGTATTGCAGTAATTATAGACATGGTATTCAATCATGCAACAGGTATTTGCCCTATGGCAAAACTTTATTGGGATGGTAGTTCAACTGCAGCAAATAATCCATGGTTCAATCGTGTTGCAAAACACCCATTCAATGTATTCCACGACATTAACCACGAATACGAAGGCACACGCAAATATTTTAAACGCGTTCTAGAATATTGGGTAGAAGAATATCATGTAGATGGTTATCGTATGGACTTAACCAAAGGGCTAACACAAAAGAACACTGGTGATGACGCTGGCAAATGGAGCCAATATGACGCATCACGTATTGTAATTATCAAAGATTATTGCGACGCCGCTAAATCTATAGATCCAGAAACCTATTTCATTATAGAACACCTAGGTGATTATTCAGAAGAAAAAGTTTATGCAGAATATGGCATACTTCCTTGGAGAAATATGAACAACAGCTACAACCAAGTAGCTATGGGTTGGGCTTCTTCTAGTAACTTCACAGACAACAATGACCTTAAAAAAATTACAACTAATTATCCTGGTAGTGTAGGTGGTATGTTCACCGATACATGGGTAGGTTACGCAGAAAGCCACGACGAAGAACGTAATATGTACAAAGCAATCGCTTATGGTGACGGAAACTTAAAAGAATCACACGCTAGTCGTATGGCTCGTGTTCCAGCTGTTATAGCATTTGCTACACTTATTCCTGGTCCAAAAATGATGTGGCAATTCCAAGAACTAGGTTATGACTTCTCTATTAACTATTGTTCTAATGGAAAAATAGATGACGAATGTCGTACATACGCCAAACCTATTCCTTGGACACTTAAATGGGACGAAGACCCAGATCGTTGGGCTGCATACGAAAAATCTGCAAAAGTTATTTCACTACGTACCAAAAATCCAGAAATATTCCGTGCAGAAAACTTCACTTCTATAAACCTAACAGGAAGCACATGGGACAAACCACGTAGAATGGATATTTCATACGAAGATCCAGAAAACTCTAATAAGAACATAGACATTATAGTAATGGCAAACTTTAGTGCTACTACTAATATTACCACTACTGCTAATGTATCTAAAACAGGAACATGGTACAACTATTTAACTGGTGAACAAATAAATATTAGACGTAAAGACCACGTACTAACATTGAAACCAGGAGAACTTGTAATATTAATGTCTAGAGAACTAGAAAACTTAGTATCTATAGACGAAACACTTGCAGACGGTACCTCTTGCATAGTATTACCTACCATAGCAGAAGACAACATCACTGTTATTGCAAAAGAAACACCTTCTAACATAGAAGTAATTAATCTTTCTGGCAATGTAGTAGCTCAAGCTCAAGACACCGATAATATATCAATAGATGGATTAGCAAAAGGACACTATATTGTACGCATTCTTATAGACAACAATATTTCAACTCACAGAATCATTAAAAAATAAATATCATGAAAGCAATTAAATATATCATAGCATTAGGTTTACTTGTTACAGGATTAACATCTTGTGTTCAAGAACCTCCTACTCAAGAAGAAATAGAAGCACAATGGCCAGAAAACATTAACACAATAGTTGGTGACTTCGTTCTAGTAAAAAGAGACACATTAGGTTTCATTATGGGTGATGCAAGTCTAGTAACTTCTAGTCCAGAGCACAAAGTGAAGTTCAGCAAATCATACTATATGTGTAAAACAGAAGTCACTCAAGCACAATGGGAAACAGTTATGTTACTTAATCCTTCTGACAATGAAGGGTTGATAGAAGGAAACACAAATCCTGAAAATTGTCCAGTAAATAACATCACATTAGACCAGGCAAAAGAATTTGTCGCTGCACTAAACCAACTTACAGGCAGAAAATTTGCTATTCCAACAGAAGCTCAATGGGAATGGGCTGCAATAGGTGGTATGAATTCTACTGGTTACACATATAGTGGAAGCAATGACTTATCAGAAGTTGCATGGACTAATGGTTTGTTAAATGAAGTAGGTAAGTTAAAAGCAAACGAACTAGGTCTTTATGACATGACCGGTAATGTAGAAGAATGGACTGCAGATAAATATAGTAATTATAAAGAAGCAGAAGTAACTGACCCAAAAGGAGGTGCTTCTGGCACTTCATACGTAACTCGCGGTGGTTCTTCTTATGATAACGACGCAGACCTACTTAATGTAAAATCAAGAAACAAAGCTAAATCCTCAGACAAAATATACACTAGAGGTTTAAGATTAATTCTAGAAGAACCATTAAGCATAGAACTTATAAATAACGAAAAATAATTGATTGCATATAAAAAGCTGACCCAAAGGTCAGCTTTTTATATACAGTTATTACAAATATCTATACCTTTTCTATTATTTAATATCGCTTTTCTAAATTTATTGGCTTTAGTCCCTAGCCAAACATCTTTTACTGGAGAAAGTTTCAAATTTCCAAAACTATATTTCCCAGATTTATCAAAACAACATGCTGGTACATTTCCATCTACATCTATAACCATAGTAGAAAACAATCTCCAACATTTGTTTTTTAATTTAGCCTTAGGCACGAGCTTTCCCTTTTCATTACGTTTGTAACGCAAGTATTCATCTTTTTCTGGTACTAAATAGTCATCATAAAACTGAGCTTTTTTAAAGACTAACCTTTTAACACCCAAGGTTTTACAAAGAGATTTGATTTCTTCTATTTCGTTTTCTGTAGTACTTAAAAGAAGACATTGTACCTCTACAGGCAATCCATATTTCACAGAAAGTGAAATTCCATTTATCACTTTAGAGAAATCCCCACCTACTCTATATTTTGAATAAGAATCTGCAGTAGCACCATCTAAACAAATAATAAGTCTTCCTATTCCACTCTGCACAAGGCGTTTTACCACATCTTCTGTGAGTGCATTCCCATTAGTAGAGACACAAGTAAAAACACCTTTTTCATCTGCATATTTAATCATTTCTGGTAAATCTTTATTCAAAAAGGGTTCTCCTTGAAAATAAAGATTTAGATACATTAATTCTGGAAGCAGAGAATCAATATAGGACTTAAACTCTCTTATTGTCAGGCGTTTATCTGTTTTATCTATAAGTTTTCTTCCTGTCGGACAATGTGGACACGACAAATTGCAATAGTTCGCAGGCTCTATAGAGGCAGAAATAGGTTTTGCACAGAGTAATACTCTTTTTGTAAACGACGAGAAAATATAAGCGGAATATGCAGATATATAATTACCTACACGTTTGGTTGTAATATTTCTTATTATCTTAAAATACATATTCTATCTGCCGATATTTTTACTTTCACACAACAAATTTCACAATTTAAAAAGAAGTAAATATATTTTAAATGTTAAATTATTTTAAATATACTAGAACATTTTTTTGTTAAGGATAAAATCTTTCTTTTTCTTTTTTTTCTTTCCTGTAATATACTTATCTTTGCCTATTAATTGTATCAAAGAATAAACTATTAACTAATTTTGATAAATATGAAGAATTTATTCCGTTTAAGCATTGGTATGCTTGTTGCCTTGGCTTTCGCTTCTTGCCAAGACCTAGGCGAACTTAAACCAGAGTATTTTACAGTAAACCCTAATCCACTAGAAGTAAAAGGTGGTAAAGTAGAAGGTACTATCACCGCTACATTCCCAGAAAAATACTTCGCAGAAAAAGGTGTTGTAGAAGTTACTCCAGTACTTAAATATGAAGGTGGTGAAGCTCTTTCTGAGTCTAAAACTTACCAAGGTACAAAAGTAGAAGGAAACAACGAAACTGTACAATATAAAGCTGGTGGTACTGTATCACAAAACTTCTCTTTTGATTACGTTCCAGCAATGCGTAACTCTAAACTTGCTTTACGCTTCAAAGCTACATTAAAAGACAAAGAAGTTCAAATCCCAGAAATCGAAATTGCTGTAGGTTGTATCGCTACTGAAACTTTAGCTTGTGCATCAGAAATTGCTCCTGCTTATGCAAAAGACAACTTCCAACGTGAAACATTTGAAGTTACAGAAGCAGACATTATGTTCCAAATCCAACAATCTAATGTTAAAGCTAATGACGCTGTAAAAAATCTTAACAAAGTGGCAAAAGCTACTTTAAAAGATAGCTTACGCAACGTAGAAAGCCTAACTTTAGTTTCTGCTGCTTCTCCTGACGGTGGTGTTAAATTAAATGACAAATTAGCTGCTGCTCGTGAAAAGAACACAGTTAGATACATGAAAGGCAAAAACCAAGCTGCTATCGACGCTAAATACATTGCTCAAGACTGGGAAGGTTTCCAAGAACTTGTAAATGCTTCTAGCATCCAAGACAAAGAACTTATCTTACGCGTTCTTAGCCAATACCAAGATCCAGAACAACGTGAAGCTGAAATCAAAAACCTTTCTGCTGCTTACAAAGAATTAGCAAATGACATTCTTCCTAAATTACGTCGTTCTCACCTAACTTTAACTGTTAAAGTTACAGGTAAAACTGACGAAGAAATCATTGCTCTTGCTAAATCTAACCCAGATACACTTAACGTAGAAGAACTTATGTTTGCTGCTACTATAGCAGAAACAGAAGAAGATGCAGCTGCTTTCATTGCTTCTGCTGCAGAAATCTACGCTTCTGATTGGAGAACTGTAAACAACTTAGGTGCTCAAGAATTGGCTGGTGACAACTATTCTAACGCTACTGCTACTTTGGAAAAAGCTGCAGCTGCTACAGAAAACGAACAAGCTGAAATCAACTTCAACAACGCACTTATCTCTATGATTAACGATGACTATGCAAAAGCAGAAGAACTACTTGGTAAATCTGCTGGCATTGCTCAATTGGGCGAAGCTCAAGGTGTATTAAATATTACCAAAGGTAACTACGCACAAGCTGTTAGCGACTTTGGTGCTTCTACATCAAACAATGCTGCTTTAGCACAACTTCTAAGCGGTAACACAGACAAAGCTGCTTCTATCATCGAAAACATCGCTAATAAAAATGCTAAATCTTACTATATCGCTGCTATCTGTGCTGCTCGCTCTGGTGACGCTGCAGGTGTAACAGCAAACTTAGCAAAAGTTAAAGAATTAGATGAAGAAATGGCAAAATCTGCTCTAACAGACCTAGAATTTGCAAAATTCTTAGCTGCTGAAGTAGCTTCTGCTGAATAATCTATAATTATATAATATTTAAAGGTTGGTTCATATGAACCAACCTTTTTTCATTTTAATTCTCTCTCCTTTTTTTATTCAATTTAAACAATTATCTTTGCATAATTATTATAAAGCAATTATGAAAAAGATATTATTCATACCTCTACTACTTGTATTTATATTTTCGGCATGCAACAATAAAGAAAATATAAGAAGCTATAGTAATCCACACATTGAAACCTTTCGCTTCAACGAACACGAGAAAATTGATGGAATAGAAGATTTATCATTTACCGTGGATACAATAGCCTGCGTAATATACAATGAGGACTCAGCCTCATACAATTGCAATTTTAGCAGAGTTCTTCCTGCTATTGGATTATACGAGAAATTAAGTTCAATCTCAATAAATGATAAAGAATGGAATTATCTAGACACAGTAGATATGACCCAACCTATTACCATTAAAACTGTTGGAGGTAACAAAAAGAGAACTGCGACATATACTGTAACTGTTAATAAGCACAAGATAGAACCAGACTCTATCATTTGGTCTAAATCTATAATTAACGAAAACAATATAAATAGCATTAAATCTAGCGGTTACAAAGAACATATCTATTTATTCTTATCAAACAACAACAGTGAAACTAAAATATACAAATCTGATACAGGTCATGATTTCACATTAATACATAGTCAAAAAGACTTAAATATTAATTATAAGAAATCTATTATTCACAACGAAAAGTGTTTTGCCACAAGTTCTGATAATAAATCATTATATTATTTAGATTTATCTGATATAAATTCTGGTTTTAAATCTATAGAACTTCCAGAAAACTCAGAAATAATAGACTTATGGGGTATTCTTAATGGGAAATTATATACCACTATAAAACTTGACAATCCACAATACATGAGTTTTGATGGAAGCACATGGACAGAAGAAGAATGCAATATGTTAGAAGAATTAACTACATTAGGTAGTGCAAAAATCAATAATAACAACACTCTATACATTATTTCTGGCACCCTTAATGGTCAATTAACTAATAATATTTTGGCTACTCAAGACGGAAATTACTGGATTAATACTATAAACCAAACTGACACATTACAATACGAGCCTGTAGAAAATGCCTGTGTAGTAGATTATTATAACTATTTCTACTTATGCGGTGGCAAAAACAAAGAAGGAAAAATCGCTACTAGTTATTATAGTAAAAACGATGGTTATAGTTGGCTGCCACTTAAATCATATCAGCGACCTAGTAATGGTTTTACTCCAAAAGAGCATATGTCTGCAAGTTCATTAAACGACTATATTTATATCTTTAATTCTAACACAGATTCCAACATAGAAGTTTGGAGAGGTAGAATTAACAAGGCAGATTTCATTATTAAGAAATAGAATGGAACGCATAGCTCTTTTTCCTGGCAGTTTCAATCCTTTCACTATAGGACATGAAAACATAGTAAACAGATCACTTACTATGTTTGATAAGGTTATTATTGGCATAGGCATAAATAGTGAAAAAAGTAACGATAATGCCCAAAAAAATCTAGCAGAAATAGAAAACAAGTACAAAAACGAACCTAGAGTTAAGGTTATCACATACAATACTCTCACTGCAGATGTAGTAAAAAAAGAAAATGCCACGTGTATTATACGTGGCATTAGAAATGATGTAGATTTAAAATACGAGAGCGAAATAGCCCAAGTAAACTACACTCTATTCAATGTTGAAACTATTTTCCTACTTGCTTCTCCCGAACTAAAAAAGATTTCCTCCTCCCTAGTCCGCGAACTCCAAAAATTCGGCAAAAATATAACAGACTTACTACCGTAAGTCTGTTTGTTTTATGCGCATCTTATAATTCATTTTAAATGAGCGAATTTTAGGCGTCACGAAGTCCGAGCAACCGGAGTTTACAGTAAATTCTGCGATTTAGTGAGAGCAGAGTTAAGTTTACTTAAACTATGCCGAGCGTGAGCAGAATCGCCGCTAGGCAATGAGGATTGTGAGGACGAGTGCAACGAAGAAGTCGCCATTTAAAATAATTATAACCCTGCAGAGATTTTACTTACACGCGCTAAATGTCTTCCCCCCTCAAAATCTGTAGAAAGAAAAGCTTCTACTATAAGTTCTGCAGTAGCTTGAGAAATGAAACGAGCAGGGATAGCTACGACATTTGCATCGTTGTGTTGACGAGCTAGTTTTGCAAGTTCCACTTGCCAACAAAGTGCTGCACGCACATTTTTATATTTATTAGCCACCATACTCACACCGTTGCCAGAACCGCATATAATAATGGCGTAATCAAATTTTCCTTCATTAACTTCTTTTGCTAGAGGGTGAATCATATCTGGATAATCCACACTTTCTTCTGAATTAGTTCCAAAATCTACTAACTCAAATAATTTACCTCCAAAAATGGATTTTAACTCTTCTTTTAGGGCATAACCAGCATGATCACATGCAATACCCACGCGTAATGTATCTAATGGTTTCATATTAATTAAATTATTGACTGCAAAGTTAATATTTTTAATCTATTACTTGAATTTCACAAGATAAAACTTTCTGAAATTCTTTCCAAAAAGATGGATATGATTTGCTCACCACATCTGGTTCATTAATAGTTATATCTTTAAACACCAATACAGCAGGAGCAAATGCCATGGCCATTCTATGGTCTTCGTATGTATTTATGACTAATTCTTTATTGGGCAAACACTTTTCTCCGTTCCAACATAAAACCCCAGATTCCACCTCCTTGATGACAAAACCTAAAGTTTTACATTCATTTATAAGAGCTTGAATCCTGTCTGTTTCCTTAATTTTTAGGTTCTCTAAACCAGAAAACCTAAATGGAACATTCATCAATAAACAACTTACCACCAAAGTCTGTGCTAAATCTGGCTGTTCCTTAAGAGAAATTTCATAAAAAGGAGGTAAACTAACATTATTATTCTTATATAGTTTCACTCCACTACCAACAAACTCAGTTTCAACTCCCAATGGTTTATATAGTTCTTTTAAATACGAATCTCCTTGAAGACTTTCCTTATTAAGAAAATCTAGTTCTATAGAAATATTACCAGAAAGTGCCACTACAGAATACCAATAAGAAGCTGCCGACCAATCATTTTCTACAGTAAATTCTTTTGGTTTATATTCTGATGGTTTTATTTCAATTATATTTTCTTTCCAAGTATAACAAATACCAAAATCTGACATTAAAGAAAGTGTCATTTGCAGATATGGTCTAGAGACCAAATCTCCTTCTATTACTAGTTTAATTCCTTCTGCTGTATATGGTGCTATCATTAAAAGAGCAGAAAGGTATTGACTACTAACATCACCTTTTACATGAAGTTCCCCACCCTGCAATTTTTTACCATTAATTTTTAATGGAGGATAACCTTCTTTTTCCATATATTCTATATCCGCACCTAAACTTCTTAATGCGTCCACCAATATAGAAATAGGTCTATTTTTCATTCTTTCTGTACCTGTCATAACAACAGACAAAGATGAAATAGCATAATACGCAGTCAGAAACCTCATTGCAGTACCTGCTGCACCAATATTTTTAACCTCATCGTTAGAAGAAAGAGCTGATATAACTGCCTGAGTATCATCACAATCAGAAAGATTCTTAAGACACCTATCTGCACCACACAAGGCAGCTATAACCAAAGCCCTATTAGCTATACTTTTTGAAGCTGGTAAATTGGCCTTGACCTTTAAAATATTGCTTGGAGAATATATTAATTTATATTGTTTCATTCATATTTCAATTACAAATACAAAAGTACAAAAAAAATAATATTTAGGGCACAACACTTGAGTTTTTTGATATGCTAATTTGGCAGTTTGGATTTATTTAATTATATTTGCATTGTGGATATCAGCGGTGATTTTACCACATCGTTTACCATATCGAAGAGATTAAAAATTTTATTATAAATTCACTAATTATTAATTTAAAATGGCAAATTTAGATTTAAGCAAGTACGGTATTACCGACGTGAAAGAAATTCTTCACAACCCTTCTTACGAAGTTCTTTTTGAAGAAGAAACTAAAGACAGCTTAGAAGGTTATGAAAAAGGACAATTAACAGAGCTTGACACTGTTAACGTTATGACAGGTATTTATACAGGTCGTTCTCCTAAAGACAAATTCTTCGTTAAAAATGAAGCTAGCGAAGACAGCGTATGGTGGACATCAGAAGAATACAAAAATGACAACAAACCTTGTTCAGAAGAAGCATGGGCTGACCTTAAAGCTAAAGCCGTTAAACAACTTTCTGGCAAACGTTTATTCGTTGTTGATACATTCTGTGGTACAAACGAAAGCACTCGTCTAAAAGTTCGTTTCATCATGGAAGTAGCATGGCAAGCACACTTTGTAACTAACATGTTTATCCGTCCTACAGCAGAAGAATTAGCTGCTTATGGCGAACCAGACTTCGTATGTTACAACGCTGCTAAAGCTAAAGTTGACAACTATAAAGAACTAGGTCTAAATTCAGAAACTGCTACTGTATTCAACCTAAAATCTAACGAACAAGTTATCTTAAATACATGGTATGGTGGTGAAATGAAGAAAGGTATCTTCTCTTTAATGAACTACTTCAACCCACTTAAAGGTATCGCTTCTATGCACTGTTCTGCTAACACCAATATGGAAGGCACTAGCTCAGCTATCTTCTTCGGTTTATCAGGTACAGGTAAAACTACCCTTTCTACAGACCCAAAACGTTTATTAATCGGTGACGACGAACACGGTTGGGACGACGAAGGTGTATTCAACTACGAAGGTGGTTGCTACGCTAAAGTTATCAACCTTGACAAAGAAAGCGAACCAGACATCTACAACGCTATCAAACGTAATGCACTTCTAGAAAACGTAACAGTTGATGCTAATGGTAAAATTGATTTCGCTGATAAGAGCGTAACAGAAAACACTCGTGTTTCTTACCCTATCAACCACATCAACAACATCGCAGTTCCTTCAAAAGGTCCTCACGCTCAACAAGTTATTTTCTTGTCAGCTGACGCATTCGGTGTATTACCTCCAGTATCTATCTTGACACCAGAACAAACTCAATACTACTTCCTATCTGGTTTCACAGCTAAATTGGCTGGTACAGAACGTGGTATTACAGAACCTACTCCTACATTCTCTGCTTGCTTCGGTGCAGCATTCTTAAGCTTACACCCAACAAAATACGGTGAAGAACTTGTTAAGAGAATGGAAAAAGTTGGTGCTAAAGCATATTTAGTAAACACTGGCTGGAATGGTACAGGCAAACGTATCTCTATCAAAGATACTCGTGGTATTATCGACGCTATCTTAGATGGTTCTATCAACAACGCTCCAACTAAGAAAATCCCATTCTTCGACTTTGAAGTACCAACCGAACTTCCAGGAGTTGATCCTAACATTCTAGACCCACGTGACACTTACGAATGTGCTTGTCAATGGGAAGAAAAAGCTAAAGACCTAGCTAATCGTTTCATCAACAACTTCAACAAGTTCACTGGTAACGACGCTGGTAAAGCTTTAGTTGCTGCTGGTCCAAAACTATAATCAAATTTTGACCTAAAATAAGAAATGAGGAAGTTTCACCCAAAAAGTGATTCTTCCTCTTTTTATTAAAATAAACGAGCAATGTGAGTTATAACTCCTAACTCCTAATTCCTAACTCCTAACTATTTAAATTGTACTCAGAATTAATCAACAAATACAACAATTTCAAATACTTCACTACCGACCCAGTGGCAGTGGTGAGAAAGTGCAAAGAAAAAACTGACATAGAAATTATGGCAGTTGTATGTTCGTGGCTTGCATACGGGAACAGAGACCAGATTTTCAAAAAGTGTCACTTCGCCTACACTTTAATGAATGGCGAACCATACAAATATCTAATGTCAGGAAACTGGCAACAATACAAAACAGACAACAATTCGTTCTACAGATTATTTAAATTTTCCGATTTTTATAATCTAATGAACTCACTATTCAAGGTTTATACAGAATATTCAGACTTAGAATCATATATAAATTACTATCTAAGCAAGAACGCCCAAGCAGATTACCTAGACGCATTACTATCATGCCTGTCTGCCAATGGAATTCCAAAAAACAAACAATCTGCTTGCAAAAGACTCTGCCTTCTGCTCAGATGGCTAATCAGAGACGACAAAATAGTTGATTTAGGCATTTGGAAATCACTATCCAAAAATAAACTTTACATTCCATTAGATGTCCATGTTAATAGAGTATCTAAAAAATTAGGATTACTAAAAAGAAACGCAACAGACTTTAAAGCAGTCTTGGAATTAACAGAAAATTGCAAAAAATATTACCCAGAAGATCCTACAATAATGGATTTTGCACTGTTTGGTAGTGGATTTACAGAGAAAGTTAGGAGTTAGGACATATTGAAAAACATAGTTAATAAAGGAATATGAAAAATTATCTATTTATATTATTTAGTATTGTTTGTGCTTCGACAGGCTCAGCAACCGTATATGCTCAGACTTATTATACTCAGTCATTTAAGAATAACATCAAGTCTGTACAAATAAATAATTACTTCAAGACACCTAATTACCCTGTAATTTCACTTGCAGAAGAAGAATATATTACATTAAAATTTGATGATTTATCAAATAAAGAAGAGACATATACATACAAAATAATACATTGTGACGCCACGTGGAAAAACTCCAATTTAAGCGAAAGTGAATATCTAGATGGATTCTTTACTGGCTATCTTTCACCCACAAGCACTTCTACCAATACATATTTTCCATACGACCATTATGAATTAAACTTCCCAAATGAAGATTGCAGACCATTAATTTCTGGAAACTATGCCATACTTATCTACGAAGACAACAACGAACTACCTATATTAAGTGCTTGCTTTTCAGTTGTAGAACCTATGGTAGGACTTATTGCCCAATCTACCCCACTTACGGTATTAAGTTACAAAGACACATACCAACAAGTGGATATAGAGATAGACTATGCAGACTATAATATCTCTCAACCTGCAAACGAGATAAAAGTATTGGTTCGTCAAAACCAAAGAATTGACAATCAAGCTTATTTGACCGATGCCAATTACTATGAACATAAGAAAGTAAGATTCCAAAACAATAGGAATTTGATATTTGAATCTGGAAATGACTATAGAAGTTTCGACATTTCTTCTGAATATATTCTTAGTGAACAGGTAGAGAGCATAGAATACTTTAAACCATATTTTCACGCCACACTCTACCCAGATGTATATAGAAAACCCAAAGAATCATATTATCACCCAGATGTCAATGGCAGATATATAGTAAACCTACAAAATTCATGGGATAGTGATAGTGAAGCTGATTATTTTTTCACACACTTTAGTCTGCCTGCAGAAGAACCCTTCTTCAACTGCAAAGTATATATTATAGGTGAGCTTACAGGAAATAGACTTACTAATGAGGGTTTAATGACATATAATCCACAAACTAAAGCATACGAAAAAGATATGTTATTAAAACAAGGTGGTTATAATTACCTATATGCAGTTGTTCCCAACGGGAATAAATCTACTTCACTATATCAGAATGGGGATATTCAAGTAATGAATAAAATAGAGGGGAATGCTTGGGAAACCGAAAACGAATATGCCATTTACGTATATCACAGACCATTCGGAAGTAGATATGATAAATTAATAGCATTTGGTTCCACCAAATAAACTTGTATAAAACAGATTTTTTAATTACCTTTGACTTTCATTTGAATCATTATTTTATGCAACAGTATAGAATTTTAGTAGTAGATGACGAAGAAGATTTATGCGAGATTCTTCAATTCAACTTGGAGCAAGCTGGATATATTGCAGACACAGCCTTCTCTGCAGAAGAGGTCATAGAAAAAAAATTATACGATTATGATTTATTTCTACTAGACATAATGATGGGAGAAATCTCTGGTTTCAAACTTGCTACACACCTCAAAAAAATAGAACAGTGTGCCAATAAGCCTATAATATTTTTAACAGCAAAAGACACAGAAACTGATAAACTTAGAGGATTCTCAGTTGGAGCTGACGACTATATTAGCAAACCATACTCTATTAACGAAGTAATGGCAAGGGTAAAAGCTGTCCTTAATAGAACTTCTAGAAGCACATCTACCATAGAAAACGAACCAAACAAACCTCTCAAAGACGAAATCATAGAGTTTGAAGATTTAAAACTGAATCTTACACAGAAAAACCTATTCATCAACGATCAAGAAATCATCCTTACCAAACGTGAGTTTGAACTTCTTAGATTCTTCCTTAAATATAGAAATGTAGTTCTTTCTAGAGAACAACTAGCAGAAGAAATATGGAAAGAAGAAAGTTTCATTCAAGGTCGCACCATAGATGTAAATATTACTAGACTTCGCAAAAAGATAAAACCGTATGATAAGAATTTGATTACTAGACAAGGGTACGGGTACATATTTAGTTAGGAGTTAGGAGTTAGAAGTTAGGAGTTAGGAGTTTTCCTAACTCTTTTTTTGTTCAAAAATATTTAAAATTATTTTTTGGCACGGAAATTGCTGTAATATTTATAGTAATAATTAAACTAAACAAAATAATCATAATATGAAACAAGGTAATATTGGAGTAACATCGGAAAATATTTTTCCTGTTATTAAGAAATTCTTATACAGCGACCATGAAATTTTTCTTCGTGAGATAGTTTCTAATGCTGTTGACGCTACTCAAAAATTGAAAACACTAGCTTCTGTAGGCGAATTTAAAGGTGAAATTGGCGAAGCCGTGGTGAGAGTAAAACTAGACAAAGAAGCAAAAACTCTTACTATTTCTGACCGTGGTATTGGTATGACCGCAGAAGAAATAGATAAATATATTAACCAAATAGCATTTTCTGGTGCAGAAGAATTCCTAGATAAATACAAAGATGATGCTAATGCCATTATTGGTCACTTCGGTTTAGGTTTTTATTCTTCATTTATGGTCTCTAAAAAGGTAGAAATCATAAGTAAATCATACAAAGAAGGTTCAAAAGCTGTGAAATGGTCTTGTGAAGGCAACCCAGATTACACTATGGAAGAAGTGGAAAAAGCAGACCGCGGTACAGATATTGTTCTTTATATAGACGAAGAAAATGAAAACTTCCTAGAAGAAGGAAAAATTAATGAACTACTTAATAAATATTGCAAGTTCTTAGCTATTCCTATTGCCTTTGGCAAAAAGAAAGAATGGAAAGACGGTAAAAATGTAGAAACAGACGAAGATAATATCGTAAATAACACAGAACCTGCATGGGTCAAAAAGCCTGCCGACTTAAAAGATGAAGATTATAGTAAATTTTATCGTGAACTTTACCCATTTGGCGAAGACCCACTATTCCATATTCACCTAAATGTGGATTATCCATTTAATTTAACTGGTATTCTATATTTCCCTAAGGTTAAAAACAATATTGAATTACAAAGAAATAAAATACAACTATATTGTAATCAAGTATTTGTAACTGATAGTGTAGAAGGTATTGTTCCAGATTTCTTGACCTTACTTCACGGGGTAATAGATTCTCCAGATATTCCACTTAATGTGAGCCGTTCTTACCTACAAAGCGATGGCAACGTGAAGAAAATCTCTGGACACATTACCAAAAAAGTGGCAGACAGACTTCAAGAAATATTTAAATCTGAACGTACTGAGTTTGAAAACAAATGGGATAGTTTAAAGATTTTCATCAATTATGGCATGCTAACTGATGAAAAATTCTATGAACGTGCAGTTAAATTTAACCTATTCAAAAATACAGATGGCAAATACTTCACTGCAGAAGAATACAAAGCCCTAACAGAACCAAACCAAACAGACAAAGATGGAAATCTAATCTATCTTTACACCAACGACACAGAGCAACAATATAGCTATATCGAAGCTGCCAAGGCAAAAGGTTACGATGTTTTGGTTTTTGACGGTCAATTTGATGTTCACATGGCTTCTATGCTAGAACAAAAAAATGAAAAGACCAGATATGTGAGAGTGGATAGTGATGTTATAGATAGAATCATTGTAAAAGAAGATGCTTCCAAGGTGGAACTTACTGCAGACCAAATGAACGCACTTTCCAAAGTTTTCACAGCAGAAACTCCAGAAATGAAAGACACTAATTTCATGGTTACATTTGAATCACTAGGTGCAGACGCTATGCCTATGATGGTAACCCAACAAGAGTTTATGCGTAGAATGAAAGAAATGGCAGCACTTCAAGGTGGAATGATGTCTTTCTATGGTCAAATGCCAGATTCATACAACCTAGTAGTCAATACAGACCACGAACTTATCAAATCTTTAATGAATAAAGTTAATGATGGAACAGATTCTTTGGTAGCTCCGCTTAATAGTGAAATTTCTTCTCTTCAAGAAACAGTTAATAAGATTAACGAGATGAACAAAAACAAGAAAGATGAAGAAATATCTGAGGCTGACAAAGAAATAATCAAAGAAAACAATGATAAAATAAGTGGACTAAATTCTAAAAAGGACGAAATCTATAAAGAATTTGCCCAAAAAGAAGATATGGTTCGTCAGATTATAGATCTAGCTTTACTTGCCAATAATATGCTAAAAGGCGAAGCTTTAAGCAAATTTGTCAAGAGAAGTACTAGTTTTATAAAATAAAATGAAAAAAAGTGAGTGTAAATTTTGGTAGTAAAGAAAAAAGTATTACCTTTGCACTCACTAAAACGATGGCTGCATAGCTCAACTGAATAGAGCGTCACACTACGGATGTGAAGGTTACAGGTTTGAATCCTGTTGCGGTCACAAAAACGGAATCTTCAAAAAAGGTTCCGTTTTTTATTTATATTTCCAAGGGTGAGACTACATTTTGGACAGGGTGGACATTTTGGCAACAGAGTGGACACAGAGAAGACATTAGAAGCAAAATAAAAGGGCGATTTCACTTAAGAAACCGCCCTATTTTATACCCTATTTAGGTTATTTTGTAAGCAATAGAAAATCCCATGCTGCCAAGTTTAATTCTGCTGGTACTAATACTTTTTCTTTTGTAAAGTAATTTTCAAATTCACCTTCTGGAGCATTTTCAGTGAAATGGAAAGAAACTTCATCTTTACTAATATTGCCTATATACAATATTTCTTCATTATCTAATATTCTGCTTACTACTAATACATTTTCATTATTAGTTTCATAAACCTTAACTTCGCCACCTTGTTCACCTGCTCTTAAAGCTTTAGAATTATGTTTTAAGTCATTTAGTGATTTATAAAATGCGTACCATTCATTCTTTTCTTTTACAGGAGGAGTATCTTTTACAAAGAACTCTAATCTACGATTCATACCCACTTCTTGACCTGTATAAATAAGTGGCATACCTGGCCAAACGTATGTCAAAGTAGCAAATGATTTAACAGCTGCACCATAACGTTCAAACTCAGTTCCATCCCATGTATTACGGTCATGGTTAGTAACATGATTCATATAATAAGCATCACGAGCCAAATCTGAAGTTTGTTTAACTACTAAATCCTTTAAGTCTGATACTTTATTAGTACCTTTACAGATATTATCTAGCATAAATAATAAAGGCCAATTATAAACCATATCAAATGCTTTATCTGTTAGTTCTTTTTCTGTTGCCTCAGCAAGCATAAACACTGGTTTTACTTTATCCAATTCTTCACGTGCTGTATCCCAGAAATCTACTGGCACTAAGAAAGCTACGTCGCAACGAAATCCATCTATATCCATTTCTTTGACCCAGAATTTCATTGCTTCTATCATACCTGCACGCATTTCCTTGTTGTCATAATCAAGAGAATATGTATCTGTCCAATCCCAAGGACTAACAAATTTTCCTCCTTCATATTCATACCAACTTGGATGTTGTTCTATCCAGACATTGTCGCAACCTGTATGATTTGCCACCCAGTCTAGAATCACCTTCATACCCAAAGCATGAGCCTCTTTTACCATATTTTTAAAATCTTCAAGAGTACCAAACTCTGGATTTAAAGCCATATAGTCTTGAACAGCATAATAACTTCCTAGTTCGCCTTTTCTATTAAGCTCAGAAATTGGATTTACAGGCATAAACCAAAGAATATCAACTCCAAGTTCTTTTAAATATGGAAGATATTCTACAAAGGCATTAATGGTTCCTTCTTCTGTATACTGTCTTAAATTCACCTCATAAATCACTGCATTACGGGTAAATTCATCTTTTTTTGTTCCTGTTGACTCACAGTTTTTAGTGCAACAAGAAAAACATATCAATGCACTAAGCGACATTAATATCAAGTTTAGGACTCTGTTTCTCATATTGATTTAATTTTATTGTTATAATTGCAAAATTATCTTGTTCAAAAAAAATATGCAATACTGATTTATAACCATATTTGCTTACAAAAGCCTCATGGATATAGCAGCTGTTAGTGCCTCCACAGAATTTCCTACACTTAATCGTTCAAGAATATTTTGTCGATGCCTGTTAACGGTATGTACACTGATACCCAATATATCGGCAATTTGTTTGCTTGCTTTTCCTTCTTTAATAAGCAAGAGTATTTCTTTTTCGCGCTCTGTCAAAATTTGTTTTTTCTTGTCGGAAAAAGAATAACTAATGATATTGCCAGAGTGGTTATTCATTATTTGAGGATTGATACCGCCGATAATCTCTTGGCACGAAGACAAGTCATAGCAACACAAAATCAACCATATTTTTCCAGCTGGCGAATGTCTCATTATTTGCGTACTGTTGTCAAAAACACGATAACACCCATTATCATCTTTGATTCTAATGCGACAAGTTGCCTTATATTGCAATTTTTCATTTGCAGGCAGTTGATTTACAAACTTGAAAAATTCA
>JAFWXW010000018.1 GCA_017517845.1 Paludibacteraceae bacterium
CACACTTCCGCTAATTATCTTTGAATAATCTGCGGAACTACCACTTTTTTGATACACTTCCGCTAATTATCTTTGAATAATCTGCGGAACTACCACTTTTTTGATACACTTCCGCTAATTATCTTTGAATAATCTGCGGAACTACCACTTTTTTGATACACTTCCGCTAATTATCTTTGTATAATCAGCGGAAGTACCACTTTTTTGATGCACTTCAGCGGATTATTTTTATATCATTAGCGGAAAATGATAATTTTTCTTTATAGAGATTTTAAAATCATATTATTTGCTTTGTCAATTGCTAGAGTGTCCAACGATGCTAGATAGATGCGTGTAGTGTTTTCTGAGTCGTGCCCCATGCCCTCACTAATCACCGACAATGGAACATTTTTACTTTTTGCAATACTCGCCCAAGCATGACGGGCAA
Source organism: Paludibacteraceae bacterium (assembly GCA_017517845.1). Taxonomy (GTDB): domain Bacteria; phylum Bacteroidota; class Bacteroidia; order Bacteroidales; family Paludibacteraceae; genus Enterocola. Next base: position 428 of record JAFWXW010000018.1, read on the forward strand.
CATACAAAGTAAGTGGCACTGTCAAACCAAGTTGCTTACCTATTTTCTTCAAACAGCGATTGATGCTGTGTGCCGCATAAAGATATTGCGTGCGTTCGTCTGTTTTATTTAATGGTTTTATAATAGGCAACAAATAAATAGACTGCGAGGTATCATATTTATCCACAATCTCTTGCATACATTTTTCCCACTTTACAAAAAGTTTTTGACCAGTTTTACGCCTACAATAAGACAAAACACCATTTTGCAAATCCTTCTTTCGTAAATACGCCATATCAACAAACGACATACCCCTTGTATAAAAACTCAGTAGAAACATATCACGAGCAAAACAAAAGGTAGGTTTCATAGACAAATCCAACTCTTTTATTTGTTTTATCACCTTGAGCGGCACTGCCCGTTTCACCGTTTTGTCCACTCCAGTATAAACATGCTTAAACGGGTATCGTTGCAATGTAAGTTCCTTTTCCACTGCCCTATTATACACCGCCCTAAGATTGCGCATATAAAACGACGATGTATTAAGACTCACTCCGCAGTTTCTCAAATACACCTCGTATGCCACCATCATATCGGTATCCATCTCGTCCAATGCCACATCTTTATTTTTTCTAAAACGCTTAAAACTATAAAGAGAAGCAGTATATGTTTCTGATGTGCGTATCTTGCCTAAAATCTTTTGCTGCTCTATCACTTCTTCCATAAATGAAAATAGACCATTCCTTGTGCATTTTTTTCTCTTATTCCTTGCCAACAATTCTTCAAACATTGTTACAATAGTTGAACTATTTCCTTGCATACTTGTTATATTTTAATGATTAAATTAATACATAAAGAAAACTGCACCTGACATTACGTCAAGTGCAGTTTGATAAAATTTTGTGTGTTCGTAAAACTCTTAATTATTCGCTTCGCTCATGATTTTGCTTCCGCTCGGCAATGCTTAAGCAAGCTTATCATTGCTCTCGCTTACTCGCAAAATTCCTAACTCCTAACTCCTAACTCCTAACTCCTAACTATTCTTAAATAGTTCTTTAATACCTCCTAATGACCCCAACACTCCAGTAGCCTCATAAGGAAGGTAAACTGTTTTATTATCCTTGCCAGAGGTCATTTCTTTTAAGCTCTCAATATATTTAATTGCAAGTAAATATTGCACTGGGTCTGCACCTTTGTTTGATGCCACAGCAGCAGAAATTTGTGCAATTGCTTTTGCTTCTGCCTCTGCTTGAAGCACTTGAGCCTCTGCAAGACCTTGAGCTTTCAAGATGCTAGCTTGTTTTTCTGCCTCTGCAGCATTGATTTCTGCAGATTTTTCACCCTCAGATTTAAGGATTGCAGATTGTTTTTCGCCTTCTGCTTTCAAGATTTCGGCACGACGGTCACGCTCTGCTTGCATTTGTTTTTCCATTGCAAAGCGGATACTTTCTGGAGGTGTAATATCTTGAAGTTCAACACGATTTACCTTTACACCCCATTTATTTGTAGCATCATCTAATACTGCACGAAGTTTTGAGTTGATGGTATCACGAGAGGTAAGAGTTTCATCAAGTTCCATTTCACCCACCACGTTACGAAGTGTAGTTTGAGTAAGTTTTTCTATTGCCAAAGGCAAATTTTTAATCTCATAAACACTCTTCACTGGATCTACTATTTGAAAATAAAGAAGAGCGTTGATTTCTGTCATTACGTTATCTTTGGTTATCACGCTTTGTTTGTCAAAATCTATAACCTGTTCTCTAAGGTCTATTTTTTTTGTCATACCAATGAAACCATTAGGCAGTCTCACCGCAGTAGCCTTTGGTTTTTCCACTATAGGAAGAATTATATTGATACCTGCTTGAAGTGTACGATTATATCTTCCCAAACGTTCTATAATCACTGTTTCTGATTGAGAAACTATCTTGATACCTTGTGAAACATAAATCACTACTAGTACCAACAACACAATTAAAAATTCTAACATAACTAATTATTTTATTGATTTAACACTTAAAATTAAACTCTCTCTAGCAACAATTTCCACTGTTTCGCCCACAGGCAACACCTCTGCAGAATCTGTCACAGCCTTCCAATCATCGCCGTCCAACTTAACTCTACCAGTGTTTTTCGTCATATTAATTTCTTCTGTAACAATAGCCTTACGACCAATTATTGCATCAGCATTTGTCTTAACCTCATCTTTCTTTTTAAGAAGAAATTTCACTATTATTGGACGAATAAAAGCGAATGCTAAGAATGAAATTATTGAAAAAATCAATAATTGCCAAAGGGTAGAAAGGCCCAAATATGCTCCTAGTGCAGCAAACAATGCACCAAAAGAAAAGCATACCACACCGAAACTCACGGTAAAAATCTCTACGATAAGCAACACTAATGCTGTTATCAACCAAACAATATAAATTTCCATAATTATTATCTATTTTTATGAATTTCAAGTACTATCTTTTACAAAGATATAACATAAAACCATTAATTCCTAATTCCTCATTCCTAATTCCTAATTTAATATTGGATTTTATATTTTTTTTTAATACATTTGTAACGTTTATTACATTAAGTTAAGCCTATGAAATAGAAATTTACCTAACCAAAGAAATCAAATTACCAAAATTTAATAATCATACTATGTATAAAAAATTAATTTTCACACTATTTATTTTACTTATCACTATGTCTTCATGTAAAGAAACACCACAAAAATACAATTCATTTAATGAATATCCTGTATATGAGGGGAATGATCTAGAATACACTTATACTCCCGAACTAACAACATTTAAACTTTGGTCTCCAGAAGCAGAACAAGTCAAAGTTCATATCTATGAAACAGGTCTAGAAGGAGAGAAACTATGTTCTGTAGATATGGATTATGACGGCAAAGGTGTATGGGCAACAAGCTTCGATGAAGATTTAAAAGGAAAGTTCTATACATTCCAAATTTTGTTTGAAGGTAAATGGCTAGAAGAATCTGTTGGTGCTTATGCAAAAGCAGTTGGCGTTAATGGCGTTAGAGGTGCTATAATAGATTTCTACGAAACTAATCCAGAAGGTTGGGAAAATGATAAATCTCCTGTTTTAAACAACTTCAATGAAATTTCATTATACGAAGTACACGTTCGTGACTTCTCTGTTTCTCCTACCTCTGGCATGAAAAATAAGGGAAAATTCTTGGCATTTACAGAAGAAGGTACAGTAAATGACTTCGGTCAATCTACTGGTATTGACCACCTTAAAGAATTAGGTATAACACACGTTCACCTATTACCTTCTTTTGACTATGCTTCTATAGATGAAACCACACTAGAAAAAAATGTTTACAACTGGGGCTATGACCCTGCCAACTTCAATGTACCAGAAGGAAGTTATTCTACAGACCCATACGACCCAATTAGTCGTATCAAGGAGTTTAAACAAATGGTACAAAGCCTACACAAAAATGGTATTAGAGTAATTATGGACGTGGTTTATAACCACACTGCCACATGGGAAAATCACCCATTCACACGCACAGTTCCAGATTATTACTATCGTCAAAATGCAGATGGTTCATATTCTAATGCTTCTGGTTGTGGCAACGAAACCGCATCAGAACGTGCTATGGTGCGTAAATACATAGTAGAATCACTTAAATATTGGGTGAAAGAATACCACGTAGATGGTTTCCGCTTTGACCTTATGGCTATTCATGACATTACTACCATGAATGAAATTCGTAAAGCAATGAATGAAATAGACCCATCTATCTTCATCTATGGAGAAGGTTGGACAGCAGGTGATTCTCCACTTCCATACGGAGAACGTGCTCTTAAACAACACGTTAATAGAATGCCAGGTATCGCAGTATTCAGTGACGACATTCGTGATGCACTAAAAGGTAGCTGGGCAAATGCAAAAGAACCTGCATTCGCAGCTGGTTACCAAGGCTATGATGAAACCATTAAATTTAGTGCAGTAGCAGCAACAGACCACGACAGCATTCACTATGGTCTAGTTAAATATGTAAACTTCCCATACGCATCAAGTCCTTCACAAGTTATCAACTATGTATCTTGTCACGACGACTTATGCCTAGTAGATAAAATCAACTATTCTTCTCCATACGGAGCAACTCCAATAGAAAAACGTAAATTTAACCGTCTTTCTCAGAGTATAGTATTCCTTTCACAAGGTGTACCATTTATTTATGCGGGAGAAGAACTTATGAGAAACAAAAAAGGTGTGCACAACTCATATCAATCTCCAGACAGCATTAACCAAATAGATTGGAACTTCAAAAAGACCAATATAGATATGTATAACTATTACAAAGGTCTTATCCAAATGAGAAAGGCTCACCCAGCATTTAGAATGACTAACACTTCAGACATACAACGTAATCTGAAATTCTTAAATACCTACCAACAATGCGTGGTAGCATACACTCTAGAAGGTAGTGCTGTGGGTGACAACTGGAGCCGTATTCTAGTAGTACATAATGGTAACAGACACAATATCTCATTAAATATTCCACAAGAAAACTGGACTGTGGCATGTAACGGAGAAGAAGTTAATCCTAATGGTATATTTAACTGGAACCAACCTGTGTTAAATGTTCCTGCTTCATCTACCATGGTTCTTTACAAAAAATAATGACAACTAAAGAAATAGTCAATATTATAGAATCTGAATATCCCAAATTCTCGCAAGAGATTTGGGATAATTCTGGTTTATTAATAGACAATGATAATGCAAAAATTAATGGCATATTAATTTGTTTTGACATTACAGAATATACTATTAATGAAGCCATAGAGAGAAATTGTAATTTTATTATTTCTCATCATCCTTTGTTTATTAATGGATTAAAAAAGATTTCATCAGAAACTTATACAGAAAGAGTTATCAGACGAGCCATAAAAAATGACATTGCCATTTATTGTTGCCACACACCTGTGGATAAATCTAGAAATGGCATAAGTTTTAAAATGGCTACAGAACTAGGGCTAGAAAATATTGATTTCTTGGACAAAGACGCAGCAAATGACTTTGGTCTAGGCATTATCGGAAGTCTAAAACAAGCACTAGACCCTACCGACTTTGTAAAACTTGTAAAAGAAAAATTTTCTTTACCCATCATAAGACACAGCCAATTACCTGATACTCAAATAAAAACAGTAGCATTCTGCGGAGGAAGCGGTGCTTCATTAATAAATAAAGCATTAGCAAAACAAGCAGATGCATATATCTGTGGAGATATAAAACACCACGACTATTTTAACAGCCAAGAAGGCATACTATTAATAGATGCAGGACATTTTGAAACAGAGATAGCTATAAAAGATTTATTTTTTTCAGTTTTTTCAAAAAAAATTCCTAACTTTGCCGTCTATTTAGCAAAAACAGATAAAAGTCCAATAAATTACTTCTAACGATATGGCAGAAAAGAAATCAGATGTAAAAGAAATTTCTGTAGAGCAAAAACTAAAAGCTCTATATGATTTACAATGTATTATGTCTCAAATAGACAAAATCAAGATTTTACGTGGCGAACTTCCACGTGAAGTACAAGATTTAGAAGACGAAATCATTGGTTTACAAACTCGTATCCAAAACTTCAATAAAGACTGTGAAACTCTTACCCTAGAAATAGGCAAACTTCAAGAATCTATCAGAGTTTCTCAAGAAAATACTGCTCGCTACAAAGAACAAATGGATAATGTTCGCAACAACTTAGAATACGAACACCTAAGCAGAGAAGTTTCTTATGAAGATTTAAATATCAAATCTTACGAAAAGAAAATCAGAGAGTTTGAAGGAAGTATAAAATACAAACTTGACGAACAAGACAAGGCTAATGTTCTTTTGGCAGAAAAAGCAAAAGACCTAGACGATAAAAAATCTGAACTAGACAGCATTATCGTTAGCACCAAAAAAGAAGAAGAAGAATTAAGAGAACAAGCTAAATCATTAGAAGCATTTATCGAACCTCGTTTACTTGCTGCATTTAAACGTATCCGTAAGAATGCTATGAATGGTCTAGGCGTGGTTTATATCCAACGTGATGCTTGTGGTGGTTGCTTCAACAAAATCCCAGCTCAACGTCAATTGGATATTCGTTTAAGAAAGAAAATCATTGTTTGCGAGCACTGTGGTCGTATCATCATAGACCCAGAACTAGCAGGTGTAGTTGTAGAAGAAGCACCAGCAGCTCCAACCAAAAGAAGATAAGACATAAACAAATAGAAAAGAAAAAGTGGTTTCGCTTGAAACCACTTTTTTTTATCCCAATAATATTTTTTCGATTACTTTTGGATACCATTCATACTCCAACGCATGAACCTTATTTGCCACATCTTCTGGCGTGTCTGTAGGCAATACTTCACATTTGTATTGAGCAAGAGGCTCACCTTCATCTATCTTTTCATTTAAGAAGTGAATAGTAATACCAGATTCTGTCTCTTTATTTTCCACCACTGCTTTATGAACATTGTCCCCATACATACCCTTTCCACCATATTTGGGAAGTAATGATGGATGTATATTTATTATCATATTTGGATATGCATCTAACATATCGTTTGGAATTTTGAGTAAGAAACCTGCCAAAACTACTAAATCTATTTTATTATCCAAAAGAAATTTAGTCACTACCCCATTTTCAAAATCCACTTTAGAAAAAAAGTATGATGGAACAGAAAGTTTTTTACATCTTTCATGAACATATACTTCTTTTCTATTAGAAATGACAAATGGCACTTCCACTTCATTATTTGATGAGAAATATTTAATAATATTCTCTGCATTGCTCCCCGAGCCAGACGCTAAAATTGCTATTTTTTTCATAATCGACCGCAAAGGTAACAAAAATATTTGTAAAATTTAACTCCTAACTCCTAATTACTAATTCCTAATTATTTTGGATTATAAGCAAAATTTTATAATTTTGCGTCTATAATCCAGAATTAAATTATGTCTTTCTTTAAACCTAACGCACCACAGTATAAGTTTAACAAGAAAACCCTTAAATATGAGAAGGTAGAATATACCTTCTGGTATAGATTTAAAGGTGTTCTTAGATTTATATTTACCAGTGCTCTATTAGGTTTTGGATTCTTCCTATTCTTTATATTTATTCTTCCTTCTCCTGCCGCAAAGAAACTCCAAAAAGAGAACGAAGACATTTCTTCACAATACGAGATTTTGTCTAGAAAATTGGATCAAGCACTAGAAGTAATGGATATAATCCAAGAACGTGACAATAACTTCTACAGAGTAATGTTGGAAGCAGACTCCATTCCATACTTGTTACGCACTGGCAACTACAAAGCTACAGCTAGATATGATAAATGGGACGATTATAAAACAGCATCATTGGTCAAAACCACCACAGAAAAGATGGACAAACTAAATAGAATGCTATATACTCAGTCCAATTCTTTTGATGAATTAGTAGTTTTAGCAAAACAAAACGAAGACAAATTATTACATATCCCTGCTATACAACCTATTCTCAACAAAGACCTTAAACGTACCGCTTCTGGTTACGGAAGACGTATAGACCCTATTTATAAAACCATCCGATTCCACAAAGGAATGGACTTCTCTGCACCTACTGGAACAGAAATCTTTGCCACTGCAGACGGTGTTATAGAAAAAATCTCTTGGGACAAAACAGGATATGGCAACTGTATAGTTATAAACCATGGATACGGATATTCTACACTATATGCTCACTGCCACAAATTCCAAAAAGGATTAAGAAGAGGATTAAAAGTGAAGCGTGGTGATGTTATAGGATTTGTAGGTAGTACAGGAAAATCTACTGGTCCACACTTACACTATGAGGTAAGGTACAAAGGCAAGCACCAAAATCCACAAAATTATTACTTCATGGACTTGTCTCCAGAAGAATATGACAATATGGTGCGTATTTCTTCTAATAGTTCTAAAACCTTTGATTAACAATGAACGAGAAAGAGAAACTTTATTATTCCATAACAGAAGTTGCAGAAATGTTTAATATCAATGCTTCTACACTTCGGTTTTGGGAAAAAGAATTTCCAAATCTAAAACCCGATACCAACCTAAAAGGGAACAGAAAATACACCAAAAAAGATATTGAACTCATTAAACAGATTCATTATTATAGTGTAACAAAAGGAATGACATTAAAGGGGGTTAAAAACCAACTTACCAAAAATAGAAGTAAAAAATATGACTCTGTTTCTCTCACCAATGAACTACTTTCTGTAAGAGCTCAACTAGAAGAAATTAGAAAAGAACTTAACCGTTTTAAAGAGAGTTAGGAGTGAGGAGTTAAATTGAAATTAATATTAATCTAAAATAATATGAAACGTATATTTATCATTATTGCTTCGCTAAGCATGTTCCTTAGCGTTTATGCCAATGAACCTATCAAAAACGTTATTTTTATTATAGGTGACGGCATGGGTCTTAACCAAGTTTGCACATTGGAATCTCCAAACCACTTTGAACGTGCAGAATATATAGGTCTTTCTAAAACCTACTCTGCAAGTCACAAAGTTACAGACTCTGCTGCAGGTGGTACTGCATTAGCTTGCGGTATGAAAACAAAAAATGGAATGCTAGGGCTAACACCAGATAGCCTTCCTCAAAACTCAGTATTAACAATACTTCAAGAAAAAGGATTTAGCACAGGCATTGTGGCTAGTTGCAGAATTAATCACGCCACTCCTGCTTCATATTATGCACACCAACCAAATAGAAATATGGATGCAGAAATTCTTTCAGACCTATATAAAAATGGTCCAGATGTATTTGTGGCAGGTGGAAATAAACTATTAAGCATTGATTCATTACAAAATGCAGGTTACACATACGTAAACAGCATTGCTGACTTACAAAAACAAGAAAAAGGAAAAATAGCTTGCGTATTGGCACCAGAAGATATGCCTGCAGCACCAGAACGTGGCAATGATATAGTTTTAGGCACAGCAGAAGCTATTAGATTACTAGAAAAAAATCCTAAAGGTTTCTTCCTTATGATAGAAGGTTCACAAATAGACTGGGCAGGTCATGGCAACAATGCTGAATATATGAAAGCAGAAGTAGAGGATATAAATAAAGTCATTGGTCTATGCATGGACTACGCAGACAACAACCCAGGAACATTGGTTATAATTACTGCTGACCATGAAACTGGTGGTACTACTGTGGTAGGTGAAGAAAAAGAATATAAATACTCTACAGGTAATCACACAGGTGTAATGGTACCTGTTTATAGTTATGGTTCTGGTTCAGAAAACTTTTCAGGAATCTTTGAAAATACCAGTTTCAAAGATAAAATATTAAATTTAACCGATAAAAAAGTTAAGAAATAAGAAAAAAGTATTATCTTTGCACTCGTTTTGGCGCAATCTCTGTCAAGGCTATGTTTGGAACTTGTTATATTGCGTAATGTCAAACCAAAAAAAATAAATATTTAAAATGGATTTATTAAAAATTGCAGAAGCTGCATTCGCTACTGGTAAAGAAATGCCAGCTTTCAAAAGTGGTGACACTGTAACTATCTCTTACAAGATTATTGAAGGTAACAAAGAACGTATCCAACAATATCGTGGTGTAGTTATCAAAATCGTAGGTCACGGTAACAAAAAAAGATTTACTGTACGTAAAGTATCAGAAAACGTTGGTGTAGAAAGAATTTTCCCATTCGATTCACCATTCATTGAAAAAGTAGAAGTAAACAAAGTAGGTAAAGTACGTCGTGCTAAACTTTATTACTTACGCTCATTAACTGGTAAAAAAGCTCGTATTAAAGACAAAAAATAATAATAATACCATATCAGTTGGAATAAAAAAAGGGAAAATCAATAGATTTTCTCTTTTTTTTATATTAAAAATTTGCATTAATATATTTATTTCATAAATTTGTATAGATTTTACCAAATTGTCATTCTGTGGAGAATAACATTTCTTTAAAACAGTTCGCTAAAAAGGTAGAAGGGTTAGTACACCTACTACAAGAAAAGGATGCTAAAATAGCATTGTTAGAGGCAGAAAAAGAAGAATTGCGAAAAGAAATAAAACGTTCATACGCAGAAAATGTAGAATTGCAAAACAAGTACGATAACTTAAAGATAGCTCAAGCCATAATAACACTTTCCAAGAAAGATGTTGCTTTAGCCAAATCTAAGTTAACTGCTATGATGAATACAATAGACAGATGTGTAGAAAAAATAAATGAATAGCCATGAATAACGAGAAATTACAAATTAAACTTAGTATTCTAGGCACAGACTTTAAACTATACATCGAGAGGAGTGAAGAAGCTTATTACAGAAGGGCAGAAAGAGAAATTAATAAAATTCACGCCAAATATTGTTCTAAATACTCATCAGTCAAAGATTATAATAAACTTTCTAGTATGACATTATTACACTTTGCAGTGAACTTGTTGTATGAAAGAGACCAGTCTAATAATATTACAGAAAGTTTGTTAGAATTAGATAATTTACTGAAACCCTATTCCAAGGATTAGTCACCCTACGATAGAGTTTTATGTGTGTGCAATTCTATATTTGTCAAAAGACATGACAAGTATAAAATTGCATTTTTTTTACTTTAAAATTATTATACACTATGGAAATTATATTTTATATACTTGCTTTTCTGGTCGGGGGCATAGTAGCTGTAATAGTCCTGCTACTTGTTCAGCAATTCCGCGGAAAAAGCATAATCGTTACAGCGAAAGCAGAGGGGGAAGCCATAAAAAAAGCTAAACTTCTAGAGGTCAAAGAGAAATACATTCAGCTAAAAAGCGAATTTGACAAACAAGCTAATTCTAGAACTTCTAAATTACAATCACAAGAAGCAAAACTTAACCAAAAGGAAAAACTTCTAGTGGCACAAGAAGAAAAGATTCTTAAAAAAGAAAACGAGTTGGAAAACATCAAAACTCATCTAGAGAATCAACTAGAAATAGCAGAAAAGAAAGACCAAGAGTTAGACAAACTTCACCAAAAAGCTATTGAGAAATTGGAATCTATAGCAGGACTTTCTGCAGAAGAAGCCAAAAATGCCATGATAGAGTCTCTAAAAGATGAGGCAAAAACTGCAGCAATGCAATATACAAATGAAATCATGGAAGAGGCACGAATGAATGCCAATAAAGAAGCCAAAAAAGTGATTATCAACAGCATTCAACGTGTTGCTAGTGAAACTGCGATAGAAAATGCAGTAACAGTATTCCAAATAGAATCTGATGAAATAAAAGGTAGAATTATTGGTCGTGAAGGTCGCAACATTAGAGCATTAGAAGCGGCTACAGGTGTGGAAATCGTGGTAGATGACACTCCAGAAGCTATAGTTCTTTCTGCATTTGACCCTGTAAGAAGAGAGATAGCTCGTCTTTCTCTTCACCAACTAGTTCAGGACGGACGTATCCACCCTGCACGTATAGAAGAAGTTGTTTCTAAGGTTACTAAACAAATAGAAGAAGAAATTGTAGAAATAGGTAAACGTACCACTATAGATTTGGGTATTCATGGTTTACACCCAGAATTGGTTCGCCTTATCGGTAAAATGAAATATCGTTCATCATACGGACAAAACTTACTTCAACATGCTCGTGAAACAGCCAATTTATGTGCTGTAATGGCATCTGAACTTGGTTTAAACCCTAAGAAAGCACGCCGTGCTGGTCTGCTTCACGACATAGGCAAGGTAGCTGATGAGGAACCAGAATTACCACACGCACTATTAGGCATGAAAATTGCACAACGTTGTGGTGAGAAACCTGATATTTGCAATGCTATTGGTGCACACCACGACGAAGTAGAAATGCAAACTATGATAGCACCAGTGGTACAAGCATGTGATGCTATTTCTGGAGCTCGTCCAGGAGCACGTAGAGAAATAGTAGAGGCATATATCAAACGTCTTAACGACCTAGAAAACTTGGCTATGAGTTATCCTGGTGTTCAAAAAACATACGCTATCCAAGCGGGTCGTGAATTGCGTGTAATAGTAGGTGCAGATAAGATTAGTGACAAAGAAACAGAAATGCTTTCTGGTCAAATAGCACAAAAGATACAGGACGAAATGACCTATCCAGGACAGGTTAAAATCACCGTTATCCGTGAGGTTCGTTCTGTTGCAGTTGCAAAATAAATTTAATTAGGAATTAGGAATGTGGAATGAGGAATTTAAAACATATTGATAAAAACTACCACAATCCACAAAACTTTATTCCTAATTTCTAATTCCAAATTCCTAATTATTACTGGGGCTGACTGGCTTTGACAGCGAGTAGAACTAAAGTGTAAGCATGCAGAGTGTTGAAAGTAGGCTCTATAATCTGAACTTTCAAAAATATAACTGGCGAAAATTCTTACGCTCTTGCTGCTTGATCGAAGTATAGTAGATCAGCTTTATCCTTTCACTAGGTGATTGGACAAGACATCTCCCACTGGCCCATGTTCCGAGGCAGGGTGAAACGGAGGTGCAACAATATCGGGACTCGTACCTTTTGGCTCCGGTAAAGGTATTAAAAATTAGGAGATAAGCTCGTGATTGGTGGCTCTGGTCTTGTTACGGGACGAAAATGAAGGCAGAGATAAGCATGTAGAAAGCACGTTATTTCCTCGTTTGGACGAGGGTTCAATCCCCTCCAGCTCCACAAAAAAAAGTGATAAAGAATGTTATCACTTTTTTTGTGGCTATGCGTTTTTATCAACGTGCTACTAATTATATTTTAGTTAGCCTCTTTTTTATATTCTTTATCACTCTGTTTGTATTTTTTATATCATTTCTCAATGCTGTTTATATTTATAAATGGTACTTTTGTCTAAACTTAATTATTTATATTATGGACAAAGGAAAATTTTATTCAGGACTATTTATAATGATAGGTCTGATAATTTTGGGAATTATGATTCCTGTGGGTGTGAACAGATATATGTCATATACCAGAACTGTAGATGTAAAAGGACTTTGCGAAAGAGAGGTCAAGGCAGACAAAGTTATTTGGCCTATATCGTTTAAGGTAATGGGCGACGATTTGCAGAGTGTTTATAACCAGATAGACCAAAAAACTAAACTTATTACTACATTCTTAAAAGATGGTGGTATTTCTGAAGATGAAATTTCTATATCTTCTCCAAAAATCTCTGATAAGTTTGCTAATGAGTATGGAAATAACGATCGTTTGTATCGTTATGTCACCACAAATGTGATAACTATCTGCACCAACAAAATAGATACTGTATTAGCCCTTATGAGCCAGCAGTCTCAACTTATTAAGAAGGGTGTTACTCTTTCTTCTGACAACTGGGAAAATCCAACAGAATTCAAATTTGAGGGCTTAAATGAGCTTAAACCAGAAATGGTAGAGGAAGCAACCAAAAATGCTCGTCAGACTGCAGAAAAGTTTGCAAAAGATTCAGATAGTGAGTTAGGCAAAATTAAACGTGCTAGTCAAGGTTCTTTCAGTATAGAAAATCGTGACAGCAACACACCACACATCAAACGCGTCCGCGTTGTATCTTCTATTACCTATTACTTATCAGAATAATAATGCAAAAGAGGTTTCGGGGCTACTCCTACGAGTAACCCCGAAATATAGAATAATTTTACTAGATTATTCAAATACGTAGCGTACGCCTAAAGCGATACCACCTTGCCATAGACCACTGGTGTTAAAGCCTGCACCATATTCGTTGAAATATGCACCTACAAGTGGACGCCAATCTAAAGACAGTTGAAGTGGGAACCAGAAGTTATATTCCACACCGATACGACCAGCTGCACCAACGAAACCTGTTAAATAGTAGAATCCATAGAAACCAGCACCAGCACCTACACCAGCATACCAGTTCCAATCACCTTTGTGTTCCCAAGGAATATCATGTCCACCTGGGTTAATCCAGTCATAAGTAGCAGCAGCTTCTAAACCAGCGAAACCAGGAAGACCTAAGTCAATATTTACCATATTAGTTTCACTTACTAAGTGTTGATATGAAACTTCAGCACCAGAACCTAAACGAGCACCAATCGCACGAGGTTGAGCGAAAGCTGCAGTAGCCATAGCTACCATTAATAATACTAATAAGCCTAATTTTTTCATCTTTTGTTAAATTTGTTAATAGTTATGAATTAAAACTGCACAAAAATAAACATTTTGAGCGAAATTAATATACAAATCTTTAATTAATTTTACATTTTAACAAATCTTTTACATTCTAGTAACAGAAGAAGGATCTATCATTTGGAGCTTTTTCCATAAAACGATATGTTAATACTATCTCATGTGAACCTCCAGATACATCTACCAAAGATGATACACTTATATCATAATTGTATGAAAGGCTAAAACCTGCCACCGAACCACCTATCATAAGTTTTACAGCATCTTGGTTTTGCAGACCCTCTGGGGTATAAAAAGGAACACCACGATAACCAACTCCTGCCATAAAATATCTTCTGTGATACATAATATCAAAATCTATCTGATGATATTGTCCTTGCCATTGGTAAAGTGCTGCTATAGTAACGTCATCTTTTGCATCATATTTTCCTAGACCTTTTGAGATAGGAATCATACCTGCCGCATACGCACTTATCTTGATAGGGTTTGTGGTTTCTGCTTGGTCTGTAAATGAGATTTTATTTCCCAAAAGATTATCTGCATGAAGACCTGCAAAGAAATACTTATAATAGAATAGTACAGACACACCCGCATCAAATCTTACTACAGATGTATTTACAGGATTAAATGATGATGTAGGAAGGAATGTTCCATCGGCAGCAATTTGGTCTGCAAATATCATCTTACTTGGGTCTATTGTTCTATAGAAAAGCCCCAATTGAAGACCTGGGCGGAAGTACCAGTCTGTTGCCATTTGCACAGTATAGTTGTACTGAATATTAAACTCCGTTTGAGAAAGCATTCCACCTGCATAATTGGAATATGCGATATTAGCACCAAATGAAGAACGCATTGGATGAAAATATTGATCATAACCTGCTATCGCAACATGAGACCCCTTTAATGAGGAGTATTGATTACGATAAGTCATAAACGCTCGTCCACCCAAGTTGAAACCTGCAAACGAAGGTGCAACCATAGAAGATATTGCCCATGGCTGTGATAATAAAAAGTCTTGTGAATAGGCACTATGTGCCACTAAGATTGTCACTAAGACAGCTGTAATTCTCTTTAACATTGTCTTCATTATCTTATCAACATTAAATTACCAGAATATTGGAATGCATTTCCATCTTTAAATCTACCCTCTGCTCTATAGAAATATGTACCTTGTGCAGCACATTTTCCTAGATAGTATCCGTCCCAACCTATATATTGGTCGTTAGACTCAAATACCTTATTACCCCAGCTACTATAGATTTCAAGTTTGTATGAATCAACATTTCTACCTATTGGATAGAACACATCTAAGCGACGTTCTCCTTCTGAGAAATGTCCGCCATTGGAATGTTCTACATTTGGTGTAAATGCAGTTGGGAAGACTAGGTATGAATCTTTTCCTACCTTGATATAATCTTCCATAACCAAGGTATCAGAACATAGATTAATATCACTTACTATATATGTTACATCATATAAGCCATCTTCTAAATAGGTGTAAACGGGGTTTTCCTTTTCAGAAGAACCGCCGTCACCAAATTGCCATAAGTATTGAACTGCCTCTGGAGTTTCGTTGTAGAAGTGTGCTTCTGCATTTGGCACATAAAGTTGTCTTTCTGCCACACTAAATGCAGCTACTGGCGAAGGCAATACGTTTACTTCACCTTTGTATGTATCTACTCTACCGTTGGCACTTGCTGTAAGTTTTACAGTATATGTACCTGCTTTTTCAAAGATATGTATAGGAGAGCGAAGGTCTGATGAGCTTCCGTCACCAAATTCCCATTTATATTCGGCATTGCCAATAGTAGTATTGGTAAACTGTACAGTTAATGGTTCGCAACCTTCTGTATTTTCTATATTAAATGAAGCTATAGGTTCATCTACCATACGTACTTTAATTTCATCGTATGCCTCGCATTCATACCCTGTAAGAGTCCAACGTATTGTATTAATACCTGTTGCAAGACCATTAACCACTGTATTAGGATTGTGAGGGTCTTCTATGGTACCCGTACCTGCTTCCACAGTCCATGTTCCTGTTACATTAGCATCGTTTATCACTCTAGCAGATAGGCGGAAACTTCCTGTAGTAGAAACTCCATCTGAACCTGCATCTACTAGTTTATTTAGGTCATGTGAAACTACTTCTACATTTTTAGAATTACTACATTGTGGTGAATATACTTCCCAACGAATAACGTTGGTACGTTTATTACTTAAACCTGTTATCTTGGTCTCATGACTATTTGGATTTTCAATTTCACCGTCTCCAGCAATAAGAGTCCAACGTCCCATACCAAACTCTGGTTTAGCAGCACGAAGTGTCATGTAATCTTCACAAATAGTAACTTCACTAAATTCTGGTTCTGTAATACCTGGATCTTGATTTGTTACGGTTACTAAATCGTAGCCTACACAATATCCATCATCTACATTCCATGATAAAACATTATCACCATACATCAATCCAGTAACTTTGGTATTACTCTTAGTTGGGTTTTCAAATTCTGCATATCCACTTTCTAGTTTCCATGTAGTTGATACTGCATTTACAGTATTTGTAGCCCTTAATTCTGCCTTATCAGAACAATCTGTAATGAAATCTACACCTGCCTCTACAAATGGAAGTGAACGAATCACAATATCTGCTTTGATAGGTTCTGCTTCTGCACAGATATTACTTGGAATCACACTTACAGTACTAGACAATGCATATTTGTCTATTTTTACCATTATACTTCTAGTACCTTGACCAGAAAGAATATTGTAACCTGTTGGCATTATCCATTCGTAGTTGGTAGCATTAGCCACTTCAGAGACTGATAGAGGGAAAATAGTTTCATCATCACAAACGTACGGAGGAATTGTAATTTCTCCACCAGTAGCTATTGGTTTATCTACTTGAACATTTATAGCAGAATGAACACCTTCTCCACAATCATTTTCACCCCAAACTTTTACTTCTCCATCTTTGGCATCATAACTTACCTGTACTTCTATAGTAGTAGAACCTAAACCACTAACTATATTGAAGCCGTATGGAAGAGACCATTTATACGAAGTTGCGTATGGTATTTCACGAGTACTAAATGTAACAATAGAACCTCTACATACCATATTGGAACCTATAATAGATGTTGCATCTTTTGGAAGTAATCCCATTTGAGAATGGATTTGTTTATCTAATTTGCTTACACAACGTTTTCCAGATTTAATGCTTTCAAATAAGAATACATTATCTGGTTTGTTTGGATAAATATCTAGCACCTCATCTGCCTCGGTCATTTCATGTTCAAACTTAAGGTCATTTAAGTAATAAACCACATGCCATGGTGCTTCTCCTGTGGCATGAAGTGAAACTTTAAGCGGATTTGGTTCACATACATAAGGAGCAACATTTACTTCTAGGTTTGGATAGGTATATGCTGTAATATCTACAGAATAATTTACATCTACACTACAATTGTCGTTGCTTACAGACTTGATTGTGTATGTTTTTGTTCCTATCTGTGTAGGAGTGATTTTTAAGTAATCTCGACCAACATTAAATGGTCCATCTACATAATCCAATGCTCCGTCTGTGTAGTGTATTGTCCAAGGACCTTTACCTGCAAAAATAATATCTATAAGTGCTGGTTCGCCTAGACAACAATCTTCTTGAGCAGAAACTATGGTTATAGCAGGTAGTTCATGAACATCTACTTGAACACTTCCACCTAAAACAGCTTCACAACCATTGGCATCTACCACACTTATCAATTTAAACTCTGCATCAGACAATAAGGTGTGAGTATAAACATTTTTTTCAACATTTGTTGTTTCTGTAAAGATATTAGTTCCATCTGTATATTCTATAGTCCATGGGGATTGTCCATTTACGTCTATTTGAATATCAAATTCCTCGCCAGAACAAATATTTGAAGGACCACTTATGCGAGCTGAGATTTCATTTTTGGCATTAATCTTATACTCTTTGTTTATTTCACAACCATTAGCATCTTCAAAGTTTAAGTAATAAGTACCTTGGGGTAATTCTTTTTGGTCTTCTGCATTAACATCTACATTAAATCCAGACCATGTGAATGAGTAAGGTGTTATACCACCAGTAACATCTATATCTATTGCACCTTCTTTGTCATTTGAGCAATTGTTGTGAGTTAATGTTTCTGTTATGATAATTTCGTCTGGCTGGGTTATTTCCTGAGTAAACTCTGCAGCCTTACATCCGTTAGCGTCTTTGATATCTGCCTTATAAACACCCACTCCAAGATTTCCTATACTTTGTACATCTTCCTTGGTAAAGTTTGGACCTGTCCATTTGATAGAATAAGGAAGCGTACCTCCAGTGATATGAATGTTGATATTACCATTATTCTCTTCGTAACAGTCTAAAACAGTTTTACTTGTCAATAAAGTAGGGATTAATTCTTCCTTGTGAGAAATAACATATTGACGATTTGTTTCTGCACCTTTGGCATCTATGATTTTAACATCATAAACTCCTGCTTCAAGTCCTGTTACCTCTGGGTCTTTGGTTACATTTGAATAACCATTTGTTGAATTCCATTCAAATGTATATTCTGGAGTACCACCACTTACTCTTAAAAGAATCTTACCTTTTTCACCATAACATTTTATATCTTCTATGTCTGCTATAACTGATAAAGTTTCTGGTTGAGTTATTTCTATTCTTTCTGTAATAGTACAACCTACAGCATCTTCTACTGTAACATTATAATAACCTGCCACCAATCCTGTTAATGATTTGCCTGTAACTGGGACATTAGGATTTATTGTTGGACCAGACCATGTATATACAAGAGGTGCAGTACCACCTGTAGCTTCTATCTGAATAGAACCATCATGTCCACCATACACAGATACATTAGTCTTATTAATCAAGACTATCTGCATAGGTTGTGAGCTAAGAATAGTAGTCTTACCATTTGCCTTACATCCATTTCTATCTTCTACAAATACTTCATATTCGCCAGCTCCTAGGTTGGTTATATGAGCACCAAAGCCAATTTCTGTGGTATAATCATAATCTTTGTACCATTTATATTCATAGTTTCCACTACCACCTGTTACATTCACATAAATCTCTCCATTGTCAACTCCACCACAAAGAACTATTTTGCTTGGCACATCTGCAACTAATAGGTCTGGTTCTTTAATTTCTTCTGTTAGAGTTTTTACACAACCCAAGTCATCTTGTACTGTGAAGATATATTTATCTGCATAAAGATTTGTAACATCTAAACTAGAAGTAGAGTATGAACCATCTTCACTTTCCCATTTACAAACCAAAGTGCCAGTACCACCAGATACTGTTGCGTGAAGTTCACCAGTTCGGTCGTTAAAGCATAATACATCTTTTGATGAAGTAGAGGCTAATATCTCATATCTATCACCCAATGTATATACCATTTCTTTTACACAACCCAAACCGTCTATCACAGTAACCTTATATGCTTGACCATTGAATAAATCTTTTTGGTCTTGATTACCAACATCTGCAATATTAATTCCAGGACCTGTCCATAAATATGTGTAATTTGGAGTACCACCTGTAACATTTATGTCTATACTAGCTTTGTTTTCACCATAACATTTATTTTCTACTATAGTTTCTGTTATTCTAAGCTCATCTGCTGGTCCTACTATGGTTTCGGTATATTGATATGTACAACCTTTTGCATCTTGTAGCATTATTCCATAAGTTCCTGCTGTTAGATTTTTAACATGGTCTATATTATTTCCAGAAGTTCCTATCCAATGATAATTATAAGCAGGATTACCACCAGAAATAGCCACTCTAATTTCACCAGTAGCATTTCCAAAACAATCAACAGAAAGTTTAGACAACTCAGGAACTGTAGTAACTTTTAGTTCATCTGGTTGTTTTACTTCTATTTCTCTTTTCACCTCTGCACCTGCATCATCAACTACTACTAGGTCGTATTTATCAGCAGCAAGGCCATTTATAATTTCTCCTGTATAGGTATTTCCAGATGTTTTAGCTGTCAATGTAATTGTATAGTTTCCTATGCCACCTTTTATATTAGAAAGTACAACTCTACCATTTGTTTCACCATAACATCTTACATCTTCTACTGCAATATCAAAGGTAATATCTTCTGGTTGGTCAACAAATATATCTACTGTGGCAGCACAGTTATTTTCATCTGTTACCACTACTGTATATGTTCCTGTTTTAAGCCCAGTTATTACTTCTTTATCTGCATTATAATTTGGATCTGTTGGGTCAAATACTATGCTTGGGCCCCAAGTCCATTCTATTTTGTATCCAGTAAGACCTTTTGTTCCACCTGATATATTAAGGTCTATTTTACCATTTGCTTCACCATGAATTGTTACATTAGAAACATCATATTTTATATCAATAGGATCTGGATTGATTATATTGATAGCATTTGATGTCCAAGTACAATTATTTTCATCACTTACTACATATTGGTATGCACCAGATTCAAGACCTGCGTATTCATAGTTTGTAGAGATAGGAGCAGACTCACCCACTTTGTAAAGTGCGTATGTATAAACTCCGCTTCCACCTTCTGCATAAACTCTTATTTCACCGTCATTAGCATTGTTACAAGAAATATTTCCTGATTTTACTGTACCCAACACCTGTTTTGGTTCTTTTATTTCAACACCATCTGTTTTGGTACAACCATATTTATCTGTAACTGTTACTTGATACATACCTGCTACTTCACAGTTTATTCTAGGTATGCTTTGATATGGTGTGGTTACTGCGGCTGGTGCTGTCCAATTGTATGTAAATGCAGCTTCTCCAGTTACTATAGCTTCTATAGAACCATTGCCAGAGCCATGACATGTAATATCTTTTGCATTTAATGAAAGTGTCAATTCTGATGGATTGAACATTTCATGTGAATATTCATATTTACAACGATTTGCATCATAAACTACTACTGAATATTTTTCACCTGCTTTTAAGTTTGATTGAGTATTGGTATTGGTAGAGGTGCTAACACCTTCTCCTTGCCAATAATATGTATAATTTGGAGTTCCTCCCCTCATTTCTAATGTAATAGAACCATCTACTCCATCGTGGCATATATTTTCTACAACAGTTTCATTTAGTAGGCTCAATTTTTCTGCTGGTTCTGTTACTGTAACAACATGTGAAATACCACAACCATTAGAGTCATTAATATCTATATTATAAGTGTTGGCTCCTAAGTTTATTGCTTTGGTATCACTTTCTAGTTTACTAGCATCTACTCCTATCCAGTTTACAGAATAGGTTCCTGTACCACCTTTAATATCTAGAACAATCTCACCTTTTTCGTCACCAAAACATTTGTTTTCTAAAACTGATTGCAATGAGGTAGTTACTGAAACAGCAGGATTTTCACGTACTTCTGCCATATCTTTTGGATAGGCATTTCCCAAATTGTCCACTATTTCATAATAGTATTTTCCTGCAACTAGACCTTCAATTTCATTTTCACCTACACCCGATAGTACTGTATTTCCATTTTCATCGGTCCAAGTAATAGTATAAGGTGTAGCCCCTCCTGATATTGCAAGGCTAATAATACCATTTGATTCACCAAAACATCTAACATTACTTATAGTAGGTGTTACTACAATCTTGGTTGGTTCTGCTATAAATACTGATAATACAGCAACACAACCTTTGTCATCTGTCACTTTTAAGTAATATGTTCCAGTCACCAAATTTGTTAAGTCTTTGTTTCCTTTGTAATTTGGAGCTGCTGGGTCTGCAGAAACTCCTACACCAGACCATTCGTATGTATAGTTACCTAGAGCATCTGGAGTACCTCCAGAAACATTAATATAGATTTCACCTGTAGCATTACCTCTTATCTGAACATCAACCTTGTAATCTAGTTCCACCTTAAGTTCTTCTAGTGGAGCGATTACTGTAGCTTGTTTATCAATAATACATTTGTTAGCATCTTCTATCCTTACATGATATTGTCCTGCTCCTACATTTATAGTTGGTTGGTCAGAGATTACTTGATTTCCTAATACTGGGTCTATTTTTGTCCATTCATATTTATAATCTGGTGTACCTGCATTAGAAAGAACTGTAGCTTTTAATATTGCTGTGGTTTCTCCATAACAATCTACATCTGTTTGCTCTAGTTTTGCATCTAATGCATTAGGTTCTGTAATTTCAAAAGGTACTATTTCTACACAACCAATGGCATCGGTTACCTCATATTTATAAATTCCTTTGTCTAGAGAAATAGAACTTGCAGCAGGAATAATCTCGTTGCCATTTTCATCTAATAATCTATGACTATAATCACGAGTAGGATAAGTGATACCACCCTGTGCAGTACCTATAAACTTACCATCTGCACTTGCAAAACATGAAATATTTTCACTTTCTACAGACGCTACCAATGGAGAGAAACTAAATTCTTTTGACAACTTAATAGAACAAGCATCTGCATTTGGTTCTACTGCCATAATATACGCAGTAACTAATGAAGGAGCATCTATAGCTTTAAATTGAATTTCTTGATTTAAATGTTGTGCTTCATAAGAATCGTAAACAGCATTGTTTACATATAAATCATATCTAATGCCTTGTTCTGCATTTTTAATTTTTACTGCCGTTTTATTTACTACTGGGGCACAGAACAATTCTATATCTGTAACAGCCTCTATTTTGGAAATTCTAAATGATTTTGTCTTCACACTTTCACAAACTAAAACACCAGCACCATCATAGTATCTATGAGTCATAGTAATATAGTAATAGTCTTCTGGAAGTTCAGAAGGTAGAAGTATGGCAGTTCCATCACCATTGTCCTTGAACGCATCTGGGAATCTATTTGATGCAGAGAACTCAAATGTAGAATTTGCTTTTATACTAGCTTGTAATTCTATTCTTAAAACATCTGAACAAATAGTTTCTTGGTCATCAATTCCATAAAAGTCTGCTGCTTCGTCCAAAACCTTAAAGTCTTTGGTTACAGAACTTTCACATTCTTGTGGAGTGCCGTTTTTGTCTAAATATGATTCTACATAATGGAAAGTAAGTGGATATGTGGTATTCAATGTGGTTCTGTCTAGACCTATAGTACCTGTTCCATTTCCATTATCTACCAAATCTATATGTTGATCTGTTGTGAAATATACTTTGTCTGCAGGATTAATTGGTTTTGGGAAGCCTTTCACTTCATAAGTACCTTTTGGTTCACAGAAATATGAATTTACCATTACAGACATATTTTGCACACCACGTACTTGGAAAGTTTTATTAGCATCTGCTACACAACCAAATTCATTATGTACTTCATAACCTATTGTAAATACACCCAAACCAGAAACTTCTGTTTTAAATTTATTTCCTACCAATGTTTCTGGAGGAAGAAGTGGGTCTATAGTTATATTACCACCACCATAATTAACATCGGTAATAATGACATCTTCTCCATAGCAATAGTCATCTTTCATATCAAAGACTATAACTGGTGTAGGATGTACAACTACTTCTTCTTTGTAGATAGCATCACAAGTTCCGTCATTATAGTTATATGTAATAGTGTATGTACCTTCTCCCCATGCAGGATCAAACATTGGAGAATTGGTTATATCAGTTGTAGCCAACTTCACAACACCAGCCTGATTTGTTATCATTATAGAACCTTTTGTAGGCACTGTTGATTTTACGGTAATAAGAACTGGGGCTTCTGTTGCACAGAATTCTTTTTTGGGTAAATCAAATTTTTCTATTAATATAGGATTTACAGTAGAAAATGTTACTTCCTCACTATAACTACAACCCTGATGTTGTACTGTATATACTACATTATGTTGCCCTGCTTTCCCTTTGGAAGGATTGAATTTAACACCATTACCTTCTGTAGCACCAGTTTGAATTTCACCTGCAGAATTGACATATCCTACAAACATAGCAGCATCTGCAGCTGAGAATTTAAAACTACCAGGGTTTTGTGCAGCCCAAATTGTAGCTTCTTCTTTATTAACACATAGCACCTCAGAAGGGCTCACACTCAAACCACCAGACGCTATATAGTTGGTAGGTTTGCTATTAATCTTAAGAGTTTTTGTAGAATTGCCTTCACAACCAAATTCATCTTTTACCGTATATGAGATAAAATATGTTTCACCTGCTGTCAAATTTTTTATTTGTGCTATTGCTAGTTCCTCATCTAACTCTATTATTTGTGCCTGATTTGTTACAGGAGTTCCATTTTCATCTACTGCTTTTTCTATATGCCATTCACCTGCAGCCACTTGTGGATGGCCTTGCATTTTAATAACATCTTTTGGCTCAGCAGGATCTGGCTGACATTTTTGAAACTCTCCCGCCCAAGCATTAGGAAGGTCATTTGTTGGAGCTAAAGTCCAGTTTACTTCCTTATTAATAGCACTTACTAGAAAATTAAATTTTTCCTCTTGAACACAACCAGAATTTACATCTGTATATTCATATTTAACCTCAAAACGTGTAGTTTGAGTAATAGCAGATGGATCAAACTTAGTACCATTTTTTATTAAACCTTGAGGGTCTGAAATAAACTGACCATTAGAAGGTGTCACTATTGGAACTACAGGATCGTCAGAAGAACACAAAAAGTATTCTCCATTTGCAGTAACTTTATCAAACCCAGAGATAGTAATAGGCACTTTTTCTACAACATCTAGTGTATATTCACGTGATACCTGACAACCCTGTGGTGTGACTACTAATAATTTATATACTGCATCTGCAGAAGCAGATATAGTAATAGAATTTCCTCCTTGTCCGCTTTCCCAATAATACTCTGCTGCAGGATCATTATAATCAATACCTATAGTTACATTATCACCAAAACAAACTGGTTTATCACCATTACTAGAATGCATCTCAAATTCAGAAAGATTTGCCATTGTCATATCCAATGTAGGGAGACCAACCATTGGATCATACACCCTACTACAAACCGCATCACTAACTTGTGAAATTTGGAATACAGTAGCCTGTTGTGGTGTATATGTAAATTGGTATGTATTTCCTGTTGGGATTACTATTTCTGTAGGAGTTCCATTTTCTAATAATGTAAATTTATATGGAGACAGACCTCCTATTATACTCACCCTTACATCTACAGGGTCTCCAGGACAAGCCACTTGTGAATTTACCAACTCTATTTTGGCATCGGGAGAAGGAACTTTATTGACAGTAACAATTCCTGTCATTTCTTCTTCACAAGTATTATAACCTGCCTTTCTAGCTCTCACTTTGTAAGTACCTTCTTGTACATTTTGCCATTCTAGGGGACCATTAACACCCAATCTATAATTTCCATCACCTACTCCATTTCTCACTAATTCATATTCGGTATCAATACTAGAACCACTTAAGGTTAGATTTATACCGCTCGAAGAACTTGTTTCGCAATATGAGCCTCCACCAGAAAGTGTATATTTTGTAGGTTTGTCTATCTTATAAACAGCCACCTCATCTGTACTAGAACAGTTTGCGACAGCAGTAGAAGATGCAGTTAATTTATAAACCTTATCTGTTGTAACACTATTAATTGTAGGATTAGATATATTAGGATTGTTTAAATCACTAGCATTGTCCCACTGATACCTCACTCCTAACACATTAGAACTTCCTATCTGAGCAGGTTCTCCATAACAAACTTGTAAATCTGGACCAGCATCAGCCACAGGCCTTTTAATTACTGTTATATTTGCATCGCTAGATGAAGTACAAGTAGATAACACATTTAATGAAGATGTTAATCTAATAGTAGTATTTTCTGTTACAGAAGGCAAAGTCAAATTTTCTGAGCCTCCCACGTATGTAGAAACTCCATTAGTAATAGCCTCCCAATCATAACTTTCGTTTGAAGGGTCTGCTTTAGTATTGATTATTTGAACAGAACCATCTTCACAAATAGTAAATTTACTTTGATTGAAACTAATTTCTGGTTTCTTTAGTACTGTTACTTTTACATTATCTTCTGAATAACAATTTGGATTTCCTTTATTTGAAACCTTAAGAGTAAATTGAGAATCTGAATAAAGCGGTTTTGTTGTTACGCTCTGAGTATTATTAGTTTGCAATTTAGCCGCAGGACTCCAAGTATAGTTAATATTGGCATCATCAGACAAGCCCTCTGCCAATACAGCACTCTCACCATAACAAACAGTCAAATCTGCACCGACTTCTGCCACTGGTACTTCATAAACATTTACCTTCACCTCTGTTCTACTAGCACTTTCACAACCTGCAGGTGTTACTTGTGTAACCCAATATGACTGTTTACCAGGAGTTCTCTTATCATAATTTACAGGAGCAACTATAGGAGATTCCAACATATCATTGGAAGAATACCATCGTAGAGTATTGGAAGGATCAGATTTTATTACTAAATCTGCCCATTTACCATCTGCTGCACTTGGGTCTGCACATTCATCATAGGAACTTACCCTAGGAGCTGTTGGAGAGACTTTTGCCACTACTTGTGCTGTAGCGGATTTCTTACAAGTCACACCATCTTTTGAATTTGATATTTCCAACTCTAAAGTATAGGTTACACCATCTGAATAACTAGACAAAGAATATTCCCCATTTATTGGTGTTACAGTAACGCCATTAACTTTCCAAACTTGACTATAACTAGCAGAATAAGCAGAATTATTATCTAGTTTAAAAACTATAGGGAAACCACAGTCATGAGAAATAGAAATCTGAGGCTCAGCAGGAGATTGGATATAGGTCTGAGAGACAGAATTGGATGTTGCACTTGTACAGTTGTCTGTAGCTTTTACTTGTGCAGTATATACTATTCTATCTTCTGGAGCAGATACTACAAATGTTTCTACATTGGAAGAATAACTAATTCCATTAACTTCCCATGTATAATCCAAACTAGCATCGTAGTTTGTTATAGTAAATTTAACAGGAACATCACAACCTGACGATGCTGTTATATGGGGGACAGCCACTTCTAGTGGCAATGTGTATTTTTCTTCAACCTCATTGGATTTAAGTCCGTTTTTAGAAACAGAAACAGAGAACGTATATTCATGCCCACGGATAGGAGATGACACTGTATATGTTCCATCTGGGGCAATAGTAACCGAAGAACCATCTAATTTTGCGTCATATGCAAGACTAGAATCATAATTATCTACTAAAAATTTTATTGTACTACAATCATCGCCTCTATATGACAATTTTGGGTCATCTACAAACGAAGCAGAGAGAGTATAATTAAGACCTGTTTTTTCTAAGGTTAATCTCACCTTTTCTCCAGATTGTAAACCAGATAAATTTAAATATAAATCTCCACTTCCACCTTGAGGTCTCATTCCATAGCCTATATTAAGAATAGAGCCACCTTTACCCAACTCATTAGCCCAATCCCATGAAGTAGAACTATTTGAGAAAAGAATCTTAAAACCTGCAGTTGGAGTATCTACCACAAAATCATAAGTAAAAACATTAGGAGATGATACAGAAAAAATATTATTGGCTGCTGCAGCTGCACTCCCTACAATACACTTTCCCTCTCCAACAATAGGAGCATCCCAACATGCCATACCATAAACAGTAGAAGAAGAAATATCTATACAATTAAAATTATATAATTGCCCACTAGTGTTATTTATATCTGTCTTAACAGAGAACACTCCTGTAGTGCAAGAAGATAAATACGTAGATAAATCATACACATTGGAAGACATTACATTATTCACCATCAGACAGCAAGAATAATCTAGAATATTTCCAGACATTTCTACTGTGGCAATATAATTAGAATTTCCTGGCGACTCGGGAGTAAAGGCAAATGTGGTTTGACTAGTAGGATTTGCTGTTTCATAAACTACCAATTTATAATCTGCGGCAAATACCAATTGAGAGAATGTTAGAATAGCACACAACAAAATGCCTCTGAAGAAATTTATCATATTCATAGATTCTTTTTTAATTTAAGGTTGTCTTGTACAGATACAAGTTTACAAATATAGTGAAAAAATCCTTAAACATATCTATAAACAAAAAAATGTTGCCCTACAAAGAGCAACATTAACAATAAGTGTTAAAACTTACACTATTTTATCTTAAATCCATTATCTACAAAAGTTTCTATATGCCTAGCCTTTTTCTCCTCATACATTTCATAAATAGGCACCATAATTGCAAACTCTATCAGCCCTCCAAGTTCCTCACACACTGCGTAACCAAAAGACCTCATCTTTGGAGATAGCCCCATGTAGGTATTTACCAAAGGAGGAATATTAACTCCTCTTTCTCTCACTCCAGCATTCAATATTTTATACTCTTCTTTGTAATTTCCACCTTCAAAAAGGTTTGCATATTCTTTGGAGAATTCTGGTCTATTAAATGGTTCTATTGGTTCTACCAATGCTTCTGAATCTGGGAAATATTTATTCAAGAAAGTAAATATTAATTCTCTGGCTTGCTCATCATAACTAGGATAAACAGTCACCTTTCCGAAGAAATATTTCATATCTGGCCTCAACACTGTAATAGCTCCCAAACCGTCCCATAAATTGTCTAAAGAATAAAGACTTTTTGAACCCATCTTTGAAGCCTGATAGTCTGGGTGAACAAAAGAACGACCCAACTCTATGGTACAAGGCAAGTATTTCTCTATAAACTGAGGAGAAAATTTATACATACTAGCAGTAACCAATTCTGGTTGGCCATTTTCATCCAACTTCACATCATTCCCAAAAATCAACCTATAGCCACCTATAATTTCTTCATTCTGAGGGTCCCAAACAAATAATTGTTTGTATGGTCTTTCCTTCCAATCAAACTCATCCATATCAAACATCTTTCCCGAACCTGCACCACACAATCTAAAGGCAAGTTCTCTGATACGAGCTATCTCCTTCATTATATTTGGAGACTCAGAAGCAGTGGTTAAATAAATCAAGTTACCTGCTTTATTGGTGGTTCTCAACAGTTTATCTTCTGTCAATTCCGCCTTGATAAGATCTCTATCTATAGGAGTAAGTAGGTCTTTCATATATTATAATTTATAAACTTCTTCTCTTATTTTTTGAGCCCATTGATAAGCCGTTTTCGTTTCGTCCAAAGACTGATATGAAATAGGTTTACCAATAGTGATTTTTATAGTATTATGCATTTGCTTGCGCAATTCCCTTACCAAAAGAGCCATTTCTATATTAAATTTTATACCAAACTTAGCCCTCAATTTGGCTACGATATAAAAAAATCTAGAATTTTTAGCATCTATTCTTATAGGCACTATATTTCTCTTATATTCAATGGATTTAGCCACAAAGTTCTTTTTCCATTCTTCATCTGCTATCACACCATTGTTTTTTCTAGAGACCTTTCCTGCTGGGAAGAACATTAATTGAACATCAGAAGCGTATGCTTGATTAATTTTTTCTGACAAACTTCTACTCTGTCCCCCTATTTTGTTCACAGGAATCAACATATCTTTTATGCCTGTCAATAACAACAAAAAATCATTTGCAGGAATTTTTAAGCCTTCGGGATAATGTTTACCCACAACAGAAGCAACAGATACCACATCAACCCCACCTAATGGGTGGTTGCACACAAACATATATGGAGTTCCTGGCTCTGGAAGATTTTCTTCTCCTGTTACTTCCACTTTTATATCCAACACATCTACCACGCCCTGCATAAAATCCACACCTTGCTTATCACCTATCTTGGATAGATAAGTATTTAGCCAGTCTTCTATGAGCAGCCAACGTATCAATGCCACCATCCACTTCTTAGGTTTACGGTGCATTTTTTCTTCCAGCATTTTCTGGAGATTTACTTGAGTTACCATAATCAAATGCAAATATATAATTTAAATTTTATTTTTCCTTAAATTTTTATTGATTTTTTAACAATCTACAAAAAACATCTCATACAAATTTTAGAATTCATTGTTAATAACTTTGTGGAGAATTGTGTCTAAAAAAGTTGCAAAGTGTCTAAAAATCATATAATTTTACATCGTAAAAAATAGGTAAGTATTTATGTCATCATTAAATGGAAATATAGACGCTAAGGTTGATAGCAAGGGAAGAGCTTTCTTGCCAGCCACCTTTAGACACCAATTGGGTGACGAAAATATATTCTACTTACGAAAAGACCTATTTGAAAACTGTCTGGTACTATATCCTGCCCATATATGGGAAGAAATGGTAGCAGAACTACGCCAACGCTTGAGTCCATGGGTTAGACGAGAAGATCAAATTTTTAGACAATTTGTTGCAGAAGCCGACCGCATAGAACTAGAAGAAAATGGACGCATGCTACTCCCTAAACGTCACCTAAATGACCTAAAATTACAAGGTGGCATTAAGTTCATCGGTAAATATACAACCATAGAAATTTGGCCTGCAGACAAGATGGAAGAAACCTTTATAAGTGCAGAAGAGCTAGCTATGGAAATAGAAAACCGCATGAAAAACCCTCTATCGGAAAAATAAATTCCGTGCGAATAAATTACAAAAACTTATCTTTTATTTGTATTCGTAAATGCAAGACGAAAATACATATCATATACCAGTTCTCTTAAAAGAGAGCATAGACGGATTAATTACTAATCCTAACGGAATATACTTGGACTTAACATTTGGTGGAGGAGGTCACTCTAGGGAGATTTTGTCCAGATTAGAAGAAGACGGAAGACTATTTGGTCTAGACCAAGATATTGAAACATTAAATAACGCACCAGAGGACCCTAGATTTACTTATATCTTGTCCAATTTCAGATACTTAAAAAACTTTATGCGTTATCATGAAGTAGAAGAAGTGGATGGAGTTTTGGCAGATTTAGGTGTTTCTTCTCACCATTTCGACGATGCAAAAAGAGGTTTTTCATTTAGATTTAATGAAAAATTGGACATGAGAATGAATCAGTCTGCCCCTCTTTCTGCCATAGAAGTTTTAAACGAGTATTCAGAGGAAGCACTTGCCGATGTATTTTACTACTACGGCGAGATTAAGCAAGCTAGAAAACTAGCAAAAAAAATTGTAGAAGAAAGAAAAAAACAGACTATCACCCATACATTCCAATTTGTGGAAATCATAGAATCTTGTTTGGGCAAAGACAAAAAACAGTTAGCTCCTATTTTTCAGGCACTTAGAATAGAAGTAAACCAAGAAATGGAAGTTTTAAAAGGCATGTTGAAAAGTGCCGAAAAGGTGCTAAAAAAAGGAGGTCGTTTAGCTGTTATTACATATCATTCGTTAGAAGACAGACTAGTAAAGAATTTTATAAAAACAGGCAACTTCACAGGAGAAAGCGATCAAGATTTCTTTGGGAATAGCAAAGCTCCATTAAAAGCAGTAGGCAAAATGATTGTCCCTACAGCAGAAGAAATAGAAAGAAATCCACGTTCTAGAAGTGCCAAGTTACGCATTGCAACAAAAATATGATAAAAACAAGCAGAAATAAGGTAAAAGACATCATTAATGAGAACGAAGATTTAAAAGAAATCAAGAAAAGTTCCTTTAAAGACATCTTGACTGGTGACATTCTTAATAGAAAATTTATCCAAAAACAATTTCCACTATTAGTATTGTCGCTTTGCTTTATTTTTACTTATATGGACAATAGAATGAGTTGTGAGCAACAAGTTCTAACTATAGACAAACTAAACAAAGAGTTAGCTAACGAAAAATACATTTGCATGGTAACAGAAGCAGAACTCTTAGAAAATAGTAGAATAGAACAAGTTAAAGAAATTATAAAGAAACATGAATTAAATCTAGAAGAAGAATCTCTTCCTCCTTATAAAGTTACAGAATAAATATGAAGTGGATACCTTTAATAGCAGTTGGCATTTATGTCATTTCTATGTTGCTTGTACTTTTTCTGGGCAACAGAGTGAAAGGTACGCCCGAAGATAAAGAGAAAAAAGAGAAAAATCCTATTGTCTTTAGATTTTATATTGTTTACATTATCATAGCCTGCATGTTTGGTGCTATCATCTACAAAATAGCAGATATTCAATATGTTAAAGGTGACGAGCTTAGAAAACTTGCAGACAAAAGAATAACAGCACCAGACACTATTAAACCCAAAAGAGGGAATATTCTTTCTTACGACGGCAGACTTCTTTCTAGTGCATTGCCCACATATAGAGTATATATAGACCTAAAAGTCCCTGCATTGTATGTAAAAAACAAAAAAACAGGTAGAATATATTTTGATGAACATGTAAAAGAGTTGGCAGAAGCTTTGTCAAATCAATTCAAAGGCAAGACTGCAACTCAATACGAAAAAGACCTTAGGGCAGAATTTAGAAAGGCGAGTAAAAGCTCAAAAAAATCTTATAGATACCCATTACACAAAGGTTGGATTTCACATATAGAATATTTAAAAGTAAAAGAATTTCCTATACTTAGAAGAGGTGCTATACAAGGTGGACTAGTTGCCAATGAAAGAATCAGTAGGGTAAGACCTTTTGGTACACTAGCATCTAGAACTATTGGTGATGTTTTCAAAGAAAGTCAGTTGGGTAAAAATGGACTTGAATTGGAATATGATAGCCTACTTCAAGGTGAATATGGTTTATACATAAGACGCAAAAAAGCTGGTAGAAACACAGACATTATCATCAAAGAGCCTATTAATGGCTATGATATTGTAAGTACCATAGATATAGATTTGCAAGAAACTGCAGAGAGAGAACTTCGTTACCAACTAGAAAGAACAGAGGCAAAAGAAGGCACAGTAGTTCTAATGGAAGTACACACAGGTAAAATTAGAGCTATATCAAACCTTATTAGAGGAAAAGAAGGCAAGTATTACGAAAGTAGAAATTTAGCAATCAACAACCATATAGAACCTGGTTCAACATTTAAAACCCTATCATTTTTGGTGGCTATGGACGATGGTTACATTACTGATAGTACAAAAGTGGATACAGAAGATGGTAGTTGTGTATTTGCCAACAGACTTATGAAAGACCACAACTTCAAAGGCAAAGGTGGTAATGGTGGTTTCGGAGTTGCTAGTGTTGCTACTGTGATGCACCAATCATCTAATGTGGGGGTTTCTAAAATTATAGACAAATATTATGGAAATAATCCACAGGCATTTGTAGATGGTTTGAAACGTTGTGGCATTACTAACGATTTTCATTTAGAAATTACAGGATACAAAAAACCAACCATAAAAAATACTAATAGTAAATATTGGTGGAAAACCTCATTGCCTTGGATGTCTATTGGTTACGAAGTACAAATAGCACCAATTTATACTCTTACAATATATAATGCTATTGCCAATGATGGTTGTATGGTAAAACCATTATTCACAGAAGGTTATCAAAGAAGTGGTGTAATGATAGATACCACAAAAGTAGAAGTTATCAACCCCAAGATATATTCTGACAAGGCATTGAACTATATGCGTGGCATTTTGGAAGGTGTAGTGAGCAAAGGTACAGCCAAAGCCATAAGGTCTAACCTATTCTCAATAGCAGGAAAAACTGGTACTTCTCAGATTTTTGAAAATGGTAGCAACCTAAATAGCGAAGGAAGAAAACGTCACCAAATCACATTTGCAGGCTATTTCCCTGCAGATAAACCAATGTATTCTTGCATAGTTTATGTAAGAGAACCAAAATTTGGCGGAGCAGGTTCTGTTTGTGGACCAGTATTTAAAACATTGGCAGAGAAAGCATATATCCTAAACGGTGGGGCTTATGATGATAGTTTAAGATTAGCCAAAAATTGGACTCTAGATACATCTACAAAGTATAGTAATGAAGATACACTATCAAACATAGAATCTAGTTTAGAAGACAATATTATGCCAGATTTAACTGGAATAAACTTGGACGACGCTTTATATTTACTTGAAAACAAAGGCTTTAAAGTAAACTTCAATGGATATGGATTAATTACAGGTCAATCCATTGCTGCTGGCGAAACATTAAAAGAAAATAACTCTATAAATCTAACTTTACGCTAATTATGTTACTTACAGATTTAATAGCAGAAATAAGTACCATTAAAATAATCGGTAGCGAAAACGTAGATATAAAAAATATCTGCTCAGACTCCAGAAAAGTAACAGAGGGAGACCTTTTTGTTGCTGTTAAGGGAGTAGCTGTAGATGGTCACGCTTATATAAATACAGCAATAAAAAATGGTGCTAAAGTTATTTTTTGCCAAGATATTCCTTCTGAAATCAAGCCTGAGGTGACATACGTACAGGTAGAAGATAGTGCAGAATGCCTAGGACTTTTAGCATCTGCATATTATGATTATCCATCAGAAAAATTAATTATAATAGGCGTTACTGGTACAAATGGAAAAACCACCATTGCCACCCTATTGTATGAATTATACAAAGAACTTGGTTATAAAGTAGGATTATTATCCACTGTTTGTAATTATATAAACGGCAGACCTATTCCTAGCACACACACTACACCAGATGCACTTTCTTTGCAAAAACTATTAGCAGAGATGGCAGAGGAAAGATGTTATTATGTATTTATGGAGGTAAGTTCACATTCTGTAGATCAAAAACGTATAGCGGGAATAAACTTTGACGGAGCGATATTTACAAATATAACTAGAGACCATTTAGATTATCATAAGACATTTAGTAATTATATAAAAGCAAAACAAGATTTCTTTACAAATCTTCCTATTCATGCATTTGCATTAACTAATGTAGATGATAAAAATGGTAAAATTATAACACAAAATACCAATGCCAATGTCTATACTTATTCTCTAGAAACACACGCAAACTTCAGAGCAAAAGTACTAGAAGAAAGTATGGACGGAATGTTATTAAAAATAGAAAATAATGAGTTATATGTTAGATTAATCGGACATTTTAACGCATATAATATACTAGCTGTTTATGGTGTAACCAAAATCCTAAGAACACCAACAGAAAAAGTGTTACTTGCTTTGAGTAACCTTAAACCAGTCAATGGTAGATTTGAATGTTACCGTCTCAAGAATGGTGCTTGTGCTGTTATAGACTATGCTCACACCCCAGATGCATTAGAAAATGTTCTAAACACGGTAAAACAAATTAATAAAACTGGCAAAACTATCTGTGTGGTAGGTTGTGGTGGGAATAGAGATAAGGGCAAACGCCCAATGATGGCAAAAATAGCAGTAAAACTTAGCAATGAAGTATTCTTTACTTCTGACAATCCTAGAGACGAAGAAGTAAAAGATATAATCAATGATATGTTAGCAGGGCTAACAGAAGATGAAAGAATGAATGTAACTTGCATAGAAGACCGCAAAGAAGCCATTCTAGAAGCCTGCAATATAGCAGAAAAAGGTGATGTCATTCTTATAGCAGGTAAGGGTCATGAAACCTACCAAGAAATAAAAGGTGTTAAACATCATTTTGATGACAAAGAAATAATCTTAAGTTAATATGTTGTACTATTTATTCCGTTTTTTAGAAGAAAGTTTTGATTTTCCTGGTGCAGGACTATTTGGATTCGTATCATTCAGAGCAGCCATTACTCTTATCACCTCACTATTTCTATCTATGATAGTGGGCAAACACATTATCAATTTCCTAAAAAGAAAACAAATAGGTGAAACCATTAGGGAATTGGGGTTAGCAGGCGAAAACCAAAAGAAGAATACACCTACAATGGGTGGTATTATCATATTGATAGCCATATTGCTTCCTTGTCTTCTATTCGGAAGATTAAGAAACATATACCTAATAATTATGTTGGTTACCACTGCATGGTTGGGACTTATTGGCGGTATAGATGATTATATCAAGGTTTTCAAGAAAAACAAAGACGGTTTAAATGGTAAGTTCAAGGTAATCGGTCAAGTTACATTGGGTCTATTCGTAGGTCTTATGATGTGGTTTAGTCCCGATGCTGTAATTGTGGAACACGTTACTAGTAGCAACAGAACTGCTATAGAACAGTTAGACCCTAATGGTGAGGTAATAAACTCTAGTATTCAAGCAGTTAAATCAAATAATACCACTATCCCATTTATTGCAGAATATGACCTAGGATATAGTGATATGATGTCATTTATGGGAGAAAATGCAGAACTATTCGGCTGGTTACTATTTGTGTTTATGTGCATTTTTGTAGTAACAGCTTGTTCCAATGGAGCAAACCTTACAGACGGCATAGACGGTTTGGCAGCAGGCACATCTAGTATTATTGGTGTGGCATTAGCAGCACTAGCTGTTGTATCTTCAAATGTATTCTTTGCAGACTACCTAAATATTCAGTTCATTCCAGGTAGTGAAGAGTTGGTAGTATTTGCTGCAGCATTCATTGGTGCAACTGTGGGTTTCTTATGGTATAATGCACACCCAGCACAAGTATTTATGGGTGATACTGGTAGTTTAGCATTGGGTGGAATTATTGGCGTATTCGCCATTTTGGTACACAAAGAACTACTTTTACCTATTTTGTGTGGAATATTCTTGGTAGAAAACTTATCTGTAATTATTCAGACTAGTTATTTTAAATACACCAAGAAAAAATATGGTGCAGGCAGACGTGTATTCCTTATGTCTCCCCTACATCATCATTATCAAAAAAAGAATATTCCAGAACAAAAGATAGTAGCAAGATTTTGGATTATAGGTATTGCGTTAGCAATATTTGCAATAGTAACCTTAAAAATTCGATAAATATGAGCATCGTAGTTTTAGGAGGCGGCGAAAGTGGTACAGGGGCTGCCGTTTTAGCAAAAGTAAAAGGTTTAGATGTATTTCTTTCTGATGCAGGCAAAATTCCAGAAAAATACAAAGACATCTTGAACCAATACCAGATTGAATGGGAAGAAAATGGACATTCTGAGGGTAGAATATTGTTGGCAAAAGAAGTGGTAAAAAGTCCTGGCATTCCATCAAAAGCACCTTTAATTCAGAAATTGAAGGCATTAGGTACTCCTATTATTTCAGAAATAGAGTTTGCTGGTAGATATAATAAAGCTAAAACTGTTTGCATTACAGGTAGTAACGGAAAAACTACCACTACTATGCTTACATACAATATATTAAAAGAAGCAGGACTAAATGTTGGTCTTGCAGGCAACGTGGGTAAAAGTTTTGCACTACAAGTGGCTACAGAAAACTTCGACTATTATGTAATAGAACTTAGTAGTTTCCAACTAGATAATATGTATGATTTCAAGGCAGATATTAGCGTGCTTTTAAATATTACTCCAGACCACTTGGATAGATATGAATACAAATTCCAAAACTATATAGATGCCAAAATGCGTATTACTCAAAACCAAACCGAGGAAGACACATTTATCTATTGGAATGATGATGAAAACATACAGAGAGAACTAGACAAAATAGGCATTAAAGCACAGAAGAAACCATTTTCCTTGAAAAAGACCAATCTGGGTTCTGCATACGTAACAGAGGATAAGTTGTGCATAAACACTCCAAATGGTCCATTGATGATGCCAATTGAAGAACTTGCCATAAAAGGTACACATAATATCTATAATTCTATGGCTGCTGCCATTTCTGCAGTTTCTGTCAATATAGAAAAAGAAAGTATTCGCAAGTCACTTAGCAATTTTTCTGGTGTGGAACACAGACTAGAGCCTGTATGCAAAGTAAGAGGAGTGCAATATATAAATGACTCAAAAGCCACCAATGTAAATTCATGCTGGTATGCTTTGGAAAGTATGAAAACACCTGTGGTTTTAATCTTAGGTGGCACAGACAAAGGTAATGACTACTCAGAAATAGAAGAACTTATCAATGAAAAAGTTCATTATCTAATATTTATGGGAACTGATAATAGTAAACTAGAAAATTTCTTTGCTAATAAAAAAATACCATATAGTAGTTGCAGTTCATTGGAAGAGGCTGTAAATAAAGCATACGAAGTAGCTGTAAAAGGAGACACCGTATTACTTTCACCTTGTTGTGCAAGTTTCGACTTGTTCAAAAACTACGAAGATAGAGGAAGAAAATTTAAAGAAGCAGTAAGAGCATTATAATGAGAGATTATTTAAGTAAAATATTCACTGGCGATAAAATATTATGGGGTATTATCTTCATTTTATTTATCATATCAGGTGTAGAAATGTTCTCTGCCATAAGTTCTTCTGCATATAAGGCTGCTGCAAGAGGAAGTAATCACTTAGCTCCATTCTTTGGCCATTTATTACATCTTGGAGTTGGAGGTTTAGCACTAATTATTATTCAGAAAATTCCTTTTGACAAATTGAGGCTCTTATCATTCGTTGCAGTTATAATATCTATAATATTATTGATTTTAACACCATTTTTGGGGAAAGAAGTGAATGATGCCAAAAGAGCCATTGAAGTAGGAGGATTTGAACTTCAAACCATAGAACTAGGCAAATTTGCACTAATAGTCTGTCTATCAGAAATTTTAGGAAGAAACTACAAACAGGGAGACCCCCTTCTCAAAGAGAAGTTCCCTATGAAGAGTTTCATTATCATGGTAAGTATCATTGGTATTTTCTGTGGACTGATTCTAATCCAAAACCTTTCTACTGCTGTGATTTTAGGAGGTATATCCTTATTTATGATGATAATTGCAGAAGTGGATTGGAAAAAAATAGGAATGCTGATAGGTATAGTATTATGTGCTGTACTTTTGGTATATGGAGTAAATAAGGCATTACCAGATAAATATCAACTTGAGAGATTCTCTATCTGGGAGGATAGGGTTATAGAGATTTTTGCTAGTAAAGATGAAGAAAATGCATACAAAATAACAGACGAAAACAGACAAATCATAAACTCAGAAATTGCAATAGCTAAAGGATATAAACCATGTGGTCCGGGGAATAGTACTCAAAGAGATTACCTTCCTCTTGCATTCTCAGACTTTATTTATGCCATTTTAATAGAAGAATGGGGACTTGTGGGAGGTTTATTTACTATATTACTTTACCTTTGCATTCTGGCACGTGCTGGTCGAGTTGTGAGAAAATGTGACAGAAAAAACTTAGTTGAGGCACTCATGGTTATAGGTCTGTCTCTACTTATCGTACTACAAGCCTTCGTTAGTATGGGGGTAACAGTACATTTAGGACCTGTAACTGGACAACAATTACCACTCATTAGTCGTGGTGGTATGGGTATTATGCTCACCTGCTGTTACTTAGGTATTATAATAAACATAAGTAACAAAGTATTAAATGAAAATAAAGAAGAAGAACCTAGTGATAACACAATAATTAATTCAGATGGCAAAAACAGTTAGAGTAATAATTAGCGGAGGAGGTACAGGAGGACATATCTTCCCTGCTGTTTCTATAGCCAATGCTATTAAAGAAAAATTACCTACAGCAGAAATTCTATTTGTAGGAGCAGAAGGTCGTATGGAAATGGAAAAAGTTCCAGCGGCAGGATATTCTATTATTGGTCTGCCAATACAAGGACTATATAGATCGTTCACTTTTAAGAACTTTAAAGTAATAGCCAAAGCCATCAGCAGCCTTAAAAAAGCCAAGAAAATTATCAAAGACTTCAATCCAGACATTGCGATAGGTGTAGGAGGCTATGCTAGCGGTCCACTTTTGTGGCAAGCCGCATCTATGGGTATTCCAACCCTTATTCAAGAGCAAAATTCATACGCTGGTGTAACTAACAAATTGTTGGCAAAAAAAGCAAATAAAATTTGTGTTGCATACCAAAATATGGATAGATTTTTCCCTGCCGATAGAATTATATACACAGGGAATCCTGTTAGACAAAACCTATTAGAAGGCATTGACAAAAAGGAAGAAGCTTATAAACATTTCAACCTAGACCCAATGAAGAAGACCATATTGGTAGTGGGTGGAAGTCTAGGTGCTAGAACCATAAATGAAAGTCTTAGACTAGGTTTAGAAAAATTGGTTGCAGAAAAAAACATTCAAATCATTTGGCAAACAGGTAAATTCTATATAGAAGACATACGTAAATCTGTAGAAGAATTTAGATCCAAAACAGGAACAAGTACAGAAAATCTTTATATTTCTGATTTCATTCCAAATATGGACCTAGCATACTCTATTGCAGACCTAGTGGTTTCACGTGCAGGTGCAAGTTCCATTTCTGAACTAAGTCTTTTGAAGAAAGCATGCATTCTAGTTCCTTCTCCAAACGTATCAGAAGATCATCAGAGAAAGAATGCCATGGCACTAGTAGAAAAAAATGCTGCCATTATGATTACCGATGACAAATCTAGAGAAGAACTAGTAAACAATATGCTAGATTTGGTAAAAAAAGAAGAAGCACTAAGTTCTTTAAGAAAGAATATAACTAGTTTTGCTTGCCCTGCAGCGGCAGAACAAATAGCTATAGAGGTATTTAAAACCATAGGAATTACAGACCCTGCACTAATATCTAGACGCAAGAGTGCTACACCTCAACCAAAAAAAGCCAAAAAGAAAGAAAGCAATAAAAGGTATTTCTTTTTGGGCATTGGCGGTATAGGAATGAGTGCCATTGCCAGATATTTTCACAAGCAAGGTCATTTGGTGGCTGGTTATGACCTAACCAAAACACCACTAACAGAAAAACTAGAAGAAGAAGGAATCAAGATTCATTACAAAGATAATATAAGTCTAGTTCCTGTTAAATTTATGGACAGAGACAATACTATTATTATCTACACCCCTGCCATTCCAGATGATATGTCAGAAAAGGTTTTCTTCAAAGAAGGAAACTTTACAATGTTGAAACGTTCAGAAATATTAGGAGAACTAACAGACGGAAAGAAAGCCCTATGCGTGGCTGGAACTCACGGAAAAACCACCACTTCTACCCTACTAGCACATATACTAAACCAAAGAGCAGAAAAGGTTAATGCCTTTTTGGGTGGTATTTCAAAAAATTATGAATCAAACCTAATAGTTAGCAGTGCAGACCAAGTAGTAGTGGAAGCAGACGAATATGATAGGTCATTTTTAAGATTAAAACCCAATATGGCCATTGTCACTGCCACCGATGCAGACCATTTGGACATATACGGGACCAAGGAAGAACTATTAAAAACATTTGCAGAGTTCACTTCTTTGATAGAAGAAAATGGTGTATTAGTAATGAAAAAAGGCATTGAAATGGTGCCAAATGTAAAAGAAAGCGTAAAAGTATATGAATACTCCGCTTCTGAAAAGGCAGATTTCTATGCAGAAAACATCACAATAGAAAACGGAGAATTATATTTTGACTTTGTTGGCTTAGGCAAAAAAATAGAAAAAGTCCAATTAGGTGTACCTATCAAAATAAACGTGGAAAATGCTGTTGCTGCCATGGCTATAGCAATGCTAAATGGTATGTCTGCTCAAACAATAAAGAAAGCAGTTCAAACATTTAGAGGTAGCGTTCGTAGATTTGACATTAAAGTAAAAAACAACAAAGTGGTTTATATAGACGACTATGCACATCACCCAGAAGAAATTAAGGCTTGCGTAGAATCTATTAGGTCATTATATCCAGACAAAA
Organism: Paludibacteraceae bacterium; assembly: GCA_017517845.1. Taxonomy (GTDB): domain Bacteria; phylum Bacteroidota; class Bacteroidia; order Bacteroidales; family Paludibacteraceae; genus Enterocola. The sequence goes on from JAFWXW010000018.1 coordinate 42,026, forward strand.
GAATCTGCGGTATTTTCCAACCACACCTATATAGTAGGACAAAAGATTTTGCAAACGAATTTGCAGAAAGTTTATCAAAACTAGATGATGTAATTGTACTAGATATTTATCCCGCAAGAGAGCTTCCTATCAAAGGAGTTACCTCAAATCTGATACATAGAAAGATAAAAGGCAAGAAATCTGTTTTGTGCAAAAAGAAGATTGTCTAAACGAACTAAAATTGCATAAATTTGATGTTCTTATAACCATAGGAGCTGGAAATATAGACCAATTAGTTAATCCTATTACTGAGTACTTAAATACATTATAGTGACAGAACGAACAAAAAATATTATCATCAATGTCCTGATATGGCTTGTTGTAGTCATATTGGGAGGATATTGTATATTTTCTATCATAATGTTTGGTTCCAAAGAGAAAGAAAATATCTGTAAAAACATTATCATAGATATAGATGATAAATATAATTTTATTCAAGAAGAGGATATAACTAATACTTTAAAAAGACACAGAATCTATCCTACAGGTAAGGTCATTACACACAAAGATGCAGATAAAATAGAAAAAGTTCTTTCAAAACTTAGCCTTTCAAAAGAGGTGGAATGCTATATGGGCGACAGCACTCTGTATATAGACATTACACAGAGAAAACCTGTTTATAGAGTATTCACTAGTAATAATGAGTCTTATTATGTAGATAATGATAGAAAAATAATGCCCACTTCTAGTAATTTCACAGCAAAAGTACCTATTGTCATAGGACATTTGGACAAGGTTCAAGCATGTGAAGAGGTATATGACGTAGTAACATTTTTGGAGAAAGATAAATATTGGAATTCTCTTTTCAAACAGATTTATATCACTTCCGATCAGGATATAGTACTTATCAGCAAGCAGGGTGTAGAGGAAATTCTTCTGGGTAATATAGGTGAATACAAAGAGAAATTACTCGTTTTGAAGAAATGGTACGAAAATTATCCAGAGAGAAACTGTGATACATTATATTCTAGGATAAACCTAAAATATGACAACCTTATTTATTGCACAAGAAAAAAATAAAATATATGAACGAAACTTTACGTATAGCAGCATTTGATATAGGAACCAACAAGATAGTTGGTGCTGTATCAGAAAAAACAGAAGATTCCTTTTCTATTATTGCTATAGAGGAGGAAAATACTCGTTCTGGAAGCGTTTACAAAGGCAAGATCAATAATGTGAGCGATGTTGCATTCCAAATCGTTAGCATTATTAGGAAACTTAACAACAAAATAAACGCCAAGATTAATAGTGCATATATCAGCATTTCCAACGAAAAAGGTTATCACACCGAAGAGTGGGACAAACTAGTAAAAGAATTGGGGAGTAGAGGTGTAAAAGTATATACACTAGACAGACTAGATTGTATGGCAGATGCTTTGATGAGTAATGCAGAAAAAGAAATAGGTTGTCTTTTGATAGATTTTGGTGCTGGTTGTACTTCTTTTATTTTGAGAAATAATAATTCTGCAGACAAAAGAGGAATTATTCCATTGGGTGGTAATAATATCACCAAAGACCTTACATTCCTAAATCTTAAAACACAAGAGGCAGAAAAACTAAAAATAAAATTGGGAACTACCAAACCAGAAAAATTAATAAGACCCAATGCACGTATCATTTTGGAGAAAAGTGACAACTTAAACGAAGCCAAATTTACCACTCCACTTATACTATCACAAATGATAGAAGATCGTGTCAAGGATATTTGCCTAAGATTTTTGGACCCTCTGAAAAAACAAGACGAGTTTTCCAAACCTGGCAGAAGTATTATCCTAGTGGGTGGAGGTGCATATTTGAGAGACCTTCCAGAATGGATTAGTGACCAAACAGGTCTTTCTGTAAAAATAGAAGATAAATTTAACCTAGTAGAAGCTCCAGACGATGTTAATATTTACAATGCTAGATTTGCTAGCATTATAAGTCTTTTGCACAACGGAACAGAAGACTGCAGGGTGAAAGATGAAACTTTAAAAAAGAAAAAAGATAAAAAAAGTTCAGGTAAATTCATAGAAAAAATATTACGTAAAAGTATGAATACCATTTTTGGTGACGAACAATATAACTAAATAAATTATGGATTACAATAATACATTAGAATTTAATGAAGCAGGAAAACCTAATTCATTTATCAAAGTAATAGGTGTTGGTGGTGGTGGCGGTAACGCCGTCAATCACATGTATGGCGAAGGCATAGATGATGTTAGCTTTGCTATATTTAATACAGATTATCAAGACCTTCTAAAGTCCAAAATACCTGTAAAATTACAGTTGGGCAAAGATGTAACAAACGGACTTGGTGCTGGTGGAAATCCCGAAAAAGGCAAAGCTGCAGCAGAAGAGTCAAGAGAAGAAATTAAAGATATTCTCAAAGCAGACAATACCAAAATGGTATTTGTCACTGCTGGTATGGGAGGTGGTACTGGTACTGGTGCTGCACCAATAGTGGCTGGTATTGCCAAAGAAATGGGAATATTGACCGTAGGTATTGTTACCATTCCATTTGAATTTGAGATGCCCAAAAAGAGAAATAATGCTCTCAAAGGTGTAGAAGAAATGAGTAAAAATGTAGATGCTCTTTTAGTTATAAATAACCAACAACTAGTAAACATTTACCCAGACCTAGATATGGGCAATGCCTTTGCCAAAGCCGATGAAATCCTAAACGATTCAGCAAAAGGTATAGCAGACATCATTACTCAAACAGGTTATATAAATGTGGACTTTGCAGATGTTTGTGCTATTATGAAAGATAGTGGTGTGGCTATTATGAACACTGGTTTTGCAAATGACAATTCAGAAACTCGTGTCCTAGATGCTATAAAAGACGCATTAGCTTCTCCACTACTCAAAGATAGCAATATACGTGGAGCACAACGTATTCTACTTAATATTCACACTTCAAAAGACAATAAACTGACAATGAAAGAAACAGAACATCTTAAGAGGTTCTTATATAGCATTGGTCACGACATTGAGTTTATCTGGGGTGCGATTTATGATGACAACTTAGAAGAGTCATTAAGAATTACACTTATTGCCACAGGCTTCAAGATTGATGAAATACCAAGTATTGGTAAAATAGAAAGTAGCAGTACTACTATAGATGATGTTTTATATTCTGTAAAAGAGACTTCTACCCCTGTGGTAAAAGAACAACCAAAAGTAGAAATAGAAAAAGAAATAGTAGAAGCTCCTACAGAAGAACCTGCAGAAAAAGAACCAGAAGAGGATATTATAGATTGGGACTCTTGGACTGCAGACGAAGATGAGAACGACGAAATTCCACCTTCACAACGTAAGAAATAAGACATAAAAAAAGTTGAATTCTGCGATTCAACTTTTTTTATATATTTTACTCATACTTATTCTTCTGCATTTAAGATTTCTAACACATTAGAAGTAATATTATATTTTTCATTACCAAATAGAATATTATCTTTACCAGTGTTTGTTAATATAAAGTCAAAACCTGCTTCTTTGTTATAGGTATTAATTACAGAATCTATAACAAGGTTTAGTTTCTCGGTCATCTTTTGTTGTTTTGCAAGTAATTCTTGCTCCATCTTGATACCCAACTCTTGTAGGTCTTTTTGTTTTCTTAGAAGTCTGTCTTGCTCAGACAAAGCACGTTCTTGAGTCAAGAAAGCATTGTGCTGAACTTTATTTTGAAATTCTTCAATTTCTTTTTGTAAAGCAGACGCTTTTTGGTTAAGACTTGCTCTAGATTTTTCTTCCTCTTGGATTAGTTCTTCGCTCATTTGTTTATACACATTATAATTCAAAAGCAAAGAATCCATTTTTACGTATGCAATAGAAATCTTAGTAGAAAGACTATCTGCATCTACCATTGGACAATCTGTCTTAGGACATTGGTTGCATGAAACTATAGACATTACAAGAAATGTACTAACTAAACCAACAAATAACTTAATAATTTTCATACTTTATTTTTTTATAAATTTTTCTTTTCTTTGAGCTTCTCTATCTTGTGAACGTACACACTTAATACCTCGTTTTCTCATTTCTTCATTTGAATCCACGTGTATAGATGGAAACTTTCCTTTTTTGGTAAAAAACACCCTGTAACCCATTAATAGAATGGCAGGTAAGAGAATTACTAATATGAGAAGAAATGTTTTTATCATACTTTGTGTATGTTATATCATTACAAATTAGTTACAAATATACACTTAAAACCTTTCTCTTGTTAATCATTTTTCCTATTTTTGTAAATTATAAACTAAAAACATACGAATTTAACATTTTTAAACTATATGCAAGATTTTCAACCAAAATACGCACAGATTTGGAAATATTTTAATGAGATATGTTCCACCCCTCGCCCTAGCGGAAAAGAAGAAAAAATAAGAGAATATTTATTGGATTTTGCCCAAAAAGAGGGATTTATTTCCAAAGTAGATAAGGCTGGTAATGTGCTAATTACAAGAAAAGGAGAAGAACCTGCCATTGCCCTTCAGGCACATATGGATATGGTCTGCGAAAAGAATAATAATGTGGAGCATGATTTCCTTACAGAGGGTATTAAAACCTACATAAAAGACGGCTGGATGCATGCCGAAGGCACCACACTAGGAGCAGACAACGGCATTGGTATGGCTATGATTATGGCTGCAATGAAGTCTTATACAGGAAATAAAACCATAGAAGGTATTTTCACTGTAGAAGAAGAAACAGGACTTTCTGGAGCAGAAAGAATGGAAAAAGATTTCTTCACCGCACAAACTATTATAAACCTAGACTCAGAAGAAGAGGACGAACTTATTATAGGTTGTGCTGGCGGTTGTACCACAAAAGCACACCTAAAAAAGGAAGAAGAAGACATACCACAAGCAGGTCAGTTTTATATAGAAATAAGTGTAAAAGGACTACTTGGTGGTCATAGTGGTGGTGATATTCATTTGGCTCGTGCCAACGCCAACAAACTTATCGGAGACTTTTTGCGAATAACCAACGAAAAATATGGCATACAACTTTGCGAAATAAATGGCGGAAACCTTCACAATGCCATTCCACGTGAGGCAAGTGCAGTTTTTGTACTTCCATACGCACATAGAGAACATGTGAGAATAGATTGGAACATCTATGTGGCAGATATGGAAGACGTTTGGCTAGAGTTTGAACCAAAAATGAGATTTGACCTTGGTTCTACCCGCCCTCGCAGCAAAGCATTTACAAAAGCCCTTACAGAAAAAATCATCAACTCACTTTCTCGTGCAGAGCATGGTATAATAGAATGGGAAAACAAAGAACTAAACTCAGTTAAGACTTCTACCAATTTGGCTTCTATTAAAACACTAGAAGAAGAAGTGCTTATTACCACTAGCCAAAGAAGTTTTTCAGAAGCAGACCTTGCCAGCCTAGGCTTCAAAACATACGAAACATTTACCGAATGTGGTGCCCTTGCAGAAGTGTCTGATGCCTACCCTGCTTGGCAACCAAAATATGAATCCAAGATTTTGGAAGTCACTCGCACTGCATACAAAGAACTTATGGGCAAAGACCCTATAGTAAAATGTATGCACGCAGGCCTAGAATGCGGTCTTCTTTACAAAAAGAACCCTATGCTAGACATCATCTCGTTTGGTCCAACCCTACGCGGTGTCCACTCCCCAGACGAAAAACTAGATTTAAAATCTACCGAAAAGATTTTTGAATTGTTGATGAAGGTGTTGTAGGAACTTAAGAGGGCTACAAAAAAATATTTTGCCGCCCTCTTTTGGTAAAGTTATACTCTGTTACTATTGTCTTTCATATCAGTCTTTATTTAATCACATCTTACTGATAAAATCCCATAAATTCATTAGTTTCTTCTGTTATAAACAATAGACCCCTAGAATCTTCTTGCTGGCAAATCCAAACTGTTATCCCTATGGAATCTTGCTTAACACGTTTAGAATATTGCAATACATCATAACTAATATCTGTTACAAGACTATCGGCATTATTATCAAACACTCCACATTTTCCGTCTTTGTAAACGATGCTATAACGTTCTGTTTCTGTATTCTCAACACTATCAAATTTTTGATTCCCAGAACACGAAATTGCTATCAAAGCAATAAACAATAAAGTCAATCTAAAAAAGTTTTTATTTATCATCTTTTTACATTATTAAATTACTCATAAAATCCATTTTCTTCTTTAAATTCATACAACGAGTTTTATATTTGTACACATCATTTAAAGTTCTATTTAGTTGCTAACAACATTGTATCTCCCGCCCCTACATAATATAGTACAGGCAAAAGTTCCTCAGGAATTTTATCGGTAACTATACAACAGTTTGTTTCCCTTGGAAGTTTATGCAATTCAACTATATCTTCTTTTGTAATAGGAGTCTTCTTAAAAATATAGTTTTGATACGTTCTTTTCTCAGTGGCATAATCATAAGAATCAAAACATGGATAACGTTCCCACAATTGTCCTATATGAATATCTGAATAAGGTGATGTTTCTCTAAAACTTTTAGGAACATAACACCCACTTCCATCTCTAAAATAATAATCATTGTTCTCCAACTCACAATGCACTTGTATATCATATAAACTCCTAAACCTATGTCCCAATATAGTAACAGGTTCTCTCGTAGAAAGTATTTTTATGTCGTACGAGGCTACTTTATAATCTTTCATTCTCTCAATAAACTTTTCTTTATCCCATCCATTAAACAATCCTTCAGATTCTTCTTCTAGCAATTTTACTAATGCCTCGAAACCATATTCCCTAAAATAATCTCTATAACACTTATTATATATTACTATATCTATCATGTCACGCCACGATACCTTTTTCTCATTATATATCTCTAATAATGAACTATAAGTGTAAGAACCACTTAACTTCTTAATACTTCTCATAAAATGTCTGTATTTTAGTAAAGTTTTATACTGTTACTTCGTATTTTTCATTATTTCTTCATAATAAGATGTCTTTTTTATCTCATTATATAATTCACTACTAAAGGTGTTTTTAAATAATTCTAAATCAGCTCTTGCCAAATCATATTTTTCTTCAGTAACGTACAATATCATACGAGATAGTAGCCATATGCTATTCTCACTATCTTGACCTATTAAATCCGATAAATAACTTATTGTATATTCAAACTCATTCTTACTAAGCATTGATAAATATTCTACATTAAATGTGCCTGTTATGGACATGAATTTAATATAATCATTTATTGCAGATTTTATATCTCCCAATTTTCTATAAGTTTCTGCACGATATTGGTATGCCTCTGAATTATTAGGTAGATTTTCTATTACAAAATTAAAAGATCTTAAAGCAGCTTCATAATCACCTAGCTTATCTTTACATCTAGCATAGAAAAGTACGTTCTCATATTTTGGTTCAAGATTAATGATCTTTTTTGCATCTTTAGCTGCTAAATCATATTTTTCTTTTTTTAAATATAATTCTACACGCTCCTTGTAAGGTTCTATAAGGGTAGAGTCCAATTTTATAGAATTACTAAAACTTTTTATTGCCTTGTCATAATCTTTTGTAAATAGGTATGTCATACCTCTCAAATAAAACACACCAGCTTTAGAAATTCTACTATCATCTTTTGTATATTTTATTGCTCTATCAATGTACTTTATGGCACCTTTATAATCCTCTTTCCTAGACAAATACATACTCTTCAATAAATACACATCTGGATTTTTCGTAGCGTTATTAATTTCAGCATCGCACCACCTTGATACATACTCTGGATTAGTATTCAGAGAATCGTTTAGTGCTAAAATTTCTTCTTCGCTGTAATTTTTTGCGAATACTGTCATTACAGACATACTCGCCAATAAAATAAATAATAATTGTTTCATGGTAAGTCAAAATTTACATTGAATAATAGAGTTTTTATCTTATCATAATCTTTTCAAATGTTTTATCAGAATATTTTGCCCCTTTGCATTTTTTATCTTTCTAGTTTATTTTAGATTTTGGCTAACTACGTATTCATAAAACTGATAAGCACAATCTGTAAGTAGAAAATTTTGATAAGTATTCTCACCAAATGATGTCTTCATTAACTCCAAATCTGAAAAAGCTAATTCATATTGAGCATTGTAAATATACATACAAGCACGAGCCATTAGCCAAATAGCTCTTTTACTATCATTTACTACATAATCAGATAATAAACTAATAGTAAATTCATATTCATCCCGAGCTATTTCTACTAAATATGACGAATCAAAGCTACTAGAAAGTGAAATGTATTTTAAATATTCTTTAATTGAAGATTGCATTTCATTTAACTCTTTATATATTTCTGAGCTTAATAGATATACATCTGCAATATCTGGTCTTTCACTCTTTATCAGTTCAATAACCTCACGTGATTTATCTAAATTTCCTAACTCTAAGTTACACTTTGCTTGTAAAGATAAATTTTCATAACTAGGTTCTAAGGTTACTATCTTAATAATATCCTTCTCTGCCAAATCATATTGCTCATTCTTGAAATATAATTCGATACGTTTTTTTATAAGAATCAATAAAATTGGGATCATACTTTATTGATTTTGAAAAACTTGATAATGCATTTTTGTAATCCCAACCTTCTAAATAAATAAGTCCTCTTGTATAATACACAGAAGCCTTAGAAAGCCTACTCTTTTTTGTTATATATCTTAAAGCTTTTTCATTATATTTTATTGCAAGTTCATAATTAGGTTTATCCAATTTATTAAAGGCATAATACATTCCTTTTAATAGATACACATCTGGATCTTTTATCCCTTTACTTATTTCTTCATCACACCAATGTAACACATAATCTGGATTAGTTATAAGAGAATAGTTAAGTGCTAAAATTTCCTCTTCGCTGTAATCTTGTGCGAATACTGTCATTACAGACATACTCGCCAATAAAATAAATAATAATTGTTTCATGGTGATATGATAATTTTTTACTCATTTTGTACTAAACGTACAGAATAACCAACATTATAAAATGAAGTAAACATAAGAACTGTTTCTGAACCAAATCCTAAGCAATGTGCCTCTTGTGAATTTTCACGTTTAGAGGACCAATAAGAACCTGCTAAACCAACACTATTAACTTTTCCATGAATATCTCGGGCTCCAGAAGCTGGAAGTTTTATAAAATTACCATTAGGTCCAACTACTTTATAGGCAGTCCCTAACCAAACCCAATCACACATGCCATATAATTCTCCCCATTGGTCATAAGTAGGTAGTGAATTACTATAATTTGCTAAGGCCTCATTAAATGTGTAAAAACCTGGTTCATTATGTGTTTTCCATTTAGTACCACTAGGCAATCCTAAATCTACATACTGAGCGCACATAATTAACACAAAAAATTGCATAATAAAGAAAGAAAAAAAACGTTTCATATTCTATTTATAATTAATTTAGTTTATATTATTTGATAATTAATATACTCTCTTTTTAATGTGTGAATGACGGCTTCCATATTTTCCACATTTTTCACACCAAACATCTGGACTATCACCAACATATTGAGGTGCATATTCTATCACTTCAATGTAATCATTAGATCTATCACGAGAAGAAGAGGAAGAATGTGAAGATGATGAAGATGAACTTCCGTTAGGATAAACTTTTGTGCCATTTGGTGTAGAAACAATAGTTCCAGCACTATTGCTTTGAGAAACAGAACCATTAGAACTAAAACCATAACTATTGCCATTTCCATCCGTAAATGCAATTGTAATCACTTCTCCTTTACCTTGACATACTGCACAATGATTCTGTCCAGTTCCTAGGCATAGATTACATGGATACCACATTCCACCATATGCTGCTCCGAATATTCCCCCTTGTCCAAAACAAGCTGCACATCTACTACTACCATAGCATAGTCGACATGGTATAACTGTTTTCATCATAATTCGTCCATCGTCTAATGTTGTATACTCAATATGACCACCTCCAGGTAAATCTTGATGTGTTGCATTATTATTAGCACTCACATATATGACTAATAGACATGATAACATAAAAATTATTAATGCTCGTTTCATAATAACAGCTTATTTAATGTTATTTCTTTTAATGGAATTAGAGACAATTATTATACTTAACTCATAAAGTAAGTATAATGGTACTGTTACCAATAATAATGTAAAAATGTCTGCTGTAGGAGTAATAATTGCAGCTAGGATACATAAAACTACAATTGCATGTTTCCTATACTGAACAAGCATAGGCTTATCTATCAAGCCTAACTTGGCTAAAAAGTATGCAAGAATTGGTATTTCAAATAGAATCCCAAGAAGCAATGATAAGACTAATAACGTTGAAATATAAGAATCTAGCGAAATTTGATTTACTACTATCTCTTGCACCTGATATGTACTTAAAAAATGAAATGCAAAAGGGAAAATAATATAGTAATTCAGCAACACTCTTAGTGCAAACAATAATGTCCCGCAAAATATTAACATTATGGAATATTTTTTTTCTTGTTGATATAAAGCAGGAGCAATAAAACCATATAGTTGAATTATCAAATACGGGAACGCCACCAAAACACCCATTATTACAGAAACTTTTAAGTGTGTTGTAAATTGCGATGCAAGTTCTGTATTTATAAATTCAACAGAAAAATCACCGATACAAAGCGATGTCCAATTAGTTTTTTCTGCTAAATAACATAGGCCTTTAAATAATACAAAATCTGACTTAGAAGGCGCAAATACTACATCAAATAATATCTCTTTAAAACAGAATGCTATAACTGAACAAACCAACCAAACTGCTAAACATCGAAAAATAACATTTCTTAGAACTTCGAGGTGTTCCCAGAATGTCATATTTTCATTATTTTTGCTCGTCATCTTTTTGCTCTGTCTTATTGTTTACGTCATTCTCCATTTCACTCATTCCTTGCTTGAACGATTTTACACCCTTACCTAATCCTTTCATTAGTTCAGGAATTTTCTTACCTCCAAATAATAGTAATACTATTAAGATTATAAAGATAATTTCAGGAGCTCCAATCATAAGTAGTACCATAAGTTGTTATTTATTGCAGTTACACTCGTTATTACAAATTAAATAAATATCGCAAGTATCAAAGTTTATTTCCCAATTCCCATCTTCGCAAGATTCCCATTGGTATTTTTCAAACATTTCATCCCACCAAATTTGAAATTTCGCACTAGTTTCACTCATATCTGTTACCAATTTTTCATACAAAGCAGTATTATCAGCAGTTAAAATCTTGGCCAATTCTGCTAATCCATTACGACGTTCAAATAAGGTTTGAATTGCATCTTTTTCTTCTATTGTTACTTTTCCTACTATTTTTTTCATATTAAAATTCCTCCTTAACATCAAAAGGGTCTAAATAATTTATTTCTTTTATTTCATTCTCTAAGACGAAACCTGTATCTTTCAATTTATTGCTCAAATCTCTAGAAGCATTTCTCTCAATATGCGCCATAACACATTGCTGACGTGATGGTGTATTATTATCCCATGTCAATTTTTGATTCAACCAGATGCAACGATTACAGTGATATGCATCGCAGATCCTACAAAGTGGAGCACGTTCTAATTCCAAAAGTTGTTTATTTGGAATATTAATACCCACTTCTAAATCACCTACACTTCGAGAAGCATCCTTAGTTTTATGATTCATTCTGGTTGAAACACCCATTTGTTCATCATAATAAAAGGCTGGGCATAAATAGAATTTTCCATTAGGAGCTAATGTAATGTTTTCTACACCTGCATCACAATTGTGCATTTCATTCAGTCTCAACCTATCAGTCAAAATATTTATCTCTGGTGAATTTCCACCTTTGTAAATATTAAGTAAAACAGAATTTAGCATTTCCAATGCAGTTCTATAATCTTCTATAAGTTCATCTTTAAAATTCTCTATATCTGTAATACTAATATTTAAACGAGTAACTTTTGGCAATAAAAGAGCAATATCATATTGTTTTGCAAGAAAATCAGCAATAGCCAAACGTAAAACAACATTTTTTCTCTCTACATTCGTTGGTACAGAATCATAAACTAACACGTCTTTACCTATTTTTATATGATCTATTGTTTCAATTAAATCATTATATTCTTTAGGTAGTTCATATTCTGGATATACAAACTGAATCATTAGATTTTCTTTCATGCTAAATAATATAGCCTCACGAAGCACTTCTAAAGGAATCAATCTCTTCTCTTTAAGTGGATTATCAGCATGACAATAAGAGACACTAGTGTCATCTAACAAGATAACTATATATTGATAATATTTTTTCATAATTAGCAAATAATGTCGTTTGATTTAGGTTTCTGGTTTTCAAATTCTTCTCTCGTACCTTCTAATTCTAATTTTCTGTAGAGTTTATTCCAATAATAATTGTTGGCACGTACACGAGCCTTGTGCATTAAACAAATAGCTGTAGCACGTTCAAACACCGTATGAGTCTTAGCTGCATCATAGTTTTCGCCTTGACACCAAGCGCAACCTTCTGCAACTTCACAATCTGCACATTCTGGCGTAGATTGCGTGCAACGGTCTAAAGTTAAGAACGGACGTAGTTTATTATTATCAATGCCATCATGGATATTCCCTATAATCCATGCTTCTTTATCACGTAAAGAATATTGAGCAAAGCGTGTGCAAGGATAAAAATTTCCTTGCGCATCAATTGCAAGCATTTTGCCAGCTCCGCACCAGTTATGGTTTTGTAGTTTACAATCTAATGGTTTACCTAAATCCTCTGAAAAAAACGAACAAGAATTTTCAATATATAAATCTCTATCTATAATTGTATCGGCTAACATCATTAATTGTTCTTCAAACAACTTATCATCACCCTCTTTCCAAACTTTCTCAAATACACAGTTAATATTCACCTGGTGAATTCCTAAATCGTAAAGATGTAAAACAGATTCACAGATATATGGTATATCGGCAGATGATATTGTTACTTTAGTACCAACTCCTGGAAATTGAGATTGCCATAAAGGTATATTACGCACAACATCATCATACGATCCACGTTCAGGCCCAGATCCATCTCCTTTCCAAATCCTATTTAAATCATGTTTACGTTTAGTCCCATCTATAGTAATAGCTATACTCAAGTGACTTTTATTCTTTTTTATAAATTTCTGAACCTTCTCACTATCATAATTTATTCCATTAGTAGAGAATGAGAAGCGATATGAATTAAACCAATGGTGATTTCGACTATACATTTCTTGCTTTATGTAGTCACATACCTTATCTATCAAATCTATTTCTAGAAACGGTTCTCCACCAATAAAATCCCAAATAACTGATTCTGTATCAAAATTCTTTTCATTTTCTCTATCTAGGATATAGTCAATTGCAGCTTTTGCAACATCAAAGGACATCCTTTCCTTTTCATTCTTACCTACTAGATAACAATATTTACATGCTAACTGACAATCTTTAGTAACAATGAAAGTTATATTTTTGGCAGAATTTTCTTGCCATGTAACTTTATTATTTTTAATTTTCATACATATTATTGTTATAATATTAATATAAAATAATTACTAGGTACTAATCATATTTAGAGACCCTTATATGTTAGTCCCTAGTAATTTCTTTTTACTGCTAGTATATTAATATCTACTAGCAGAAGAGCAACCACTCATACAAGTTCTATAACAGGCAGCACTACAACTACTACATGTTCCTTTACAGGTATTAGAACAAGTCGCAGTACATGCATCTATAGTACAAACTCCAGCGAAAGATACTGACGGTATGTTTGCAACGATTAATGTACCTAAAACAGGCAATGTTGCTTTTGCTGCTTTTTTGAAGAATTCGCGCCTTGTTTGAATTTCTTCATTTTTGTTTTTCCCGTTCATAATAAAAATATAATTACAATTATCCCTACTCACTTTATAGGCTTTTCAGGGTACTCCTATTATTGGTATTTATTCACTGTTTTTTCACTAATAATAATCTAGAAGAAATATTTTTAGTGATCAAACCTCACACTACCTTTACAGCCTCCTAAACAACTACCCTTGCAAACAGCTTTACAACCATTTTTACAACTAAATCTACAAGTCGTTTCGCATGATCTATCGCAACTATATTTACAACCTGTAAAACATCCCCCTGTACATGTTGAACAGCCCTGTGCTTCTACTTGTTGTAAAGGTAAACTTGATAAAACAACAGCACCTAAAACAGGCAATGTTGCTTTGGCTGCTTTTTTGAAGAATTCGCGTCTACTTTGAATTTCTTCAGGTTTACTTTTTTCGTTCATAATAAAAATTGTTGTAATTATCCCTACTCACTTAAAGGCTTTTCGGGTTACTCCTGCGTTAGTGATGATTCTTTCTGAATTTATTATATATTATTTTATATCTCTCCCACACCCACAAAAAAAACGTGAGGCTTAGCATTATTGCTCGCTTCACGTTCTAAGGCCTTTCCACGTGCCTCGTAATCGAAACGAACAACGCTATAGCCTCACGCAAATATGTAATTCTACCTCACACCACACCCTTTTTTATCGGACACGGCATACCGCATCGCAACATTAGGCATAGTTTAGGCGTATATAAACTACAAATGTGAGGCATTTACGTTGCTTTGTTTTTGACTACGATTCTAATTGTGGAAAGTTCTAGAACGTCAAAACAAGCGTTGTAAACGCCTTTTTCTTAATATGTCTTTTGAAAATACCTACTAAATTCAGTAAATATTCAGCTTTATGATTGCAAATTTAATATATTTTTAGAAAAATCAAATATTAATTAATAAAAATTTCAATCGTTTTAAGTTGATGTTTACTTAACTCTATGAAATTCCCTTTTTTTCTCTTTTTTCTCGGGTCGGATTTGTTTGCAAATTCCTCACAAAACTATTACCTTTGTATTGCTCTTAAGGCCTGGAGAGCATGTGAATAATTAACCTAGATTATCAACCTCTTAATTTTTAATCGTTATGAGTAAAAAATTAAAATCGTCATGCAACGATGCGTTGCAAACAAATCAAAATCCTTTAGAAAATATAGAAAATCTTATCCTTAACATCAGAGGTAAGCAGGTGATGCTCGACCGCGACTTGGCACGCCTATATGGTGTGGAAACAAAAGTCCTTAATCAAGCTGTGAAACGAAATATTGAAAGGTTCCCTGAACGTTTTATGTTTCAATTGACAGATACTGAGTTGATTAAACTGGTCACAATTTGTGACCACCTCAAAGATTTGAGATTTTCATATCAGAACCCATATGCTTTTACCGAACATGGTGTAACAATGTTGGCTAGTGTTCTTAAGAGTGATATAGCCCACGATAGGTTTTTAATAATTGATGACAAAGTTTATCATGTAGGAGCATCTATAAAAGACCTCGGCAAGAAACTTTGTGCCATTTCATTACTTTCTTGCATCAACGCAGATGAAATGATAAATAGAATTCAATAAATTAATGCACTAACAAAGGCACAAAAAAAACCGGATTCTTCACCAGCATTTAATATCTGGGAGAGGAACTACCGGGACTGCACTGCAAAATTATAAATTTTATGAAATATAACAAAGAATTCATCAAAGTTATCAAAGGTAAAAGATGAAGTAGAAAGACACAAAAATTAGTTATTCTACACCATAGGTTTAGTTTAGACGAATAAAAACAACCATTTTCATTGTAGTTACCAAGAAATACATTATCTTTGTAGTTAAACTTAATCGCTTAATATAAACTATGAGTTTAGAATATCAAAGTAAATTAAACAGATTACTTGTAATAGGCAAGAAAAATGGATTATTCTTCTCTGAATGGCTAAGAAAGAATGGTTACTCAGATCAGTTGATAAGAAGATATAGACAATCTGGATGGCTCGCTACTTTGGATAAGGGGGTAATGTATCGTACAGGAGATACATTATCATCATTTGCTGCATTGTCTTGTTACAATGAACAGTTAAATAAAAAGGTAAGAGTGGCTGCACATTCGGCATTGGAACTTTTCGGATTTAATCATTATGTTCCGATGGGAAAGCCTTCGCTTATGGTAGCCTATCATAATTCTAATATACCTAAATGGATGACAAATGATTCTTTTGATAGAAAATTCAAACCATTTAGCACTAAAATGATTGAAGTTTCACAAACCAGTATCGTACAGATGGAAGGTGTTGATGTTTTGGTATCTTCTCCAGAACAAGCTTTTATGGAATGCTTGCTTTTGACTCCAGAACAATATAATTATATGGACTTATACTATATAATGGAACAATTAACCTCATTGCGTGCCGATGTGGTGCAAACACTTCTTGAAAATATCAACAATCAACGAGTTAAAAGAGTGTTCCTATATATGGCTGAAAAAGCAGGACATTATTGGTTTGATATGCTTAATATAGATAAAATAAATCTCGGCACATCCAAACAGCAATTAGTAGAAAATGGTGTGTATATAAAGAAGTATAGAATAACAGTACCTAAAGAATTGAACGAATATGAATAATCTATACAAGAAACAAGTAGCTCTTTTGATACGCATTATGCCATCTGTTTATCGTATCAAAGATTTTGCGGTTCATGGAGGAACAGCCATTAATCTATTTCATAAGAATATGCCACGTTACTCTGTGGATATTGACTTAACTTACATTCCAATACAGGAAAGAGAAGAGAGTTTGAAAACAATTAACGAACATCTTAAAACTCTTAAAGCCAATATAGAAAAGTCTATTCCAGGCATTAACATCATACCAAAGTATGATGTTTGGAAACTGCAATGTACACTCAACGGAGCAACCGTTAAGATTGAGGTCAATGGCACAAAAAGAGGAATAATCGGATTGACTGAAGATAAGATGTTGTGTGATAAGGCTCAGCAAGAATTCAGTATGGCATGTAAAGCTCGTACTGTTTCATATTCACAATTATACGGTGGTAAGATAACTGCTGCATTGAGTCGCCAACATCCACGAGATTTGTTTGATTGCAAGTATATGGAAATATCATCTTTCGATGATGTGAAAGATGGTTTTATGTTGTGCCTACTCGGTAGTGATAAACCCATAATTGAATCTCTTCAACCTAATAATATAGACCAAACAGATGCCCTGGAAAATCAATTTAAGGGTATGTCCAATGTCGAATTCAGTTATACCGATTATGAAGAAGCAAGAGTAAACCTTATTGCACAAGTCAACGCCGCATTCACAGAAACAGATAAAGACTTTATTTTGTCTTTTGAAAAAGGCACACCCGAGTGGAACAAGTGCAGTGCAGGGGATTTGAGTTGCTACCCATCTGTCAAGTGGAAGTTGCAAAACATCTTCAAACTAAAAGAGACCAACCCTCAGAAGTACCAACAAGGCATTGAGCGATTGAAAAAATTCTTTGGGAAATAATTTCTTCGCATTTGTACTTATATTTGGCATATTGAGTGATAACAAAGAATTCATCAAAATTATGAACACGCGTGTTCACAATTTTAATTGGTCACACGTTAGGCGTATTTTGGCAAGTCACTTGCCAAATTAGAGAAAGAAGGAGAAAAAGCCAACCACGACTGCTACATTTTTTTGTTAACAAATCTCTCTTATGTTTTTTTGCAATAAATAAAAAAATCACTACATTTGCGATAACAAAAATTTAAGCAAGAGTCAATGGAAAATTTTATAGTATCAGCTAGAAAGTATCGTCCTACCACCTTTGATATGGTTGTGGGCCAATCTTCTTTGGTTACTACCCTAAAAAATGCCATTGAATCTAAAAAAATAGCACACGCTTACCTTTTCTGCGGACCACGAGGTGTGGGAAAAACCACCACTGCCCGCATATTGGCAAAAGCCATAAACTGCACAGAAACCTCATCAAGTGAACCTTGCAACAAGTGCGAATCTTGCATTGCATTCAACGAGGGTCGCTCATACAACATTCACGAGCTAGATGCAGCATCAAACAACAGTGTTGAAAACATACGTGAACTTGTTGATCAAGTACGCATACCACCTCAAATGGGTTCGTATAGCGTATATATCATCGACGAGGTGCACATGTTATCTCAAGCAGCATTCAACGCATTCCTTAAAACACTAGAAGAACCACCTTCATATGCCATTTTTATACTTGCAACTACCGAAAAGAACAAGATTCTTCCTACTATTCTTTCTCGTTGCCAAGTGTATGATTTCAACCGCATTAGCGTAAACGATACTGTAAATCACCTAAAAAGTATATCAGAAAAAGAAGGTATCACAGCAGAAGAAGATGCACTCAACGTGATTGCTGTGAAGTCCGACGGTGGTATGCGTGATGCACTTTCCACATTTGACCAGGTGGTAAGTTTCTGCGGCAAAAACATTACATACAAAGATGTTGTAGAAAATCTAAATATCCTAGATTACGATTATTACTTTAAACTAACTCAAAACTGCTTTGAAATGCAAATTTCACCTGCACTCATTCTTATCAATGAGATTTTGAGCAAAGGTTTTGAAGTAGGCAATATCATATCAGGGCTTTTGGAGCATACTCGCGACCTATTAGTTAGTAAAAATCCAGAAACTGCAAGTCTGCTTAATGTAGGTGCAGGAATCAGAGAAAAATACCTAAAACAAGCAGAAAGCATACCACAAGATTTCTTACTTGACACATTGGAACTTTGTAATCAAGCAGAGCTTGAATATAAACAAAGTAAAAACAAAAGACTTCTTCTAGAACTTCTTATCATCCGTATGTGCCAACTTATGGATGTAAAAAAAAAAGTAAATTCTTAAAGAAGAAGAACAAACCTTCCATTCTTCCATTCTTTTCTGTTAGTACAGTTACAGCCAAACCTGCACAGGTTCAGCCAGTCCCTGTTACAACTACACCAAAAACAGAAACTGCTAGTATTTCCACAAGAAAAACCACTATAATAAATAGTGAAAACAAAAGCAAACTGAGCAAATTATTATTAGGAAGAAATGGAAATTCACAAGAAAATAATTCTTCCAACCTAAATAAATTAAGAGACAACTCCTTCACTACAGAGCAGTTAGCCTCTTCGTGGTTATCATTCTCCAAAAGGATTCCAGAATTACCAGATATACATTATATCTTCAACAAAGAACCAGAAATAAACGGCACAGAAGTTAAAGTTGTAGTTACTAGTAGTATTGTAGAAAATAAACTACAAGAGAATATGCAGCTGTTAAAACAACACCTATGTAACGATGTAAAAAATGATTACATAAATGTTGTTATAGAACTAGACAAATCTGCTGCTAACAATTTAAGCCTTACCCCTAAGGATAAGGCTAGACTTATGAATGAGAAAAATCCATATCTTATGACAATGTTCAAGGAGTGGAAGTTGAAGTTATATTAACTCATTAATTAACGCAACTGTTGCACACGAATATAGAGCTGCAGTTTCTACTCTGAGTCTATTCTCTCCCAAACTTACTGGAACAAAACCTTTTTCTATTGCCAACTCCACCTCTTCTTCACTAAAATCGCCTTCTGGACCTATCAATATAAGCACTTCCTTACCTGCTTGAACTGTACGGGAAAGCAGTTTCTTATCTGCCTCATGGCAATGTGCTATAAACTTTTGGTCTGCAGAAGCATTTTTAAGAAAGTCTTTTATACTCTGAGGTTCATTTAGTTTGGTCAAAAAAGGCTGAATAGACTGCTTCATAGCAGAGACCAAAATCTTCTCCAATCTTTCATTCTTGAGCACCTTTCTCTCAGAAAATCTACAAAAGATAGGACTAATTTCATCTATTCCTATTTCTGTTGCCTTTTCTACAAACCATTCCAAACGGTCCATATTTTTTGTAGGTGCTATCGCAATATGCAACCTATAATCCCTACCCTTAGATTCTTGTTTAAGTTCCAAAGAGTTAAGGATACACCCCTTTGCATCTGCCACAGAAATAGTAGCATAAAATGTTTTTCCTTTCCCATCCAATACCACTATAGTATCACCAGCAGCAAGACGCAACACCTTCACTGCATGATGAGATTCCTCAGCTGGCAAACTTGGATTAGTTTCTATATCAGGAGCATAAAACTGATGCATAATTTATAATGCTTGTAAAATATTTTTTAATAATTCAAAATTCTTTCCTGGAGCATCATTCCAGAAATTTGCATATTGCTCTGCATGATATTCTACCCAAGGCGTATCACTTATTATTCTTAGACTCACAAAAGGTTTATTTCTTTTTGCACACACATGAGCGATAGCATTAGACTCCATATCCACAAACAGTGCCTCTGGAAATTTTTCCTTAATCTTAAAAAGTTCTTCTTTGGTGGTAATAAATTGGTCTCCAGTACAACCAAGTCCCAGTTTAATATCATTTCGGCATTCTGCCAATGTTTTTACCACATCAATAACCCTTGCATCACCAGAAATAAACTTCTCAAAGCCAAGTTCTTTTAAGTGATCAGACACTTCACCTGCATAGAAATCATGATAACAAGTTTGAGTTCCTATAACCAAGTCGGCTACACTTAGGCAAGAGTCTATTCCTCCTGCTACTCCACTATTTATGACTAAATCTGGATTAAAATCATTTATAAGTTCTATAGCAGAGATAGCTGCATTTACCTTGCCTATCCCGCTACGAACTATTTTTATTTCATGTTGTGGGAACTCAATACCCTGGAGCAATTCATACTCCTTACTCATTGCCACAATTATTCCTATCTTCATATTCTTATAAATTTAGTTCAACAAATATAAATTATATTTTAGATGAGGGATTTCTAGGCGTCCCCATTTAAAATCATTTTATGAAAGTTGCGAAGGCTTTATATGTCATATACACATCCATCTTCGATACCACCTCGTATGGAGCATGCATAGAAAGCACAGGCACACCCACATCTACAACATCTACATTTAGGTTAGCGATATAAGCAGCCACAGTACCACCGCCACCTAAATCGACACGACCCAATTCTCCAGTCTGCCAAATTACGTTGTTTTTATCTAGTTTTGAATGAAGACCTGCAATAAATTCAGCATTAGCATCAGAAGAACCACTTTTGCCTCTAGCACCTGTAAATTTGGTAATAACTACACCACGATTCATAAATGATGAGTTTGCAGCCTCAAATACATCTGAGAATGTTGGGTCATATGCAGAATTAACATCTGCAGAAAGACATTGAGAATTTGAGAATACCACGCGAGGTTTAGCACCCAATGTTTCAGAAATATCTTCTATAAAATAACGCATATACGCAGATTCTAGACCTGTATTACCCATGCTACCTATTTCTTCTTTGTCTGCCAATACCAAGATAGCTGTCTTTTTAGGATTTTCTAGTTCTAGGATAGCTTGAAGTGCAGTATATGAACAAACTCTATCATCATGTCCGTATGCACCTATCATACTGCGGTCTAAACCTACATCTTTTGATTTAAGAGCAGGAACAGCTTCTAGCTCTGCAGATAAGAAGTCTTTTTCACACCAACCATACTTATCATTAAGTAATTTCATCACTTGTTTTTTCACGGCATTCTCCTTGGAATCATCCAATGGCATAGAACCTACCAAAATATTAAGTTCTTCCCCTCTAATAATCTCATTTGCAGCACGTTTCATTTGGTCTTGTGCCAAGTGAGGAAGTAGGTCTGTTACATAAAATACAGGGTCGTTTTCATCTTCACCTATGCATATTTCATGTTTTTCACCATTAGCAAGAATTACTACACCATGAAGAGAAAGAGGAATTGCCACCCATTGATATTTTTTTATTCCACCATAATAATGAGTCTTGAAATATGCTATTTCATTTTTCTCAAACAATGGATTTTGCTTCAAATCCAAACGACAAGTATCTATATGAGCCGCCATTATATTTACACCTTCGGCAATATCATCTGTACCTATCACAGCCAAAATCACAGATTTATTTCTGTTTAGATAATAAACTTTATCACCAGCTTTGAGTGCTTGTCCCCAAGTATATGGTTTGTAACCAGCAGCCTCAGCCACTCTCACTGCATACGCTGCAGACTCTCTTTCTGTTTTAGCCACATTCAAAAACTCTTTATACCCTTCTGAAAAGTCTAGAGCTATTTTTCTTTCTGCCTCATCTATACATAAGGCTACGTGTTTTGGTTCGTATAACATAATTATTTATTTATTTTTCTAGTTTTATATACAAAGATTCCTATAATTGCTAAAGCAATAACAGACGAAATAATTAATCCCACATTATATGGCAAGCTAAATCCTTCTGGAGCTATCAATATGTATGAAACTGTTACCATTGTCATTAATATGGCTGGTATCAATGTTACCACCATATATTTTTTCTTGAAATTATATAAAAACACAGTGGCAGCCCACAAAGTAAATACAGAAAGAGTCTGATTTGACCAAGCAAAATAACGCCATATTATATTAAATCCTTCTGCATCACTTAGACTAAACCACAAAATTACAGCTGTTATCAAAAATAATGGAATACAAATCATTAATCTCTTAGATATTTTATCTTGTGGCATCTTAAACATATCTGCCACTATCAAACGTGCAGAACGCAATGCCGTATCACCAGAAGTGATAGGTGCAAATATTACACCTAATATAGCCAATACAGCCCCTGCCGTACCTAACCAATGTCTAGTTATATCATTTACTACCACTGCTGCATTGTTTTCTGCCATTCCATTTTCCTGAAAGAAATAATTTGCTGCTGCAGCCCAAATTAATGCCACAATACCTTCCACTATCATTGCTCCATAAAATATTGGACGACCTTGTTTTTCATTTGTCATACAACGTGCCATCATAGGAGACTGAGTGGCATGAAATCCAGAAATTGCACCACAAGCAATGCTAATAAACAACATTGGGAAAATTGGGACAGTATCTGCATTAGGGTGTGTATTAGCCAATCCATCTGTCAATTCTGGAATAGAAGGCCATGTTACCAATAATTTAAAGAAAATACCCACAGCCATAAAAATAAGTGCTATTGCAAAAATAGGATAAATTTTTCCAATCAACTTATCTATAGGCAACATAGACGCCAACAAATAATAGATGAATATTATTAACATCCACCACATTACGTCCATTCCTGTCAAACTATTTAACAACCCTGCAGGTCCACTTATAAACACCACACCAACTAATATCATTAACAAAATAGAGAACACCCTCACAAAGTTCATCACACCTTTGCCCAAATATCTTCCTATTAAATCTGGAAGACTTTCTCCATCATGTTTCAAAGATAGCATACCTGCTATATAATCATGTACTGCTCCTGCGAATATACAGCCTACGACTATCCAGATATATGCAGAAGACCCAAATTTTGCACCCATTATAGCACCAAAGATAGGTCCCAAGCCTGCGATATTAAGGAACTGAATCATAAACATTTTCCACGCTGGCATAGGTACATAATCCACACCATCTGCCCTTGTAATGGCAGGTGTTTCTCTTTTTGCATCTGGCTGGATAATATTTTCTATAAACTTACCATACGTAAAGTATGCAAGCACCAAGATTACAAAACAAATCAAAAATGTTATCATAATATCTAATTAAATAAAAAAAGGACTGCATGATGCAGTCCTCTTCTTATGTGAATTTTAAATTATCTTCTTAGAGCAGCTTCGTCAGATACTGTTAATTTTTTTCTGCCTTTAGCACGGCGTGCTGCTAATACTCTACGACCATTAGCTGTTGCCATTCTTTCACGGAATCCGTGTTTGTTTGCTCTCTTTCTGTTAGAAGGTTGAAATGTACGTTTCATAAGGATTATATTTTTACTTTTTATTTTCTTTTACAATATTCGGACTGCAAAGGTAAAAATATTTTTCTTAACTACAAAATTATTTGCAATTTTTTATCCTAATAAATTTTTTCCGCTCATTTCAGCAGGCTGTTCTAGTCCCATTATACTTAGTATAGAAGGAGCCACATCAGCTAGAATACCGTCACTAATTTTAGCTTCTTTGTTTTCTGTTACATAAACACAAGGAACTGGATTCAATGAGTGAGCAGTATTTGGACTACCATCTTCATTTACAGCATTGTCTGCATTGCCATGGTCTGCTATGATAATCACTTCATAATCATTAGCTTTTGCAGCCTCTACTGTTTCTTCTACACATTTATCTACAGCAACTACTGCTTTTTCAATAGCTTCATACACACCTGTATGACCCACCATATCACCATTTGCATAGTTCACAACGATAAAATCATACACATTTTTATTGATTTCTGCCACTAGAGCATCTTTTACTTCATACGCACTCATTTCTGGTTTAAGGTCGTATGTAGCCACCTTAGGAGAATTGATAAGTACTCTATCTTCGCCTTCGTATGGAGTTTCTCTACCACCATTGAAGAAGAATGTTACGTGAGCATATTTTTCTGTTTCAGCTATGTGTAATTGTTTTTTACCTAGTGAAGAAAGATATTCGCCTAGAGTATTTTGAACATTTTCTTTATCAAATAAAATATGAACACCTTTAAATGAAGCATCGTATGGAGTCATACAATAATATTGTAAGTTAGGAATAGTATTCATTCCTGCCTCTGGCATATCTTGTTGAGTTAAAACAATAGTTAATTCTTTTGCTCTGTCGTTACGATAGTTGAAGAAGATAACCACATCACCTTCTTTGATTTTACCATCAACATTTGCATTAACTACTGGTTTAACAAACTCATCAGTCACACCTTCTGCGTATGATTTTTCCATTGCAGCCACCATATCAGTAGCAGCCTCACCTATGCCATTTACCAATAAATCGTATGCCACTTTCACGCGTTCCCAACGTTTGTCACGGTCCATTGCATAATAACGACCCACGATAGTAGCTATTTTACCAGCAGATGCTTTGGTATGTGCATCCAATTGTTCAATAAAACCTTTTCCGCTTTTTGGGTCTGTATCACGACCGTCCATAAAGCAGTGAATAAAAGTATTTTCTATTTCATAATGCTTCGCAATATCACAAAGTTTGAATAAGTGATCAAAAGAACTATGCACACCACCATTAGAAGCAAGTCCCATTAAGTGAACAGACTTTCCATTTTCTTTTGCGTATGAAAAAGCTTTAACCACTTCTGGGTTTTGTAGAATAGAATTATCTTGACATGCTTTATTTATTTTGACCAAGTCTTGATAAACTACACGACCAGCACCAATATTCAAGTGACCAACTTCTGAGTTACCCATTTGACCATCAGGAAGACCAACATTTTCTCCAGATGCAGCCAACTGAGAATTTGGATAATTAGCTATTAAACTATCCCAATATGGGGTTGGTGTATTATAAATAACGTCGGCTTTACCTTTATTTCCGATTCCCCAGCCGTCTAGAATCATAAGTAATGCTTTCTTTGCCATAATTGTATTGTTTTATATATTTATATAATTGTTTATTCATTGACATAACTCCCAACTCCTAACTCCCAACTCCTAACTCCTAACTCCTAACTCCCAACTCCTATTAACTCCCTTTTCGGCAAAGATAATAAATTAAATAATACTAAAGGTCTGAAAAAAGCATAAATATACTTGACTTTTATCAAAAAAATAAATAATTTTGTAACTTGTTATATTGTAATCGTTTGAAAAACCGTCATTTTGTAAGAAAAATGAAATCTCAAGTTACCATAAAAGACATCGCTAAAGCTCTAAACATTTCCATTTCTACGGTATCTAGAGCGCTTCAGGATCATCCTGATATAAGCAAAAAAACTAAGGAGTTAGTAAACAAGTATGCAAAAGAGCATCATTACAGACCTAATGCTATTGCTCTTAGCCTTAAAACTAAAAGAACTAACATTATTGGTGTAATAGTTCCAGAAATTGTACACCATTTCTTCTCATGTGTGTTCGCGGGAATAGAAGACACAGCAAACAAAAACGGACTTTCTGTAATCATCTGTCAAACATCAGAAGATTATGAAAAAGAAGTAAAAAGTTTGGATACACTTCAGTCTGCACGTGTTTGTGGGGTTATTGCTTCCCTTTCCAAATCTACCACAGATTATTCTCATTACAAAGAATTAATGGAAGATAATATTCCTCTTATATTCTTTGACCGCGTATGTACAGAATTAAAAACAGACCGCGTAGTTACCGATGACTACAATGGAGCATATATGGCTGTTGAACATTTAATTAAAACAGGTTGTAAAAGAATAGCATTTTTCTCTGCTCCATCCAATATGGAGATTTCCAAAAACAGAGAAAATGGCTATATAGATGCATTACGTTCATATTCACTACCAGTGGATAGAAGTTTAATTTTTGAATGTGACTCCAAAGAAAAAGCCATTAAACTTACCCCAGAGGTTTTAGCAATGGAGAATCGCCCAGATGCTTTTTTCTGTATTAATGACGATACTGCATCAGGCGTTCTATATGCTGCCAAAAGGAGTGGATTTTCTGTGCCAGAAGACATTTCCATTTGCGGTTTCGGAGATGGAGAAGTAGCAAAAGCATGTGACCCAGCTCTCACCACCATAGAACAAAATGGATATGACATGGGAGTTAAAGCATGTACACTTCTAGTCAATAGAATTAAAAATGGAAATACATTACGCGAAGTGAATCATAGTGTTATTCGCACTAGCTTAGTAGTCAGAGAATCAACTAAATAATCAAATATAATGAAAAAAACATTTTTACTCTTTACACTTCTTAGTCTGTTTACTTTTAACAGCATTGCGTGTTACAAAATAGAACACGTAGAACCTATTAATTGGTGGATTGGCATGGCCCAAAAAGAATTACAAATCAGTATTCACGGCAAGAATATTGCAGAGACTGAGCCTGTAATTAATTATGAAGGGGTAAGTATTAGTAGGAAAGTACTAACAGACAACCCTAATTACATTTTCCTTTATGTAAACATTGAGCCAAACACCAAACCTGGCAAAATGAACATCATTTTCAAAAAAGGAAATAAGAAAGTAGCATCTTACAAATATGAGTTAAAAGCTAGAAAAGAAAACTCAGCAAACAGACCTAGTTTTACCTCTGCAGATGCAGTTTATCTTCTTATGCCAGACCGTTTTGTAAATGGCGATCCAAAAAACGATAATGTAAAAGGCTATCACCAAAAAGTTGATCGTTCCAACCTAGGAGAGCGTCATGGTGGAGATTTAAAAGGAGTAATAGAAAAAGTTCCATACATTGCAGACCTAGGCTGTACAGCATTATGGATAACTCCATTCTATGACAACAACGACACACAATTCTCATACCCTCACTACTCTGCTGGCGACTACTACAAAGTTGACCCACGTATGGGAACAAACCAAGACTATAAAAATCTAGCAGATAGCTGTCATAAATATGGATTAAAACTTATCATTGACGTCGTTCCAAATCACTGTGGCAGTGCACATTGGTGGTGCCAAGACCTTCCTGCAGAAAATTGGTTCCATAAATGGCCTACATTTACTGGTTCAAATTACAGAATGACCGCATGGACAGACCCTCACGCCTCAGACATTGACAAAAAGATTCTGCAAGATGGTTGGTTTGCAGGCAATATGCCAGACCTAGACCTTACAAATCCAGAACTTTTCCGTTATTTATCACAAGCATATATTTGGTGGATTGAATACGCAGATGTTGACGGCATTAGAGTGGATACATATCCATACAACGACATCAAAGTTGCAGCCGATTGGGTTAAAACATTCCGCAATGAATATCCAAATATAAACATCGTTGGTGAATGTTGGGTAAAATCACCACTAGAAATTGCCTATTACCAATCTGGTAACAACAACAAAGACGGATTTGACTCTCAGCTTCCTAGTGTAATGGACTTCGTATTAAAAGACTACTTACACATGGTGTTTAATGAAAATGAAAGTTGGGACACAGGACTAGCTCGTTTCTATGCTCACTACGCTCAAGACTTTGCATACCCAGACATCAACAATGTAATGAACTTCTTGGACAATCACGACATAGACCGCTTCTCTACTGCAGTAAAAGGAGATGTTGATAAATACAAAATGGGTATTGCAATGCTTCTTACCACTCGTGGATACCCACAAATATACTCAGGAACAGAAATAATGTTAGACGGAATACCAGGAAACTACGAGGGACATAGATTTGATTTCCCTGGAGGTTGGAAAGAAGACTCACGCAATGCATTCACAAAAGAAGGACGTACAGAAGACGAAAATGAGGTATTTGATTATATGCGTACCTTATTAAATTACAGAAAAACTGCCACCGCTCTTCATGATGGAAAAATGAAACAATTTATTCCATACGATGGTATTTATGTATATGCTCGTTACAATAATGAACAAACCGTTCTCGTTATATTCAACAACAACAATGCAAACAAAGAAGTTTCTCTAGATAGATTTGCAGAAGTGATAAAAGACTTCAAACAAGGCATTGATGTCATTACAGGCGAAACCTTGACATTATCAAATGGAGTTACCGTAAAAGGTAAATCTGCTTTGATACTAGAACTTAAATAAACCCTTAAATTATGAACAACAAAACAAACCTTTCATTTGCTAAATTATTCAATCTTAGTTTTGGATTTTTTGGCGTGCAAATAGCTTACGCACTACAAAGTGCCAACATAAGCCGTATATTTGCAACATTGGGTGCAGACCCACACCAACTTTCTTTCTTCTGGATTCTACCTCCACTTATGGGTATGATAGTACAACCTATTATAGGTAAATATTCAGACAAAACATGGTGTAGCTTAGGACGTCGTAAACCATACTTACTAGTTGGGGCTATCATTGCCATATTAGTTATGATTTTACTTCCTAATGCAGGTAACTTTACATTTACCCAATCACTATTTTTAGGTCTAAATGCCGCTATGTGGTTTGGACTATTCTCACTAATGTTCTTAGACACATCTATCAACATTGCAATGCAACCATTCAAAATGATGGTTGGTGATATGGTAAACGAAGAACAAAAAGGACTTGCATATTCAATCCAATCATTCCTTTGCAACGCGGGTAGTCTTGCAGGTTATATCTTCCCTATCCTATTCACATGGATTGGCATTGCCAATACAGCTCCAGAAGGCACTGTTCCAGACTCAGTTAAATGGAGTTTCTATGTAGGTGCTGCGTTACTTATTTTCTGCGTTCTATACACATTCTTCACTGTCAAAGAATTAAACCCACAAGAATACGCTGAATTTCACGGTATCAAAGAAGAAGAAGGTAAAAAAGAAGAAGAGCCCAATTTCATTAGCCTTTTGGTAAAAGCTCCTTCTGCATTCTGGACAGTAGGTATCGTACAATTCTTCTGTTGGGCAGCATTCTTATTTATGTGGACATACTCAAATGGTGCCATCGCTACTCAATGCTTTGGTTGGGACGGCATCAACGCCTCTGCTCCTGCATTCCAAGACGCAGGCAACTGGGTAGGCGTTTGCTTCGCTATTCAAGCCGTTGGTTCCATGCTTTGGGCTACAATTATCCCACTATTAGAAAAACGTTTCACTATGAAAGGTGCTTACACCATTTCTTTAATTGTAGGTGCAATAGGTTTTATCTCATGTATATTTATCAACAACCAATATGTACTACTTGTTTCATACGCATTAATTGGTGCAGCTTGGGCAGCAATGCTTGCTATCCCATTTACCATTTTAACCAATGCACTACAAGGTAGCAAAAGTATGGGTTATTACCTAGGTCTATTTAATTGTACTATCTGCCTACCTCAAATCGTCGCAGCACTACTTGGTGGCGTCTTACTAAATATGATTGATGGTTCTCAATCTGGTATGATGGTGGCAGCAGGTGTATTACTTATCCTAGGTGCATTTAGCGTATATCTAATCAAAGAAAAACACTAACAAAAATCAAATACCATGAAAAAAATCAATCTTTTATTAACCCTCGCCATAGGATTTATACTTGCTTCTTGCAGTAATAATTCTCTGAATTATCCTGTAAAAAGCCAATATAACTATGGTTTAAACTCTACTATTACCCTCATTCCTGGGTTCAACGAGTTTAACACATTGGATTATATCACAGATATTTCCAAAGTAGATTCTGTCACATCAGACTTCAACGGAGTAAAGGTAAGATTATCAGAAGATAAATCAAAAGTGATTATCGACATGATAAAAATGCCAAACTTAGTTAATATTGCTCTTTGGGCAGAAGGTGTTCCATATAGCATCATTGCAAAACGTACTGACAAAATAGATTATACTTTCCGTTACAATCCTAATGGAAAAACATTTAAAAGAGTACAACTTGCAGGTCAAATGAACGACTGGGTTCCTAGTTTCCACCCAGACTTAACACTTAATAGTGATGGTCTTTATGAAGTTACTATCAACGTTAGTCCTGGCACATATATGTACCAATTGGTACGTGACGGAGACTGGAATCACGATGAAACCAATCCAGAAAAAGTAGATAACAACTCTGGTAAGTTTAATTCTATTTTACACATTCCTAGTACACAAGAATTAGCACCTGTCCTACTTACAGATTCTTATGATGACAAAAAAGTAATCATTAGTCTTTGCAATGAATTGGACCAAGTATATGTATATTGGGAAAATTATTTATTGCCTGCAAACTTCCTATACCTTTCAGAAGATGAAATAGGAATAAACATTCCAGCAGAAGCAAAATGCATAAAACGTTCATACATTCGTGCTATAGCTGCCAACAAATATGGTATTTCTAATGACATTCTAGTTCCATTAGAATATGGTAAAGTGATAAGCGATGCAAAGCAAATAACACGTTTTGACAAATATGCAGATGTTCTTTATTCTCTAATGGTGGACCGTTTCAAAGATGGTAAACCAGAAAACAACAAACCAATGAACCGCCCAGATGTTCACCCAAAAGCAGACTATCAAGGTGGAGACTTAGCTGGTATTACACAGGTTATCAAAGAGGGATATTTTGAAAAAATGGGATTCACAACTATTTGGATGACCCCACTTAACCAAAACCCACTTGAACCATACGGAGAACAACAAGAACCAGTTAAAACCAAATTCTCTGGTTATCATGGTTATTGGCCAATATCTTCTAGCAAAGTAGATTTCCGTATTGGTACAGAAGAAGAACTTAAGGAACTTACCAAAACAGCACACGAACATGGTTTAAATGTTATTCTTGACTACGTGGCAAACCACGTACACCAAGAACACCCAATGTTTAAAAATGACCCAACCATCTGTACTCCACTTATTTTACCAGATGGCACTAGAAACATTGCTCAATGGAACGAACATCGTCTAACCACATGGTTTGATGATTTCTTACCTACACTTAACTATGACCGCAAAGAAATCGTAGAAACCATGACAGACTCTGCTCTATATTGGATTAAAAACTACGATTTAGATGGTTTCCGTCACGATGCTTGTAAACACGTACAAGAAAGCTTCTGGCGTACACTTACATACAAGATTAAAACTCAAGTAGAAATCCCAGAAGACAAACCATTCTATCAAGTAGGTGAATCATACGGTAGCCCTCAACTTATCAGTAGTTATGTAAACTCTGGTATGTTAAATGGTCAGTTCGATTTCAATACATCAGATGATGCTTCTGCAGTATTTGCATTAAACTCAGAAGACTTCCACAGAGTAAGCAATACACTTAACACTAGCTTACGCGTATATGGTAGCCACAACTTAATGGGTTATATTTCTGGCAACCACGACCGCGGTCGTTTCATTTCTTATGCTTCTGGTTCATTGAAATATGGTGAAGATGCAAAATATGTAGGTTGGCAACGTGAAGTAGGTGTTGGTGACCCTGCAGGCTACGACAAAATCGTCCAACTTAATGCATTCAATTTAACTATCCCAGGTGTTCCAGTTATCTATTATGGTGACGAATTTGGTATGCCAGGTGCAAACGACCCAGACTGCCGCAGAATGATGCGTTTTGGTGATGAGTTAAATGAAAAAGAGCAAACCACTCTAGAATCTGTTGCAAAATTAGGTCAACTTCGTAAAAACAACCTACCACTTATCTATGGTGACTTTATCGAACTTTACCTAACCAAAACAGAATGGGCATATGCTCGTAACTACTTCGGAGAAATCGTTATCACAGTATTCAACCGCAACTTAGAAGAAAAAGAAATTAAGATTCCACTTCCTAAGATTATGTTGAATAAGAATTATGAAACAACCTTTGGCAGTGACTTTAGCATAGAAGATGGTATTCTTACCATCAAGGTCAAAGCCAACGGCGTAGATGTCTTAACCGAGAAATAATTAAGATAAAACAACACAAAATAGGGCGAGCAAAAAACTCGTCCTATTTTTTTTATCCCTAATTATTTTTATTATCTTTGTAAATTCTTAAAATACTACTATGCAAAACACAAACGAACAGTTCGATACTATTATAAAAATATGTCGCGACATATTTAACAAAAAATTAAAGGATTATGGTGCAGCATGGCGTATAATGCGTCCAGAATCTGTAACCGACCAAATATTCATCAAAGCTAACCGCATTAGAAGTCTTGAATGCAAAGGTGTTAGCATGGTGGGCGAAGGCATTAAACCAGAATTTATTGCCATAGTAAATTATGGCATTGTGGGTCTAATCCAGTTGGAACTAGGTGCTGCTGACACAGAAGATATAAGCATAGAAAAAGCACTAGAATACTACGACAAATATGCAGAAGCTGCAAAAAACCTAATGTTAGCAAAAAATCACGATTATGGTGAAGCTTGGCGTAGTATGCGTATTAGTTCATACACAGACCTTATTTTAATGAAACTTAATAGAACCAAACAAATAGAAGACAACAACGGCAACACACTTATCTCAGAAGGTATCGATGCCAATTACTTCGATATGATAAACTATTCTGTATTTGGTCTAATTAAAATGGAATTTGAAGCATGAGACAAAAATCTAAAATCAAAAATCATATTCTTTTAATAGCTAGAATTATTTTTGGCTTAGTATTTCTTTTCTCTGGGTTTGTAAAAGCCGTTGACCCACTAGGTACTGCATATAAGATTAGTGACTATTTAGAAGCATTTTCGCTAACGCCACTAGATTTTCTAGCATTTCCATCGGCATTAATATTAATAGCCACAGAGTTTACTATTGGTTTTAATATTTTATTCAACGTTCACTTCAAAGCTACAACACTCATTGCTAGCATATTTATGCTAATAATGACACCTGTTACACTATATTTAGCATTAGCCAACCCTATTTCAGATTGCGGCTGTTTTGGCGATGCCATAGTAATGACCAACTGGCAAACATTTTATAAAAATGTAGTTCTATGTATCATTCTGATAATCATAGCTATACTAAAAGACAATACCAGACCTTGGCTTTCAAATTGGGGAGCATGGATCGTAACCCTACTTCCTATCATTATTTCATTTGGAATTTCTATTTATTGTTACAACCTTTTGCCAATACTAGATTTTAGACCATATAAAAAAGGTAATAATATCATAGAAGGCATGAGCATTCCAGAAGACGCTCAACTAGATAAATATGAAACCACATTCTTTTATGAAAAAGATGGAATTGAAAAAGCCTTTACATTGGACAATTACCCTGCAGAAGACTCTACTTGGACATTCGTTCGCCAAGAGTCAAAACTGATAGAACAAGGTTATGTTCCTCCTATTCATGATTTCTCTATAGTAACAGAAGACGGAGACATCACAGACATCATTTTAGAAGATGCAGGTTATACCCTATTAGTTATTAGCCACAAAGTAGAAAAAGCATCTACAAAAAACATTAAATGTATTAAAAGCACCATTGCCAACGCAAAAAAAGCAGGTGCCAACGTTATCTGGCTAACTTCATCATACACAGATGAAATAGATAACTTCAGAACTAAATATGGAATAAACGACACATTTGGTGCAACAGACGACATCACTCTAAAAACCATTGTACGTTCAAATCCAGGTTTAGTTCTAATAAAAGATGCCAATATCATAGAAAAATGGCATCACAACTCATTACCAACAAAAGATGAATTAAATCAATTAATAAACTAAGTTACTAATTAAATTATGAGAAAAAACATTGTAGCAGGTAACTGGAAAATGAATAAAAACCTGCAAGAAGGTGTAGCATTAGCTACAGAATTAAAAGAACTTTTAGCAAGTGAAAAACCAAATTGCGAAGTAATCATTGGTACTCCATTCATTCACCTTGCAACAGTTGCTGAACTTCTTAAAGACAGCGTAATCAAAGTATCTGCAGAAAACTGTGCAGACAAAGCTTCTGGTGCTTACACTGGTGAAGTTTCTGCAGAAATGGTTAAATCTACAGGTGCAACTTACTGTATCTTAGGTCACTCAGAACGCAGAATGTACTACGGTGAAACATACGAAATCCTAAAAGAAAAAACTCTTCTTGCTCTAGCTAACGGTCTTAAACCAATTTTCTGTATTGGTGAATTAAAAGAAGAACGTGAAGCTGGCAAACAAAACGAAGTAGTAAAAGCTCAACTAGAAGGTTCAGTATTCAACCTTTCTGCAGAAGAATTCTCAAAAGTTGTTCTTGCTTACGAACCAGTTTGGGCTATCGGTACAGGTTTAACAGCTACTTCTGACCAAGCAGAAGAAATTCACGCTTATATCCGTAGCTTAATCGCTGAAAAATACGGCGAAGAAATCGCAGAAAACACAACTATTCTTTATGGTGGTAGCTGTAAAGGTAGCAACGCAAAAGAATTATTCTCTAAACCAAATGTTGATGGTGGTTTAATAGGCGGTGCTTCATTAAAAGCTAATGATTTCAAAGAAATTATTGACGCATTTTAATTAGAATATGAAAAATCTCGTTTTTGCAACGGGAAATTCACATAAATTACAAGAAGTGCAAGGTCTATTTAAAGAAGGCTTTGCACTTTCTTGTCTCAAAGACGTGAATATCACAGAAGAAATTCCCGAAACCGCAGACAATTTAGTTGACAATGCTCTTCAAAAAGCATGGTATGTTTACAAAAAATGTGGCATTCCTTGTTTTGCAGACGACACAGGTCTAGAAGTAGAAGCTCTTAACGGTGCTCCAGGAGTATATTCTGCTCGCTATGCAGGAGAGCAAAAAGACAGCAGACTAAATATGCTATTATTGCTCAAAAATATGACTGGCAAAGAAAATAGAAATGCCAGATTTAGAACCATAATAGCATATATAGATGAAAATGCACAAGAACATATTTTTGAGGGAGAAATACGTGGAAAGATTATAGAAAATATGGCAGGAGAAAACGGCTTTGGATATGATCCAATTTTCGTCCCAGAAGGTTATGATAAAACATTTGCTCAGTTATCTTCTGAGACAAAAAACAAAATAAGCCATAGAGCTAGAGCTATGGAAAAATTTCTATCATACATAAATAGTAAATGAAAAAAATAGGATTACTAATATTATCTTTCATCACCACCATAGTGGCTGCTGCAAACGACTATAACGAAAAATGGAATACACATTTTTCATATAATAGGACTAATAAAGTTTGTCTAACAGAAAACAAGGTATTTGCAATTGCAAATAACCATTTGTACACTGTAACAAAAGAAGATGGTGTATTAGATAAATACACAAAAATTGATGGTTTGAGTGATAACAATGTAAAAGACATCCAATATAGTGCAGAAAGAGGTTGCTTAATTATTGTTTATGAAAACTCTAATATTGATATTATAGAATCAGATGGAATAATATACAACATTCCAGATTTATACAACAAGCAATTATCTGTTAATAAGACCATTAATCAAATAACAATAGATGGAGACTTTGCATATCTATCTACAGAATTTGGCATAGTTGTCATTAATTTAAAGAAAAAAGAAATTGCTAATACCTATATAATAGGACCTGATGCCACAAAAATCCCTATATATGGCATTGCTATAGATCAAGAATATATTTATGCACTCTCCATAGAATATATCTATAAAGCTAAAAAAGAAGGATCAAATTTACTTGACTACAATTATTGGCAAGAAAATAAGATTTCATTAAACACAAGTGAAGACTGTAGAACATTGTATAAATTCTCCAATTCATTATTTACCATCAAATCAGACAGTATTGTTTATATGTATAACAATGAATGGAATGATTTTTATACCAGTACAAGTAAATACGCCCAAGTATCAGTTAATGATGATAAGTTACTGATTAGTGGAGGGAATAATGGATTAATCTGTTATAATAAAGACTTAAAAGAAGAATTTAAAGCACAATATTATACTCTACATACAGAATACGATGCCAAAAACAATAGATATTGGTTGGCATCAGGAGAAGAAGGAATAAAAAAAGTAAAACTAAACGAAACAGTAGAAACTTACAAAATGTCAGGGCCTACTTTATCAGATCTTAAAAGGATTATATATTCTGGAGATAGAATGTATCTAATAAATGGCAGAGGAAGTTTGACAGACAGAGGGTATAAATCACCCATTATCTCATATATCGAAAATCATAAATGGTATAATTTAACTCCGCAAGCAATGGGACTACATAACTTTATTGAGTATGCCCAAGACGTTACTTCTGTTGCAACAGACCCCAAAGATAAGTCACATTGGTTTTTCACAACATTTGGCGAAGGAGTATTTGAAGTAAAAGACAATAAAATCGTAGCTATATATAACCAAGTCACAACCAATGGAGAAATAAAATCAGCAAATCATATTATTTACCACTTTAATAGATGCGATGGTTTAAAATATGATAGCTACGGAAATCTTTACGTTGGAATGTCATCTGTCAAGGACCCTATGTCTATATATTCCACCTCTACAGGTTGGAAAAATATTAAACAAAATAAAGAACAAGCCTCAACAGAATGGGCCAAAGACTTTATATTTACGTCCAAATACAGAGCATTTTTAAGAGCCAGAGGTACTGCTGGCATATATTTTTGGCACGATAATAAAACCCCTTTAGACCCCTCTGATGACAAGACTGCACTATTCCTTGCCAACACATGGACAGACAAAGACGGTAAATTATTATCCCCTATATATCTTCATGACGCCAAAGAAGATAAAAATGGAACACTTTGGGTAGGGACAGAATTAGGACCTATACTTTTACAAAATCCAAATCAGATTTTTAGTTCGTCAGATTATAGATGCACACGTGTCAAAATCAATAGAGACGACGATTCTGGACTAGCAGACTACCTACTAGACGGTGAAACTATATATGCCATAGAAATTGATTATGGTAATAGAAAATGGCTCGGAACTGGCAATTCTGGACTTTATTTAGTATCAGAAGACGGCACAGAAACAATAGCACATTTCACCAAGGAAAACAGTCCATTATCATCAAATTCCATTTCTGATTTAGAGTTAAATCCAACAACAGGAGAACTATTCATCGTTACCCCAGAAGGCGTTTTCTCATACAAAACAGACTCTAGTAAACCTGTAAAAGAAGCCACAAAAGAGACTATTTACGCATATCCCAATCCTGTAAGACCAGAATACTCAGGAGAAGTCATTATAGGCGGATTAGAAGACAATTCTATTGTATGGATTACAGACGCATCTGGAAATCTCGTTTTCAAAGGCAGAACAGTTGGAGGTTCCATTTCATGGGATTGTAAAAACAGAACAGGTCAAGACGTAACAGGAGGAGTTTATATGGTTCTAGTTTCCAACGAAGACTCAGACAATCCAAATTCAGTCGCCACCAAAATCCTTGTAGTAAGATAAGTAATATAGTTAGGAGTTAGGAGTTAGGAGTTAGAAGTTCTAACTCCTAATTTTATTTATACCAACTAGCGTACATAGCGTAATTGTGAGCTATTCGCTGATTTATCTCTTGAGACTGCTGCGGATCTACTTTTTTTACCATTTTGGCAGGAACTCCAGCCCAAATGGTATTAGGTTCTATTATTGTATTAGAAAGAACCAAAGCTCCAGCAGCAACTATAGCCCCTTCTCCCACTACAGCACCGTCTAGGACTGTGGCACCCATACCTATTAAAGCATAATCTTTTATTGTTGCACCGTGAATAGTAACATTATGACCAACAGAAACATAATCACCTATTTCTATTGTAGATTTTTGGTACAAGGTATGTAAAACTGCTCCATCTTGAATATTTACATGATTACCTATTCTTATAGAATTTACATCACCACGCAAAACAGCATTAAACCAAATACTACAACCATTGCCCATAACAACATCACCCACAATAGTTGCATTTTCTGCCAAATAACAATCTTCACCTATTTGAGGAGTAAAACCTCTAACTTCTTTTATTAGTGCCATATAAATTTATTTTAATTCGTTTTCTGCTATTAAATATAATGTATCCACATCTATCTTTTTAGCAAATATCTTATGATTTTCATCCATTACATACACAGTTGGTGTTGTAGAGGTATTATAGTAATACCAATAATATGACTCCCTATTAGGGTCCCATACATTTACCATAGCAGAAAGGTCATGTTCATTTATAAAATCTATCCACTCCTTCTTATCCTCCAACATATAAACAGCCACCACCTTTATTCTAGGGTCATTAGCATATTTTTTTGCAAACTCACCCACTTTTGGCATTGTTTTTCTACAATGTCCACAAGAAGGCTCATAAAAATATAATATAGTAATCTCAGAACCACCTAAATCATACAACCTTTTATAGGTATTAGTTGTATCTGCCAAAACTATATTGCTCGCTTTCATTCCTATCAGAGAACGTTCATTCTTGGAAATCTCATCTTCCAGATTCTTCAACCATGTAGAATCTGCCCACTCAGTCAATCCATTTAGATAATACCTTCTACCCAAAGTAACCATAAGATTTTCCATACCCATGATTTTACTATTGATAGCATAATTCATACAATGATTTAAAACCACCTTAAAACACTCATCATTTGCTCTACTTCTTTCCACTATTTTTATTACAGGAGGAATTATAGAATCACTTATTTGGAATAGTTTATTATTAATATAAGTATCTATTGTAGAAGGGAAATATGGAGTTCTAATTATTCTAGCATCGGTTATATCTAGGTTATCCAAATAATGTTCCTTTTCAAACAAATATCTGTGCATAGGTTTTATAGAATCTGGAATACTTTCATCTACCTTATATTCAGGAACTTTTATACCATTCAAAAACAATCCAAGCATATCTCCAGAATGCACATTTATCAAACTATCCCTCATAGAATTGACAGAATTATGAATCTCTTTTGCATAATTCTGAATCTCAGTCTTTCTTACAGAATCTTCAGTTGCCTTAATTTCTTCACCCAATTTATTATATTCAGTCTGAGCAGCCTTTAATTTCAAAGAATAATTATGGAAATCCTCACTCACACTAGCCCCAGAAATCAATACAGACTCTGGAAGAGATAAAGTATCTGCTATTTCCACAGAAAAATCTTGATCCTCACCTATCAATAAATCAAAATACTTACTTCCGTGAAAATAAAGGACATACGTACCCTCTTTTAATAATTCTTTATCAGAAAATACTCCACGACCATTTTTATCCAGACTTAATGTATCTTGCACATAAAGTTTTCCACAATAATAATAGCCCAAAAATAAAGAATCAGACTTTAATTGCTTAGCCTTTACACTAATTTTATACTCATTAGACGCACTTAGAGTAAATACACCAAAGGCCAAAGCCAATAACAATATTAAATTTCTAAATTTCATAACATTTATTTTCTAACCATAAATTCTCATCGTCAGTAAGATATTCTCTTAGAGTGACTTTTATGTTTTTATGATAATTATTAATCCAAATTTTCTCATTTTCAGTCAATAGTTCTACATCTACTGCATCTAAGTCTATAGGAACTAATGTCAATGTTTCAAACCCTAATTGATTATCTACAATCTCCTTGCAATGCAACATATTCTCTATTCTAATGCCATAATCTCCTACCTCATAATAACCTGGTTCATCAGAACAGACCATTCCAGACATAATAGGTTTAATAAATCGAGGAGAAATTCCCACCCCATCTTCATGGACACACATTACAGAACCTATTCCATGCCCAGTACCATGCAGATAATCCACTCCATCTTCTTTCAAAAACTGCCTAGCAAGTCCATCGAGTTGTGCCCCTGTTTCACCCTCAGTAAACTCTGCCATTGCCACTGCAATCATTCCTTTAAGGACCTGTGTAAATCTTTTTTTCTGTACCTCACTCAGCTTCCCACAAACCAATGTCCTAGTAATATCAGTAGTGCCAAATTCATAATGAGTTCCACTATCTATCAACAAAAAGCCTTCGGCTAATATTTCTCTATCAGTATCTTCTGTAGCAGAATAATGCACAATAGCCGCATTAGACGCGTATGCTACAATAGACTCAAAACTTTCAGAAACAAAACCAACTTGTTCTCTCTTCAGTTTTATAATCTTTTCATTTAGAGACAATTCTGTTATCTTAACCCCTTTATCCAAACACTCTTGAATATAAATCATTAATTTAACCCATACCACTCCATCATTGATAGCAGCCCTTTTAAAACCAGATATTTCTGTGTTAGTTTTTATTGCTTTCAATAAAGTAATAGGACTTTCGTCTGAAAAGATTTCTAGTTTTTTACTACATATATTATATATGTGTGCATTTACCTTATTTTTATCTAACCCAATTTTTCCAGACAATGATGATAACACCTCTTCCAACTGAGAATATTCATATATCACAGCATTCATTTCTGGACAAATACCTTCATAATCCAAAAATACACAAGCAGAATCCATTCCTACAAGAGCATATCCCCTAACCACTGGAGTATAATCAATATCATCTGCACGTAAATTAAATAACCAAGAAAATTCATCTAAAGCCGAAACTAGGAACCATTGCACATCCTTTTCCTGCATCTTCTCACGCACTTTCTTTATCTTTTTCACAGAGGAGACCTCTATTTCTGCCCATTCTAACATTCTAATCTTAGATTTCTTTAAAATAGGCCTTTCTTGCCATATTTCCTCCCACCCCTCATCATGTAATAAGTTAAATTTCTCCTGCATTTCCTCCCATTTAGAAGCAGACATACACCTAGAATTAGTTATCACAACATCATTAGGTCCCATATTTTCAGACAAATACTCAACAATAGTAGGAACACCCTCTACACCTTGTTTATATAACTCAATCCCTGTGCCTGCCAATTGATTCTCTGCCTGAATAAAATATCTACCATCTGTCCATAAAATAGCAGAATCCAAACATACCAATAAAACACCAGCAGAACCATCAAAACCAGAGAAAAACTCCCTAGTTTTATAATGATCTGCCACATACTCACTCAAATGAGGATCACTTTGTGAAATTATACACGCTGTATAATTTTTCAGCCTTAAATATTCTCTTAATTGCTCTAAAAGCAATGCTTTATCTTCGTTTTTAGACATATCTGAAGCACAAAGTTATGATTTATCCATCTTTTAACAAAAAAAATATCAGAAAAAATTTGTTAATAAGATTTGATTGCGTAACTTTGCACACTCAAAATTTAAGAAAAAGTTTAACCAATTATATTATTCTAAATTAAGGTATGATAGTAGTTCCTGTAAAAGAAGGCGAAAATATTGAAAAAGCCTTGAAAAAATTCAAGAAAAAATTTGAAAAAACTGGTGTAGTTAAAGAATTAAGAAGACGCCAAGCGTTCAACAAACCATCAGAAGTAAAACGCGAACGTAAAATACACGCTATTTACGTACAACAACTACAACAAAACGAAGATTAATTTCTATAATTAATTATTTTTTATTACATTTGTCTTAAGATAAAATTAAGACAAATGGTAAAATCGTTTCTACAATATATACAGTACGAGAAGAAATACTCTTCTTGTACTGTTTTTTCGTACCAAAACGATATCAACCAATTTCAAAACTTCCTATCAGAAAATTACTCTCTTCCTATAGAAGAAACCCAACTAAAACACATTAGAAATTGGATAATCTCCCTAAAGAACGAAGACATAGAAAGTTCTTCTATAAACCGCAAACTTTCCGCCCTAAAATCACTATTTAAACATGGATTAAGAAATAATTTTATAAAAACCAATCCATGCACCAAACTACAACAGCTCAAAACTCCTAAAAAATTACCTTTATTTTTTAAAGAAAGCGAGCTCGAAACTGCATTAGACACTAAAAAAAACGAGCAAAATACATTCGCAGAACTTAGAAATAACATAATTTTAGAAATTTTATACCAAACAGGCATAAGAAGAGCAGAATTAATCAACCTAAAAGATAGTGATTTTAATTTTTTTTCATTAACTTTGCGTATACTCGGAAAGGGTAACAAAGAAAGAATTATACCTATTAGCAAAAATTTAGGAGAAAAAACAGAAGGATACATTAATTATAAGAACCAGATATTCGACTCTCCATATTTCATATTAACAGACGCAGGAGAGAAGTCATATCCCAACCTTATATATAGAATAGTAAAAAACAATATGAGTGAAGTATCCTCGCTCAACAAACGAAGCCCACACGTAATCAGACATAGTTTTGCAAGCGGTCTTCTTAATAATGGAGCAGAGATTAGTGCTGTTAAAGAATTATTAGGGCATGCCAATCTAGCAGCAACACAGATTTATACACATACATCATACGAGCAGCTTAAAAAAACATATAAGCAAGCTCACCCTAGAAAATAATTATTAACCTTTAAAGTGAAAGATCATGGAAGTAAAGATTCAAGCTATCAAATTTGATGCTACAGCTAAACTAAAAGAGTTCATAACAAAAAAAATGAACAAACTAGAACGCTTTTACGAAGGCATAGAATTAATAGAAGTGACATTAAAAGTAGTAAAACCAGAAACATCAGATAACAAAGAAGTAGATGTTAAACTTATAGCTCCACATATAGATTTATTCGCTTCTAAGATTTCAGACACCTTCGAACAGTCCACAGACGAGTGTGCAGAAGCACTCCAAAAGCAATTAATTAAAGCAAAAGAGAAAAAACAATAAAAAAAATCAACTTTTTCATTTAAAAATTTTGTCAATCCAAAAAAAGTCCCTACATTTGCAACCGAATCAGAAAAACAACCTTTCTATTCGGTTTGCAAACGGGGGTTTGCAGATGACCTTGCCTCTTTAGCTCAGTTGGCCAGAGCACGTGATTTGTAATCTCGGGGTCGTTGGTTCGAATCCGACAAGAGGCTCAGATTTTTTTACTTTAAAAATCAAAATACGATGGGCAGTTACCAGAGTGGCCAAATGGGGCTGACTGTAACTCAGCTGTCTTTCGACTTCGGTGGTTCGAATCCATCACTGCCCACAAATTTTGACTTACAGATGGCAATGCTATCTAAATTGCGGGAATAGCTCAGTTGATAGAGCATTAGCCTTCCAAGCTGAGGGTCGCGGGTTTGAGCCCCGTTTCCCGCTCTTTTTTTTGCCGATGTAGCTCAGCTGTTAGAGCGCATC
>JAFWXW010000019.1 GCA_017517845.1 Paludibacteraceae bacterium
GTTGCTATTTTTTCCTTAACCTTGTTTTGGTTGTATATTGTTCAATCTATCAAAGAACTTTTTGCATTTCATAATTTATAACACAACTGCAATTCGCTTTTGCAAGTGCTC
This sequence comes from Paludibacteraceae bacterium, assembly GCA_017517845.1. GTDB lineage: Bacteria > Bacteroidota > Bacteroidia > Bacteroidales > Paludibacteraceae > Enterocola. The sequence continues at coordinate 112 of JAFWXW010000019.1, forward strand.
CGTTTGTTATCGAAACGGATTGCAAAGATAAAGCAAGATTTTTTAACCACCAAATTTTTACGAAAAAATTTTCAAAAAAAATTTAGAAGCGGTTAAACTTCTAATTTATCAATCTTACTAAGCTTTTGTTGTGCTGACCACTCTTGGTCGAAAAGCGAGTGCAAAGGTAGAGGATTTTACCATACGCTCCAAATATTTTGACTACTTTTTTAAAGAAAAATACAAGTTTTTTTACTATTTTTTATAACTTGCTGAAAATCAAGTACAGTTAAAAATCGCTTTTCTAGCATATTCTCGCTAATGTTACAATGATGTTACAAAATAATACACAAAACATAGCTGCATCACATGATTGCATAAGCTTTTTATTCAGCTCCTACTTACCTGAGAAGGCGATAGCATAGAACTTAATTTGTTTCACCATAGCTAAGAGGCCATTTGAACGGGTTGGAGAAAGGTGTTCTTTAAGACCAATTTCGTTGATGAAATATAGTTCGCTATCTAGGATCTCTTGTGGTTTGTGACCGCTTACTACATTTAGAAGTAGTGCTAAAATACCTTTTACGATAACAGCATCACTGTCTCCAGTAAAAATAATATTACCTTCTGAATCTAATGAGGCATCTATCCAAACTTTACTTTGGCAACCTTCGATAAGGTTTTCTGGAAGTTTTTTATCTTCAGGGAATGATGGTAGTTCATTTCCAAGTTCAATAATGCGGCTATATTTGTCGAACCAATCGTCGAAAATGGAAAAATCTTCGATAATTTCGTCTTGTAATTGATTAATTGTCATAGTAATAATTTAAAATAATTTTTTTACTCTCTCTATTCCTGAAATCAACGCATCTATTTCTTCTGTGGTATTATATAATGCAAATGATGCACGCAGTGTGCCTTCTATACCGAAGTGTTTCATTATAGGTTGTGCACAATGGTGTCCTGTACGTAGTGCAATACCCAGTTTGTCTAGAAGTGTACCCATATCATAATGATGAATATTACCCACTTGCATAGAAATAACTGCACTTTTGTGTTCTGATGTACCAAAAATGCGAATATCGCCTAGATTTTTCAGTTTCTCTGTGGCATAGTTTAGCAAATAGGTTTCGTAAGCGGCTATTTCATTCATTCCTATGCTTTGTACATAACGAATGGCTTCTGCTAGGGCTGTAGAACCTATAAAATCTGGTGTTCCTGCTTCAAATTTATATGGTAGTTCGTTAAATGTGGTGTTTTCAAAACTTACTTGTGCTATCATTTCTCCACCACCTTGGTATGGAACCATAGCATCAAGCCATTTTTCTTTGCCATAAAGAACACCCATGCCTGTTGGACCATAAATTTTGTGACCTGAGAACACATAGAAATCTACATCTAGGTCTTTTACGTTTACAGAAATATGAGGGACAGACTGTGCTCCATCTATAAGAACAGGAACATTGTGTGAGTGAGCAGTTTTAATTATTTCTTTTACTGGATTTATTGTTCCTAACACATTTGAAACATGTGTAACTGCCACCAAACGTGTGCGTTCTGTAAAAAGTGAAGAATAGGTTTCTAGGTCTAATTCGCCTTTTTCGTTGAAAGGAATTACCTTAATAGTAATGTTTTTGCGTGTACGAAGAAGTTGCCATGGAACTATATTGGAGTGATGTTCCATTTCTGAGATAATAATTTCATCTCCTTCTTTTAAGAATGTCTCACCAAAACTATATGCTACTAAATTTATGGATTCGGTAGTACCACGGGTAAATATTATTTCATGAGAATGCTCTGCTCCCAAGAAATTTTGAACTGTTTTGCGTGCGTCTTCATGTGCTTCTGTTGCCATTTGGCTCAGAAAGTGAACCCCACGATGAACATTAGCATTTTGATGTGTATAACCTTCTTCTATTTTTTTTATAACAGACCAAGGTTTCTGAGTGGTAGCAGCATTATCTAAGTACACCAACTTATGTTTGTGTACCTTTTCTTCCAAAATAGGAAAATCTTTACGTATCTGCTCTATATTTTTTATAATATCCATTATCTGCAAATTTTACAACCACCACAATGTGTATTATCTCCACGCAAACGGCGTTCTATCAACAATTGCAAACGGTCTTTTAGTGGTTCTATACGTACATTGTCTAGGACATCATGAACGAATGCAAACATTAATAACATTTTTGCCTCTACAGGGTCTATACCTCTGGCACGCATATAAAATAAGGCACTCTCATCCAATTGACCTACAGTTGCTCCGTGATTACATTTCACGTCGTCTGCATAAATTTCTAGTTGTGGACGAGTAAACATACGTGCTTCTTTTGAAAGACATAAATTTCTATTGGTCTGATATGCCTGGGTTTGTTGAGCATCTTTCATCACTTTTATCAAACCATAGAAATTGCCTACAGAATTATCATTTAAAATATATTTGAATAATTCATTGCTTGTAGCACCTGCCACATTGTGATTGATAAAGGTATGGTTTTCTATTTTTTCTGAATCTTGACCCAAACCAAGACCATTTAATGAAAGATATGCACCTTTGCCATTTAGATTTACCTCTACTCTATTGTGTGTTTTGCCATTGGCTAGAGTTATAAGATTGGAAAGTACTTGACTTCCTGCTTCTTGGTAAATCTCTAATGTAGAAATATTGGTGGTTTTAGATGATGAACTTTCCAATTTATAATGTTCGTATGTAGAATTTTTACCTACAAATACTTGTGTTAAACGATTTGATAAGTAATTTACTTCTTCACCGTACACATGGTCACAAACCAATACTTGTGCTTTGGCATTTTCACCTATAATGGCAAGATTTCTGCTCACTGCCATCATATCAACCTTTCCATACATTAGATTGACCAATTGGATAGGTTTCTCTAATTGTACACCGTCTGGAATATAAATAAACATTCCATCTTGTGCCAATAAAGTATTTATTGCCATATCTGCATTAGAAATATTGCTTTTGTGCAGATATGGTTTAATTAAATCTGAATAATCTTTTAATGCCTCAGAAAGACTACAAATTATTACACCTTCTGGTAAGTTTGGTTCACTATTTTGAGCATAAAAACTATCGTTGAGAACCAAATAATTTGATGTAGCCAAACCTGGGATATCACATCTGAATAGGCTAAACGGGTCACCAGCAAAAGGTAAACGCGATACATTTAAACCATAATCTAGTGTGTAAGCATCTTTGAATGATTCTATTTCTTTTTCAGACAAAATATTTAATGCCTCTGTACGTTTCTCTATGTACCACTGAGGATTTTCTGATAGAAATAGATTCTTATTCTCATTAAATAACGCTATGTAACTATCTTGAACCATTACTCACCTACTTCTTTTTTTATCCAATCGTATCCTTTTTCTTCTAACACTGCAACTAATTCACGACCTGCAGTTTTCACAATGCGACCCTTATATAATATGTGTACAATATCTGGTACAATATAATCTAATAGGCGTTGGTAGTGAGTTATTACTATAGAAGCATTTTCTGGAGTTTTTAATTGATTTACCCCATTTGCAACTATACGTAGGGCATCTATGTCTAGACCAGAGTCTGTTTCGTCAAGAATAGATAAACATGGTTCTAGCATAGCCATTTGGAAAATTTCATTGCGTTTTTTCTCCCCTCCTGAGAAACCTTCATTTACAGAACGATTTGCCAATTTATTGTCTAATTCTACTATTTCTTTTTTGGCACGCATTAGTTTTAGAAACTCGCCTGCAGAAAGTGGAGTTTGATTTTTATATTTACGATGTTCATTTACCGCAGCACGCATAAAGTTTACCATACTTACACCTGGTATTTCTACAGGGTATTGAAAACTTAAGAAAAGACCTGCACGTGAACGTTCTTCTGCTGGCATTGCCAATAAATCTTTTCCATTAAATGTTACAGAACCTTTTGTCACGGTAAATGCTGGGTGACCTGCTAATACAGACGAAAGTGTACTTTTGCCAGAACCATTAGGTCCCATAATGGCATGTACTTCACCTGCTTTAACACTAAGATTAATTCCTCTTAATATCTCTTTGCCGTTTACTTCGGCATGTAAATCTACAATTTCTAACATATTAACCTACACTTCCTTCTAGAGAAATTTGCAATAGTTTTTGAGCTTCTACAGCAAATTCCATTGGTAATTTATTTAGAACTTCCTTTGCAAAACCATTTACGATAAGTCCTACAGCATCTTCTGTGGAAATACCACGTTGGTTACAATAGAAAAGTTGGTCTTCATTGATTTTTGATGTACTAGCTTCGTGTTCCAAAATGGCAGAAGGATTATGCACATCTACCACAGGGAATGTATGTGCTCCACATTTATCTCCCAAAAGCAAACTATCGCATTGGGAAAAATTACGTGCATTTTCTGCATTAGATGAAACACGTACTAAACCACGATATGAGTTTTGGCTATTGCCTGCTGAAATACCTTTTGACACAATGCGACTACGGGTATTTTTACCCAGATGAATCATTTTTGTACCTGTATCAGCTTGTTGATAATGATTTGTAAATGCAACTGAATAAAATTCTCCTACGGAATTATCTCCTTTTAGGATACAACTAGGGTATTTCCAAGTAATAGCAGAACCTGTTTCTACTTGTGTCCAAGAAACTTTTGAAGATTCTCCTTTGCAAATGGCACGTTTAGTAACGAAATTATAAATACCACCTTTGCCATCTTTATCACCTGGATACCAGTTTTGAACAGTGGAATATTTTACCTCTGCTCTATCCATTGCCACTATTTCCACTATGGCTGCATGAAGTTGGTTTTCATCACGTTGTGGTGCGGTGCAACCTTCTAGATACGAAACGTACGAATCATCATCTGCTACTATTAGAGTACGTTCAAACTGACCTGTATTTACTGCATTTATACGGAAATATGTGGAAAGTTCCATTGGGCAACGTACGCCTTTGGGGATATAAACGAATGAACCATCACTAAAAACAGCACAGTTGAGTGCTGCATAAAAATTGTCTGTGTATGGAACTACAGAACCCAAATATTTCTTTACCAATTCTGGGTATTCTTTTACAGCTTCACTTATAGAACAGAAAATTACTCCTAGTTTGGCTAATTCATCTTTGTATGTGGTTTTTATGGAAGTACTATCCATTACAGCATCTACTGCCATACCAGAAAGGCGTTTTTGCTCTTCTAGAGGGATTCCTAATTTATCAAAGGTTTTTAATAATTCGGGGTCCACTTCATCTAGACTCTGTGGAGCATTTTTTCTAGGTGCTGCATAATAAGATATTGACTGAAAGTCTATTTCTGGAATATCTAGATGTGCCCATGTAGGCAATTCTAAAGTTTTCCAATATGCAAATGCCTTTAGACGAAAATCTAAAAGCCACTGAGGTTCTTCTTTTTTTGCAGAGATCCATCTTACCACATCTTCTGACAGACCAATAGGAATGGTTTCTGTTTCTATATCTGTGGAAAATCCATATTTATATTCGCCAGAAGCTAATTTATCTATAATTCCGTTTTCTTTACTCTCCATATTTATAGCTTAACGTATGGCATTATGGTTGGAATTACTTTTTTAATAGGCTCATATAGAAGCGATTCTGACTTTTTCTCTGGAGATAGGAATTCAAATTTATTATTTGCATATTCCACTACCATTATGAAGAAACTCAATATTATAGCCCATTTAAAGAAGCCAAACATTGCTCCCAAAAGTCTATTTAACCAACCTAATAAGATTAAATGTATAAATTTATCTAATATTCTAGATATTATGGCCACTAATACCATCACTGCTACGAATATTATTACATAAGATAGTGATAAGCATTGGTTTGCCGATATTGTAAACCATTCTGAAATGGTTGGAGATAAATCTGATGCATATACATGTGCTAAATATATGCCTAATATCAACCCCACAAATACAGATAATGAACGAATAAATCCGTTCATTAGACCTCTCACTATCCCCCAAAGAAGAGGGATAGCAAAGAATATGTCTAAATAACTGAATTCCATTAGAATGTACGTTTAACTTCTATTTCTTCGTAGGTTTCAATAAAGTCACCTACTCTAACATCATTAAATTTCTCTATGTTAAGACCGCATTCAAATCCGGTACCAACTTCTTTAACATCGTCTTTCATACGTTTTAAAGAACCTAGTTCACCTGTGTGAACCACGATACCATCACGAATTAAGCGAACTTTGTTTGAACGTTTAACTTTACCTTCACGTACCAAACAGCCTGCAACGGTACCCACTTTGGAAATCTTGAAGATATTAAGCACTTCTAGAGTAGCTGTAACTTCTTCTTTGATTTCTGGAGAAAGCATACCTTCCATAGCATCTTTTAATTGTTCTATTGCATCGTAGATGATAGAATATAGACGAATATCTACTTCTTCTTTTTCTGCCAAACGACGAGCATCTACTGATGGACGCACTTGGAAACCTACGATAATAGCATTTGAGGCAGCTGCTAGAAGTACATCTGATTCAGAAATAGCACCTACAGCTTTGCGGATAACATTAACCTGAATTTCTGGTGTAGAAAGTTTAATTAATGAATCTGATAGAGCTTCTATAGAACCGTCCACGTCACCTTTTACAATAACATTAAGTTCTTGGAAGTTGCCTAATGCAATACGACGACCCAACTCATCTAGAGTGATATGTTTATGTGTTCTTACATTGTGTTCACGTTGTAATTGTTCACGTTTATTTGCCACATCACGAGCCTCTTGTTCGGTGTCCATTACATTAAATTTCTCACCTGCTTGTGGTGCACCATTCAAACCTAATAGTAGAACTGGTTCACCTGGACGAACTTCTTTTACGCGTTGGTTACGTTCATTAAACATAGCTTTGACACGACCATGGTGTGTACCTGCTACCAAAACATCACCTTGACGAAGTGTACCACCTTCTACAAGTACTGTTGCTAAATAACCATGACCCTTATCCAATGAAGATTCAATAATAGAACCTACAGCATTTTTATTAGGGTTTGCTTTCAAGTCAAGCATTTCTGCTTCTAGCAACACTTTTTCTAGAAGTTCATTAACACCGATACCTTTTTTGGCAGAAATATCTTGTGATTGGTATTTACCACCCCACTCTTCTACTAAATAATTCATACCTGCTAATGCTTCTTTGATCTTATCTGGATTTGCAGTAGGTTTATCTATTTTGTTGATAGCAAACACAATAGGCACATTTGCTGCTGATGCGTGTTGGATAGCTTCTACTGTTTGAGGCATGATAGAATCATCGGCAGCCACTATAATAATAGCAACGTCTGTTACTTGAGCACCACGAGCACGCATCGCTGTGAAGGCTTCGTGACCAGGGGTATCTAGGAATGTGATATGTTGGCCATTTTCTAGTGTTACGTTGTACGCACCGATGTGTTGGGTAATACCACCTGCTTCGCCTGCAATAACATTAGCCTTACGGATATAGTCAAGTAATGAAGTTTTACCATGGTCAACGTGACCCATAACAGTTACAATAGGAGCACGTGGAACTAAATCTTCTGGTTTGTCTTCTACTTCGTTTATCTTTTCTGAGACCTCAACACTTACATATTCTGTCTTGAAACCAAATTCGTCTGCAACTATATTAATTGTTTCTGCATCAAGACGTTGATTTATAGATACCATTAAACCAAGACTCATACAAGTACCAATAACTTTGGTTACAGGAACATCCATCATGGTTGCTAGTTCGTTTACTGTAACAAACTCTGTTATCTTAATGGTTTCACTATCAATACGTTCTTGTTCTGCTTCTTCTTGCATACGAAGTGATGCAGCCTCACGTTTATCTTTACGATATTTAGCACCTTTTGATTTAACTTTATTGGTCAAAAGAGCTAAAGTTTCTTTTACTTGACGTTGAACTTCTTCTTCATCTGGCTGAACACGCTCAAAAGAACGATTGTTACGATTATTTTTACCTTTTGATTGTTTATGATCGTAATTTTTATTTATATCAATACGTTCTTTTTGAATACGGTTACGTTTTTTCTTTTCGTCAGAATTTGAATTAGATTCTGCGTTATTAGAATTTTGGTTAGATTTATGTTTATTTTTTGGTGGATATTTCTCTTCACGTTCCTTTCTAAGTTCTTCTTTTGATTTCTTTTTTGGACGTGTTTGTTGATTTAAACTATCCAAGTCTATTTTTCCAACCACATTGACTTTATTTTCTACTCTAGGTCTGCTTACAGGCGCTTCTTCCACTTCTACTTTTTCCTCTACAGGAGTGTCCTCTTCCGCCTCTTCTACCATAGTAACCTCTTCCTCTGGTTCTTCTACTGCAGGTTCCTCTATAATAGGTTCTTCTTCTACTATTACAGGTTCTTCCTCTACAGGTTTTTCTTCTTCCTTAGGTTCTTCTGCAGGTTTAGCTTTAGGTTTTTTATTTAAACTATCTAAATCTATTTTACCTACTTGTTTAAACTGTACTGGAGCAGAAACCTCTATTTTTACTTCTTCTGGTTCTTCTTTTTGTACAGTTTCTATAGTTACTACTTCGTTTTTTGATTTTTCTTTATGACGTAAACGTAAAAGCTCAGATTCTTTTTTCTGATTTTGATCATTACCAAATTCTTTTTTAAGAACTTCGTAAATATCATCAGAAACGCGAGCATTAGGGTTACCTTCTTCTACTTCAATGCCTTTTTTCTGAAGAAAATCAACAATGGTAGGAAGACCCACATTAAGTTCACGCATTATTTTATTTAACTTTACTGGCATATTATTCAAATTCAGCACGTATAACGGCTAATAAATTATCTATAGTTACTTCTTCTAAATCTGTTTTCTTAATTAATTCTTCACGAGAGGCGTTAAGAACACGTTTTGCAGTGTCATAACCTAAACTTTTCAAGATATCAATTACCCATTGTTCTATTTCATCGTTAAATTCATCTAGGTAAATATCTTCTTCGTCTGCACTTTCTAGTTCGCGGAAGACTTCTATCTTATAACCTGTAAGTTTATCAGCAAGTTTGATATTTAAACCACCTTTGCCAATAGCCATAGAGATTTCTTCTGGTTTCAAACTAACTTCTGCACGTTTGTTTTCTTCATCGACACGAAGAGAAATAATTTTGGCAGGGCTAAGTGCACGTGTGATATATAAAGAAATATTTGATGTATAGTTAATCACGTCTATGTTTTCGTTACGTAACTCACGTACTATACCATGGATACGAGAACCCTTTACACCTACACAAGAACCTACTGGATCTATGCGGTCGTCATAAGTTTCTACTGCCACTTTTGCACGTTCACCTGGAATACGAGCAATACCTTTGATGGTGATGATACCTTCTTGAACTTCTGGAATTTCTAATTCAAATAAACGTCTTAGGAATTCTTCTGATGTACGAGAAACTATAATTCTAAGTTTATTATTTTTGTTATCTACGCGTATTACCACTGCCTTGACTGTATCACCTTTGCGATAGAAATCGGTAGGGATTTGTTCAGATTTTGGTAACAACATTTCATTACCATTGGCATCGACTAGAAGAATTTCTTTTGACCAAATTTGGTAAACTTCACCATAAACTATTTGACCAACTTTATCTTTGTATTGTTCGTAAATGTTTTCTTTGTGAAGTTCTAATATTTTAGAAGCCAATGTTTGACGTAAATTCAATACAGCCCTACGACCAAATGAAAGGAAGTTTACAGATTCTGCCACTTCTTCACCTATTTCACATTCTGGGTCTATAACTAGAGCTTCGGTAAGAGATATTTGCTTGTTTGAATCTTCTACTTCACCATCTGCTACTACTTCACGGTTACGCCAAATTTCGCAGTCACCTTTATCTGGGTTTATGATAACGTCGAAGTTTTCATCTGTACCAAACATTTTTGAAATTACACAACGAAAAGAATCTTCCAAAACACTAGTCATAGTGGTTTTATCTATATTCTTTAAGTCTTTAAACTCTGCAAAGCTGTCAATCATGGTTGACGACTTTAATGAATCTTTTGCCATTTTAGTTTTATTAGTTGAATTTTAAATTATATTTCGTGTATTTTACATTTTTATATTCAAATGTTTTAGTCACGATAACAGGTTTTTTCTTTCCTTTTTCTTTTACCTGAACATCTACACTAAAATCATTTTCATTAGCATCTACAAGTATGCCTGTCATTTTTTGACCATCTGCCAATACTTCTACCTCGTTTCCAATATTTTTCATATATTGGCGTACAAGTTTAAATGGTGAAGTAATACCACATGAGCCAACCTCTAGTTCAAAATCTTCTACATCACGATCCATATTTTCGTCTATATGACGAGAAATCTTCACACAAAGGTCTATATCCACAATGGTATCGGAATCTATTTCCACCACAATCTGATTAGATGGACTAATCTTGACATCTACTAGATAACAATCTGTGTCTGTTAAACACTCTGTTACAAGGTTTTCTATTACTACTTTGTCTATCATTTTTAATAAAAGCGAGAGGGAGACATAGTGTCCCCCTCTATTCTTTTGCAAAGATAATATAAATTATTGAATTATCCGTAAAAAAGTTTGATGTTTTTTTGTTATTTTGGTAATACAGGACGAACTGGACGACCGTCATCACGATATTCAAAATCCCAAATTGTTCCTGCATAAGGTGAATCATAAGAAATTATATAAACTTGTTCACTATATTCTACATCTAAATTACTAGTCCAATAACTACATAATTCCCCTAAATATCGCGTTTCACTATTTAATTTACGTCCACCAGCAGGCAAAAATATATTATTACCATTAATTTTACTTTTTATACAATAACCCGTAATCCCATTCATTTCTGCCCATATCCAAGTACAGTAATTAGAATTTCTTAATTCTTGATGCTCCTCCTCTGTTGGGTAGCGCCAATCGGTCCCCCATTTGATATTTGCAACATCATTTGACAATGGCAACGTCAACGGATTACTCTTATAAGAATAATTTGATGCTGTAAAAGTTGATTTGGTCTGAGTCTCACCCCAAGAATAATAATCTCCATATTCTTCTGGTGAATTTGCTCCGACATTGCACGTAGCCCACAATGTTCCAGATGGCAAACCTAAATCTATATATTCTTTTGTATTCTTTGTTCCACTAGTTTTTTCATTATACCACATAGCATAAAGATTTATATCTTTACTAATAGAAAAAATAGTTCCTACTTTATAAAATACACCTGTACCATCAGCCTTTGTATTCCAACCAATAAAAGTAAAACCATCATTTGTAAATGTGCATTCTGGAATTTGAACAAAATCGGCATAATCTACTTTTATATCATGCATCATTCCACTACCATTATTATTATCAAAAGTAATTGTTTGTTTAAGACTTCTAGGAAGAACTGGTCTAACTGTAAGAGCATATTCTCGTGGAAGGAAATGTTCATTGTTTGTTATGCCTATGAAAGTAGATGAAAATGCAAATATTTCTGCAACCCAAGTAGAACATTCATTTCTGTTAGTCCAATATATAGCATTCTCAATTTCATACCCTTCTCTATCTCGATTATATCCACTACCTGTTACAGGGAGAAATATAGAATTCCCATTCTTTTTACTTGTAACAAGATAACCTTTAACATCATTAACGGTAGTCCAATCCCAAGTACAATAATCTGTATTTGATAATTCCATCCACTCCTCTCTTGAAGGCATACGCCAATTACCTCCCCAATTAGCATTCGCTGCATCATCTGCTAATTCTAAAACAGACTTATTATCAACATCATAATATTTTGTGACTTTATCATATGTATCTCCTTGCCATTTATACGTATCTGCAGTTTCTTCATTCTTTGCTTCAACTTCACCCCAAGCAAAATCTCCACCATGTTCTTCTGGTTTTGTCGCCCCCACATTACACGTAGCCCATAACAAACCAGAAGGTAATCCCATATCTACATATTCATGATTGTTGTTATTTGGTATTGTTTCATCAACTTTTTCTTTCCATTGCGCATACAAAACAACATTATTTACAATAGTAATAATATCACCGCCATTATAAGATTTTCCTGTACCATCCTCATTTGTCGTCCAACAAATAAAATCATAACCTTCTTTTATAAATTCATTTGATGGTAAAGTAATTGTTTGAGCATATTTAGCATCAATATCAGTCATTTCACCCTCTGCACCATTGGCTTTGAAAGAAATTGTATAATCTAGTGTTTTGGCAAGTACAGGACGGATTGTACATCCAATAGGTCTATTGAATTGTCTTACGTCCAAACTACCATAAAAATTACCTACTACATTAGCCACTCCTAAACCTTCTTCAGCATGTTCGCTAGTCCAATAATAGTATTCATCTTCGACGCCAGTTACTTCATCTGCTAGTTTAAAACCTGCAGCAGGTAAGAACAATGTGTTACCATTCTTTTTACTTACTACTAAATATCCCTTTACATCATTTTTACTTACAAGACACAAATCTGTATTAGCAGGGTGTAGAAGTTCTTCAAACTCCTCTCTTGTTGGCATACGCCAATTGCCACCAAGTTTTACATTTGCAGCATCATCTACAAGTTCCAAAAGAGTTCTAATATTGCCAGAAGCATCTGCTTTGAATAAATCACTATATTTTATTTCTACGATTTCATCTGAATCTTCATACCATTTGTATGTTTTATTTGTATAAGATTCTTTTGTTTCTGTTTCACCCCATGCGAAGTAATCACCAAATTCGGTAGAAGTCTTAGCACCAACATTACATGTTGCCCAAAGAAGACCAGAAGGCAAACCCATGTCTACATATTGATAACCATTAGCATAATCTACTATAAGTTCTTGCTCACTAAATGTGATGCTATCAACTGTTGCGGCAACAAACTCCGTATATGAACCATCGTTTTGGTGCACATAAAGTTTTATCTGTGCCATAGTTGCAGATGCAAACAATGCAACAAGAGTGAAAAGTGTAAAAAGTTTTTTCATAAAGTTTAGGTTATATAGTTTAAGTTTTCGGGGTGCAAAGTTAACATAAATTAATAATATAAGAAATAAATTAAAGTACAAAAGTTTGATAATAACAAAATTAGACTCTCTACTAAAAATTCCTCATTCCTAATTATTCACTTTGTTCATCAAAACGTCCTAATTCCTAAATAAAATAATTATCTTTGTATTTATGAATTGGAAAGACAGAACAGAATTGCTTTTGGGCAAAGAAAGAAACGATGCTATTTGCTCTGCTACTGTGCTTGTGGCAGGTGTAGGTGGCGTGGGTGGTTATGCTGTGGAAATGCTAGCAAGGGCTGGTGTAGAAAACCTAATCATTATAGATGATGATGTGGTAAAAGAGAGCAATATTAATCGCCAAATAATTGCTAATGCTACAAATATAGGTGAAAGTAAGGTAGAAGTGATGAAGACTCGCATCATGGATATAAACCCAGAAGCTAAAGTATTGGCAATTAAGGCATTTATTGACGAAGACAATGTAATGGAATTTATCAGAAGATTTAAACCAAACTTTGTGATAGATGCCATAGATTCCATCTCTCCCAAAATTGCACTTATTAAATATTGTATTGAAAATAATGTAAAAATAATCTCTTCTATGGGTGCTGGTGGCAGAATGGACCCTACAAAAATACAATATGCCGACATCTCTAAAACCACCAATTGTGCACTTGCACGCACGGTGAGAGAAAGACTAAAAAAACAAGGCATTACCAAAGGTCTGCCAACAGTATTTTCTACAGAACCAGTAAAAAAAGAATCTATTATAAAGGTGAGCGACGAAAGAAATAAATGTTCTACTCTAGGAACAATATCTTACTTCCCTGCTCTATTTGGCTGTTATTTAGCCGCTTACGTAATTGAAAATTTATGATTAGACTAACAGGAATACATAAAAGTTTTGGTCAATTGGAAGTTTTAAAAGGTATTGACCTACATATTAAAGAGGGAGAATTTGTGTCTATTGTGGGTGCTTCTGGTGCTGGGAAAACCACTCTTCTACAAATTATTGGAACACTAGACACAGACAACGAAGGAGAGGTTGTAATCAATGGTGTGAATATCAAGAAACTTTCCGACAAAGAACTTTCTGCTTTTAGAAACAAGCAACTTGGATTTGTGTTTCAGTTTCACCAACTTTTGCCTGAGTTTACTGCCCTTGAAAATGTGTGTATGCCTGGTTTGATTGCTCGTAGAAACCACAAAGAAGTAGAAGAAAAAGCAAAAGAGCTGCTTACAAAACTGGGACTTCAAGACAGATTTCATCATAAGCCCAATGAGCTCTCTGGTGGTGAAAAACAAAGGGTTGCTGTGGCAAGGGCTCTGATTAATAATCCTAAGCTGATATTGGCAGATGAGCCTTCTGGTAGCCTTGATAGTGGGAATAAAAAAGAATTGCACAGCCTACTACGTAAACTGTGCAATGATTATGGTTTGACTATTTTACTAGTAACTCACGATAATGAACTCGCAGAAACTTCTGACCGCATAATTACAATGCGAGACGGTATGATAGTATAATGACTATTAGGAGTCTCTATATCTAGAAAAATAGTTCTATCTAGGGCAATACGGCACGAACTTTATATCCTTGATAACCGTACACGCCATTTACCTCAATTGATGTTTGATCAAACATCAAAGCATATCCCCATCCCCTGTTATAGACATCGCCAGCACTGGTTTTGGAATAATAACGTCCATATTCGTCCCATTTTTCCCTAATTGTGCCAGACCAATATCCTGTGGCTGGCAAGAAAATAGTCTTTCCATTTATCTTGCTCGTTATAAGATAGCCAGGTGCAGTCTTGATAGTCGTCCAATTCCAAGAGCAATTATCAATTAACTCTTGCCATTCGTCTTTAGTAGGCATACGCCATTTTCCACCCATTTCTTGGGTAGCTACGTCTTCTGACGATAATATATCTTGCGCTTTTGAAGCACTCTTATAAGTACTATATGAATAGTCTGATTTTTCTTTTATTTCGGCCCATGAATAGGATGCTCCATAACCGTGTACATGAACTGCTAGTACGTTCATTGTTGCCCATCTAACAGAAAGTCCTAAATCTACGTATTCGTACCCATTAGCGTCATCGTCCCATTGGGCATACAAGGTAATATCGGAAGTAACCACTAAATTATCTCCGCTTTTGTAAACATACCCTCCTGAACATTTTGCATCGGTACACCATTTGGTAAAGGTGTAGCCACTGCGTGTAAAGGTATTTGCTGCCACAGTGATGGTTTGGTTAGCGTTTACGGTAACACTGCTCATGCTACCCACCCCACCGTTGGCATTGTAAGTAACGGTGTATTGTACAATAACGGGTTCTTCTGGGTTTTCTGGTTCAGAAGGATCTTCTGGGTCTTCAGGATCCTCTGGTTTCTCAGGGTCTTCTGGGTCTTCTGGAGCAGGCTTTGCAGTTACTTCTACGGTGCAAGTAGCAGTTTTACCACCTGCTTTGGCAGTAATGGTGGCTTTTCCTGCTGCAATGGCTTGCACTTTTCCGTTTTGGTCAATGGTAGCAACAGATTCTTTGCTACTACTCCATGCTACTTTTATGGTATCAGCATCCATTCCGTCGGCTGGTGTAATCACTAAATTGGTTTTTAACGATAGGCTGCTTTCTGCCTCTACAGTATAAGACGCAGGATTAAATGCCAATTTACTAACCGATGGTTTTACAAATTTTACATTGCATTTGGCATCTTCTGCATCATCTACAGATGCGGTAAGGGTATATTCACGCTCTTTATCGGCTTTTAAATACCATTTGCCCTCGCTGTAGGTTGGAATTTGTCCGTCATTGTCTGCTTCCCACTCAAAACGATAAAGTGGTGCATTTTGGGGTTTTAAATCATTGATTGGAAATTTGATTTTTTCACCTACATACAACTCTAAATTGGCAGGAATGGTAAATTCTTTGATTTCTACTTCCTCTATTGTAAGAGATATTTGTGCTGTTTTGTCCATTGCTTTTGCAGTAATGGTAACACTACCTGCTTTTAAAGTTTCTACACTACCACTTGCACTAACAGTTGCCACTGTTTCGTCACTACTGCTCCAATCTACTGTAACGGTATCACCCACCGACTCTGGTGTTATAATTAAATACTGAAATAGATTAATACTTTCGCCTTCATTAAGAGTTGTTGAGAACTCATCAAAAATCATCTGATCTATACTGACTGGAACGGGTTCATCTGCCTTACATCCTATTAATAAGGTGATAAGTAAACCTAAAATAATAACCTTAATTTTCATAATCGCATAAATTAAATTTACAAAACTCCACAAATTTACATATTTTTAAATAAATTCAAACGTTTTAAAAGATATAAAATTATCTTTTAAAATCACATCTTCTGTTCTAAAATTTAAGCGGTCACTTTGATAAACAGAGTGACCGCCTTTCTTATTATAAAAAAAAATGAAATTTATTGATTATACATATCCTTAAAATAGAAATCTAATATTTCGGATACTTGTTCGTATGCCTCTTTGGCAGGACTTTTAGGATTAAATTCCACTGCTTTTAAGTAGCAATTCATTGCTTCGCTTAGGTTTTCTAATTTGCGATAAGCATTGCCCATAAGGAAATAAGCCTCATCTGAGCGTGGATTTACAAACTCTAGATGTTGGTCTAAAACCGAGATTGCTTGTTCGGTTTTACCTGCCTTTAAAAGTGCTTTAGCTTGTTCTAACATGATTATTGAAATTTTGCTACTTGTTCGTTGATCCATTCTGTATTATCAAAATAGTCTATCTTCATGGCTGCTCGCACTTCTGAAAGGGTTTGTGCTGCTACCTCACGAGCTTTTTCACTACCTTCTTTTAATATTTGATAAACGTATGGAATATCTTTTTGGAATTCTTTGCGGCGTTCACGGATTGGAGAAAGTTCTTCTTCAAGTACAGCGTTTAGGAATTTCTTCACTTTCATATCACCTAAACCACCACGTGTATAGTGGTCTTTCACTTCCTGAAGATTGTTGTATTCTGGCCAATATTTAGGGAAATATTCGTCTTTGCAGAATGCATCAAGATATGTAAACACCACGTTGCCTTCTACACGACCTGGGTCTTCTACACGAATATGATTTGGGTCTGTAAACATACCTTTTACCTTTTTGGTAAGGTCTGCTGCTTCCTCAGAAAGATAAATACAGTTGCCAAGAGATTTACTCATTTTGGCCTTGCCATCGACACCTGGCAGACGAAGACATGCTGCATTTTGTGGAAGAAGGATTTTTGGTTCAACAAGGGTTTCACCATAAATACCGTTGAAACGACGAACAATTTCGTTGGTTTGCTCAATCATAGGTGCTTGGTCTTCTCCTACTGGCACAGTAGTAGCTTTAAACGCTGTAATGTCTGCAGCTTGGCTGATAGGATAAGTAAAGAAACCTACTGGAATGCTAGTTTCAAAATTGCGCATTTGAATTTCTGTCTTCACAGTTGGGTTGCGTTGAAGACGAGAAACAGTTACAAGGTTCATGTAATAAAACGCAAGTTCTGTAAGTTCTGGCACTTGTGATTGGATAAAAAGTGTAGATTTTGCAGGGTCTAAGCCACATGCAAGGTAATCTAATGCCACTTCAATAATATTTTGACGAACTTTTTCTGGATTGTCTGCGTTGTCGGTTAATGCTTGCGCATCTGCAATCATAATAAAGATTTTATCAAATTCTCCAGAGTTTTGAAGTTCTACTCTTCTGCGTAACGAACCTACATAGTGTCCTATGTGAAGTTTTCCTGTTGGGCGGTCGCCCGTAAGTATAATTTTAGACATATCTTGTTGTATTATTTTTACTAAATATTTTCTTAAACTACAAAGGTAATGTTTTTTTGAGGAATTTTGATTGGAAAGTATAGAAAAATAAGAATATAAAATTAAAAAGAGGTTATACTGTAAAAGTATAACCCCATTTCTCCGATTTTTAAGTGTTGGTAAAGAGCATAATCAGTACCGGCACTATTTCAACGCAAAGATACATATTAATTTTATTTCCACAAAATTTTTATATAAAATCTTTTTCTGTTAATCCACTAATATTTTGTATTATATCTTTTACTCTAGTAAAATCAGAATATTTTTCTAGCAGACATCTCATTTCCTCTCTTAAATCATTGTATCTATTTATAGAGATCTGTTTCACTATATATTCGATAATTTTATATGTTCCTCTCAAATTTTGATTATGTGCAACATCATGCATCAGAGCGGGTCCTTTACGAATAGATTTAATTGGTGTAAAATCAAACACTATATTACCATGTGCACATGTGTTTCTAATATCAAGTATTAGATTTATATAATTTTCAAAGACCTCTACTCTCTTTAAATTATATTTTGAAGCTATTTTTAACTTCAAATCATCTTTATTAAGTGATGTATATAGAGATACTATACCTCCTAAGGTCATAAATTCAAGGGTTTTCCATGCTGGAGCATACTTATCATTTATATATTTTTTATGATGATCTGATATTACCCTATTCTTCCTAAACTTTGAAGTATATACTTCTATATCAAAACTCTGAACTTGCCTTTTATTTACAACCGATGGGTTAACAAACCATGTTGGACAAGAGACATATTCGTTAGAGACAAAATAAATCAAAGATGTTTTAAAACTTATTTCTATTCTACTTAAATATTTAAGTAAAATATTACGAAGCTTAAAATCAAAATAATAAAGCCTCACCGCATCATCAAAATTAGCAGTACCTTTAAATATATGATTTCTATTGTGTTTATTTGGATAATCTATCTCCATTGGAAACCAATAAAAACCTAATCTATAATAACCAATATCAGAAAGCACCTCTTTGGCTTTTTCCTCATTGTTTATTAGCATTCCTCTACTTCTAAGAAGTTGAATTTGTTCTTCTAATGTTGTTGCTTTTGCTCCCATAATATTAATAGTTTAATGTTTATTAATCCTTAATATTATTAGAAGATTACAGCTTAATATATGATTTTGATTTTCCATAATTATTAAGAATTAAGATATAATTAGAGTTATAAGAATTAAGTTGTAATTTGCATGTTCCTATTGCAAGTCACAACGTTAATTTATTTTTACACCATGTAATCAAGACCTAACCCTTGCTTGAGGTACAAGAGTTTCCACAAAGATAGTAAATAATAAAGAATTGGACGATATTTCTCAATAGAAAAAATAAAATAAAGCATACTGATCACCTTGCTGACGTCAGCAAAATGTTCGAAATATACAAAAAAACATTGCTTTATATTTAACTAAATAAAATTTTATAGAATAGAGAATAAAAAAAGAGATTATACTGTAAAAGTATAACCTCGTTTCTCCCTTTTTAAGTGTTGGTAAAGATCACGGACGCACGGCTCGTACATCCCTACAATTTACCTATCATTTCGTCGGCATCAATGCAAGAGAGCAACGACACCGCACACAACTTTTTGCCAAGGTCTTTAATGGATGCACCAACGTGATACACTTTATCGTCAATAATTAAAAACCTGTCGTGTGCCTTGGTATAAATTTTTACCGCTACTGGCGAATATTGCTTATTATGCTTTTGTAAATCCAATTTAAAGGTACCACTCATTTGCATGGTGTAAACAGTAGCTGGGACATGCTTCTTACGCTTTAAAAGCAAGGTCAAGACAGATTCATCTATGTAATTATCGATTAACACGATACGCTTTTCTGCCGACTCTACCAACCTACTCATCAGCACGTGCGCATCAAATAATTGACCGTCAAAGAAAACTTGCTCTTTAGGAGGTAACGATGTGCGCACAAAAAAATCTATTTGTTTTTGATGTTCATCTAACATCACATTGTGCTGTTTTAACTGTTCTTCTATGCTTGATAAACGATAATTTAAAGAATAACCCTTTAATAAATGATCTTTTAAAACTGCCGATGCCCACCTTCTAAACATTACTGCATTTTTACTATTGACACGATAACCAACAGACAGAATCATATCAAGATTATAAAATTGCGTCATGTAATGTTTACCATCAGAGGCAGTTCGTTCCAAAATGGAACATACTGATTTTTCCTCTAGCTCTTCACTCTCAAAAATATTTCTTACATGCTTTGTAATGGCAGGTCGCTTCACTCCAAACAAGAGAGCAATTTGCTCTTGTGTTAACCAAACCGTTTCATTTTCTAAACGAACTTCAAGACTAATTGCATCGTTAGGATGATAAAGAATAATTTCGTTTTGAGAGGAATTTTGAGTGCTTTGCAACGCATCGTTGCTTTGAGAATGGTTTTTGTTCATAAGATTATAAATTAAGATGATAACTGTCGATAGTCACTCGTTGATTGTCGTTAATAGACAATCATAGATGTTTTTGACAACGGCAAAGGTATAAAAAAATCTCGATTTTGTCTTAGCTTTCGCTTGGAACAAAATCGAGAAAAGATTTTTCTACGAAAAATTTTATGCCTACAAATTTAGCGTAGCACTAACGTGCTTTGCTAAATTTTAATCCTGAACAAGACGAACAGAGAGACCGAAGCAACGACTGAGGTTGTACATGTCCACGCTGCTCGAATAGAAGAAAAGGGAATAGGCGTTAACTGAACCAATGGGCGTAGAAGACCAATAGTAGCCGTCGGAACCTACGTAGTCCACATCGCCACCGCAATAGCGGAAGCCCGCAGCAGGAAAAAATACAGCACCAGAGGCCTCTAACTTAGCCCATTCCAAAGCACTGAAAGTTTGGTAATCTGCATAATATTCTATACCATAATCTTCATGAAAACCAGATTTAAAAGTTACACCACTTGGGCAAGTCCAACCATCTGGAAGAAGAATCAAACCATTAACCCCATTAACCTGTGCTACACCAATTAATTCATCATAATTAGGACGCTCATAGCGAAGATAATACCACTCATCGTATGTTAATGTACGCCAAGTATTAGGAGCATAACTACCTATTTGATTCGAACCCCAATCAACGAAGGTTTGGTAATCGTTATAATCAGTACTTACATTTGTAGGATTATCTCCGGTACCCCAACCAAACAAATCGATCCAACCATTATAAGTATCACTAATATTAGCATTATCGTTTCCTATATAATCTAACTGAGAAGGAGCAAAACGCCACTCATCATTGGCAGGATGATATTGCAAGTTGCCAGATGAGAAAGTTACTCTTTTATTTAATGCGACAGAGAATGGTTTTGCCACAAAAGTAACATTTTCCTCTGGCACCTCTGGTTCTTCTGGAGTTTCTGGTTCTTCTGGAGTTTCTGGTTCATCTGAACCGCTTTTCTCCAAAGTTGTAAACTCTTTTACATCGCCCAATAGAATTTGTAAAGTGTTTAGCATCACATAGGCGCGGTAATAATACTTGGTTTCAGCTTTGAGTTCGGTAACTTCTACTTTAAACTCATTACCTATCAATGCCAAGCCTTTTTTTGATGGTGCTGTAAAATCATCAAGGTCTTCTGCTTTAGTAGAATACAATACACCAAATTCAAGGTCTTTGTAGTCTGTAATATCTACATTTACCATACCTTTTAGCGTAGCAGATGTAGCGGTAATGTTTTCTGCCACACCTGTTTCTACCTTAGAAGGTGTTTCTGGTGCGGGAGGTGTAATCGGGTCATTTTTTTCGCAACCCACCAATGCCACCGCAAATAAGAAGCTTATTAAATAAAGTATTTTTTTCATGATATTTTCTTAAATATTCTAATAAAATATATCTTCACTATATACTAATTATGGTAAAACCGCACGCACTGGCACACCACAACAACGACTTACACTTCCCAAATCTATTTTATTTGATAAAATGGTCAGAATATACGCATACTCTTGGTATTCTCTACTTGGTGTACGACTCCAATAGATATTACTATAGTACACTTTGCCATCTGTGGCACTATAAAACCCAGCAGCAGGCAAGAAAATGCTATTAGCATTAATTTTACTTTGTATTTTATAACCATCTACACCATTTTGAGTGGTCCAAATCCAAGTACATTCATTTCGTAACTCATCTAGTTCCTCACTGGTTGGTGTACGCCAATTACCACCCCAGTTTACAAAGGCAGCATCATCTTGAAGCTCTAACCCGTCACTATTCCTAGAGTACTTATTTATTCTATTTACACTTCCATCACACCATTTGTATGTACTCCAATCATAAACTGTCTTAGTTTCTGTTTCACCCCATGCAAAGAAATCCCCAAAATCTTCTGGATATGTAGCACCCACGTTCATAGTAGCCCATTTCGTTCCACTAGAAAGTCCTAAATCAACCCATTCATAACCATTTGACATTCCTTTAGGCAATCTCCATTGAGCATAAAGTGTAATATTCGCTGTAACAGATATCTCTTCTTCATTTTTATATGAAATTCCATCTCCATTGGCTTCCGTATTCCAACATACAAAGAAATAATCATCAAAAGTGAAAGAATTTGTAGGTAATTTTAATTTCTTTCCACTTGCTACTGTTATAGGACTAAGACTTCCTCTACCACCATTAGCAGAAAAACTCACTATATAACTTTTTTCTTTCCACTGTGCATAAAGAGTAATATCTTCATTTACTAAAGGAATTGAATATTCATCTTTGTATGAAATGCCTTTACCATCTGTTTTTGTATTCCAACCTGTAAATTCATATGATTCTCTAGTAAAAGTATTAATAGGTAACATAATGTTAGTATTTTCAGTTTCTTTCACTTTGATTGAATTCATATAACCAGTTCCACCATTTGCTTCAAATGTAATTGTAAACTCCTTATCAATAGGTATCACAGGGTCGGAAGGGTCAACTGGAGTATCTGGATCTGAAGGATCTTCTGGAGTTGATTTTGATGTTACTTCTACTGTACATGTTGCAATTTTGCTTCCTGCACTCGCAGTTATGGTAGTCTTACCTGCAGACACTGCTTTCACTTTACCAGTTTGGTCAACTGTAGCAACAGATTCTTTATTGCTACTCCAAACTACTTTTACTGTATCAGATTTAAAACCTTCAGCAGCAGTGATTTGTAAATTTGTTTTTAACGACAAACTACCCCCTTCTTCTACTGTAGCAGCATTAGGATTAAATGCCAATTTACTAACCGATGGTTTTACAAATTTTACGTTGCATTTGGCATCTTCGGCATCATCTACAGATACGGTAAGGGTATATTCACGCTCTTTATCGGCTTTTAAATACCATTTACCTTCGCTGTAGGTTGGCTCTTTGCCGTCATTGTCTGCTTCCCACTCAAAACGATAAAGTGGTGCATTTTTGGGTTTTAAATCATTGATTGGAAATTTAATTTTCTCGCCAACATATACTTCCAAAGTGGCAGGAATGGTAAACTCTTTGATTTTTACCTTGTCAATAGTTAGCTTTACTTGGGCAGTCTTGTCCATTGCTTTGGCAGTAATGGTAACACTACCAGCACGCAAGGTTTCTACACTACCACTTGCACTTACAGTGGCAATTTCTTCGTTATTACTACTCCACTCTACGGTAACTGTGTCACCAACAGATGCAGGTGCAATAACTAAATATTGAGACAAATTAATGCTTTCACCCTCATTTAATGTGGTGGTAACACCTTCAAACTGCATAGATTCTACCGATGCAGGAGGAGTTGGTGTATCTTTTTCGCATGCCCATAATGCAATTAGCATGCAAAGCAAAAATGGAATGATTTTTTTCATATTATTATTGTTTTACAAAGTTCAACGCTACAAAGCATATACTTCTTTACAAACCTTCACCACCAACAAAAACCACAGGACGAATAGGCAAGCCCAAACTACGACTAAACAAATATGTACCTTTTGTTACTTGACCTTGGTTTATCATGATATGAAGATAAATAGCATAACTGGGCACTTGTTCTTCTGTAGCAAAACCATCGCCAGCAAGTTCAGCCCCCCACACTGCTACTCTTCGAGAAGCATCAAACTTCAATGTTCCATCTATGTAGCCTGTATAAGGAAAGAAAAGTTTATTACCATTAATCACACTGGTAAATCTAACCCCTTTTGTACCTAAAGAATCGTGATCAATCTTTACGATACTATTTTCTAATAACGAACTAAAATCTTCTTTCGATGGGACTTGCCATCTACCACCCCAATTTAAATAAACAGGGTCATCTTCGTTATCTATATAACGATTGGTTGGCACATCAACATATCCATTATAACCATACTCTTCTAAATAACAATATTTGGTTAATTCTTTTGCATTATTGTTGATGTGAGCACTATGTACATAAGTGCTCCAAGAGTACTCTTCTTTTGATGTAGTTTCTGCCCATGCATAATAATCACCAACTTCGCCAACAGACGTTGCGCCAAGATTATGGGCAGCCCATAATATACCATCACCCATATCCACATATTCGTAACCATAATACATGGGTTTTTCTGGCTCTGGTTCTGGGGTTGGCGCAGGTATTTCATTTAAACTGGCATACCAAACATTATTGTAGAAATAGGGTTTGGTTGCATCTATTGCAACATTGGCTGATTGCGAACCTATTCCGTTATGAAAGAGAATCATATCGGCTTGGTCTGTTTGCCATTTATAGCTGTACACATCCATATTGTGTACCTTTTCGCTGCATTTAGTAGCTGGCTCGCCTGGCCATGGAAGTACACCTTCATCTGTAGCATACAACCAAATGTAGGCATTTACAATTTCCCAATTATCTGCATTAATAAAAAATACAGTAGTAGAATCCTTTGGCAACATAGGTTCTGCTGGTTTGTCTGGATTTTCAGGTTTGTCTGGTTCTTGAGGATTAGTTGGGGTTTCTGTTCCAGGTTTGTCTGGTCCTTCTGGTTCTTCTGTTTTACAAGAAACCATTGTCATTGACAAACAAGCCAATGCCA
>JAFWXW010000020.1 GCA_017517845.1 Paludibacteraceae bacterium
CACCCGTTCAATGATGGCAACGGACGTATGAGCCGTTTGCTGACCTTGCTGTTGCTCTATCGTAGCGGTTATATCGGAGGGAAATATGTCAGTATGGAAATGTTGATAGAAAAGACAAAGGAAACCTATTATGAGGCCTTGCAGAACAGTTCCATTGAATGGCATAATGACAAGAGTGATTACACCTCATTTGTACGATATTACTTGGGAGTTGTATTGAAAGGATATAATGAGTTTCAAGACCGCATAGAACATCTGAAATATCGTAAGTTGTCAAAGGCTGATAGAGTAAAGGCGGTGTTTGAGAAAAAGCTCGGTGTGGTCAAAAAATCAGACATAGCCACACTTTGCCCTGACATTAGCGAAACAACCATTGAACGTACCTTGAAGGAATTGCTTGAGGCAGGTTTCATTGAGAAAGTCGGCAAAGGACGGGCTACGGGCTATGCGAAAAAGTAATCTATTATTTTTCTGGAGGGAGTGCAGTTTCTCGTCTGCCCAATTATGATTATATCTAAAAATTTCCCTCCTATGACATAGAAATGGGTACAGCGTACAAATCCGACTATCAATTATTGAGCTTGTTTGTACGCTGTACCCTCCTAACGGGGGTGCTGATGTGGTTGGGTTACATTTACACAGGCGTCGCCGGCATCCGCCTCTGACACCTGCCTACAATAAAGAATCACACCCCTACGGGCGTGATTACTATTTGATTTACCATGCAAATTTGAATTTCGGACAATGCGTGCATTGTCCCTACACCCCTCATTATTCGTTGTGCCGTACGGTTTTGATTCACGGACACAGCACGCTGTGTCACTACACACAAATACAAAACTCCCTCTCAGAGTAGTGAGAGGGAGTTGTATGAATTGATAAAACCTCCTTGATTTTTCAGTTTTTACTGCTTCACCATATTCTGCAAGGCTGCTACTACGGCATCCATGGCGGGTTTGGAAGGATAATGGGCTGAGTTTGGGATGACTTGGCAAGTGATGGCGTTGTTGCCATGGGTAGTTTCTAAAACAGTTTTTGTAGATGCGACAATGTCGGAATCGCCTTGGATAATGACGTAAGGCACTGTAATAGAAGACAATGCATCTGTCAAGTCCATGTGCAATAGTTCTTTCCACAGAGAAACATTTTTCAAATACCCATTGACCATTACTGCTATAAAATCTTTTTTACGATAATCGGGACTAGTAAGCAAGCCTACAACAATTTTGCCCATTTGCGGTTTATCGGCTTTTTTATGTTCGTAACCGTTGGTGTATTTTCGTATGGAACCAGAAACCAACATCAAATCTTTGGTAGTAATGTTGTCGATATTGGCATTTTTAATAGCTTCAAGCTTTTTCGCAGACAGTTTTGTTTGGCTTAACGCATCAAACACCTCTTGGTTGTAGAATAGATTTTTTACCAGTTGTCCATAGACAACTACCCCTTTTATCACATTTGGCTTTTCTTGTAAAACCTTAACAGTCAACACACTACCCCACGAAGTTGCAAAGACATAAAGGTCGTTTTCTGGAAATAATCGTTTTATTTCTGCAATTAAATCCTTGGTCATAGCCACAAACATATCAACGGTAAAACTATCGTCTATTTTGTGATTGTTTGCTCCACAACCCAATTGGTCCCAATATACCATGATAAATTGGTCTGTAAACTCTGGGAAAAGTCCCCTACAACCTACAGAGAAAGGGATTGGTGTGCCAGGTCCGCCATGTAAACAGATTACCACAGGCAATGTTTTAGATTTGCCCTCTACCAATACTTTTTGGTTATAACCACCCAAATTAAAGGTATAAAGGTCTGACACCTCGTTATTTTCAATGATTTGTTTACGCTGTTTGTTCATAATCTATTATTTTTTGTCGCTTGTCGTTTGTCGCTTGTCGCTCCCATTCGGTCACTTGAATATTTCTTTTGCGACTCGGCATAATCAATGCAAGCATTGCTTCTGCACTCGCTGCTCAAGAAACTCGACAAGCTCAGGGACCGAATGGAATCGACTCACCAAATCACCGCTTCACCGCATCACCGCCTCACCAGAGCGAAGCGACATTTATCATATCGGGAACCAAATAAAAACGGCACAGTCCCAAAGGGCGTGAGATAAAATAATTGCACCCAGACGGTTGGGAAAGAAACGGTACAATAAGCCCCAAATAAATCCAGCCACAGCAGCAGCCATAATGAGCATAAAATTGAACTTAAAGATATGCACCAAACTGTATGCCAACGTGGTTAAAACAAAGCCCATATTAGGGTTGAAACGTTTAGAAAGGTTGTTTTGAAGGTATCCACGCCAAAAAATCTCTTCGGCAGGACCTATGATAAACAAAAGTAGCAACGACAAAATCCAAGGATTTTCGCCATCTTTCACGCCGTAAATATTGTTCACCTGTGGACGAGCAAAATCGAACATCCACGAAGACACCTTGTCCCCTATCCAAAATACGCCCCATAGAGCCACTGCAATACCTATACCCAATAAAATATCCACCCAGTTCATTTTAATGCCTTTAAGGCAGGTTTTATCAGCCCACAACGAGTATGTAGTGAGTATCATGCCAGAAATGGTCATGGTAATCCAAAAATTGACATAAGGCGATGTCCAGGGCGAAAACATTATGCCCCAAAGCACTGTGGCAATGCCAATACCCACAATAGGTTTTATTGAATTAGCTGTTTTCATTAAACAATAAATTTAGAAACTACCAAACATACAGATAAAACAAGCGAGAACACCATTTGCAACTGTGCTGTACGCATATCGAGCATAGCAATGGCATTTATATCATCATAACCATTAATCATGATTTTAGCACATTTTGCAGACATTGGAATGGTAAGTGCAATGAAAAGCACTGGCCAAGGAAGGTAACCTCCAACAACAAGAGCACCAAGCCAAATGCAAGGGAAGGTCATTTCAAAACCATAAAGCCACGCTGCACTCTTTTTGCCCATACTCATGGCCATTGTAACAATACCTGCACGTTTGTCGGTAGCCATATCACGAGTATTGTTGGCATGTAAAATACCATCGGTAATAAGTCCTACTGGCAACGCAATGTAAAGCACACTCCAATCTATCGCACCTGTAATAGCATATGAAGTACCGATGGTTGGAAGAAATGCAAAGGTTATTAGAATATCCAAATCGCCCAAAGCGTTGTATTTAAGAAATGGGTACAACAACATGCACACAGCACCTGCCATGCCTATCCAAAGAATAGGAAGCCCAGTGCAATACAAAATACCCAATCCAGACAATACAGACACCACCAACATAGCAATAGCAAAATTACGTATTTCGTTAGCCTGGAATAGACCACTTGTAATGGAAGTAGCTCCAAAAGTATCTGTATCATCTACTTTCTTTTTAAAATCGAAATAATCACTCCACAAATTACCTGTAATGTGAAATAAAACCATCCCTATCAATGTCCAAACTGCCAAATACCAGTTAATATCTGCATTTTTTGAGAATAAATAAGCAATAGAAACAATAATAGGCATAGCCGATGCAGGGAAAGACCAAGGTCTGGTTGCTATGAACCAATCTTTAATTGTACGTTTTTTCATTTTTTTCTTTTTTACGCGACAAATATACAAAAAAATAAGAGACCAACCGAAGTTGATCTCTATTTTGTATTATTTAAGTTTATTGTTGCAGGGAACTTTATTCCCAGCACCCAGAGAGTTTAAACAGATCGAAGCATTTAGGTTTATTTGAGAGAGGGATTTCAAGGCGTGCGTAGTGCGAGAAAGCGGAGTTTACAAAGCGTAAATGAGCATTTCGAGCACAAGCAACAACGCAGAAAGCACCTCTCAAATGAGCCTAAATTATTTCTCAAAGCGATATGCTAGACCCAAACTCACAAACTCCTTAAATTGGATTTTTTCGTCCCAACCATCGCCAACAGTAGAGTCGTAACGAGGATTTAGAGACACGCGAGCGGTAAGCCATTTGTATAGTTTGAAATCACCTACGATTTGCCAATCTACTTCTATGCCTTTGTAGTTGGTATAGAAAGAAAGAATACTTGATAAGGTAATGTAGTCATTGAATTGTTGACGATAATCTACTTTTAAACGGCTACCTACCATATCGTAGTCTAACATTTGTTTGTGAGCATAACCTAGATGTGTACTGATGCTACCAAGAGAACCATCTTCCATAACGTATTCGGTAGTATCGTTGATGTAGGTTAAACGGAAATCATAAGGAGAAATCATTACAGAAATATCTATTTTCTTTTCTGTGTTAGAATATTTATAATCAAAACCAAGACCTGTGTTGAAACGAAGTGGAGACACTATAGCTGCAGTTTTTTCGTTGGTATCGATTTTATAATTATTGAATAAAGTTGTAGAAACTTCACCTGTCCATGCTACATTCCAACCTTTACCTA
Source organism: Paludibacteraceae bacterium (assembly GCA_017517845.1). Taxonomy (GTDB): domain Bacteria; phylum Bacteroidota; class Bacteroidia; order Bacteroidales; family Paludibacteraceae; genus Enterocola. The sequence goes on from JAFWXW010000020.1 coordinate 4,425, forward strand.
TTAAGTAACCTAATTTGGTTGCATATTGAGACTTATCATCTGTTAAGTGGAAAGCACGACCAGCTTTGTCTTCTGTAAATGTTGTAGTAACACCATATTTAAGGTCCACTTTATTATCCCAAGAGAAACCATTTTCTCCAGCATAATTCCACCAACCTTGTAAAGCACCTAAAACAGATAGGTTGCTATTTCCACCGTCATACCAGTTGTCTGTTACATAGTTTTGTGTTGCTTGTACAGAAATATCAACACCTTTTTTCCAATTAGAAGGAGTACCTGCTTCTTCTGCTTGAGCCCATACTGTAGCTATTGAAGCTACTAATAATGTAATAATTAAGTTAATTTTTTTCATAATTCAAGTTTTCCAATAATTTGTTTTATAGATTCATAATTATGTCTTTTTAAATAATCTTCTATGCCATCTACCACTTTCATAGTAACTGATGGATCAATAAAGTTTGCTGTACCAATTTCTATTGCAGTAGCCCCTGCCAAGAAAAATTCTATAGCATCGGTAGCATTCATAATACCACCAAGACCAACAATAGGAATATTTACCGCTTTTGATACTTGCCAAACCATACGTAGAGCAACAGGTTTAACACATGGACCAGAAAGACCTCCAGTAACAGTAGATAAAACTGGTTTACGAGTTTCTGCATTAATAGCCATACCCATTATGGTATTAATTAGTGATACAGAATCTGCACCTTCGGCTTCCACAGCACGAGCAATTTCTGCTATGTCAGTCACATTTGGAGAAAGCTTAACGATAAGAGTTTTGTTGTATGCTTTACGCACTGCTTTTACTACTTCGGCTGCAGCAGAACAAGAAGTTCCAAAAGCCATACCACCTTGTTTCACATTAGGACAAGAAATATTTAATTCAATGGCTGGAATTCCTTCCAAATCGTTAATTTTTTCTGCTGTTGCAACGTAATCTTCTATACTCGCACCCGATACATTTACGATTACATTTGTATCATAATTTTTTACAGTTGGATATATGTTTTCACAGAAGTAATCAACCCCTTTATTTTGCAATCCAACGGCGTTTAACATACCTGAGGGCACTTCTGCAAGGCGTGGATAGGCATTTCCTTCGCGATGGCGAATAGTAGTTCCCTTTACAATTATACCACCCATTCGCGAGAAGTTTACAAAATCCTCAAACTCGGTTCCATACCCGAAAGTTCCAGAAGCAGTCATCACTGGATTTCTAAGTGATAAATCACCTATTTTTACACTTAAATCTACCATGGTAATTCGTTAATATTAAATACTGGCCCATCGGTACAAACACATTTGTGTCCTTCGTGGGTTTGAGTTACACAACATAAACATGCACCTACTCCGCATGCCATTTTATTTTCCAAAGAGACTTCACAGTCTATATTTTTTTCACGAGCCACTGTGGACAATGCTTTCATCATAGGAGTTGGACCGCAAGAGAAAATGCGAGCATAATCTGCATTTTTCCACAAACTATGGTTGGTTACAAAACCTTTATCTCCTACACTTCCGTCTTCTGTGGTGATGAAAACTTCACCCACTTCTTTATAGGCATTTAAAGGCAAAATATCCGCCTCTTTTCTAAAACCTAATAGGAAGTGTACTTTTCTACCTTCACTTGATAATACGCGACCTAAATGAAGTAAAGGAGCAATTCCTACACCACCACCTACTAGTAAAACAGGTTTGTTTTCTGCAACATCAGTATCAAAACCATTACCTAGTGGGAAAATAACGTTTACTTTGTCATCTTCTTTACGGGTAGATAGCCAAGCTGTGCCATCACCAACCTTTTGGATAAGTAAATCCATTTCTTTATTTTCTGGACGAACATCGTGAATGGAAATAGGACGACGAAGAAATACAGTAGGGGTTTCATCTATACGCAGTTCTGCGAACTGGCCTGCCTTTATTTCTGGTAAAGTTTCAAATGATAGGGTCATTTTAAAGTATGTAGAAGTAACCCATTCATTCTTTATTACAGTACCATCTAATTGGTATTTTTTAGACATCTTTATTAAGAGATTTTAAATTTTGTGCAAAGATAGTAAAAATAAAGGAGAGTTTAGAAAGGAGAAAGGAGAAATTTATATAAAGGAGAGCAAAGATGAGTTCTCTCATTTAGAGAACTCATCATACGTATTATCTGTATAGTAAACTACTATGCGTTGAATTTTTTTAGGAGGAATTTCTTTTACAACTTCTTTTACTATTGTATTAGTAGCAACTACTTGATTTTCTGTATTTTGTGATAGTTTTTGTATAGGTTTAACAGGATTTTGAGGCTCTGAGAATTGAATATTTGACTCTTCTGTGGGAAATAAGTCAAATAAACCTGGCTGAGCGAGCTTTTCATGCTTATACATGGGTTCTTTTCCTGATAATAACCACTCAGTATTCAAAGACGGAAAAGCTGTCATAATTTTCTGTATAGTATCCAAACTTGGTTTGCTTCTTCCTGATAATAAGTGAGATACATTAGAAACTTGTATGTCACATAGATTAGCAAACTCCTTTGAAGATAGTTTTTCTCTTTCAATAATTTGTTTAATACGATCTTTCATAAAGAAATTCTCCAAATAAATACAAATAGTGTTTATTAATTTTGCTACAAATGTAAAACTTTAATTTTACATTTGCAAATTTACAAAACTATAAATTTACAATTTAAAGGATATACTTTTGTAAATAAAATCATCACTACAAATGTAAACAAGTGTAAAATACCCATTTTTATATATTTAAGTATTAGTTTAATTAATTTTTATAAATAACTAGTAAATAAATATATAATTCATAATAATTTATCATTTTCAAAGACTTATAACATAAATTTACATCATATTTATAAATATTACAAAACTACTTTAACTAAATATATGTAAAATACTGAATTAAAGTATTTTATACCTTTCTTTATTTCATAAAGATTACAATATAATTTTGTAAAACCACAAATGTATTGAAAGTAAAATTAAATTCTAGAATGTAAAATATATTGACTGTAATTTACAAATTACACTTGTAATATTTATTTTAATACTATACTATTTACGTTTGTATCAAATTTTGCTACACATTTGTAAAGTAAACTCCCACCCTATTTTTCAATATTTTTATTCTTATGAAAATTTTACTCCTAATTTTTTTCTAATATTTTGGAGACTCTCCTATCATTAAATAAAAAAATGCTAACTTTGTGTATCAATTAAAAATTTATATGGAAAAGAAACTTAAAGCATTTAAAAGAACCTTGGAGGTTTTAGATAGATTACGTGAAGAATGCCCATGGGATAGAAAACAAACCAACGAATCTCTCCGCCCTCTTACTATAGAGGAGTGTTACGAATTAACAGATGCAATTATAGCAGAAAATGATGAAGAACTGAAAATAGAACTAGGCGATGTGCTACTTCATATACTTTTCTATGCAAAAATCGCAGAAGAGAAAAAAAAGTTTAACATTGAAAATGTATGTAACTCACTCTGTGACAAGCTAATATATCGCCATCCGCACATTTTTAGCTCTGCTGAGGCCAAAAATTCAGAAGATGTGGAGAAGAACTGGGCAATTTTGAAGCTACGCGAAGGTAAAAATAAGACCACACTGGGAGGGGTTCCTAAATCTTTACCTAGTTTGATTAAAGCATGGCGTATTCAAGACAAAGCAAGAAGTGTAGGTTTCGATTGGAATAAAAAAGAAGATGTTTGGGAGAAAGTAAAAGAAGAAATAGCTGAGGTCGAAGCAGAAATTAAGCAAGACTCTCCTACCTTAGATTTAGAAAAAGAATTTGGTGACTTAATGTTTAGCATAATTAATGCAGCTCGTCTTTATGGTGTAAACCCAGAAAATGCCTTAGAACGCACTAATCAGAAGTTTATAAATCGCTTTAATTACATAGAATCAAAAGCCTCTGAGCAGGGGAAATTCGTTAAGGAATTGACGCTTGAGGAAATGGAAGAGTTGTGGTGTGAAGCAAAACAGTTAGGAGTTAGGAGTTAGGAGTTAGGAATTAGGAATTAGGAATTTTGCGAGTAAGCGAGAGCAGAAGAAAAGCTTGTTTTTATTATGCCGAGTGCAGCCAGCAATCATGAGCGTATCACAAAAAAAAGTTCCAATGAAAATTGGACCATACGTTACTGAAGGTAACTAGCACCCTTCTGGGTGCCGTACCTTAGCACGTATATAAAATATGATAGGTCACAAAAAAAGCGTTCTTACGAACGCTTTTTTTGTGACCTCGGAGGGGCTCGAACCCTCGACCCATTGATTAAGAGTCAATTGCTCTACCAACTGAGCTACGAAGTCTAATTGGACGCACAAAGATACAACTTTTTTATGAAAAACAAGTATGTTCTATTAATATTTTTGTACCAATTAGTATTAAAATCACTCCTCCTAACACTCCCCATTTAAACGACAGTCTCTTTCCTATATTAAAGCCTATCTGAGTGCCTATTAAGGACATAACAAAACTTACTAAACCAATACTACTCACACCCAAAAACAATCTATCTGGACAAGGCACAAATACCACTCCTGTGGCTAATGCATCTATACTAGTAGCAACTGCTAAAATGATTATCTTACCGTATGAAAGATTTACATCACAAAGGTGTTTTTCGTCGCCATGTTCGTCAGATTCCTTAAACTCCTCTACTATCATTCTCACGCCTAAAAAGCCTAAAACAATAAACGCTAGCCAGTGGTCGTATGCAGTGATAATATCAGAAAACAACTGCATCACATAATAACCTATAAGTGGCATAAGTCCTTGGAATAGTCCAAAAGACAAGGACATAACAATCCACTTAGACCAAATAGGGCGTTTAAAACAAGCGCTCTGGCTTATTGATACTGCAAAACAGTCCATAGCCAGAGCAACTGATAAGAAAATTATAGTTAATAAGCTCATTTATTCTGTGTAGATAAATATTCCATTACTTGTTGATAGATGTTTTCTGCGTTGAAACCAAATTTTTCATCAAGTACTGTATATGGTGCAGAATCACCGAAGTGATCTAAACCGAATACTTTACCATTAAGACCTACCAAACGTAACATACTTAATGGAAGACCTGCGGTAAGACCAAAAATTGGTAAATTGTAATCTATCACACTACGAATGTAACTATCTGGCTGTGAGAAGAATAATCCTTCACTAGGAACAGAAACTATGCGAACATTTAAGTTTGCACGAGACTCAAGAAGTTCTGTTGCTGCAAATAATGTAGAAACTTCTGAACCACTAGCTAAAAGAATTACATCTGCTGTACCAGCACAATCTTTTACTATATAAGCACCTTTTGTTGCACCTAATGCTTCATTATATTTATTTTCTTTGCGTGGTAGGCTCTTTACATTTTGACGAGAAAGAATAAGTGCGGTAGGAGTATCTTGGTTTTCCAATGCCATCTTCCATGCCACTGTGGTTTCGTCCACATCTGCAGGACGAAGTACTAACATAGAGTTTTTACCTTTATGGTTTTTAAGCGATTCCATTAAGCGAACTTGTAATTCATGTTCCACTGGTTGGTGTGTAGGACCATCTTCACCCACGCGGAATGCGTCGTGTGTCCATACATAAATTACTTGTTGACGCATCAAAGCAGACATACGGAAAGCTGGTTTCATATAATCTGAGAATACAAAGAATGTACCACAAATAGGTATGATACCACCATGAAGTGCCATACCATTCATAATACATGCCATAGTTAATTCACTTACACCTGCATGTAGGAATCCGCCAGAAAAATCACCTTTTTTAAATGGTTTGCTATTTTTTAAGAAACCTTCTGTTTTATCAGAATTGGAAAGGTCTGCAGAAGAAACCACCATATTTTCTATTTTTTCAGAGAATAAAGCTAACATAGCACCAGAAGCAGAACGTGTAGCTTGATCTGCTTTTTGTTCTATAGCTGAATAATCTATATCAGGAAGATTTTTATTATAAAAATCATGGAATTTCTTAGCAAGTGCTGGATTTGAAGCTTCCCACTCAGCTTGTTCTGCATGACGTTCAGCAACAATTTTACGAAGTTCGTTTTTACGATTTTCGTACATTTCTGCCACTTCTGGGAAAATCACAAATGGATTTTCTGCATCACCACCTAAATTTGTTATTGTATTGGCAATAGAAGCACCAGCTGCACCTAATGGCTGACCGTGAGTAGAAACTTTGTTTTCAAAGCTTTCACCGTTAGGTCCCATTGCACCTTTACCCATAATAGTTTTACCTATGATAAGTGTTGGTCGCTCTGTTTCTTCATTTGCATTTTTAAGAGCAGCACGAATTTCTGCAGCATCATTACCATTGATAGTAATAACGTTCCAGCCCCATGCTTGATATTTCATAGCAGTGTCTTCTGTACTAACTTCATTAACAAAAGTAGAAAGTTGCACATCATTAGAATCGTAATACATAATTAGGTTACTTAAACCTAATAAACCTGCAATACGACCTGCTCCTTGAGAAATTTCTTCTTGAATACCACCGTCAGAAATAAAAGTATAGATTTTATGTTTAGTCCATTCACCAAAGCGTGCAGCAAGGAAGCGTTCCGCAATAGCAGCACCAACTGCCATAGTGTGACCTTGACCTAGAGGACCAGATGTATTTTCAACACCTAACTCAAAATTTACCTCTGGGTGACCAGGTGTACGACTACCCCATTGACGGAATGAACGAATATCATCCATATTTAAGTTTCCTATCAATGCTAGTTGAGAATACAACATTGGTGACATGTGACCTGGGTCAAGGAAGAAACGGTCACGATTTTCCCAAGTTGGTCTATCAGGGTCATAAGTAAGAAACTCAGAGTATAATACATTAATAAAGTCTGCACCTCCCATAGCTCCACCAGGGTGACCAGACTTAGCTTTCTCTACCATTGCAGCAGACAAAATACGAATATTATCCGCAGCTCTGTTCAATAATTTTATATCGTTCATTTTTATAAAAAGGTTTTCTTAAAAAATTTCCACAAAATTAATGAATTATGTAATTATTTGCAAATATTAAGAGAGGTTTATTTACAAACAAATAAACCATACATTTTTGAAGCAATAAAAATAGAGCTACTTGACGAATCAAATAGCTCTATCTCGGCATGCTAGTTCCATAATTTCTAGGTTGGAGAATTTGCCGTTATCAATGGTAAAACGTATGAGAGTGCGTACCTTATGAAAACCATAAATTCCTGCGGCACCTGGATTTATATGAAGTAAGTTTAAAACCTTGTCATTCATTACTTTAAGTATATGCGAATGACCAGAAATAAAAAGACCTATATTTTCACTTCGCAGTTTATTGATAATACCAGGAGCATATCTACCAGGGTAACCACCAATATGTGTTAGCAAGACATTCACTCCCTCTACATTGAAGATTAAAGTTTGAGGAAGCATACCCCTAAGAGGATGCCCATCTATGTTTCCATAAACAGCACGCACGGGTTTAATTTCTGAAAGTTTATTGTAGATTTCAAGTGAGCCTATATCGCCTGCGTGCCATATTTCATCGCAGTCTGAAAAAAAACTTGCGTACCGGTCATCCCAGTACGCATGTGTATCTGATATAAGTCCTATCTTTTTTATTTTACGCTTTTTTTATCGTTGTTAGCAGGAGCAGGTTGTGGTGCCTTTTTAATATCGTCACCCATTACACAAGTGCCGTTAAATTCTGCATTTTGTTCTATTTCTAGAATATTTGTTTGAATCTTACCTCTAACTTTACCTGTAGATTTAAGTGAAAGTGTATTTTCTGCCATTACCTCTCCTTCTACAGACCCCATAATATCCACGTTGGTAGCTTGAATAGTTCCTATAAACTTACCTTCATTTCCTATAATTATTCTGCCTGCAGATTTAATCTCACCTTCTACTGTTCCGTCTATACGAAAATCACCTTTGGTAATGATTTCACCTTTTACAATGGTATCTTTAGCAATAAGATTATGTGATGTATCAAATATTTCTGTTTTAGCCATGATTATGATTGTTTGATTAAAATTAAAGAAAAAAAGGAAAGGCGATCTGCATCGCACCGCTCAACCAATGTACCCTTGCTGCGGTCAAGCCCTGGGGGGATTAAAAGGGAGCTGGTCGTGCAGAACCTTTCCGAGCACAAAGGTATATTATTTTTATTAATCTTCCAAATTTAATTTTTAAATATTTACCTCAATAGATTAATATCGCCCTTCATAAAGTATTTTATTTGCTTGCCATCTTCATCATAATCGTCACCAGTAGCTTCTATGATATAGAAATATGTACCTTCTGCAGCAGGATTACCGCCTATGGTTCCGTCCCAACCTTTTGAAGGATCTGTCCACTCATGTAGAAGTCTTCCATTTATGCTATACACTCTTGCACGAAAAGAGGTTAAAGACTGATATGCCACTTTAAACTCATCATTTACCCCATCTCCATTTGGAGAAAATACATTAGGAACATCTAGTTTAGAATTCAACACCTCTATTATAATGGTATTAGTTGCCAAACAGTTTCTCAATGAATCTTGAGACATTTCTGAGTTGGTAATTTCAGATTTTATATAATAAGTGCCTTGTTGTTCAAATGTATATCTAAAATCTTTGGTAGAAGAACTAATGTTACAAGAATTATATTCCTTATCCATAGAAATACACCAATCATAGAAGAAGGCTGATGGCGAAGCATTATTTATTAATTCTATATTCAAAGGAGCTGAACCACTGAGTTTTACCTCTGTTGATGTATCCTTATTAGTTTCATTAGTAGCATCTTCCCTCACCCTTACAGAATATTCTGGAACCACTTCTATGGCGTATGAAGGAATTAGGTCTGTCTCTGTTTCCAAAGGTTTATTCCATTCTAACAAGAAGTTGTCACCTATTAGTTTATAGGTAGTAGATGCAAGCGGTGATGGAACAGAATAATCTGACACTAACGGAATACTATAAGCAATACTATCAGACACCCAATTCCCTTCAGCATAATATGTAGAATCGTATGACATTGTAAACTCACGATTCACTTCAAATGGAGTTCTATCATGACCTAACGTATCATAAAGAAAAGCATCTGCTTGAATATTAAAATTTAATTGGTAAAATTTACACCTATCTTCCAATTCTGAATTGACCACTATTTCTCCCAATTCTAGATTATGTTTAGAATGGTCAAAAATCCATGCCCAAAATATTTTATTATCATTTACTTTAATAGCATAGCCAATCGAACTATCAGAAAGTGCTTCTAATGTAGATTCTGTTACATTTTCTTCTGTTTTAACCAATGATAATTCTTCTGCATCTTTAATATAGGTGTACCAATTTATCGTAGAAGGTTCCTCTACGTTAAATTTTAACACTAAATTTTCTGTGGTTTCAGCAACTAAAACAGTATCTATATTCTCTTGAAATACACCTGTAATATTTTCAACTCCTGATATTGAAAAATTATTATTGGCTAAAGTAATTGCATTAGCCGATAAGCTTAATAAAAATATTGATATAAATCTGATTATTTTTTTCATGTAAACATATAATTTGCAAACGACAAAATTAATAAAAAAAATAGGAATATTATACCTTATTATATCGTAAAATTAATTAAATTTGCAGTCTATTTGTGTATTAAACAATAAAATATGTATAGAACTAATAATTGCGGAGAGTTAAACCTTTCTAATGTAGGACAAGAAGTTACATTGGCAGGTTGGGTACAAAAGGCTCGTAAAATGGGCGGTATGGTTTTTATCGACCTTAGAGACAGATTTGGAATTACACAACTTGTGTTTGAAGAAGATACAAATGCAGAACTATGTGAAAAGGCTTCTAAGGTGGGTCGTGAATATGTTTTGCAAGTTAAAGGTATTGTAAACGAACGTACCAATAAGAATAAAAATATCCCTACTGGAGATATAGAAATCATTGTAAGCGAACTTAATATTCTTAATGCGTCAGAAGTTCCACCTTTTACTATAGAAGACGAAACTGATGGTGGCGATGATTTAAGAATGAAGTATAGATATTTAGACTTACGTCGTGCCAAAGTGCGTAAAAATCTAGAACTTCGTCATCAAATGGCATTTGAAACACGCCGTTACTTAAATGATAATGGTTTCTTGGAAATAGAAACTCCTGTTTTAATTGGTTCTACACCAGAAGGTGCTCGTGACTTCGTAGTTCCTTCTCGTATGAATCCAGGTGAGTTCTATGCCCTACCTCAAAGTCCACAAACATTTAAACAACTTCTTATGGTATCTGGCATGGACAGATATTTCCAAATTGTGAAATGCTTCCGCGATGAAGACCTACGTGCAGACCGCCAACCAGAGTTTACTCAAATAGACTGCGAAATGTCTTTTGTGGAACAAGAAGATGTAATCCAAATGTTTGAAGGTCTAAGCAAACACCTATTTAAAACTATTAAAGGAATCGATCTTGCAGATATGCCTCGTATGACATGGCATGATGCTATGAAATATTATGGTAGCGACAAACCTGATACACGTTTTGATATGAAATTTGTAGAACTTATGGACGTGCTTAAAGGTTGTGGTTTCTCTGTATTTGATAGTGCAGAATATATAGGTGGTATTTGTGCAAAAGGTGCTGCTACATATACTCGCAAACAAATAGATGCTCTAACAGACTTTGTTAAACGTCCTCAAATAGGTGCCAAAGGTATGGTTTATGCCAGAATAGAAGCCGATGGCAATGTAAAATCTAGCGTTGACAAGTTTTATACTCAAGAAAAACTTCAAGAACTTAAATCTGCAATGAATGCAGAGCCAGGAGACTTGATTCTTATATTAAGTGGTGACAATGCAAATAAAACTCGTAAACAACTTTGTGAACTTCGTCTAGAAGTGGCTCGTCAACTTGGTTTAATGAAAACCAATGAATACAGCTGCTTATGGGTTGTAGATTTCCCACTACTTGAATGGGACGATGAGACACAGCGTTTCTATGCAATGCACCACCCATTCACAGCTCCTAAACCAGAAGATATTCCATTATTAGACACAGATCCTGGTAAGGTTCGTGCCAATGCATACGATATGGTTATTAATGGTGTAGAAGTTGGTGGCGGTTCTATTCGTATTCACGATAGCAAACTACAACAAAAAATGTTTGAAATCTTAGGATTTACTCCAGAGAAAGCCAATGAACAATTTGGTTTCTTAATGAATGCGTTTAAATATGGAGCTCCTCCTCATGGTGGTTTGGCATATGGCCTAGACCGTTACGTTTCATTATTTGCAGAACTTGACAGTATTCGTGATTGTATAGCATTCCCAAAAAATAATGCTGGTCGTGATGTTATGATGGGTTCTCCATCTAGATTGGATCAAGCTCAATTGGATGAATTACAGATTAAACTTGATTTAAAAGAATAATATTGTTAGGTTTTAAACAATTAACAAACACACCGACAGTTCATTAAGACCATCCTGTCGTTAAAAAAAACTAGGCTATAAGACTCAAAAGTTCGTACTTTTTGGTATCTTTGCCTATAGAGTACGAACTTTTTTAATTAGGAATTAGGAATGAGGAATGAGGAATTACACGATGCGTAGAGTCTAGTAATTTTAACCCGCATAGCGGGTTTGTCTTGGTTGTAGGCAGGTGTCAGAGCGTAGCGTCGACGCCTGTATGCAAGTAATCCCACAAGGGCACCCCCGTAGGTGGGTGCAACCGAGCAATAGCAAGTATTTTCATATAAACAATAAAACATCCGAACTATGTTTATTATTAAGAACGAAATTCAATTTGATATGGCACACTTCCTTACAGGATATGAAGGAAAATGTGCAAACATACATGGTCATAGATACAGATTGATAGTAAAATTTTCTGCCAACGAACTTCATAAAGAAGGACACAAACGTGGTATGGTAGAAGATTTTAGTATTATCAAACCTGTACTTAGAGAAATAGAAGAATACTTTGACCATAAGCTTGTGGTAGAAGACAATGATCGTGGTCGCGAAGTGGCGTCTAGTCTTGCAGGTTTTGAAATTCGCTTCGTGCCATACCGCCCTACCGTAGAAGAAATGTCGCGTCACATCTATAATATGCTCCGCGACAAGGGTTTACCTATCATGGAGGTGGAATTATTCGAAACACCAACAAATAGCTGTATTTACAAAGAATGAAAATAGTAGAAAAATTTATATCAATTGACGGAGAAGGTCCTACTGCGGGTGGACTTTCTGTATTTATTAGATTGGCAGGGTGTAATCTTAAATGCATTTGGTGTGATACCTGTTATGCACAAGAGTATAATAGTTTCAACGAAGAGCTTAGTGTAAATGAAATAGTTGATTACGTTAAAGAAACTGGAATTCATCACGTTACTCTTACAGGAGGCGAACCTTTGATACATAATGATGTAAAAAATTTACTATCTGAGTTATCCAAAGTGGTGCATATTCATGTAGAAACTAACGGAAGTGTTGATGTGAGCGAGTATAGAGTTTCAGAAAAAGTTCACTTCGTAATAGACTATAAATTACCAGAAAGTGGAATGGAAAATGAAATGTGTTTACAAAATTTGGCAACTGCCAATAAAAATGACGCATATAAATTTGTAATTTCTTCTGAGAGCGATGCTTACAAAGCAATAAAAATAATTAAAGAATATAATTTAGAAAACACCACACAGGTATATCTGAGTTGTGTTTTTGAAAATTTTACTCCAAAAGAATTAGTAGAAATTATGAAAAAAGAAAAACTTAATGGAGTAAAACTTCAACTTCAAATGCATAAATTCATTTGGGACAAAAACAAAAGAGGAGTGTAAAAAAAATTAGGAATTAATAAAAGAATATATAAAATCAATATAATGGACAGAGAAAAAATTGCATATCACATTCGTGAGATATTAAAGGAGATTGGTGAGAATCCAGACAGAGAGGGACTTATAGAAACCCCTACTCGTGTGGCACGCATGTATGAGGAGATATTTAGAGGCATTGGATATACCAATGCAGAAATTGCAGAAAAATATGCTAAAACATTTAATGAAGAAGAAGACCTATTTGATGCAAATGGAAACTATGTAATAGTGAAAAATATTCCTATTTTTAGTTATTGTGAACATCACATGGCACTAATGTACAACATGAAGGTGTCTGTGATTTATCGTCCTACAGACAAAATTATTGGTCTGAGCAAGATAGCACGCATTGCTACCATGGTGGGTCAAAGACTTCAACTTCAAGAACGCATTGGTACAGATATAGCAGAAATTATTCAACTTGCTACTGGTAGTGAAGATGTTGGAGTAATAATAGATGCAGAACATAGTTGTATGACAGCTCGTGGCATCAAGAAACCAGGAGCAAAAACTCGCACCACATGTTTTAAAGGAAAATTCAATAGCGACCCTATGGCTCGCAACGAAGCATTGTTATTATTAAGAAAATAAAGGTGAAAAAGAGTATTTTATATATTATAATAGGTATTTTGGCACTTATCTCAGCCACAAGTTGCGTGAAACACAGCCCAAAACCACGAGGATATTTCAGAATTGAACTAAAAGATAAGGAATATTCTAGAAGTGATTCTACCCTACCTTATAGTTTTGAATATCCCAAAAATTTGTCGCTTATTATTCCTAGTAAACAAGACAAGGAATGGTTTGATATTGTTTATCCACGCTATAACGCCAGAATTTATTTTAGCTATAAACCTGTAAATAAGAACTTTAGAGAAATATCTGAAGACTCTCGCAACTTTGTGTACAAACACGCATTTAAGGCAGATGCCATAAGCGAACAGTTTTATGCCAATGAAGAAAATAAAACATACGGCATCCTTTATGAAATAAAAGGCAATACTGCTTCTGCTGTGCAATTTGTGTTAACTGATAGCGTAAATCACTTTTTGCGCGGAGCGTTGTACTTTAATAATAGGCCAAATAAAGACTCTATCGCCCCTGTAGTGGATTATATTACAGAAGATATAGTAAAAATAATGGAAACTACTCGCTGGAAATAATGCTTATTTTTAGAGAACATATTGACGATACAGAACTGATTATCTGGCGAATAGATGAATCTTTGGAAGAACTTCTAGAGATTTCTCTACATCATTATGACCACGAATTAGAGGGAATTTCCAACATAACACGCCAAAAAGAGAGAATTATTTCTAGACTTCTGCTAGAAATGATTGTGGGAAGAAAAGTTGAAGTTAAATATGAGGATTCTGGCAAACCTTTTTGCGATGGAGTGCATTTTTCTATCTCTCATACCAAAAATTATGTAGCAGTAATTGTAGGAAAAACTGTTATGGGAGTTGATATTGAGTTTAAAAATGATAGGATTTTTAGGGTTACAGAGAAATTTATGCATCAAGACGAGCTAAAAACTCTATCTGAATGCACCGAAAAACAAAAATTTGCCCTACTCTGTTGGTGTGCCAAAGAAACTGTCTTTAAAATGATAGATGAAAGTGGTGTTGATTTTGCAGAAATGAACTGTAAAATAGGGTCTGATAAAATAATTTTAAGTTATAAAAATGCCGATTTCATCCTAAAATATATGGATTTCACTGATTTTTTCGTGGTTTTTAGTTAAAATGCAATTTTTATCAAAAAAAGTTCGATAAAAATTTGCAAGAACAAAAAAATCATCATATCTTTGCATCGCAATTAAGGGAAACACCTAATGCAAAACAAAACCTGGTGCGGTAGTTCAGTTGGTTAGAATATCGGCCTGTCACGCCGGAGGTCGCGGGTTCAAGTCCCGTCCGCACCGCAAGAGAATCTCAGAAATGAGGTTCTCTTTTTTTATTTTATATACCTTAAGGGAGTTGAACCTTAATATTTTATTCGATAATAGTCTAGTAATAATTTATATTGGTCTTGAGCAGTAAAACAAGTATCACGAAGAAAACCTTTAATATTAGGCCAATTTTGTAGTCCTCTATAGTAGAACATTTTTAGTTCGTCTGTAATAATAAATGGCACAATATTGTTTGCTAAACATTCTTTAAAAAGAATTAGACGCCCCACCCTGCCATTTCCATCTTGAAATGGGTGAATTTGCTCAAAACGATGATGAAAGTTCAACAAATCATCAAACGATTTCTGCTTTTTCGCATTATATTCCTTTAGCAACTGTTTTATATCATCTGCCACACATTCTGGCAAAGATGTTTCTATTCCGCATACTTCATTTGGCAAACGTTTATAATCTCCTACAGCAAACCAATCCTTATTACTATCTGTTGTGCCGCTTTTTAATATAAAATGCAATTCTTTAATAAACCCTTCAGAAATTTTATCCATAGCATGCTCTATAATAAAATCAATGCATCTAAAGTGATTTACTGTTTCTATAATATCATCTACCTTTACGCCTTCGTCAGTTACGCCAATAGTATTAGTTTCAAAAATATAACGTGTTTGATCGTGCGTTAGGCGACTACCTTCTATATGATTTGAATTGTATGTCAAATCTATCTGAGTGCGATGATAAATACTACCCTTGAGACGCATTTGTTTTTGCTCTCGCAACACTTCAAGCAATGGCATTACTTGCTCTTTATGTTTGTTTTTAACTGGCAAAGCCGCATCTGCAGGAATATTCCATGTTTTCCCAATCAAATAAGCTCCTTCGATTTTTCCATTAGCACAATAATTACGCACGGTGCGTTCTGCTACACCATATTTATTGGCAAACATCGCCACTGAAATATATTTTTTCATACTATCGGCAAACTTTATTAATTAATTCTCCCACAAATATACAAAAACTTGCCGATATCGGCAAGTTTTAAGAAGATAAAAAAAACAAATTCCATCACTTATCACATAAGTGCCAATATTTTCTAGAAGGCACTAAACCCTAACTCTTCTATTGCCTTTTTCACCTCGTCTGGGGTGAAATTGCCTTTTACCAATACTGTATTGTCTTCTAAAGAAACTTCTACAGACTCCACACCTTGGATTGAAGACACTGCTTTTTCCACATTGGCTTTGCAATGGTTGCAACGCATGCCTTCTACTTTAAATTCTTGCATCTTGGTTTCGCTTGTAGAACAAGTGTCGTTTGCACATGTACAAGAAGAGCAACCACAATCGGAGTGAGAATGTCCGTGACTATGTTTTCTTACAAAGGCATTTACCAGCAGACCTATCATTACCAAGGTACAAAGACTATTAAACGACAAGAATGAATGTGAATGTTCTACCAGTGATTGCATTTGAGTCCAAGGCATTACAAACCATTCTCTTGGCAGTAAATAATCTATTGCAAGACCACATAAAAACGAACCTAAAACAACCGATAATAGATAAATAAACAAGGTTTTCTTGCCTAATACCTTACCTACCACCAACATAGAAGCAAAATTTACTGCAGGCCCTGCCATTAATAAAACCAAAGCAGCACCAGGCGACAAACCTTTTAACATAAGAGCTACCGCAATTGGAATAGAACCTGTAGCACATAAATACATTGGCAAAGAAAAAAGCAATACCAACAACATACTAAGCAGAGAATTATCGGCAAACAAGGCAAAAAATTCGTTTGGCACAGCCACTGTAATAATTCCTGCCACTACTAGACCTATAATTAGGTATTTGCCAATATCTTGCATCATTTCTACATAACCATATTTTAATGCAGAAATAAATTTACGAGCAAAACTAACTTTCTCTTTAGTTTGTGGCTTTACTTTTGCCTCTATATTTACTACTTCTTCACATTTGTTTCTGAAAATATTCACCAACGTGCCACCAAAAAGTGCAGTTAGCAGAGCAGCCACAGGACGCACAATGGCAAAAGGCAGTCCCATCAATGAATATGTAGCAATGATTGAATCTATGCCAGTTTGAGGAGTGGCTATTAAAAACGACACTGTTGCACCCTTTGATGCACCCTCACGACGTAGCGACATTGCAGTAGGAATCACTCCACAAGAACAAAGAGGAAGAGGTATTCCAAATAGTGTAGCCCAAAATATCGAAGCAAAATTGTCTTTTGCTAAATACCTGCTATATAATGTATTAGGCACGAATGCATGCATAATACCTGCCAAAAAGAAGCCCAACAATAAGAAAGGCGACATGGCATTGATTAGTTCTAATATTGTAATCATAATTTTATATTTTAAATTTTATAAAAAATGGAATTGTTCGTTTTGAGCAATTCCATTTAAGTTTTATAAATAATTCTTTTAAGCAAAAGTTTTGCCAAAAGGCCAAAATGCCAAAGACATTAGTTTAAAGTGTTGTTTCCCAAAAGGAATACCAATGATAGTGATACACAAGAGAACTCCAAAGAGCAAATGAGTAAGGGCTATCACTAATCCACCTGTAAACATCCAGATTATATTAAATATACTATAAATACAACCTGTTCCAGATGGTGGAGTAACTGCTTGTTGTCCAAAAGGGACTAATGCCATAAGTCCTAACTTAAACATTTGAATACCAAATGGAATACCAATAATGGTACAACACAATGTAATGCCAGCAGCAAAGTATTCTAACGCAACTGCCAAACCTCCAAATATAATCCAAAGTATATTGCCTAAAAAACTCATCATTATTATTTATTTTCTTTATCTTTTTCTGAATTTTCACCCAAGCTACAAGCCGCTAAACAAGTTACAGCTAGAGCCAACAAGTAAGCAGCCTCATTTACAGCTATTTTCTCCATTCCAAGTAAAGTTAATGTACCTAAACCCAATCCTAAGGCTACACATCTAAACACCAATAAAGGTAATTTCTTATCAAATTTCATAGTTCAATAGTTTAAAAATTCGACTACAAAGATACGGATTTTTGGTAAAATATGGAGAGAATTTCTTTACTTTTGTTCCGCTTTAAACTTATACCCACTTCCCTGCTTTAACTAAGGTGATTACAACACATCTGCAATTTCGGCTTCATCGTATTTACCAAACCATTCTTTAAGTTTTGCCTTGGCTTGTGCTTCAATTTCTGGTGAAATACATTTTGCAACAGCAAGTATTGCTCCAGCAATAGCAGCCACGTCGTCTGTATAACCAACAGCAGGTACAAAATCTGGAATCATGTCTAATGGCACAATAAAATAACCTAAAGCCCCTATTATCATTGCTTTATACTTTTTTGGAGTAGAATCACTTATCAAAACATAATAAAGCAACAACACCATATAAACTGTTTTCAAACCAGCCTTTTTAGCTACATTACCTATCTTCTTCCAAAGACCATCTTCTGAGTAATTTTTCTCATACTTAACTAGATCTTCTGTTTTAATTTCTTTTTCCATAATATTAAAGTTTTAAGAGTTTTACTTATTTTTATTTCCCACCTGTTTGATATAACAAAAATCTTTTCATTGCCTATATGTGAGACTGTGAGAAATGTTTTCAATTTATAAAGATAACAAAACCTAGCCAATTTAGCAATGTTTTTGAGGTTTTAATATAATTCTTCGTATTAGAATTCATCATCTTCTTCAAAATCATCATCTGGGATTACACTACAAGGCCATGTTTTTCCACAATCAGGACACTCGTATTCCACCCCATTACAGTAAGCATTTTCACTTCCACAAAATGGGCAATCAGTATTTAGAATCATAAGTTAATTTTTAAAGTTAATAACTAATCTATTTCTTTGAAAGAGCTTCTATTGCTTTTCCTACGGTCTTAATAGTGGCGGTTCCCACTGCAACTGTTGCCAATGCCAATGTTGCAATTGTTCCTTTTGGATTCTTTTCAAATATCTCAGTAATTTTGCTAATTCCAGATGCGGTTCCTGAAACTAAATCCATTTTTGATTTTTCTAATTCCATAATGACTAAATTTTTAATTAAACTATTCCAAGTGTAAACATCATTATCCTTTCTCCATTATAACAGAACCATCTTTATTAAAGGTAATTTTTTTAAATCCTGCCGCAATAGCAAGACCACTCAATAACCCTCCAACTAATATCGCCAATTCTGCTGTAGAAACAACAATAGTCGCTGTACCAATAGTTGCTGTTAATCCAGCTGCTGTTGCTCCTGCTATTAAAGAAGCTCCTCCTGTAAATGGTGCTGCTATAATTGAACCTAAGGCAATAGCTGACACACCTAATAAGGATCCCGCTAAGATCTTTTTCTTCTTTGCTTTTGAGCGCATTTTTTGAGCTAAAGGTCCTTCTACTCTAATTTTATCTACATTTTTGTTTTTTAGAACTTCTTCTAGTTCTTTTTCTGTTGTAACTGTTACTGTTTTCATATTATTATTTTTTAGGGTTATTATAATCTTTATTATATATATTTGCGATACGTAAACAAAATAAGTGCGGAGCTTTTTTATTTACAATTTTAATAATGCAGGTAGACTCACTTTTACACTCATCTACCCACATTACTTTTTTAGTAAAAGATTTTCCAATCTTTAGGAAATTTTGGTTCTTTTGTTTTTGGAAATCCACCTCTACCTCTGCCACTAGGCATATCTGGTGATGAAGGAGTTCTTCTTAAACTCGCAATAAGAGATTTCAATACTTCTAAATTTGGAATATACATAAGCAACTTACTTAAAAATTACATACTAAACTTTTTAATCATTTCCAAAATTACACCGATATGTTCTTTTTCTGGTTTGCCTTGAGGATGCACACTACCAATAAAGTAGGTTTCTCCAATTTTGTAAACATAAACCATATAGTTAGAATCGTTCCAAAATTTACTATCTACTATATCAAGATTTATCGTACCAAATTCGTCGCTTCCAGCTAACTTGCATACGAAGTCTGCATACCAATCAGGGCCATTGAGTAGAACCACAAATTTAGGTTTAAATACTTCCAACTCTACTTTCAGTATTTCTAAACAGGTTTCAAACTGAACTTCACGCAATTTGTAACTTGGATTTCCACCTCCAGTAGGTGAAAGTTTGTATAGGTTTGACCAAACAATATGCTTAAACCAACCTTTCTCGTCTTTTGATAACAGCTGAGCAATAGATTTAACCACGCGCCAAAAGGCAGATTTTTTATCATATCGCTCTGTTTCCACCCATTTCACTTGGTCATCGCACATGTATATCTGATTTGGCGAGCCAACAGTAAACATTCCTTCTGTATTTCTGTCACCTTGCGCCTTCCAATCATTTACAGCTCTACCCATAAACATTATACCACCCTCTTGGTAATCCTCACCCCACTGAGCACAAAATGTTTCGTACTCAAGGTGTGGGTCTATTAAAGCCAATTGCTTATAGAGCGGAAATAATAGATTTTTTAATTTATTATTCATTGTAACAAATCTTTTAATTAAAATTAATCATCAATATCATCCCAATCGTCTGCTTCATAAGCATCATCTGGAATTACATCACAATCCCAGGTTGCATCACAATCTGGACATTCATAAATAGAACCATCGCAATAAGCGCTATCACCGCCACAATATGGGCAATCTACATTAAAACTCATAGTATAAAAAATTTAAGTTAATAATTAAACATTTTAGCAATTTCTATAATAACGTTATTTCTTTATTGCTTCTGCAAAGTTGAGGATTTGTTTTTGCATGGCAATTTTTTTTAAGCCTCTAAAATCCCCGTACGGGGATTTTTACCCATATCATTAGATTTCCCATAAAAAATCCCAATGGTTCTACCATCGGGATTTATATGATTTAACACCATTAGGATTTATTTAGTTCTTGTTTTATCTCTTTCATATAGTAATCTAAAATAATCTTTTTTATATAATCTTTAATCTTTAATTGTTCTAAATTTTCTTCTTTAAAACCATTAAACTTATTATCTTTCTCAAGTTTTTTTATATACTTTATAATTTTAGTAGAAATTTTATTCCCTCTATTTCTAGAGTATTCATTTCTCCTACTTCTTTGCCAATCATGAAGTGACGCACATTCTATCCCCAGCGCTTTTATAAAATTAAATTCATTCATTTTATTAGCATCAAGAGTTTCATCCAATAATTTAAATAATTCAATTCTCACACCATCATTCATGTAAGTTGCGGAATATTTAGGAATATTATTATTAATAATCCTTATTACTTCATCTATATCTAATGTAATATCTTTCTCTAGTTCTAATACATTCTTTAACGCCATTCTCAAACCTACCTCTATTTCCTTCTTGTGCCAATAGTTTTCCAAAAATCCTACAAATTTCTTATCTAAAGCATACGAATAAAGCACTTCATCAACCCTATCTATATTTTTCCCAGTAACAGAAAACGTCAAATCCTTAATAGCATTTATTTTATCTAAAAGTATTTTATAGGGATTACCTATTAACTTCAGATTAGATTCCCCTAACTTACTTTCTATCTCCTTTAATATATTTTTTGGAGTGTCTTTTGACTGTAATTTGTAAGTAAAACGATAAATAGGCACTTGCCAATTTTCATAAGAATCTACAAATTCTAATCCATTAATTTCATTACCTTTAGCACACAAACAATCTTTTACAGCTCTGCTAATAACATAAATAACCTCTGGTTTCAAAAGTTCAAGCAATTCCTTAAAAGCCGCCAAATTATCTTTAAACTTCTTTTTATTATCTTTATATTTCAGAGTATCATAACTACCATGCATGTTCTGTAGAAAATTTGTAAAAGCAATAGAATCCCAAAACTTTCTTTTATCATTTTCTGACACAGACTCATTGGTTCTAAGGAAGTACTTCGTAATGTAAGAATACGAATAATGCGAATCACATTCCTCCAAATAGCTTTCCACCTCTATTTCATTACTATTTGACAAAGAATAATATTCTTCCCTCCCTTTATACACAGGACACTCTCTATCATATTTAGCAGTATTCTTAAAACAATCTTCTCTAAACTTACATTCAGTTCTACACACATGAAAAACGCCAAGGATTAGCGTTCTATAACCCTTATAACCTTTCTCATACTTCTCTTTATCATACCTTGGTTTAAAGAAAATATTTGATTTCATATTTTTGAGATTTTAATTTTTAACACAACATTAAATTGAATTATAAAAATAACGAAACCTTGCCAAAATAGCAAGGTTTTCCCAATTCTTAATGCCAAAATATGACTCTGTTGTAAAATTCTTCATCTTTTTTTGATTCTTCGAGCAAAAATTTCCCCTTATCGTATGACTTTTCAACATTTTGTAGTAAATTTGCAGTGTTAATAGTCAGACCTCCTAGCGAGTTAGGATCATTAGCCGTCAAGATAGAACTGTTTGATTCGTCAAACAGTTCTATTTTTATTACCTCAAATGTATAAGGTTTGTTTGGAGTTGTATCACGGAATTCATATATAGTCGTTTTTACACTATAGATTTTACTAAAAAAAGATATAGCCCCATAAAACCTATGAATCAAAACATTCTCATTAATAGGATTCTCAACAGAGCGCACACTATCAACTTTAGTATAATCTGCATGTATCTCTACTTCAATACTATTTTCTATAATATCTGGCAGAACTTTCAACACAGATAAGTGAATAGGTAAATTTTCACTCTTATTAATTGCTTTTGCACTTAAGTATTTCTTTATTGATTTTTTAGTAATCTTATATTTAAACTTATTCAGGGTGCATTCATGAGAAGTATAAATCCCTACAAGATTTTTCTCTGCCCATATTTTAGACTCTCCCAAAGGGTCGTCACTATTAAAATCATGCGGCTCAACTTCTACTATATCCACATAACTTTCATTTAAATAAGGCATTACAATACCCTTATTTATTTCCGCTAATTTTTGAATTAAATCAAATTCTTCTAGAGGTTTTGAAGAATTATAACCTACAAAAGGTTCAGAAGCAACTGAGTTGCTGAAGATTTGTTTTTTCATTTTATAACAATTTAAAATTAAAAATTACGCAACAGTGCACACGTGTATGCACTATTACAATTAACAAAATTTCTTCAGCTTTATTCTCAGTACAAAGATACTATTTTTTTACAGGGTTTATACAATTTCTCAACATTTTGTAGTAAATTTGCAGTTCTAATTATCAGACCTCCATAGGAGTTAGGATGATTAGACGTCAAGATAGAACTGTTTGATAATCAAACAGTTCTATTTTTATTACCTCAAATGTTTATAAACAACAAACCTTTGCCGATATGGCAAAGGTTTAAATATAATAGTTAGTGAATATTAGTTCTTATTAACTCTAATATTTTTTGCTTATATATATCAACATTATGATTTATGATTAAGTATATAGGATTATAACACCTATATGTTACTGGCAATTTCTTATTAGTAAACTTTATTTGAGCAAATTCTCTACAGGTAAATGGGTCCACTTTTCCAAAATCAAAATCCCCTAGAAAAGTTTCTATATTCTTATCATAATTAGGGCCTGTTAAGAGAATAAGCATATCAGGTCTGAGAATATTAATTTCTTCTATTAATATATTAAAATTTTTCAATATCAAATTATTAATATTCTTATCACCATCGGTTTCTCCTCTTTTTTCTATTTTTACAAGATTATTAATAATTATCTGCGTATCAATAGGTACATCAGCTTGTATATTATTAGGAAAATCGAAAAATAGTGAATTATCTCCTCTCTTTATATTTACAAATAAGTCATATAACTTCATCAGATTCTCAGGGGTCTGATCCTCATAATTTTCTAATTCATTTCCCCAACTATTCGTTTTTTTTCCAAGAATCATTATTTTTATAGACGAATTAAAATATGCATCAGTGGGCACCACTAAAAATGGCAATTCACATTCCGTCTGTTTTAGAATGTTTTCCTTACATTTATACCATTGATTTTTATACAACTCTAATAACTTTTTAGCCATTTCATTCTGTGGAAATTTATGGCTTATAATTTCATCTATTTTAAACATAAATTTAATTTAATTTTATTTATTCTATTAATATTGTTGTATAAATTACACCCACGCTAAAGTGTAAAATCATTTTAGTAGAAAATCATAAGATTCATAAATAAGTTATCTTAGTCTCTTATATTTCCTTATATTATTTCTATTTCAACTAAAGAATCACAATCTTATTGTAAAAATTCTTCTATTATTTGTATTTTATTTAATCATAAGCATAATAATTTCTTTTAAATTTTACACATAGTTAATTTCACGCAAAGGTAATTATTTCTCTGTACTCTTCTCTCGTTTGATTAAATAATTCAATTATTTCTCCTAATAAATTATGAAATTTCAATTCACAAAAGACATATTATTTCTTATATATTTTTTTGTATGATTTTATTGGTTTCGGCCCTATAGTTTTTATTTTGCTTATTATCTCAAGCAATTCTGCACGATTCTGATTTGTTTTCATTTCAGGGAACTCATTATCCAAAATATTCAATCTGCTTTGGATAGACTTTTTTTGCTCAAAAGAGACACTCATGTTTCCTATATTTTTTGCATCGTCTAATAGTTTTGAAATCTCTGTTTTGTAGTAATATATTCTTGAATTCTTAATATTTTCTTGTTTAGTCAACATTATATCTTCATATTTATCATCCAAAAGTTGTATCCCTTGTCCAATAAATGGTTTAAGTTTGCTGAAATTGTACATATTTAGAGTCTTCAAGAAGGATTTATCAATAATTTTATCTTGTGAACATAATTTATTTATATCCTCTTTTGCTACATTGAAGTACTTTTCTGCAAATATTAATAGTAATTTCTTGTATTCTTCTTCATCTTCATTTAACCATTCTAATTTTGACATTTCCTCTTGACGATAATTCAGTTTTCCTAACTCTACAAAGAAAGAAAGTATATTATAACTTCCAGTATAATTTAATTTTAAATCTTCTTGTCTCAACCATACACGTTTATAATGAAATGCAGGCAATTGAAGTATATAAAAATTATGATATTTTTTTTCTAATTCAAGTAATTTATCTAAGGCCCTCTTATCTGCCATAATCTCCTCTTTATCTTTTGATATTGTTCGTGAAACTACATATCCTTTGTATTCATTCCAATTATCTTTATTCTCTGGATATGAGAATGCTATAAAAATTCTCCCTCCTTTTTTCAAATATTCTTCAAAAAAAGGTAATCTTTTAAAGGTTGCAGATTTTATCCAAGGACTAATTATCCACATTTCATCTTTTGTGTTATCAAAAAGATGTTTAAGTTCTATTTCAAATTCAATAGAGTTAAAACGGCGTTTTGAAACAAGTAATTCTCTCTTTATTTCTTCTGCTTTATTGTAGTTATTTTCTGCAATTGCCTTATCTATCTCATCTTGTTTTTCTATAAGCTCTTGTTCTACAACAAGTTGAACTGTATTTTTCTGTTCATCCGTTGGTAATATTGGAGATTCATCAGAAGTCGTCTCAGAAATTAATTTCTCAAGAATATTTTTTTTCTGATCTTCTAATTTACTTAATGCAGTTGATAATTCTTCAATTATTTTTCCGCTCTTTTCATCATAAACCAAAACACGATAGTCATTAGTTTTGAAATTTTCCAATAACACAACCCAAACCTTCCCTATAAATCCTTCAGGACATCCAGCAGGTTTACATGATTGCAAAATGTAGTTTCTACTAGGATAATGAATTTCTGGAGCTTGCAATTCTGCTATCGGTTTTACATCTTCAATATTATTAGGAAGCTTCTCCTTAATGAATGTTGACTGCTTTTCACTAACTAAGCTACTAAAAATAGATTTAGCATTTTCTCTAACATCAGCAATAGCATCTATATATAATTCAAAAGAACGAGTATATGTTGAAAATTTTACGCCATTTGCTACATATCGCTTACCTAAATCTGTAAGACAATAAACACTCTCATCTCCTTCTATCATTTGATCTTTCCTAAGATCATTTATAGCATTTAACAAGATGCGCTTCTCTGCAGGATCACATTCAATATCAAAACCTAGTACCTTCCCTATCTTTGATAAGGACATTTGTTCAATCTCAAGAAGTTTACATATCACCTCATCAAAAAGTGTAAATTTAATTGGTTGAGAACATATTCCCTGAAATCTAACAACAGTATAGTGCCAATCAAAATTTGTAAAACCAACTATTCGCTCAACTAATTTCTTTTTCTTACTAGCCGCTTCTATTAATTTTATTTCTAAAGGGAGATTATCAAGCGTTGATAGAAACTTCTTTGCTTCTTTTTTAGGGTTTAGTTCATCAAGTTTACTAGATGTTTCAATTAAATAAGACTCTATGTTATTCTTAATGAACTCTACGATCTCTTCTGAGACGTTCTCTGCAGGATCTTCTTCGCACTTATAACCATTTCTATTAAGAAATTCAGCAATAGTGGAAATACCAATATTTAATTCTCGTGAAATTTTAGATAGTCTTTTACTCATAATTAAAGATTTTTAAGTTGAGCGATGTCTACTCTATGCATTTTTTGAATTGCTTCCGCATACTCAGGTTTATTTGAGAAATGTTTTTCATTCCCAATAACGATAAGAAGTCTTTTTGCACGAGAGAAACCGACATTAACACGTGGGCACTCTCGAGCAAATCCTAATGCATAAGGATACTTTTCATTTTTAATTATTTTTCCATCAGCCAATTTTTGACAATTACTGCGAACTGTTGATATAATTATGATATTTCTTTCCATACCTTGAAAACGGTCAACTGTATTTATTCGGAAAGGAATTTGAAATTCATTATTATACTTATGCAATTCAAAATTACGCCATTCATTTTTTGAAAAATTAGGATAAATGGAATTACGAATAGCTATCATTTGTGACATATAGTATGTTATAATTCCTATTTCCTTATCCTCCTCCTTTTTACAACTATCAAAATACTCTTTAAAACCTTCTGATTGTTTCAATGCATGTAGAACAATTTTGATAGCATCTACCTCACCTTTATTTTGGTATGATTTATTTTTATGTGGATCTTCTTCTGGAGTATCAACATTTACCCATATTGCATGATCTTCATGGCTTATAAATGGTGCTAAATTCATTCCATGCCACCTACTTGCTTTATTCGTGAAATCACGAATATTCATTTCATTTTTTATTCCACAAATTAAACCATTCTCCAACTCCTCTTGATCCTGATAAAATTGTGATATACATTTCATAATTTGCTCATGCATACGGAATTGTGTATCTAAACTTGCAACAACTGGACGCGGTGCATTAACAAATAGTTTTTCAAATTGAGATGTCTTATAATCTATTTTCGTCCAATCTTCTACAAGTTTCTTTGCTCCTACAGCATCAAGAGCCTCAGTAAATTCATTTTCATCTATCATTGGTGGCAACTGTTTATGATCTCCAATCACAACAACTCGTTTACCTAATGTTAATGGTAAAATTAGTTCTGGTGGAGTTGCCTTACTTGCTTCATCCACAATAACCAAGTCAAAAATTGGTTCTCTTTGATTTTCTTTATCCTTCAAAAAGATTGATTGATAAGTTTCGCTAAAATTTCGACTACCACATTCACTACATGTTGCTGCAAACACATTTACTTGTTTCAAATATTCAGTTGCAAAGGCAGTCTTTATTAATGAACATCCTTTTTCGAGGCCTTCTGCCCATTTTTTTACTATAGGCGCAAAACGGTTATCACTATTATCACTATTAGCAACCACATTATTTATCCAGTGAGACACAGCATTATCTGAGTTATTTCGTTCTTCTTCGGTACCTATTTTTGCAACATGCCATTCATTTATTCTTTTATCTGAATACATTTTGCCTTCATCCTCAAACTTATCAATATTACCTATACGTATTGGCCTTACAAGTTTCTTTCCTTTCAAACGTTCAAGAGCATTATCGACTGCCAAATTAGTTTGTGATGTTATCAAAATCTTAGCAACAGGATTATTTAACAAAGTTTGCCATATAATTTCAGCAATAACGGTTGTTTTACCTGTTCCTGGCGGTCCTTGAATAATTGCTATATCAGGGGAAATAAGTGCTTTGGCGACTGCCTCTAATTGCTTAGATTGATTTTTCAACATTGGCTCATTTAAGTTATTAACAATCCTCATCTTTTCAATTTCTAAGTCTGTTTGAGGAAGTCTAGCCATATTAGGATCAAATAAGAAATTAGAAAGGTTTGCATTTGCAGGATACCCGACTTGTTCTGGTTCTGTTACTTTCTTCATAGCCTTGATCATTCGAGAAATATTTGTTAATTCACCAGGGAATATTGGTTTAATAAACCCTTCCTGAATTTCTAAAATATCTTTCCTGTCTAATAATTCTTCAAATTTAGATTCTCCTAACCTAGAAGTTTCTAAACGAAATTTTAACTTTTCTCTTTCTTTACGAATAAGTTTACCAATAGATATACCACCTTTAAATATAGCATCATCTCCATCCTTTTCCACAGTTTCTCTATATTTCTTATAATCCTCTCTTGTTAAATAAATAAACAATGCTTGTTTAACATTACGAGCAACCTCTTTCTCTTTATCAGCTTCTAATTTAACATTTTTATTAAATTGGAACAAAGTAAAACCATCAACATTATCAAAAAACAATTCAATGGCACCTCCTATTTCATCACATATCTTCTGAAGATTTTCAACAAATAGATCACGTTCTTCCTCGGTATTATATGTAAAATCAAACAATGTACGAGAATAATTCTTAATAGAATCATAAGTAATTCTATCATAATTTCTCTTTCTAAGTTCTTTTTGTATTCTTTGTATAATTTCACAACGTTCTATTACGAGATTCTCCTTTAATTTTAAATAATAAACAGGACTAAATTTTTTATCTTCAATAGAAACACCTTTAATTTCCTGTATTTCTGATATGAGTTTTCTATATTCATCTGCATCAGAAGCATTAATAATTAATTCAGAAGTATCTAACGAAAAAGTACGACTACCTTCATTATCAACTGACGATTTATATTCTCTAAGGGTGTCTATATCCACCATAGGTGTTGGCAGTTCAAAAATGTATCTTGTTGGTAGAATTCTATATGAGTCATCAGACAACGTAGAATGTATTGTTTTAAGTATTTCTTTTGCTTTTTCGATTCTTATATCATCTGCACAATAACGTCCATTTTCTATATAAAGACCATCTATAGGTTGTAAAGCTTTTTTATTATAAGAACTAAATGAAAAAACATTTTTTACATGATTCAAACCTAATTTAGAGAAAGCATCATGTCGAATAAAAGAATTCACACTTATTGCAACTTGCCTTCCATCTTCAGAAATCTCTACCTTTACTCTATCTAATGACAACCCCAAATTAACAATCTCATCTTTAAGAGCATGCAAATCTATTCGTTCATTATTTGACATATCAAACGAGACTTTTAAACGCATTGTGGAATCTTTTTTTACTATTATTGAAGCACCATGTCTACGTTCTGCTACCTTTATTACATGGGGAAGTTCTTTCTCTAAACAATTAATTTTCCCATCTCTTCCTATAGACATAGCAATCTTGTATTCTGAATCCATATATTGACAAATATCATCATATACATCAGCTATATTATCGTCACTTGCTTGATTAAATTTAATTTCACCAGATATAGAATAAATTGGTTGAGAAATAAATTCGTAGAAATACTCAAAAGCAAGAGATTGAAGTTTCTCTCTTTCTGTTTGACTTAATTCTCGAAAAGAAGAAAATTCTATAAAACCATTCTCATCATTTACCCCAAAATCTTCTAGTTCATCAGAGAAAAATTCTTTTAAATCTCTCTCAAACGCTTTACTCATTTCCTTCTCATTTATGTATATATCTATATACGAAGGACGTGAATCTCCAATATAATCTTCTTGATATGGTCTACTAATTTTCTTTATTTTCCAAATTTGTTCTTTTTCTCTTACAAGTTTTTTTAGTGCCGTAACATAACTTTTCCAGATTGATTTATCTTTTTCCTTATTTAGTTCTATTTTAGGAAGATTAAGAGCTTCTACTTTTTTATATAATTGTTGAAAATCTTGTGCACTAGAACCTTCTATCTGTGGGTCTGACACAAAATGTATGTTACACTCAGCTTCATACACTTCACTTTCAGGAACCTTAATAAACGGAACCTCCTTTGATTTAGAAACAAAATAAGAATATAAGGTTGTAAACTCATCCACCTTAGATTGACATAATGAAACTCTAAAAACAATCGCTTTTTCATCATTTAATTGTATAAATATTGAATGATGTGAACGATTTTTCTTTACATCTGATTTTGCTTTTTGAAAATAACACCTCCTAGAACCATTTGTAAGAATAGATTTAAGTTCCATAAAACGCATTGTATTGTTGGCATTTTTATCCCACTTATCAGCTATATCTTCATGAAATCGTAAATATACATCAAACTTAGAAAGTTTAATATTTTCAAAACTCACTGGATGAAAACCCTTATTCTGATTTTGATCTTTACCAAATTCTTTTTGTAGAATTTCGTATATATCATCAGAAATGCGAGCATTAGGATTTCCTTCTTCTACCTCAATTCCTTTCTTTTGTAAGAAATCAACGATAGTAGGAAGACCTACATTTAAATCACGCATTATTTTATTTAACCTTACTGGCATATTTTTTAGAATTTAATTTACAAACAATACAAAATTAAGTATTTTTTACAAATTTTCAAAGAACTAAACAGAGTATTTACCAACTTTCACAACTCAATACTTTTATAGATACTAAACAATCATTATAATAGTCAGCTATGCCCTTTGTCGATAACTACTAATATTGAATTGCATACACATTTTTTCTATGTTAGAGTTACTTTTAAGTTTATTGCGGACCCTAGAGATTTGGGTACGACAAGCTCCAGAACTTAAATTAAGTTCATCGCAAATATTTTGATTCGTATAATTGTTTAATAAAAGTTCTATAATGCGTTTCTCCGTTGGAGACATCGAAGATATTAATGAAGAGATAGAGTTTAAATTCTCTTTTGATTCTATATTATAATCAGAACTATAACTCTCAGAGGCCTTTATTTGCAAATAAGTACCAGAAATAGGCCTTTCATCCTCATTATATAAAGTATAAGAATCTAAGGAAATAAAATTTTCCCTTTTCTTATTAGCTTCAATATAATCTAGAGTAGTATTTTTTGCTATTGCCTTAAACCAATTATCATGAGAAATTTCCTTATTATATCTCACTTGATTTAACCATATTTTTTCTAGCACTTGACTTACTATGTCTTCAATATCTTGTTCTTGAGCAGTAAAGTTAGATATAGCAAATGTTTTCTTTATTGTAGGAAATAAAGTATTAGAAATAACTTTGTTTAAGTTTTTGGTAGTTGTTGTGAATCTGTTCATATTATTTTCTTCTTTTAATAGATTAAACATACGATGGGGCTAATATTTAAATAATGGTCAAACTTAGTTTAACCACTTGGTTCTGTCCAGTATTCATATAGCAAATTCTATGCCAAAAACATATAACAATAAAAAAATATTTATTTTTCAGTAAAATTACAAAACCTTGCCAAATAGCAAGGTTTGTTAACTACCTAATTCCTTTCTATAGAAACAGTACCATCAGGGTTAAATTTTATTTTATATCCATGTTTCATTGCTAAAGTAGCTAAACCTAGACCACCACCTATCAACATAGCTAATTCTGTTGCTGTCATAGTAACCGTTCCTACTGTTAAAGCAGTGGCTGTAAGTCCCGCCGCACCTGCTATCAAAGATGTTCCAGCCGTAAAAGGAACTGCAATAAGAGCGCCAGCAGTAATTAACGAACCTGCTATAAGTGAACCTCTTCTTATTATTTTCTGCTTTTTTGCTTTTGCTCTCATCTCATTTGCAAGTGATCCTTCTACTCTAATTCTA
The DNA here is from genome assembly GCA_017517845.1 of Paludibacteraceae bacterium. Lineage (GTDB taxonomy): Bacteria > Bacteroidota > Bacteroidia > Bacteroidales > Paludibacteraceae > Enterocola. The sequence continues at coordinate 36,191 of JAFWXW010000020.1, forward strand.
TTTACATTTTTATTTTTTAGAGCTTCATCTAATTCATTTTTTGTGGTAACAGTTATTTGTGTCATATCTATTTATTTTTTAGGTTAACGTCTAAGTTTTTAAGTATTTCTTTTAGTATTTACAAATTAATAATCATCATCCAAATAATCTTCATCAGCATAGGCATCATCTGGAATTACATCACAATCCCAAGTTGTATCACAATCAGGACATTCATAAACAGAACCATCGCAATAAGCGCTATCACCGCCACAATATGGGCAATCTACATTGAAACTCATAATATATTTTTTTAATTAGTAATTATTTTTTTAATTAGTAATTATTTTTTATCACTTTTCTATGATTTACTCCTATTACGTTTACGAGATTTATAAATTGCTACACCTGCACCAATTGCACCTGCACCTGCTAGTGCCCATCCCACTGGACCTAATAATCCTAGTATTGCAGAACCTGCGGCCATACCACCACCGCCAGCAGCTAATGATCCACCGCCTACCCATGCTAAAAAGGTAGAGGTTTCAGCAGCACCAGCTAAAGTTGCACCTGGACCTGCACTAAAGATTGACCATAAGATTGCCTTACCACCTACAGCTGTTGCTGTACCCAAAGCACTAGCGCCCGCGCTAGTACCTACAATTACTTTATCAGATTTTTTCATAACAAAAGATTTATTACGTTTAGGTTTATAATGAATTATATACTTTTTCGAGCCTCTATTATATAATACGACAGAACGTATTATTTGTTACAATAAAAAATTACTTTTTTTTAATAATTTTCTAATCTATAAGAAGTTTCTAACATTTTATTATATAATATAAAATATTACTGATTTTTCACTATCTTTGTACCTTATTTAAAAGAGACTAATGAAACATATAAGAAACTTCTGTATTATAGCCCATATTGACCATGGTAAGAGTACTCTGGCGGACCGTTTGCTAGAGGTGACACGCACTGTTGTAGGCAAGGATATGCAAGCGCAGGTGCTAGACAATATGGATTTGGAGCGTGAGAGAGGCATCACTATCAAGAGTCATGCCATTCAAATGGACTACACATACAACAATGAGAAATACACCTTAAACTTGATTGACACCCCAGGACACGTGGACTTTGCATACGAGGTATCACGTTCTATTGCAGCTTGCGAGGGTGCGCTACTTATTGTGGATGCCACTCAGGGTATTCAAGCACAAACAATTTCCAACCTTTATATGGCAATTGAGCACGACTTGGAGATTATTCCAATCATGAACAAAATGGATATGGACAACGCCATGCCAGAAGAGGTGGAAGACCAGATTGTAGAACTTCTTGGTTGCAAACCTGAGGAAATTATTCGTGCCAGTGGTAAAACAGGTATGGGTGTAATGGAAATTTTGGACGCGATTGTGGAACGCATCAAACCTCCAAAGGGCGACCCAGAAGCTCCACTTCAATGTCTAATTTTCGACTCTGTATTCAACCCATTCCGTGGCATTATCACTTATATGAAAATAGTGAATGGTTGCATCAATACAGGCGACCTTGTAAAATTCGTTAATACAGGAAAACAATATAACGCAGATGAGATTGGTGTTCTACGCTTGGATATGGAACCAAGAAAGGAACTTAAGTGTGGTGATGTGGGTTATATTATCTCTGGTATCAAGAATTCTAAAGAAGTGCGTGTGGGTGATACCATTACTCACGTAAACGAGCCTTGCGACAGTGCGATTGACGGGTTTGAAGAAGTAAAACCTATGGTATTCGCAGGTATATATCCTATAGATACTGATGATTTTGAAGACTTGCGTGCATCTATAGAAAAACTGCAACTAAACGACGCTGCACTTACCTTCCAAGCTGAATCTTCTATTGCTCTTGGCTTTGGTTTCCGCTGCGGTTTCTTAGGAATGCTTCACATGGAAATTGTGCAAGAACGTCTAGACCGTGAGTTTAATATGGACGTTATCACAACCGTGCCTAACGTACCTTATAAAATCTACACCAAAAAAGGCGACGTGCTTGAAGTGCACAACCCTTCTGGCATGCCAGACATTATGCTAATAGACCACGTGGAAGAACCATATATCCGTGCTTCTATTATTACAAAAACAGATTTCATTGGTCAAATCATGACACTTTGCTTGGGCAAACGTGGTGAACTTATCAAACAAGAATACATTTCATCAAACCGTATTGAGCTTATCTACGATATGCCAATGGGCGAAATTGTGTTCGACTTCTACGACAAATTGAAATCTATTTCAAAAGGTTATGCATCTTTCGACTACCACATGAATGGTTTCAGAACTTCTCGTTTGATAAAACTTGATATTCTATTAAATGGTGAACCTGTGGACGCGCTTTCTACCCTAACCCACTTCGACAACGCTGTGACTATTGGTCGTAGAATGTGTGAAAAACTGAAAGAGCTAATCCCACGTCAACAGTTTGAAATTGCTATTCAAGCTGCTATTGGTTCTAAAATCATTGCTCGCGAAACCATTAAACCTGTGCGTAAAGACGTAACTGCTAAGTGTTATGGTGGTGACGTGTCTCGTAAACGTAAGCTTTTGGAAAAACAAAAGAAAGGTAAGAAGCGTATGAAACAAATTGGTACGGTAGAGGTGCCACAAAAGGCGTTTATGGAGGTCTTGAAGCTTGATTAGTTAGGAGTTAGGAATTAGGAGTTAGGAGTTAAAATATAAATAATAAATAACAAATAATTAATAAACAAACTAAACAATTATGGAAATTCCAGTATGGGCGTTGATCCCGTTTGTGGTGATGTTGCTTTGCATTGCCATTGGCCCGCTAGTTGCTGAGCATTGGTGGGAAAACAATAAGAACAAACTTATTGTTTCATTAGTACTAGGTGTTCCTACAGCCATTTGGCTATGCCTAAACGGTATGTCACATGACTTAATGCACCAAATGATTTTCGACTACATTCCATTTATCATCCTGCTTACAGCGCTATTTACTGTAACTGGTGGTATCCACTTGAGCGGTGATATACCTGCTAAACCAAGTGTAAACACATTATTCCTTGGAATTGGTCTTATTTTAGCTTCTATCATGGGTACTACAGGTGCAGCTATGCTTCTTATCCGCCCATTAATTGAAACAAACAAAGAACGTAAAAACAAAGTTCACACAATTTTATTCTTTATTGCTATCGTAGCAAACTGTGGTGGTCTTCTTACTCCACTTGGTGACCCACCATTGTTCCTTCTTTATTTAAAAGGTGCTCCATTTACATGGTTCCTTAACCTATTTGTAGAATGGGCATTTGCTGGTATCTTGCTTCTTGTAATTTACTATTTTGTAGATTCTTACTGCTACAAACAAGAAAAGAAAGAAGACCTTATCAAAGATTTCCAACGTGTTAAACCATTGAGACTTTCTGGTAACATCAACTTCCTATACCTTGCAGCAATTGTTTGTGCAGTGGCATTTATCAACCCAGGTACTATCCCTGCAATGGGTGAAGAACACGCTCCTATTTATATGAAACTTCTTCGCGAAATTGTATTAATAGGTATTATTCTTGCTTCTCTATTCACCACTAGCAAAAAGGTACGTGAAGACAACAAATATTCTTGGGGTCCTATCATTGAAGTTGCAGTGCTATTCTTAGGTATCTTTGCTACTATGACTCCTGCTCTTTTATTCTTGAAAGAAGCTGCTCCAAACCTAGGTCTTACAGAAAGCTGGCAATTCTACTATTGCACAGGTGCTTTAAGTTCATTCCTAGACAATGCTCCTACAGCTCTTGCATTCCACAGTGTGGCTAGCGGTCTTCCTGTAGTAGAAGGCGCTACAATGGTAGCTGGCATTCCAGAAATCTTACTTAAAGCTATCTCTATAGGTGCAGTATTCTTTGGTGCTATGACCTACATTGGCAATGGTCCAAACTTTATGGTTAAAGCTATCGCTGAAGAAAACAAAATCGAAATGCCAAGTTTCTTTGGTTATATGATTAAATTCTCACTTATAGTATTATTACCAGTTTATATTATAACACAACTAATATTCTTATAATAGAGCCGAATAAAAAGTGTACTTCTTCGTTACGCTTGTCTTCGAAATCCTCATTTACGTCCAGTAAACTCCGGTTTCTCAGACTTCGCAAGCCTAGAATTACATCTTTTTATTCAATTCAAACAACAAGGAACTTGTTATCATAAATAATTAACTATGGAACTATCAATTTTAACTGCAATTTCTCCAGTAGATGGTCGTTATAGAAATAAAGTAGAGGCACTAGCACCTTATTATTCTGAATTTGCTCTTATAAAATATAGAGTAAGAGTAGAAATCGAATATTTCATTGCACTTTGCGAACTTCCAGTGCCACAACTTGCAGGTGTAGATAAAAACTTATTTGAAAGCCTACGCGACATCTACAGAAACTTTTCTCTTGCTGACGCAAACGTGGTGAAAAACACAGAAAAAGTTACAAACCACGACGTGAAAGCAGTAGAATATTTCATCAAAGGTAAATTTGATGAAATGGGACTAAGTGATTATAAGGAATTTATCCACTTTGGTCTTACCTCACAAGACATCAACAACACATCTGTACCAATGATGGTAAAAGAAAGTTTGTCTGATGTATTTGTACCTGCTATAGAAGAACTTATAGCCAAACTTAACGCATACGCAGAAGAATGGAAAAACATTCCAATGCTTGCTAAAACTCACGGTCAGCCAGCCTCTCCTACTCGTTTGGGCAAAGAAATAAAAGTATTTGCTTACCGCTTAGAAGAACAACTTGCTACCCTAAAAGTAGTGAAATATACTGCTAAATTTGGCGGTGCAACAGGTAACTACAATGCTCATAATGTGGCATATCCTGCTATAGATTGGAAAGCATTTGGTAATAAATTTGTGAGTGAATACCTTGGTCTAGAACGCGAACAATGGACTACACAAATTTCAAACTACGACCACCTAGCGGCTATTTTTGATGCTATTAAACGTATTAATACCATCATTATAGACCTAGACCGCGACTTCTGGACATATATTTCTATGGAATACTTTAAACAAACTATTAAAGCTGGTGAAGTAGGTTCTTCTGCTATGCCTCACAAAGTAAATCCTATCGACTTTGAAAACTCAGAAGGCAACTTAGGTATTTCAACTGCTATTTTAGAACACTTAGCACACAAATTGCCAGTTTCTCGTCTTCAACGAGACCTAACAGACTCTACAGTAATACGTAACATCGGTGTGCCATTAGCTCACTCACTTCTTGCTGTGGCTAGTACAATGAAAGGTTTAGGCAAACTATTGCTAAACGAAAGTGCAATTAAAGCAGACCTAGAAAACTGCTGGAACGTATGTGCAGAGGCTATTCAAACTATTTTAAGACGCGAAAACTACCCTAAACCATACGAAACTCTAAAAGAACTTACACGTACCAACGATGTGGTTAATGCAGAGTCTATCAGTAAGTTTATAGAAGGATTAAATGTTTCAGAAGAAGTAAAAGCTGAATTACGCGAAATCACTCCATACTCATACACTGGTATTTAAAAATAATTAATAAATAGGAGTTGAATAAAAAGATGTAATTCAAGGCTTGCGAAGCCTGAAAAACCGGAGTTTACTAACGTAAATGAGGATTTTGAGGGCAAGCGTAACGCAGAAGTACGCTTTTTATTCAGCTCCCTTAATAAAAATTATGTTCAAAACCCTATTAAAACGTTTTGTTCCACCTTATAAAAAATCAGTGGTTGGTGTGCTATTTTTTAGCATACTATCCACTGTTTTAAGTTTATTCTCATTTGCTCTTATTGTCCCTATCCTAGAGATTTTATTTGGAATTTCCAATCCAGTGGAACAAGCTCCTGAATATAACGGATTTGGTAATGCTTTTGATTTCTTAAAAGACTACCTATTCTATTATGTTACCATTTTTATGACTACTTATGGTAAAATCCAAACTTTGGGAGTATTGGCTGTAGGCCTAATAGTAATGACATTCTTAAAGGTAATTACCTATTATCTGAGTTCATTATTTATGGCTTATATGCAAACAGGAGTAGTAAAAGACCTAAGAAACAATATATTAGACAAGATATTAACCCTTCCTATAGGTTTCTTCACCGAAGAGAAAAAGGGTGATATTATGTCTAGAGTGAGTGTAGATGTAACAGATGTGGAAGCATCTATTATGGGTTCTCTAGATATGCTTATCAAGAATCCTATTATCATTTTAATCTATCTATTTGTGCTTATTTCTGTAAGCTGGGAACTTTCATTATTTGTATTTATTATGCTACCACTAGCAGGACTGCTTATGGGAGTGGTTGGTAAAAACTTAAAGAAAGATTCACTAGAAGTGGGTAAAGAACAGGGAAATCTTACTTCACAGATAGAAGAAATGCTAGGTGGATTACGTATCATAAAAGCATTTAATGCAGAAGGAAAGATTTCTAATCGTTCACACAATCAGACTAGAAGAATAAGAGATGCTATACTAAAGGTAGTAAAAAGACAATACCTAGCCCACCCTATGAGTGAATTTCTAGGAACTATGATAATTTCTATAGTGGTTTGCTATGGTGGTTATCTTATCCTATGCACTAATAGTGGTCTTCAAGCCTCTGTTTTCATCTATTATATTCTTATTTTTTATAGTATCATAAATCCTATAAAGGAACTTTCTCGTGCTTCATATAATGTACGCAAAGGTATGGGTTCTCTGGAACGTATTGATAAAATTATGACTGCAGAAAATCCTATTTCTTCTCCAGAAAATGCTGTTGTACTAGACAACTTTAAACACGAAATAGAATATAAGAACGTTTACTTTAAGTACAAAAATGATTGGATTCTAGAGGATATAAACCTTACTATTAAACGTGGTAAAACAATAGCACTTGTAGGTCAATCTGGTTCTGGAAAATCTACTTTGGTAGATCTACTTCCTAGATTTTGGGACGTAAACGCAGGTGAAATTCTTATTGACGGAGTAAATATTAAGAATATACCATTAATATCCCTACGTTCTCTGATGGGCAATGTAAATCAAGAAGCTATCCTATTTAATGATACTTTTTATAATAATATAGCATTTGGCGTAGAAAGTGCCACAGAAGAAGAGGTTATCAAGGCTGCAAAAATTGCTAATGCTCACGACTTTATCTCGGTTACAGAATTTGGTTATGACACAAATATTGGCGATAGAGGTTGTAAACTTTCTGGTGGTCAAAGACAAAGAATTAGCATTGCCAGAGCTATATTAAAGAACCCTCCTATCCTCATTTTGGATGAAGCTACTTCTGCTCTAGATACAGAATCTGAAAAACTAGTTCAAGAAGCATTAGAAAACCTAATGAAAAATCGTACCACAATAGTGATAGCACACAGACTTTCTACAGTGAGAAATGCCGATGAAATTTGTGTACTAGAAAAGGGTAAAATTATAGAAAGAGGTAATCATGATGAGCTTATGGCACAAAAAGGTGCTTACTTCAACCTACAACAAAGCCAAAGTCTCAAATAATTCTGGATATAGTTCTGGTTTTTCTTCTAGAACATTTCCTATAACCACAACGTCTGCGCCAGAAGCGTAGGCGTTTTTTAATGCTTCCACTGTGCGTATTCCACCACCCACTATAAGAGGAACTGAAATATTCTTTTTAACTGCACTTATCATCTCTGCAGGCACAGGTCTATCTGCCCCACTACCCGCTTCTAGATAAATGGAACGCATACCCAAAAGTTCACCTGCCACAGCTGTGCAAACAGCTATTTCAACTTTGTTGGAAGGAATAGGTTTGGTATTACTAATATATTCCACACTAGTCATTCTGCCACTTTCTATGAGCATATAGCCCACAGGCACAACCTTTAAACCAGATTTCTTAATTGAAATAGAAGACAGTACATGCTGACCTATCAAATAATCTGGATTTCTGCCAGAGATAAGTGAAAGGTACATTAAGGCATCAGCTTGGGGAGTAAACTGAGATGCATTTCCAGGAAATAAAATTATAGGAATATCTAGATATTGGCGTATTAGATTAATAGTTTCATCTATAGAAGCAGAAGTTGTGCTTCCACCCACCAATATATAATGAGGGGGTATTTGTTGCATTTTTTGCAACAAATCTATCAAACAATCGACCCCGTATTTACCGGGGTCGATTAATATTGCTAATTGTTTTTCTTTATTTGAGAACACTATTTTTTAGGTTTTCTACCTCTCTTTTTAGGTTCTGGTTTTTTGCGTAATACAAACGCAGAACGAGAAGGTATATAAAGACTTAACCAACCCTTGTCTGGATATTCTTCTGATGGTCTGGTGAAGTGGTGAATTGTTTCATCAGAAAGACCGAAACCACCAAATTCTTTAGAGTCTGTATTTAATACCATTTCATATTCTCCTGGTTGAACAAGCATACCATAATCTGAGAATGATTTATATGGGTGGAAGTTAAATACAAATAATAAGTCTCCACGACCGTATGCAATAACTTGGTCACCAGAATTATCCCAGTATTTATATAAATTGACACCTATATAATTTTTTTCTGAGGTAATAAGATTAACCATTGCTTGGTCAAATTTTGCAAGGTCTTGATATAGATAATTTTCATTATCCACAAGTTCCCATTGTCTGCGAGCATATTTGTGTGACCAACCATTTCCTTCACGTGGGAAGTCTATCCATTCTGGGTGACCAAATTCATTACCCATAAAGTTTAGATAACCACCATTGATAGTAGAAGCTGTGATAAGGCGAATCATCTTGTGAAGAGCAACACCTCTATCCACCATATATGTAGTATCACCTTTTTGCATGTGCCAATACATATCTGCATCTATTAGGCGGAAGATAATAGTTTTGTCACCTACTAGTGCTTGGTCGTGGCTTTCTGCGTATGAAATAGTTTTTTCATCTGCACGACGGTTTGTCAATTCCCAGAACAAGTGACCAGGTTTCCAGTTTTCGTCTGTATATTCTTTGATATATTTAATCCAAAGATCTGGAATACCCATTGCCATACGATAATCAAATCCCATACCACCATCTTCAAATTTGCTTGCAAGACCTGGCATACCGCTCATTTCTTCTGCAATAGTAATAGCATTAGGATTTACTTGGTGTATCAATTTATTTGCTAATGTTAGATAACAAATAGCATCACCATCTTGGTTAATATTATAATAATCTGCATAACCACTGAATGCTTCACCTAAACCATGACTTAGATATAACATAGAAGTCACACCATCAAAACGGAAACCATCAAAATGATATTCGTCTAACCAGAATTTACAGTTGGATAATAAGAAGTGTAACACTTCATTTTTACCATAATCAAAACACAAAGAGTCCCATGCTGGGTGCTCTCTACGACCACCATCGTGGAAATATTGATATGGAGTACCATCAAAACGACCTAAACCTTCAACCTCATTTTTCACTGCGTGAGAATGAACAATATCCATGATAACAGCAATGCCCATACCATGTGCAGTATCAATTAGTTCTTTTAATTCTTCTGGTGTACCAAAACGAGAAGATGCAGCGAAGAAACTAGATACATGATATCCAAAAGAACCATAATATGGGTGTTCTTGGATTGCCATAATTTGAATGGCATTATATCCAGATTTCTTTACACGAGGTAATACATTTTTGGTAAATTCTGCATATGTCCCTACCTTTTCTTCATTAGTTGCCATACCTATGTGGCATTCATAAATCATCAAAGGATTTGTATTTGGAACGAACTTATTATGTTTAAACTTGTATGGTTTAGCAGGATTCCAAACTTGTGCACTAAAAATCTTAGTATTGTCATCTTGAACCACTCTTCTGCACCAAGCAGGAATACGTTCTCCACTGCCACCTGGCCAACATACAACTAATTTATATAATTGTCCATGTGTTAATGCTTTTTCTGGGAAGAATCCTTCAAATACACCATTGCCGATAGGCTTAAGTTTATAAGATTCTAAGCGTTGCCATTGGTTAAAGTCCCCTATAACAAAAATGTCTGTTGCATTAGGTGCCCACTCACGCAGAACCCAACCATCAGGTTGTTTGTGTAAACCAAAATATAGGTAACCAGAAGCAAAATCTGATAAAGTGGTTACACCATACTGAGTTAGTTCTTTTTCTCTCTGTAATGCATACGCATATCGTCCTTCTATTGCTGAGCGATATGGTTCCAACCAAGGGTCATTTTGAATAATTTTTAGGTCCATAATAATTAGGTATTTTGATGTTCGTGACGAAGTAAATCGTTAATTCTCTTTACTGGGTTAAAATTTTTAATAGGAATCTCTACAAATATGGTATTCCAATCAGACATTCCTCCATTCCAAAGTCCTGCTCTTTCCAATCTTATAGCTTCTTGACCAGCAGATCTTTTTGGGAGTAACATATATTCATCTGGATTAGAATATTTATTTAGATCAAATTTTCTACCTTTATAGTCTGCGATATAACATACCATATCAACAGGATTAAAATGTGTAGAAGATATGAATAATTTTTCGTATTCTGTGTTACCAGCAATTTGGTAAAAATCTATTATTTGCAAAGATATAGTTCCGTCTGAGTTCTTAACCCAACAAGGCATTCCCCCCATTTCCTCTTCATTCTTAACCATTCCACACACTCTCAGAGGACGATTTAATTTATTTCTTAAATATTCATATTGTTCTTCACGTGCCATAAGTAGAATTTTATCACGCTTCACATTTAGAACATTTTCTACGAAATTGATAATTTCTATTAATTGGTCATCAGGTACATCACCTTTGTCTAATAGTCTCAAAAATTTACTAATAGATTTTTGGCAATTAATTAATATGCCACCCATCATCTTCCTATACTCTACTACCTGTTTTTTTAATATATCTGGTGATTGATTATCTATATTTTTGATAAACACCAAATCATTTTTTAGGGAGTTCATATTTTCTAATAATGCTCCGTGACCTGCTTGTTTCAATACTAAATTACCGTGTTCATTTCTGCATGGGGCACCAGTTTTAGTAAGCATTATAGCATCTGTGGCATGACTCTGAGTTTGAAGTATAACAGAAAAATTCACTCCTAGTTTCTTTTCTATAGGAAGTTTAAAATCTCTGATATAATCTTGAATCATCTCTTTATGTTCGTCATTCACCGTGAAACAAACATTCACTTCCTTATTTTTTCCAGACAACATAGCACATTCTATCAAGGTCTCTTGAATAGGTGTGCGTGTATCCTCAAATGAAGCATAATATTTCTGGATTTTTTTGGGAAGGTATTTTTGGATAGAAACAAATCTTTTTGATTTATCAGTGTGGAACTTAAACATTGAAACAGGGTACTTCAAATAATTCAACCCTTTCTCTGTCAACATATAATCCACAATTCTTTTATATTGTCCTTCTTCTAATAATTCCTGAACATCTTTTTTGTCTAGAGCCATAAAAAATTTATTAAGCTCATTATAAAAAGCGAAAGAAGGTAAATGTTTAAAGAAGTTTTTCTCAAAATTGGTAGTAGGTTCTGTTTTGTCAGACTTCAAGAAGTTGTTTAGATTTCTCAAAAATCTATTGGCACGTCCAGAAGCTGGAATAAAATGCACTACAGAAGATTTTTTAGACAAATAAGTTTCCCAACGGTTAATATAGTTTTCTTTTTCGGAATCATTAAAAATCAATATACCATCATCAATAGATGCTGTTCTAATAATATTAGGCACATTCACTCCTTTGGAGATTTTGACCATTTGGTCTTTAACCTCTTCTGCAGAAATGCCTTTTTGGGCCAAAAATTCTATATCTAACTCTGTTAAGTTCATCTAAATATCATATAAGATAAACAAAGATAGATATTAAAACACTAAAAAGCAAATTTTATAGTTTATTTTTTACCTTATTTTTGCTCTACAACCTCACTTTCCTCTATTTCTTCTACTTCTGCTTTATTCCAATAGAGATAAAGCCTATCATTTGCCTTAGATTCTTCTTCTTTTATCACAAAAAGTGGAATTTCTTTATTCCAATTTTGGTATTGAGCATTGCGGGTTGTATCTTCTACAAATGATTTCACATTGTATGCCCAATCTATCCATTTTGAATCTTCCGCTCCACGTAAATCTCTATATCTACTACTCCTTCCCACATGATTATTATGCAAATCCATAACCATATCACAAGGAGCATTAGAGGCAGCATTCTCCCAATACACATCCATAATCAGCCACGCCAAAGGACTTCCCACATAATTTCTAAGCATAGTATTTACAAAAAGGTGTTTATATGCATCTCCTTTTCTACCATCTTTGGTCAAACCGGGATAGAAAAATTCTGCCACGTATGTGGCACGTGCCTTACTCTGCATTATTCTAAAAAACACATGAGAACCCATTCCCGAAGTCAGCAAAGAGATGAGCATACTTTCTTTCATATAATAAGGCACACTATCTTCTGAAAGTTTTTTATCTACATTCCACAAACTATCTTTCACCTCTATTTCTGAGATATGTTCCAATGTTACAAAGTGAGCAGTATCGGCAAGAGCATTAAGTTTATTAAATATTTTTTGTTCTGAATTTGATAGATACAAAAAACCTACTTCATCGCTGTCTGATTTCTTCTCCAAACTAACTTTTTCTGCGAATGAAGGCATGTGATAACCATCTTGACATCTAAAAGAAGGAGTTCTTCTTGTCATATCAGGAATTAAATCTTTTGCCCTACCCTCTATCTTTTCCACCAAACCAATATATGCCAAATTTGGGAATAAAGTAATAAGTCTTTTTTCTAAATAAGATTTTATAGGAATATTATTCTCCCTTATATACTTTGCCTCCACTGTATTGTACTTATCCCTAGTACTATCCCATACACTTTCATACTCTCTAGAAAGCACATATAAGACCTCCGATGGGAAAGATGGTATTAATGTAGTATCCACCTGAATAGTTGGTTCTATTTCTATTTGTGGAGTCTCTACTGCTTTCTTTGTCTTACATGAATAAAAAGTAAAAAGTAGTAATGTTAATAATATAATGTATGTAGGTTTCATTTAAAATAACAATTTAGAAGTACAAAAATAACAAATAATTACTAAATAATTCCTAATTCCTAATTCCTAATTC
>JAFWXW010000021.1 GCA_017517845.1 Paludibacteraceae bacterium
ACATACATACATACATACATGGCGCGCGAATAATCAAAATTTGCGACATTACTGCGTCTAAGCTGTTTTACCCTCGGGTGAAATGGCTTTTTTTGTGTGCTCATCCGAAAACGTTTGCATTGAAATATTAATTTTAAAATCAAATAATTATGAAAAGAATCATTACATTTTTAGTGTTGCTCTTTGGCGTGCTTAGCTCGCTAATGGCACATGATGCAGTGGTAGATGGCATCTATTACAACTTGGATACCACCAATAAAACAGCTGCGGTAACTTTTAGGGGAACAAGTTATTCTGAATATTCTGATGAATATTCTGGTAATGTAGATATTCCTGAAACGATAGTCTATAAGGATGTATTATATAGTGTTACTTATATTAATAGTTATGCATTTTGTGTTTGCAAGAATCTAACTTCTGTAGTTATTGGTAATAATGTGACAGGTATTAATACTAGTGCCTTTTCTGGTTGTAGTGCATTGTCCTCAGTTACTATTGGTAGTGCTGTTACTTCTATAGGTGATTATGCATTTAATGAATGTAGAATTTTGGATGATATTGTAATACCAGAAAATGTTACACATATAGGTAATTACGCTTTTAGGGAATGTGACAAATTGAGTTCTATTAATATACCTAATAGTGGATATAATGCATCGTTTAACGGTATATTCTCTGGATGCGAGAATTTAAAAGAAGTTATTTTGCCAAGCAAAATGACAGGTATTGGTCAATATGTGTTTTCAGGTTGCAGTGCTTTGACATCTATTACTCTATCTGAAAATATTAAATCCATAGGTTCTTACGCATTTGCAGGTTGTACTGGAATTACGTCTGTAACATTGCCAAAAAGCGTGAACACCATTGGTGCAAATGCTTTTGAAAATTGTACAGGACTTACAACCTTAGAAATAGGTAGTGGAGTTACTTCAATCGGTGAAAAAGCTTTTAATGGTTGTTCTTCTCTAGAAAGTGTTACATCGTATGCAACAACAGTGCCAGCTGTATCAACAAATTCTTTCTCTAACTTTATTGCTTATTTATATGTACCTTGTGCATCTAAGATAGATTATGACCTTGATGCTACATTTGGTCAATTTAAATATATAGAATGTGTAACAGAAGACGAAGGTGGTGACGATAATGGAAATGATGACACCGGTGGTGATGATACTAGCGATGACAACACAAATGATGACAATACTGATGATACAGTAACTCCTACCGTATTTGATGTTACCACCGACCAAGGTGTAGCATTTGTGGTAAATCCAAATAGTGCAAATCCTGTGTATGTGCCGCTAACATATAGTTATAATGCAGAATTCCAAACAGCACAATATACAGGTACATATACCGTTACAGACCTAGACTTTACTGCAAAAATAGGTGGTTTGACCAATCTTGATGTAATTAATTTTGGTACAAATGGACAGGCATTAGAGGCTAATTACTTATATAACCCAACACGTGGTGCTTCTAACGGATTTACCATCACTGGTGATTATAAAGTAGGTGATATTCTAAATATTAATGCTACATTCGATTCAGATTGGAATGTGATACTAATAATTGATGTTACAAAGATACTTGAACCAACACCTAATGATATTACCTTATATTATGTAAACAGCAACGAATGGGATACTGTAAATGGTTATGTTTGGCCAACAGGTGGTGCTGGACTTCTTGAATGGCCAGGTGCACCTGCTACCAAAATTGATAAAACAGTAGATGGTTTCGATGTTTATTCATACACATTTGATTCAACAAAAGCCGATAACATTATCTTTAATGCAGGTTCAGGTGGAGCTCAAACAAAAGATTTAGCAGTAAATGCAGCCAAACCATATTACTACAATGGTGTTTGGTATGAAACCTTAACCTTTGACGGTGAGCAAGGTGGTGACGATACAGACCCAATCGTGCCAGAAACTTCTGCCTACGTAGTACGTGGCAACGGTGGTAGCGATGCTACTGGCATTTGGTGCGGTGGTATAGAATGGACTGCTGATGATTCTCCAGTCAATAACATGACCGATGCCGATGCTGATGGTATTTATGAGGTAACTTATAAAAATGTGCCTGCAGGAACATGGAACTTTAAAGTGGTAGGTACTACAGAAGGTTGGATGGGTAGTGATTACTTAGATACAGAAAATTCTTCTGCAGGTTGTACTACCGCTCCATACGATGGTAACATTGGCTTTACCCTAAATGCTCCTGCCGATGTAACGATTAAATTCAATACTTTAACAGGTAAAATTATTGCAACTACACCTTCTGGAAGTTTTGGAAAAGTGGTAATAGAACACTTCCACATTCTAACAGGAAATAATCAATGTTTAGATGAATTGGAATTTACAGAAGCAAACAATTATACGCTAGTATTAACACAAGAGGTTATAATAGATGAAGAGTATGGTGTAGCTTATGTAGGTTGTGGTATATTAGGAAACTGTGATTATGCTGTTTACGAAAAATACTTTAGTATAGAAGTAACAGAAAATGGAACTTATACCGTAACCGTTCAATTCAATGGTGATTATGAAAACCCAGACTTTACTGTTACTGCAGTGAAACAAGGTGGCTCTGACGAACCTGTTGTGCCCGATCCAGTAATCAGTGATATTACCGAACCTACATTCCCTCAAACAGAAGTAGGTAAAGCTTCAACAGCCACCGTTACTTACACCTTAGAAAATGCTACAAGTGCTACGGTGAGCATTGAGTCTGAAGGTGAAGAAGCTTTCTTTATCCAAAGCCAAAGTGTTGTAAATGGTAAGGGTAGTGTAAGTATTATGTTTATGCCCGAAACCAAAGGCGTTCATGCTGCTACCTTGGTGATTAAATCGGGCAAAGTAACAGAAACACTTCGTATTTTGGCTAAAGCAGTAGATCCTGCTCCCGAAGTGCTACCTATTATTAGCGATATAGATGTTCCTGCATTTGCAGATACTTATCTAAATGCAACCAATGTGGTTACGGCTACCTATTCTTTAGCAAATGCTACCGAAGCAACAGCCACCATAAGTGGAGCAAACGCTGATGCATTCTATATCCTATCTCAATCAGTAGGTAGTGTTAAGATTCTATTTATGCCTGAGGCAGAAGGTACATACAATGCTATCTTAACGATTACATCGGGCAAAACCTCTGAAAGTGTAAACTTCACGGCTAAAGCAATTGAGTTTATCCCAGAACCCGAACCTGCTATTAGCAATGTAAATGTTCCAGCATTTGCAACGATAGAAATAGGTAGTGCCGCAAACGTAACGGCAACCTTTACCCTTGAAAATGCTACAGAAGTGTCTGCCACATTGAGCGGAACAGGTGCAGATGCGTTTATCTTAGGCCAACCTATGGTAAACAATGGCAATGGTTCTATTAAGATAGCCTTTGTGCCAACAGAAGCAGGCACATACACCGCTACATTAACCCTTAAATCGGGCAAAGCCGTTCACACAGCTACTATTACCGCTGTGGCTACCGAACCAGCACCACAGGTACGTATTGAAAATATTCAAGTTCCAGTATTTGAGGAAGTTTATCTTGGAGGATATGCTTCTGTTAATGTAACCTATACGCTGGTAAATGCTACCAAAGCTACTGTAACCGTAACGGGTGATGTGTTTACTACCGGAAATAATTCAGTGGTAGGCGGCATAGGAACCGTTCCTGTAGATTTCATGCCAGAAACAGCAGGTGTTCACACCGCTACCCTTACTATCACAGCGGGTGGTGTGAGTGAAAGTGTAACGCTTGTAGCGATAGCAAAATTGAAATCAACCGACGAGCCATCAGGAAAAGTAACCATTTCTAATTTACAAGTTCCCGAATTTGCTTCTATTACAGCCAAAGAAGCTACTACTGTTACCGCATCTTATGTAGTAACCGGTAGTACAGCAGCCACTGCTACCTTAAGTGGCACAGATGCTGCTTACTTTACCATTCTTTCGCAAACACTAAGCGAGGGTGTAGGCCAAGTAGAAATTGCGTTTGCTCCAACTGTAGCACGCGAGTATAATGCTACCATGGTAGTAACATCTGGCGGTGTAACAGAAAGCATCAACTTTGCAGCAACTGCTTCTGAAGCACCTTCTATTTTGGGCTTGCATGTAAATGACTTTGGTACAGTTTATGTAGGTGAAAAAGTTACCGTCATGGCAAACTATAGTTTAGCTTATGCAGAAACAGCTACCGCTACTTTAAGTGGTGATACCGATGTGTTTGCAATATCTAGACAAATGGTAAGTGATGGCAATGGTTTGGTACGTATCGACTTTACACCTATTGCAGCTGGTACCTACCATGCTACATTAACCATTAAATCTGGTGTGTCAGAAGAAAGCATAGACTTTAGTGCTACAGCCATTAAGTATGAAGAACCAGTCATCGAACCAGTCATAAGCAACTTGATTGTTCCAGAATTTGGTGAAGTCCTAATCGGTGAAACGGTACAAAAGATTGCTACTTATACACTTGAAAATGCAACCGAAGCAACCGCTACCTTAAGTGGTGATAAAGCATTTACTATTACACGTACCCTAAATGGTGCCGTACGTATTATGTTTGCTCCTACAGCAGCAGGTACTTACAATGCTACGCTAACCATTACTTCTGGTACAGTAAGCGAAAGTATAAGCTTTAGTGCTACGGCCGTTAAAGATGAAGAACCAGAAATTGAACCAATCATTAGCAACTTGATGGTTCCAGAATTTGGTGAAGTCCTAATTGGTGAAACGGTACAAAGAATTGCTACTTATACGCTTGAAAATGCAACCGAAGCCACCGCAACTTTAAGTGGTGATGCCGTATTTACTATTACACGTAGCCAAAATGGTTTAGTACGTATCAAGTTTGCTCCTACAGAAGCTGGTACTTACAATGGTACATTAACTATCACTTCTGGCAAAGTAAGCGAAAGCATCAACTTCTCTGCAATAGCAATAGAAGAAGGTTCTGACAATCCAGATAATCCAGATACGCCAGACAATCCAGATATGCCAGACAACCCTGATACCCCAGTAGATCCAGAAGATCCAGATACTCCTGTGGTGCCAGACCCACTTCCAGAATATCCAGTTAGAGGCTATATGTATGTGGTAAATACACCAGATGCAGAATTGGAAAAAATGGTTAAATACAAACCAGTTAGTATCGACAAAGTAGATTATTTCTTGGCTCCAGAAAAAACAGGACAAAAAATTTATGGTTACGATATTTATAAATTCGAAGTTCGTGACGAAGAAATGATTGACCTATGGGAATATCCAAATGCTCAATATACAAGTTGGCATATAGATGTAAATGTTGACCTATCTGCAACTCCTTATCTTGCCAATGGTGTTTGGTATGCAAGCATCGAAGAAATGATGACTTGGTATGTGAGATATATACCACAATGGGATGATGAAGCATCAGAAAAAATGATAGTAGAATCTCCTAATGTATATGTTGCTACTTTTGATGCATTTGCAGAAAGTGACGACAACGACAAATACTACTATTGCTTAGGTAATGTAGAAGACCCAATTTTAGAAGTAGGTGTAAGCGAATATGGTGTTATTCAAAATTACCTACAAATACCACAAGGCTTCAAAGCCATGATTTATCTAGACGATACCAATTGGGAAACAGAATGGAAAACTTATTATAAGTTAGTTCCTCCTGGCAAAGATTGGAATAGAGATTGTATTGATTTAGGCCTTTCTAGTGGTTTGTGTTGGGCTACCAAAAACTTAGGTGCAACAGAACCACAACAAGAAGGTACACACTTTGCATGGGGTGAAGTAGAGCCTAAAGAAGAATATTCATACAATACATATAAATGGGCAAACCTACTTAAGAACAATGAGTACATCAAGTATGTAACTGATGATTATTGGGGAACAATAATAGACTTTAGAACAACACTAGAACCAACTGATGATGCTGCAAATGTTGCTTTAGAAGGCAAATGGCATATGCCTACTCAAGCCGATGTAGAAGAACTACTTCGTGAATGTACTACTGAGTTTGGTAGTTATTATGGTGTAAATGGTTATTTCGTAACCGGTCCTAATGGAAATGCCATCTTCTTACCAGCAGTAGGTATCAAAGAAGGTACAGGCTACGAAGAAAGCACCAGAGGCGGTGATTACTGGACTTCTTCTCTATACGAAGATAATCAAGCTTACGCTGTTACACTTTCATTCTCTCTTACCTATATAGATGTAGATGATATGAAACGTACCAATGGTTTAGCTATTCGTCCTGTTATTCACAGAGATTATGTAGGAATAGAAGAAGTAGTAGCAATAAATGTTTATGCAAAAGATCACACAATCTATTGCGAAGAACCATTCCAAATCTACACCGTAACAGGTCTAGAAGTAACACATCTAAATGGTGCTCTTGAAGGCGTTTACATTGTGAAAACAGAAAATGGAAACAAACTCATTAGTGTATGGTAAGAATTTACCATAGTTCATAAAGTTTAATAAAGTAATAATTTGAGACAACTGCACTTGAAAATATTCAGGTGCAGTTGTTTTTTTTCTTTAGGGGACAATCTTTTGTGCAACAGGAACATTTGTTATTGCCCGATAGGGCGTTTTTTATATATCTGACAAAGAAAAATACTGATATCAGAAGTATAATCCCGAGTGCTATCCATTGAAAAATCATAAGAATAGTCCTCCTATCTGATATATAACAAATGCTATAATCCATGCCACAGAAGTGGTGTAAAGGGCAGAGAATAAAGCCCATTTCCAACTTCCACTTTCTGATTTAATAGCCATAATGGTGGCAATACAAGGAAAGCATAATAGAATAAATACCAAGTATGACAATGCAGTGGCTGGAGTGAAGTCATTTTTCATGGCAGAAATTAGGGCATTGTTTTCTTCTGTTGGTTCTTCTTCTGAATCTGTATATAGTACACTTAATGTGCTAACAACAAGTTCTTTGGCAGGAAGCCCTGCAACAATGCCAATTCCCATTTTCCAGTTGTATCCTAATGGTTCAATTACTGGTTCTATGAATTTACCGATGCGACCTATATAACTTTGTTCCAATTGCTCAGATGCTGTTACATTTTCGTCTTTTGACATAGGGAAATAACCTAATGCCCAGATGATTATGGAAGCAAATAGGATAAGGGTTCCCATTTTCTTTAAATATTGGACAGATTTCTCCCACATGTGGTGTATGGCAGATTTTAGGGTAGGCACTCTGTATGGTGGAAGTTCCATAACAAATGGAGTGTCGTCTCCTTTTATCATAAATCGTTTAAATATTCTAGCAGAAATAACTGCAACAAGTATTCCCAAAACGTATAATGATAGCATTACTATAGAAGCGTGTTCTGGGAAGAATATTTTGGAAAATAACACATATACAGGGAGTCTGGCTGTGCAAGACATAAATGGAATCACTAGCATGGTGATGAGTCTGCTGTGTTTGCTCTCTAGTGTCCTTGTTGCCATAATGGCTGGTACGTTACAACCAAATCCCATTAGCATAGGGACGAAGGATTTGCCGTGAAGTCCCATTTTATGCATAATTTTATCCATTATAAATGCGGCTCGGGATAGGTAACCAGAGTCTTCCATTAGTGAGATAAAGAAGTATAAAATAAGGATGTTTGGTAAGAAAACTAAAACTCCGCCCACACCACTGATAATACCGTCTAGAAGTAGGTCTGTCATTGGCCCTGCGGGTAATATTCCACTTAAATAATTGTTCAGAAGTTCTACACCTGTTTCTAGCCATTCTTGTGGATA
The DNA here is from genome assembly GCA_017517845.1 of Paludibacteraceae bacterium. Classification (GTDB taxonomy): domain Bacteria; phylum Bacteroidota; class Bacteroidia; order Bacteroidales; family Paludibacteraceae; genus Enterocola. Next base: position 7,770 of record JAFWXW010000021.1, read on the forward strand.
CGCTCCAAGTACGAATGTGCATTCAAACATAAGCCACATGAAAAGGATAAAAATAGGGTAACCCAAAAATTTATTTGTTACGATAGGGTCTAGAATATTGGTTAAACCAGAATTTTTTCTTTTGGGTTCTGTGTAAGTTTCATTTAAAGCTCCGCTAATGAAACCATATTTAGCATTAATAATGGCAGATTCACAGTCTTCTCCTAGCTCTTCTTCTATATGAGGAACTACCTTATTTTTATATTCTAAAATTTCGTCTGCATTATTAAGGGTTTTAATAAAATCTTCTGCTTCTTTGTCGTTTTCTAAAAACTTAACAGCAAAAAAGCGACTAGAAAAGTGATTTTTATAATCAGTAGATTTTTTTATTAGTTTATTTATGCGGTTAATGGCTATCTGAAGGTCGCCGCCGTGATTGATATGAATATGTTTTGTGATAGGGTTTGTGCCTTCATAAGTACTGATAACTGCATCTAGAAGTGTTGTAATGCCACTATTTTCTGTCATTCCGTCTTTTGCTTGTGTGGGAATAATAGAAATACCAAGCATATTAGAAAGTTCTTTGTGATCAAGACTTGCACCGCTTTTTTCTAATTCATCATACATATTTAGTGCAATAACCATAGGGATATCCATATCTATAAGTTGGGTGGTGAGATATAGATTTCTTTCTAGGTTGGAAGCTGATACAACATTTATAATAATGTCGGGGTCTTCTTCCATAATATGCTTACGTACATAGACTTCTTCTGGTGAATATGCTGTTAGTGAGTATGTTCCAGGTAAGTCAAAAATGTTTAGGTGATAACCTTTGTAGTCGATATTTCCTTCTTTTGCATCTACTGTTACGCCAGTGTAGTTTCCAACATGTTCGTGTTTGCCAGAGGCAATGTTGAAAAGTGAGGTCTTTCCTGAGTTTGGATTTCCTACCAAAGCTATATTAATGGTGTTCCCTTTCTTTTTGGCTATATCTATGGGGTCGTATTCTATAGTACCGAAATTGTCTGATTTTATAGCAGAGTCTTTTTCTGTTATGCTAACTACTTCTATAAACTCGGCTTCGTTTCTTCTGAGTGAAACTTCGTAGTCCATAACCTTATATTTAATAGGGTCTTTTAGTGGAGCACCTATTAATACTTCCACCTTTTGACCTCTAACGAATCCCATTTCTATGATTCGTCTTCTAAATTTTCCAGTGCCGTGTACTTTGGTGATAATAGCACTTTCTCCTGTCTTAATTTCGGATAATTTCATAACCTATAAAAAATTTGGCAAAGGTACACAAAATATACAATATTTGTCAATCCCTATTTTTAGGTATATTTTGATAAGGTGTAAAAGAGATTAGTTGGTGAAGTCTGTTACCTCAATAATGCCGTTTTGTATGGCATAAATGGTGAGTCCTGCAAGTGATTTTATGCTAGTTTTGGAACTGATATTTTTTCTGTGAGAGATAACAGTGTGTGTGCTAATGTTTAGTTTATCAGCAACTTCTTTGTTGGGATTTCCTGCTAGAAGAAGTTTTAAAACATCTATTTCTCTTTCTGAAAGCGTTTTGTCTGTGTTTGTATCAGTGTGTGAGGTTTTGATGTTTTTTGAAAGATATTTACTTGGTTTTCCTTCAAACTTTTCCACGAGAGGTATTAGAACAGTGTCTTCTATTAGGGTGTGAATTTTAAGGTCGTGTTCTAGGTCAAATAAGCAGTTTAGTAATTTTCTGCGTAGGTTATTATTATCGTCAAAAGGAAGGTATTTAATCAAAAGTCCTTTTATATCAGCTAGTTTGTCGTCTATATTGTCGTGGTGATGTTTGTATTCTATGACACTATAGTTGGCTAGGTTATTGCCATTGTTGGCTAACGAAATCATATATGGGAACACTATCTCGTTTTCGTATGCAAAGTGTTTTTTGATTTCATCAATATATTTTTTTACGAAGTCGTCCAATAGACGAATACCTGTGCAATGTGTCTCCTCAGAAATCTGTTTTACGTATTTTATAATCTTATTGGCACGTTCGTTGAGGTAATAATTATGGCAGTTTTGGAGGTATTTTACTATACATTTAATGTCATCACTATTGAAATCTGGCACTGAACTGGTAGTTTTATTGGCAAACAGCATGGCAAAATGTAGGTATAAATCTGGGTTGATATTATTCTCCTTACAGATTTCTTCCACTGTCTTTTCGTTTACAATAAAAGTGATGCCCAAATGCTCTAGGAGCAATACTTGCTTGAAGTCTTGCTCTATTATATCTGCTATTTTGTCGTACCTATTAAATGACATGTCACAGCAAAAATACAAAAAATAATAAAAAAACAATGTTTTTGGTGAGTAAATCTTGGATATTTTTCTCGTGTCAGAATTGGCAAAAATGGAGTTGGCACGGAATTTGTAGCAATATTAATGAAAGTTAGGAATTAGGAGTTAGGAGTGAGGAGTTTTTCTAGTAGCGAGAGCAATGATAAGTTTACTTAAGCATTGCCGAGTCACGAAGAAAAATCACGAGCGTAGCGAGTAATTTCAAAATTAATAAACAATAGAATAATAACAAATTAAAATATTACAATTATGGGAAAAATTATTGGTATCGACTTAGGAACAACAAACTCTTGTGTTTCTGTCATGGAAGGTAACGAACCTATCGTTATCACAAACAGTGAAGGTAAACGTACTACTCCTTCTATCGTAGCATTTATAGATGGTGGCGAACGTAAAGTAGGTGATCCTGCAAAACGTCAAGCTATCACAAACCCTAAAAAAACTATTTTCTCTATTAAACGTTTTATGGGTGAATCTTTTGATCAAGTTGCAAAAGAAATCTCACGTATTCCATACGTAGTAGAAAAAGGTGAAAATAACACTCCACGTGTAAACATTGACGGACGTCAATATACACCACAAGAAATCTCTGCAATGGTGCTTCAAAAAATGAAAAAAACTGCAGAAGATTACCTTGGTACAGAAGTTACAGAAGCTGTGATTACAGTGCCTGCATACTTTAACGATGCTCAACGTCAAGCAACTAAAGAAGCTGGTGAAATTGCTGGTCTTAATGTAAAACGTATCGTTAATGAACCAACTGCAGCAGCTCTAGCATATGGTCTTGACAAGACTGAAAAGGATATGAAAATAGCTGTATTTGACTTAGGTGGTGGTACATTTGATATTTCTATCCTAGAACTTGGTGATGGTGTATTTGAAGTGAAATCTACCAATGGTGATACTCACTTAGGTGGTGACGACTTTGACCACGTTATTATAGACTGGTTGGCAGAAGAATTTAAAAATGATGAAGGTATAGATTTACGTGAAGACCCTATGGCTCTTCAACGTTTGAAAGAAGCTGCAGAAAAGGCTAAAATAGAACTTTCTAGCACCACTTCTTCTGAAATCAACTTACCATATATTATGCCAGTAAATGGTGTTCCAAAACACTTGGTTAAAACTCTTACTCGTGCCAAATTTGAACAATTGGCAGACCGTTTGATCCAAGCTACAGTGGAACCTTGCCGTAAGGCTATGAGTGATGCAGGTCTTTCAAATTCTGATATTGATGAAGTTATCCTAGTTGGTGGTTCTTCTCGTATCCCTGCTGTTCAAGCTATCGTGGAAAAAATCTTTGGTAAAGCTCCTTCAAAAGGTGTAAATCCAGACGAAGTTGTGGCTATCGGTGCTGCTATCCAAGGTGGTGTATTAACTGGTGAAGTAAAAGATGTGTTGTTGCTAGACGTAACTCCACTTTCACTTGGTATTGAAACAATGGGTGGTGTAATGACAAAATTAATAGAAGCTAATACAACTATCCCAACTCGCAAATCTGAGGTGTTCTCTACTGCTAGCGACAACCAACCTTCTGTACAAATTAATGTACTTCAAGGTGAACGTCCAATGGCTCGCGACAATAAACAAATTGGTATGTTCCACTTAGATGGTATTCCTGCCGCTCCACGTGGTGTGCCACAAATTGAAGTAACATTCGATATCGACGCTAACGGTATCTTAAATGTTTCTGCTAAAGATAAAGCTACTGGTAAAGAACAAAAAATACGTATCGAAGCATCTTCTGGCTTAAGCGACGATGAAATTAAACGTATGAAAGCAGAAGCAGAAGCAAATGCAGAAGCTGATAAAAAAGAAAAAGAACGTATCGACAAACTAAACCAAGCTGACGGTATGATTTTCCAAACAGAAAAACAACTTAAAGAACTTGGTGATAAGATACCTGCAGATAAAAAAGCTCCTATCGAAGCTGCTCTAGGCAAACTTAAAGAAGCTCACAAATCTCAAAACCTAGATGCTATTGATGCTGCAATGAAAGAACTAAATGATGCATTCCACGCTGCTAGTCAAGACATGTACAATGCTGCTAACGCTGGTCAAGGTGGTGCAGACCCTAACTGCGGTGCAGGTGGTTGCGGTGCTCAAGGCGGTTCTTCTTCTCAAAACGCAGGCGACAACGTTCAAGACGCAGACTTTGAAGAGGTAAAATAACAACGAGCCGAGAGCAATGCCAAGCTCGCTTGAGCATTGCCGAGGCGGTAATAAAAATAGCGTGTAACTTAAGTTGCACGCTATTTTTTTATGCAGTTTTTTTTATTGTCATTTCATTTTATTCTTTTTTTTGATTTATATATTTTGTCGATGATAAGGGCGATGGCTCCGTCGCCTGTTACGTTGCAGGCAGTGCCAAAGTTGTCCATAGTGATGTAAAGAGCAATCATTAGGGCAATTTGGCTTTCGTCGAAACCTAAGATGCTTTGTAGTACACTTATTGCAGCCATGATAGCTCCGCCTGGAACTCCAGGTGCTGCAACCATAACTACTCCTAGCATACAAATAAAGTAAATCATATTTGATGCTTCTACTGGAGTATTGTGCATCATCATAAGTGCTATAGCACAAGAAACAATCTTAAGAGTACTTCCAGAAAGATGAATTGTGGCACAGAGTGGTATAACAAACCCTGCCACGTCTTCATTTACTTTGTTTTTAATGGTTTGCTTAAGAGTTACTGGAATAGTAGCTGCAGAGGATTGTGTTCCTAATGCTGTGAAATACGCAGGCAGCATAGTGACGAGTAGTTTAAACGGATTTCTCTTGGTGACTATTCCTGCTACAGAAAATTGAAAAATAAGCACCACTATGTGCAATGCAAAAATAATTCCTATGATTTGAATAAACACAGTCAGAATGCTCATTATTTGTCCAGACTGTGTGATGTTTAAGAATATACCAAATATATGCCATGGCAGTAATGGAATTATTACGTACTTTATTGACATAGAGATTATATCTTTAAACTCATTAAGCATGTTTTTTAGGCTTTCGCCTAATATTTTACTTATACCTAATCCCAACAAAAATGCCAAGAATAATGCCGTCATAACAGACATTAAAGGTGGAATGGAAATGGAGAAATAGGGGGTTAAGGTATTGTTTTGTACAAGGTCTTGTGAAGCATTATTTGCTTCTATTATATAGGGGAATAGACTCATACTAGTCCCGTATGCCATAAAACCAGAAATAAATGTTGCTGCGTATGCTAATCCGACAGTTATAAGTAACATTTTCCCTGCTCTACCTCCCATATCTGCTATGGCTGGAGCTACTAGTCCCAAAATAATAAGTGGAACTAAGAAATTTAGTAGTTGGCTAAAAATTTCATTAAATGTTACGAAAATACGAATGAACCAGTCTGGTATGAATGTACCTAGGGCAATGCCTAATGCAATGGCAATTAATACCCTTGGTAATAATCCTAGTTTAAAACTCTTAAGCATAATATGTTTATGGAATTCGTGGTAAAATTTGCATTAAACTTTTGAGTAGTTCTTTATTGAGGTGTTATTTGATAGAGTCGGGTTTAATTTGTTCCAACTCTTCTAGATAGCCTTCTAATATACCGCCAAATTCAATAAATCCCTTTTCTGCACGTTTAAACAGACCTTTGGTAAGATAGGCAGAGCATTTACCTTTTAGTTTTCCTATTTCGCGTAACTGTTCGTCGGTATAGTTGTGTAACTTCATCTGTGCAGTGATGACCTCAAACTCTACTTGAACTTTTTCCCAATCTTCTATGGTGTAGTTTTCGTGATTTAACTCCATGTCTTCATAAAGTTCTTGTAAAGAACGCATACTTTTTTCTTCTGGAGTGGCACATGCCACCATAAATGAAGCCATTAAAACTGCAATTAGAATTCCAAAAATCTTTTTCATATATAGTAATTAGTGTTAATTTAGCATTTTTACAATTCGTGCAGGATTGCCTACAGCTACACAATTATCAGGCAAATCTTTAACAACAACACTACCTGCGCCAATTGTAACATTATTTCCTATTCGGATATTACCGATTATAGTAACATTCGCACCCAAAGAAACATTATCTCCAATTTTAGCCCGGCCATTGTGGGCTCCTATCGTAGTACAATGAATACAAGAGAAATTTGAGCCAATTGATTCAGCATTGATAATTGTAGCATAGGGATGTGCTATCCACATAGATTCACCGATTTTTGTTGTTGCACTGATACTAAAATACCTGTCACCAGGGCGATACCATTGAATAAATGCCGATTTAACAGGTCCTAATCTGTGATAAAACAGAGTCCTATAATATCTATTAGTGTGTAGATGATAGAGCAACTGCAAGAACTTAGGTAATTTAAATCCTATTTGATATTCAAGCTTTTTTATATCGCTAATAATCAGGGTGTTACCCCCCCCTAAAATTAAATGTGGCAGATAAAACCACGAAAATAATATTGCTCCCGATAGTCTTATAGCATTACGAATATTCCGTTTGTTCATAATTTATCCCTCAAATTACATCTTAATTTGTACAAAGATAAAGAAAATCTATCAGAAATATGATTAACTAATATGTTTTTAGTAGAAAATTGCTAAATAATAGGAAATCTGTGAGAGGCTGACTAAAGAGAAATTTGTCAGCCTCTTAAAAAAAAGAAGGATTGGTTACAAATCACTATTCCAACTGTCTTCTTGGAAACCTGTTTCTCCGTCAATGGTAAATTTAAGTTTACCAACTCGTTTAACTAACCAACTATCACCATATTTAATTTCAACTTCGCCACCACCGATAACTGCATATTTACCATTGGGGGTGTTCCTAATCTTTGGTTGAGAATAAGTAACTTCACCTTCCAACTTCATACTAGTACCAACGTGAACTGTATTAATCATAGTTTTTAGGTAAGGAACGTACAATATTTCTTCTTTGTCTTTTTTGTGTTTACTATTGTACCACCCCTGTATATAAAACTCTGTGTAAACCATTGGGCTACCTTTACAACCATATCTGCAAGCGTAGGTAGGAGATTTAAATTCTTTGGTCTCATAATAATTCCGAGAATCGTCATCATTTTTATTGATATAGCTAACGTAGGTGTTTTTGTTATATGGGTCTGGTTCTGGTTTTGCTTCATCGTCATCTACATCAACTATATGAAATGGTAGTTTTAAACCATCTCGTTTCAATATTACACAATCCAAAATGGAATCTTGTATATCTCCATTTTCTGAATGAACAAATGGTATATAAGGAAGAAGGTCATCTGGAAAGGATGGGAGGGTAGGATAGATATCGTCTGGTTTTTTGACAGGAATGATTTTACCACATTCCAAAGTCGGTTGTAATAATTGGGGATTGTCACGTACAATATGTACTAATAGTGCCACATCCAAATCTTTCTCCTTGGTGAAATCTGCTAAATCTTTATAAGCGGTAGCCTTTTCTTCTTCTGATAATGTAGTGCTAGAAGTAATGGATTGAGCTTGGGCATAAAGAGGTATAAATTCTTCCAATTCTTCACGAGTTACTGTATTAAAAACACCTGTATTATTGGACTTGTCAGCTTGAATTTCTACACCATTAACAGTGTGAGATAAATTGATGTAGAATAGAGCAGGGTTTTCCTCATTCCCCATATTTACCAATGAGTCCATGCTCTGTTCTATCACTTGACCATTCTTTAGTAATTCACTAATTACCACAGAACCTTCGGTGGGAGTTTTGACTGTCTGTGGCTCTTCGCCTAATATGTCGTCTTCATTTTTGCAACCCACCATACATAAAACCATTGCAATGCAAGGCAATGAATAAAATAATCTTTTCATATAACACGTTTTTATTTTGCTACAACAAAATCGTTATGGCGTAAACCAATGTAGCGTTGGTTAAATCGCATTAGCAAAAATAAATTCTCAGAAAAACTGAACGCATTAAAAAAGATAAATTGAGTTTAATGAAATGAAAATTTAAAATTTTCACAAATTTCTTAACGCAGGAGGTGTCGCTTTACACATTAATAATATAATCTCCCCTGTTGCAGAACCATTACAATAGTGAAAAAATATAACATATTTATAGGCTTAAATGTGCTTTTAAAGGTGTTTGAACTCCGAAAAAATGATTGAGTGGACCATATCCAGTGGATAATTTGATGTCTTTGGAAGCAATAATGGCTTGTTCAATGTATTGTTTGGCAGCATTTATTGCCTCTGGCAATGCCAATCCATGTGCTACGTAGGTGGCAATGGCAGACGATAGGGTGCAACCTGTGCCGTGTAGGTTGGTGGTTTCTACTTTTGCCGATGGGTAAAAATGGTATTCTCCGCTGCTGTATAATACGTCTTGTATAATCTCGCCTGTTTGGTGCCCGCCTTTGATGAGTACGGCGGTGTGGTATTTCTCTGACAAGGTTTTTGCGGCAAGTTTTGTTTCTTCTGCTGTGCGGATTTTACTGCCGTAAAGGTGCTCTGCTTCATGCAAGTTTGGGGTGATAAGGTGGCAAAGTGGGAACAATGTAGTCTCTAGTGCTTGGATGGCATCTGGATTTAAAAGTGTGCTTCCGCTGGTGGATATCATAACAGGGTCGCATACCACAAAATTTGGTTTATGTTTTTGTAGGCTGCGGGCTATTTGCTCAATGATTTCTGAGGAATAGACCATACCGATTTTGATGCAGGCGACGGGCATACCGGTCATAACCGCCTCTATTTGGGAATAGACCATGCTGGGCGAAACGGGTTCTATGCCTTGAACACCAGCGGGGTTTTGGGCGGTGATGGCGGTTATGACCGTGGTGGCGAAGCCACCCAAAGCCGATATGGTTTTCATATCGGCTTGTATGCCTGCACCTCCACTGCTGTCGGACCCTGCTATGCTCAATACCACAGGAGGTGTCTGCAATTTGTCCCAAACATAACCTAAAAATGCCATGCCTCCAAATCCATTAGCCTCTAAATAAGAAGCATGCTCTGGTTTTATTCCGCCAAGAGCAATCACTTTTCCATCTATAATACCTTGTTTATAAGCCTCTTGCAATATTTCTTCTGTAAACCCACTGCCGTAGCCTTCTTTGGAAATACTATCAAAAATAGGACTTAAAAACACATAGTCGCATTGGTCTTTGTAACGCACCACTTCTTCTAAACTGTGACAAGAACGACTTACTCCGCCTTTGTACCCATCTGGTAGATGAGGAAATCTACTGTTTAAGTGAAACCCTTGTAGTTGGTATTTTTCCACTAAGTGCGGATGCTCGTGCAGTACTACCTGTGCATAATACTTTTGCGGAATTTTCTCAATAAGTGCTTGCACTTCTTTTTCGCTAGCATGAGGTTTGCGAATGTGTAAACTAGTAATGCCTTGCTCAAAAAGGTGAGAGATATATCTATCTTCCCCTTCAAAAAAATATGGGCGGGTTATAACAATGGTTTTCATAAATCAATTAGGTTGAATAGATTGGTTAATAAATTAACAGTGAGCAATTTATTGGAAAGGATTTCTCCATAGTTGCCTATTATTTTTAGTGCTTCGTTGGCTTGTAAACTCCCTAAAACACCTGGCGTAACGCCCATTACGGCTTTGGAAGGAGTCCTGTTTGTGCTACCAAAAAGTTCTTGAAGGGTGTAATGGCTATCTGATGTGAAAACAGTAAGTAGCCCTTCAAACCCTTCTATTGCTCCGAAAACAAGTGGTAATCCTGCTTGTTTACACGTGTCGTGTAGAATATATCTGGTGGCAAAATTGTCGGAGCAATCTACCACTACGTCTGCTTTTTCTACAAGAGACAAGGCGTTTTCTTTATCCAAAAACACATTGTGCGTCAATACTTTCACATCTGGGTTTAGGTCCTGCAGTACTTGCTTTGCAATTTCTACTTTGCTCTTACCCAAGTGAGTGGTGTTGTAGATGATTTGCCTACCAAGGTTTGATAGGCTAACCACATCGGCATCTACCAAATGAAGTGTGCCTATGCCTGCTGCAGCCAAATATAGTGCTACAGGAGAACCGAGCCCGCCTACTCCTACAATGAGTATGCTAGCATTTTGTATTTTTCGTTGTCCTTGCTCGCCAATCTCTGGCAGAGCGATTTGTCGTTCGTATCGTTTCATAACGTTAATTAGGAATTAGGAATTATTTTTGACTCCGTCAAAAATAGCATCCCAATCTTTCCAAACGGGTTCCAGCCCCATGGATTGTAGGCGTTTGTAAACCTCAAAGGGTGTACGCTCGTCGCTCACTTGAAATTGTTCCAATGCTTGTGGGTAGGTAAAATAGCCACCTGGATCTGTTTTGCTGCCAGCACTCATGGTGGTTACACCAAGCGTAGCCATATTGTCTCTAAAAGACGGAAATTCACGTGTAGAATAAGAAATATCTACTGTATGGTCAAAAATACGCATAGCAAAAGTGAGTTGTGCCAATTCGGCATCGCTCATAATCACATTGGGTTGAAAACCACCATTTTCGGCAGGTCGCATTCGTGGAAAATTTACACTATATCTTGTTCGCCAATAATGTTTTTGTAAATATCTCAAATGGTAAGCCAGCATAGTTACATCGGTTCTCCAATCTTCCAATCCGATTAAAACACCCATACCAATGGAATGCACACCTGCTTGACCCATTCTGTCGGGAGCATTCACACGCCAATCAAACTTAGACTTCATGCCACGAGGATGATAAACGTTGTAACGGCTCTGATTGTAGGTTTCTTGAAAACAAACCACGCCGTTTAATCCACACTGAACCAACATAGCATATTCTTCTGCTTTGAGTGGCATTACCTCAATTTTTAAATCGGCAAAGTAAGGTTTAGCACGACGCAATGCCTCGCTCAAATAGTTTACACCTGCTTTGGCAGGATTTTCGCCAGTAACCAATAATAAACTTTCAAAAGGTCCCATTGCCTTGATGGCTTTAAACTCATCTTCCATTTGGTCTGGTGTGAGAATGGTACGTGCCATAGGGTTGGAAATATGAAAACCACAATACACGCAACTATTGGTGCAAGAATTGGTTAAATAAAGGGGAATAAACAGCGAAATGGTATTGCCAAAACGTTCTTGTGTATAATGCCTACTCAACAATGCCATTTGTTCTAGATAAGGCGTTGCCGCAGGCGAAATGAGTGCCATAAAATCATTTACACTGCACACCTTTTTTGCCAATGCCCTGCGAACATCTGCTTCTGTCTTAGATGCAATGCATTGGGTAGTTTCTTCCCAACTGATTCCTTGTAAAGTCTCGTAAAACATAGTTATTATTTTGTCGTTTTTTGGTTTCTTAAATCGTGTGATAGTCGAAGTGCACAGAAATGTGGTCCGCACATGGTACAATATTCGCTATCGGTGTGTTTGCCTTCCTTAAAATATTCCAAGGCACGTTCTGGGTCTAATGATAGGTGGAATTGGTCTCGCCAACGGAACTCAAAACGTGCTTTGCTTAGTGCATTGTCTCGCACAGTAGCACCAGGGTGTCCTTTGGCAATATCAGCAGCGTGAGCCGCAATTTTATAAGCCATAATGCCTTGTCTAAGATCTTCTCTGTTGGGTAATCCAAGGTGTTCTTTGGGTGTTACATAACAAAGCATGGCTGTGCCCATAGAACCTATTAGGGCAGCACCAATAGCAGAAGTGATGTGGTCGTAGGCAGGAGCAATATCTGTTACCAAAGGTCCTAACGTGTAGAATGGAGCTTCGTGACATTTGGTAAGTTGGCGTTGCATATTTTCTGCAATTTTATGCATGGGTACGTGGCCAGGACCTTCTACAAATGCTTGAACATTGTGTTCCCATGCTTTTTCTACCAAAGTGCCAAGGGTGTCTAGTTCTGCAAATTGGGCTTCGTCGTTGGCATCGGCAATAGAGCCAGGACGCAGACCATCGCCAAGTGAAACTGCCACATCGTAACGGGCAAGAATGTCACAAATCTCGTCAAAATGGGTGTAAAGGAAGTTTTCCTCGTTGTGAATCAAGCACCATTTACTCATAATGCTACCACCACGACTCACAATACCGCATAAACGTTTGTCGGCAAGATGCACATTTTCTAGCAAAATACCTGCGTGAATGGTAAAATAATCTACGCCTTGTTCGCATTGTTCTATTAGGGTTTCTTTATAAATTTCCCAAGTTAGTGCAGCTACATCACCATTTACTTTTTCCAAAGCCTGATAAATAGGCACTGTACCCACAGGAACAGGACTGTTACGTAAAATCCATTCACGCGTTTGGTGAATATCCTTGCCAGTAGAAAGGTCCATTAGAGTGTCTCCGCCCCATTTGCAACTCCAAACTGCCTTTTCTACTTCTTCTTCAAGACTCGATGAAGTGGCAGAGTTGCCAATGTTTGTATTTATTTTTACAAGAAAATTTCTACCAATAATCATGGGTTCTGCCTCTGGGTGATGTATGTTGGCAGGCAAAACGGCACGACCAGCAGCTATTTCACTACGAACAAATTCGGGTGTGATATGCGTTTTAATGCCCAGTTTGTCTATATTCATGTTTTCACGAATGGCTACGTATTCCATTTCTTCTGTGATGATACCTTCTTTTGCGTATGCCAATTGGGTTTTATGCGGTCCCTGAGCTTGTCGAAGGGCCCGCAAGTTTTCGTATCGTCCCTCTTTAGCTCTTCGCTGAATCCATGGCTCACGTATTTTGGTTATACCTTTTGTATAGTCAATGGATATAGAAGGGTCTGTGAATGGACCGCCGGTGTCGTAAATATAAACAGGTTCGTTTTCGGTAACGATGCGTTCATCATTTCTTATGGTCACAGTAGGGGTTAAATGCACACATTGCATTCCTACACGAAGGTCTGGATAAATGTTGCCCTGTAGATAAACTTTTTCTCTTTGGGCGTATGCGTGTTTTTCTGTGTTGTTCATGGTATTATTGTAAAAATGAGGTTAATGGTGATGATGCTTGGGCTTGCAAATTTAATCCCACAGTTCCTAGTCCTGCTTCGTAGGCTCTGCGTCCTGCAATAACGGCTTCTTTAAAGGCAATGGCCATTTCTACGGGGTTGCCTGCTACTGCAATGGCAGTATTTACTAAGCAGGCGTCTGCTCCCATCTCCATGGCTTCGGCAGCGTGACTAGGTGCTCCGATGCCTGCATCTACCACCACTGGAACGGTAGCTTGCTCAATGATGATTTGTATAAAATCACGAGTCAAGAGTCCTTGGTTTGTGCCAATAGGCGAACCCAGTGGCATGACAGCGGCAGCTCCTGCTTCTTGCAGGTGTTTACAAAGTGTAGGGTCTGCTGCACAATATGGCAATACCACAAATCCCATTTTTACCAATTCTTCTGTGGCTTTAAGTGTTTCTACAGAGTCTGGCAATAGATAACGTGGGTCTGGGTGAATTTCCAATTTCAACCAATTGGTTCCAAACGCTTCACGTGCTAGTTGAGCAGCAAAAATAGCTTCTTCTGCATTGCGTACGCCAGAAGTATTTGGCAGTAGTTGAATATCTGGCGATAGAATATTTGTTAGCATTTCATCGTTTGGATTGTCCAATTGAATGCGTTTCATGGCAAGTGTTACCATTTCAGATTCAGAAGCCTCAATGGCTTGTTTCATTAAACCATAGGAAGAAAATTTTCCTGTTCCTACAAATAGACGCGATGTAAATGTGCGGTCTGCAATTTTTAGTGTTTCCATGTGTTTACTTGTTTAATTATTTGTTGCATTTTTTCTACTGGATTTTCGGCACGCAATACTTCTGAACTAATGGCGATGCCCGATACACCTGTGCCCATAATGGATGGAATATCGTCTATGGTAATGCCACCAATGGCCACAATGGGCAAGGTGAAGTTTGCTTTTTTGCATGCTGAGATAAGGTCGTTGTAGCCTTCCAATCCTAAAATTGGGCTTAGGTTTTTCTTGGTAGAAGTAAAACGAAATGGACCACAACCAATGTAATTTGCACCTGATGCTACATGAGTGCAGATGTCTTCAAAGGTATTGGCAGTGCCGCCAATAATAGCATTTGGACCTAAGATTTTACGAGCCTCGTTTATAGGCATGTCGTTTTTGCCAAGATGTACACCGTGTGCTCCTATTTCTTTGGCAACAAGCACGTTGTCGTCTACTATGAATGTAGCATTGTATTGTTTGCATAGTGCAAATGCTTGTTGGGCAGTTTCTAATAACTCTATATCAGAAGCGTCTTTCATACGCAATTGTATCCATCTGCACTCTCCTTCTAATGCCAATTGTATGGAGTCGAGGTAGGAATATTTTTCGGTGTAGTGTGAAATAAACTGTACCATAAATCCTCCTATCCGCCGCAAACGGCTTTAATTACAAGAATAGACATGCCGTCTTGAAGCAAGAAATTTTGCCAATTGGTGCGAGGAATAAGGCGGTTGTTTACAGCTACTGCAATGCCCGATGTAGGCAGTTGAAGTTCAAGGGAAAGGTCTGAAAGATTGTTAGCCGATACCTCAAGAGGTTGTTGATTGAATAAAATTTTCATTGCTTTGTTTGGATTTTGTGGTTAAACTCCTTGAAAACAAAGCGGTGTCGGCTTACTATGGGTATAAAAAAATGCGCACCAAATATGGATACGCACATCTACTTACTATCCACAATTCCTACGGCAGTACTAACTGCATCAGGTTCGAGGGTATCATCTCAGCCTTTGGTTAAACCAATAGGCACCCCTTTGTTTCTTTGTCGATTTTCGACGTTGCAACATTTGGAGCAGCGAGAGCAGAACTAAGTTTACTTAAGTTTTGCCGAGTCGCGACAAATGTCGCACTGAATAAATTCAGTGCAAAGATAGAAAAAAAGCTTGAGAAAACAAAGTGATGATATATTTATTAAATTAATAAATAAGTGAGAGATTTTCTTATGTCAGTATTTTTCTATACTTTTGCATAGTAAAGAAAATATATGGAACAATATTTTTTTTCAGATATAAAACAACGTTTAATGGTAAAAGAATCTGCAATACCATATGGTTATATATGTTCACCAATTCTTCGATTTATTATTCTAAAACCTAAAATTCTATGAACAAACAGTTAACATGGTCACAAGCGATAGAAAAATCAATTATTCAATTGGGATATATTGCAACACTCAAACAAATACATCAACTTGCACCTACATTCAAGAATTTTGAGGGTAAAACTCCTGACAAGACAATAAACGAAAGAGTTCAAAGAGATGATAATTTTGTAAAACTAAGACCTGGGTTGTATGGTCTTAAAAATTACCTTGATAAGTTGCCAGATGAATTTAATCCTTTGGTAAAAAAAACTGAGGAAGAAGAAAATAAAATAACACATTCCTATGTACAGGGTATGCTTTTAGAAATAGGTAATTTTAATGGTTATCAAACATTTGCTCCTGATAAAAGTGCTTTGTTTGTAAAGAAAAGATTAAACGAAATTATGTCTTTACAAGAAATTCCTCATTTCACATTTAACAAAATAATTCAATCAACTCGTTTTATTGATGTAATTTGGTTTAATGAGAGAAATTTCCCAAATACAGTTTTTGAAATAGAAAATTCTACAAATTTTCGTAATTCTCTTGTAAAATTTGCAGAATTACAGGATTTTAACCTAAAAATGATAATAATAGCCCCTAATGATAAGAGCAAAATTAGTAAGTATCAGCTGGAAATTGAAAAAGCTGCATTTTCGAGCATAAAATCTCGTGTGCAGTTCTATAATTATGATTTTGTAGAAAAATTGTATAATAGTCAAGTTTATGCTAATCAATATTCGAATTTCTTAAGATGAGGACGAAATATATAGTAAGGGAAGTAAGTAAAGAAAAAGAACTCGCAATTTGGTATTATGGCAAAGGTGTTATTGCAGAGGTTGTACACCTAAATAGAAAAATCGTTATTAAGTCACCAGATTGCATTCGTATCATTGATAATAATGGTAAAAGATTGCGAAATTCAAAGGCTTTTAGAACTTTAGAATTATTTAAACTTTCTAGCGATTCAGAATTATATAAACGTAATATGGATAAGTTTTTTTACGAGTATTTTGGGGAATTTGATTTTGTTTATATAAATTTATTAAATGGGGCAGAAGAATTATTAAGTAATGATGAGGTCTTAACATATACAAAAGCTATAAAATATGCTCAGTCTACTATTAAAAATGATAAGTTTTGGATAAATACAAATAAACAAATAAAAAAGGTGACAACTATAGATGTAAATATGAATTGGCTCAGTTATGTAATTTACGAAGAAACTTTTGTTCCGCTTAAAAGGAGTTGTTTGAGAATCGGCTAAGAAACTCCTCTTCATAAATTTGATGACAATTTTATGAAATTGCTACTTCGTTGTGGGAAAAGGATTTAGGAAAACACCCAACTCAAAAACCATTACACTTATTATATAGAATTATTTTAGCAAGTACCAAAAGTGAAGATGTTATTCTGGATCCTTTTGCATGTCGTTTATTTCGATTGAGAAATAAAGGAAGCTTCCAGATATGGAAAAAAGAAACATTAAATAACTATGGTTTTATAGTTGAATATGCTCCTTACTATGTGGTATTACATTTTGATAATACAGATGAAATCAATATACCTTATCAATCAAATCTAAAACAGAAGATTAATTATTATCGTACCAAGATTAGACCTTTAAGTGATATCGTTGGCATTGTTTAACGTAATATTCAAAATACTATTATATCGCTTAAACATCTCATTATGATTGGATTATTTTAATTAACTTTGCAAAGAACGCTATAAAAATGTCGGAATATGGATATTTTACGAAAAGAACTTGAACAGATATATGCAATGCAACACCTTGAAGAAGAGATACTTGAAAATAGAGAAGTTGAGTCTTGCAAAACTGTAGTAGGGAATATTGTAACAGTAACAAATGCCTGCTGTGTAATTACAGATGCAGCTCGTGACTACTGCTATATTTACTGCGGTGAGCTCGCATCGCTATTGGGTATGGGCGATG
>JAFWXW010000022.1 GCA_017517845.1 Paludibacteraceae bacterium
AATCTACAATAGTAGAAATTTAATTAGGCGAGTAGCCTAATGTCAAAGAAAAGTCTGTCATTATATCTACAATAGTAGAAATTTAATTAGGCGAGTAGCCATTAACAGAAGAAGAAGTTGACGGTTTTTATCTACAATAGTAGAAATTTAATTAGGCGAGTAGCCGGTTCTTCTTCTGCGAACTTCTTACTATATCTACAATAGTAGAAATTTAATTAGGCGAGTAGCCCTATGCTATGCCAGCAAAGGAAAGAAGAATCTACAATAGTAGAAATTTAATTAGGCGAGTAGCCTAATGTCAAAGAAAAGTCTGTCATTATATCTACAATAGTAGAAATTTAATTAGGCGAGTAGCCAAAACTCTTGCGGCTGTCATTTGGTTGTAGTGATCTACAATAGTAGAAATTTAATTAGGCGAGTAGCCATACAGAATTACAATTGAAACTAAGTATATCTACAATAGTAGAAATTTAATTAGGCGAGTAGCCTTATAAATGCTTTTTCTGTACCATTATATCTACAATAGTAGAAATTTAATTAGGCGAGTAGCCCATTTTTACCTTCAGACAACTCATCGAATCTACAATAGTAGAAATTTAATTAGGCGAGTAGCCACATCCACACCTTCCACATCAACAGTAGTATCTACAATAGTAGAAATTTAATTAGGCGAGTAGCCCAGACCAACGAAAATGGGGAAGTTTACATCTACAATAGTAGAAATTTAATTAGGCGAGTAGCCTGCTCTACTGCACGGATTTTCGCCCTCTATCTACAATAGTAGAAATTTAATTAGGCGAGTAGCCCGCCAAATATCCAATCTGGTAATCTGTGCAATCTACAATAGTAGAAATTTAATTAGGCGAGTAGCCTCGATGATTGTTAAGTTGCCCTCGTAGTCATCTACAATAGTAGAAATTTAATTAGGCGAGTAGCCGACAAGAGATATATGGAACGAAATAACATCTACAATAGTAGAAATTTAATTAGGCGAGTAGCCATTGACAAGAGAGTTAATAAGGTTTACATATCTACAATAGTAGAAATTTAATTAGGCGAGTAGCCATTTTGTCGGTGTCTTTTAACATATATTCAATCTACAATAGTAGAAATTTAATTAGGCGAGTAGCCTTTACACTCCTTATAGCTAATGATTGGCGAGATCTACAATAGTAGAAATTTAATTAGGCGAGTAGCCCTATTACACCATCTTTTGCTGAGTGTGATCTACAATAGTAGAAATTTAATTAGGCGAGTAGCCATGTTGTATTGCTCAAAGATGTTATTCAATCTACAATAGTAGAAATTTAATTAGGCGAGTAGCCAAATAAGTCTATTCGTTTCGCTTTCACATATCTACAATAGTAGAAATTTAATTAGGCGAGTAGCCGGCATCAATTCCTTCAACGGCCTTTGCAATCTACAATAGTAGAAATTTAATTAGGCGAGTAGCCAAATATCTATTACTCGTTCACGAACAACTATCTACAATAGTAGAAATTTAATTAGGCGAGTAGCCCCACATAGAACACGTCATTGGGTCTCTATATCTACAATAGTAGAAATTTAATTAGGCGAGTAGCCTATATTTTGTGCAAATTTAGTAATAATTTATTTAAAGTCAAATATTTATCGTTTTGATGTTAAATAGTATTTTCCCCCACCTTGTTTTATTGTAATTATATAACTATCATAAAATGAGATATTTACAAATATGTCAAAGAACTCTTAGAGGTAGGTCTGCATTAGAAAAATACAATGTCCTGATCTCTATGTATTGCGTTCCCGTATTTTATAGCGTTTTTTGTGTCTGTTTCAAATATAAAGACACTATCGCAGCCTTTTAGTCTTGGACCATAAAACTTCTCTAACCTTATTTTAAGGTTGTCTAAAACACGTTTAGTATTGTTTACTTCATATACTGAGTATTGCAATCTAATTGCACCTTGCTTTACTAATGTTTTAGCAAATTTTGCTCTTAGTTTATCATCTGATATGTCATAGCTAATTACTAACATGTTATACAGTAAATTGAGGATAATTTTTAGTAGATTGTCCTTGCATAAATGCTCGATAATATTTTTGTATGTATTTAAAAACCTCTTGTTTATGTTCGATAAGTGACTTAAAGAACAATTGTTGGTAAACAATGTTGTTTTCTCTCTTTAAAATATATTCATTCTTTACAATGTTAAAATCACTTTCTTTGCACTGTTTTCTATTCAGTGCATTACGTAAAGTGTTCTCTATAATACATCTAAAAGGTTCTATTAAATCACATATTAGAGATTTTCTCTTAAACCATAAACGATGATAAATTCCTACATAAATATCAAAACCAAACATTCTAACAAAGCATTCTATGTAATTAAACAGAATAGTATATCCTATATCTAACGTGGCATTTATAAAATCCGTTTTAACTCTGGGCATTCGTTTTTTCCAATTGTATTGTTGAAAATATGCTTGAAAGAAATGTTTTGCTACGAATCCCTCTGTACCCATAAGTTGATAATAATCTTCTATATTCTCTATTTCAGATAGTGCTTCTTTACAAATCTGAATGGCTACTTTCGTATATTCGTCACATTTACGTGTTTTTTCTAGTAGTTTTAGTTGGTTTTTAATTTTATTTTCAACTACAACTTTAGCAATGGAAATGTTGTTTTTATCAAACTTATATTGTTTCTCTTTAAGTAAATAATTTGCTTCTGCCATATTTGACCAGAAGAAAACAGGTCGTAAGTTAGGTTTTACCACTATAAGGGCAACGTTGTATTTCTTGCACTTATCAATAAGGGCTGTTGTAATTGTGATATGCCCTACAATAAATAAGACTAGAATTTTCTGAAAAGGCATCTTAGTAAGTGTGTTTTTGACACTGTTTTTTTCTTCTTCTAATAGTAATTCTCCATTAGAAACTCGTAAGTTTCGTTTTTCAATACAATTGATAACAAAAATACTCCTAAATTCTATGTCTTTGTTAGTAAACATTATCTGTTATCGTTTTATCGCAAAGATTACAATAAACACAATGTAGGCACTTATTAGTATTTGTTTTTATTTCACTATTAGGGTCATAATTTCTATATTGTTGTATAAAAACTTTTAGTTCTTCCTTATTTAATGGGGTTGGTAAGTTTTGTATAAGCATTTTATTGGTTGATATCTCGTAAAATGCAATTTCATTTACCTCATATCCCATCTCAATTAAGCAAAAGTATTGTGCCCATAGTTGGTAAATTTGTCCAATAAAAATATGCTTAAGCTTGTATTTCCTTTCAATGAGTCGTTTTGTCATTTGATTGTAAATATCTATTTTACCATAGAGACCTAATTCTTCACTGTAAATTGGTAATGATGTTATTTCATAGGACTGATGACTACTTTTATTGTCAATACTAGAATGGCTAAGCTTACCTATAGTTTGTGGCGTTGCATGATATAACTCTTCATCCGTTTCCATATACGAGTTGTGAAGGTATATGGAATACGGACAGAAGATGAAATCATTTAGTGTTGATATGGCAATAGGATATTCCACTAATCATTTAAAAGGTAAGGTTTCTCTTGTGCAAATTGCAACCATTCTTTATTTGATATAGCAAAATTTAGGTTTGATAAATCATTGCTGATTTTTATCTTATTTACAATCCACAATCCTTTTCTTGCGATGTTATATGCTCCATTTGCATCTGCATTTTGTGGTAATGAATTATCACATTCTTGGCTATTAAAGAATACACCATTATTGTCTGCGACAGGAGATTGTAAATAGTCCACGTCTGTTCCAGTCATACTATTACGCATTTGTAATGTAAGTTTTAATAGAGCAAGAATTCCTTTGAAGAAATCTGCAGACTCTTGGGCTGTGATACTTTCTTTTAAATTAGCATTTATGTCAATATTGTATTTAGCAAAGAATTCTTTAAACTTATCTGTTAGATTAATTTCATTGCTTGCCCATTGTGAATTTTGTTTTTCATCACGGAATGTTTCTATACGTTTGCCGTATGTGCATAGAGTCCAATTTGTTCTTGTTCCTTCTGCTTTAGTTGTAAAATTGTTATAGTCAAAAGAAAATTCAAACCAGTCTTTTTCAGAATTGTAACATATAGAATCAAACTTTTTAAAGAATTCTTTTGCTTTTTCACGTGTTTCGTAACGTGTATCAAATAGATTTACAAATCCTGTTACAGGGTCTATTTTGCTAGTATTCCATGCTTGTGTATAGAATAAGAAACCACTTTGTTTTCCTAACTTTTGGAAACTTTCAAACTTATTTGTTAACTGAAGTGCATTTAATGTACCACCAAGTTCTTCTGGTTGTTTTTTCTTATCTACAAGATAGTTCAACTTGTCTATCAACATTTTTTCAAACTTCTGATATACGGAAGCCTCTACTTTTTGACGACCACGCATAAAGCCTATATTTAAATCTTCAAGTACTACAATGGCATTGTATTTTATCATTAATTTGGTGATTTTATGAATCACTTGGCTTAGATATCCTTCTTTTAGCTCTTTTATGCTTTCTATAGATTTCCAACTTTGGCGAGCATCCATTCTTTCTTTTTCACGTTTTTCAAGTAGATCGTGATAATTTGTTTTGTATGTATTACCATTGTAGTTGTTAATGATTTCATTTAGTGAATATTGTTCTTTTATATTTCCTTGTAAATCTATAACCGTTAGGTATAATAAATGACGTTCGCCACGGTCAATGCCAATGATGTGGAGATCTTCCTGTTCTTGAATAAATTGGTTAACAATGTTATTGATGTTGTTTATTCCTATTCCTTTAAAATTCATTGTAATAGGAACATGGAAATGGAATTTATCTATTGTGTATCTTTTATCTTTTATAAGGTCGTATGTAAATACACTTTGTTTTTTATTTGATAAAGTGTTTTTGTTTTCAATAGGTTGATTTGCAGGGTGGGTAGGGTGCTCTGCTTTAATACTAGATTTTCTAAAGAAAATTTCAGCTTGACCATTTAGTTTATAACAGACATCAGACATATTAGTTTCATCAAAAAGCATCTTCCAATATAATGTGTGCATATTTGGAGTACCTTTGCTATATGATGAAAAGTCTTTGTTATAGATTTGGAATAGGTATATTTTACCATCTTCAACTAATGAATTAATGTATTCAGAAGAGACGTTCCTGAATGAGATTTTATAACCCTGTTTCTCAACTTCTCTATAAAAATTACTTAAATCCTCATACGTATTTGTGTCGGAGAAGTTAAAATTAAATTTTTTCCAGTCTTCATGTTTGTTTATTGAGTCTTTGAAGAAATTAATAAGATTATGGCAGTCGATTAAGCTAAAATTGTCTCCTTTTTTGTGAGTTCCACTTTGATATTTTTCTATTAATTGTTTGCTAGGAGCAAATTCATCAATTCTAGATTTTGAAAAAAATACTTTTGGCAACATTTTATTCGCTCCAGGAAGTAACTTGTATTCCATTTTTTCAAAACAGTCACCTTCTGTAGGTATAGAATCTATATTAAATACACGATTATGTTTTTTATTCATAATAGCTAAATAAT
Source organism: Paludibacteraceae bacterium (assembly GCA_017517845.1). GTDB lineage: Bacteria > Bacteroidota > Bacteroidia > Bacteroidales > Paludibacteraceae > Enterocola. The sequence continues at coordinate 5,559 of JAFWXW010000022.1, forward strand.
ACATTCCATCTTTACGTAGAATGACAGAAGTATTATCAGTTTCTTTATTTAAATCCCAACCATCTAATAATGTAGAATTTTCAAAGTTTAGTTTAATCTTCTCGGTAGAATATGGTTTGCGAGTCATATAGTTGCGTACCATATTGTAGAGTGGGGTAATGTTGTTTAACTCATCCCATAAAAGTGTAAACTCCCCATAGAATTTTTCGTCTTTTTCAGACTCGTCTCCTTTACCTAATAGTGGTTTGATGAAATGCTGTAGGTCTTTAATTGCATCTAGCAGATTTTTAATTTTTTCAACATTGACGGTGTCTTGTGACAAATTATTCCCTAAATATGGAGTGTTTAGCAAATCTTTTGCAATGTTGTAAGAATTAGTAATCTTAGAAATAATGTTTTCTTCTTCATTATCGATATTTCCTATATTTTCAAAATATGTAATAATAGAAGATTTTATCTCTGGATATGTATTATGTACAGAGTCTGTGATTTTTCTAATAGAAAAACTAGATTGTGATTTAAGGATTTTATTTAGACGCTCTTCATATTTTTCATCAGTTTCTTTTCTACTTTTTCTTGGTGTTGTTAATTTTAAGTCTTCTATTAGAGCTTTTGAAATAATATTCCAGTGACCATATACTTTTTGAGAAATATCTGTTAGCTGTGCATCATTAGGAATATAAATTTTGTTTAAGTCATAATTAGAGAGTAATTTTAGAAGTTCTGGTAAAGAATGTTCTGCCTCGTTACTATTGTTTAGAATTTGTTGTTCTAATTCATTATAGGCTTTTTGTATTGCTTCTAAAACTTTTCCACCTTTCTCATTGGCATCAAATTGCTCAGGTAACCATGAAATAGCATTTCTATCGCTTAAAATTTGTTTGTAAAGAGGTTTGAGTTTAGGTAAGCGATTGTGCTTGTCTTCTTGTTGTTGGTTGTATAGATTGATATATTCATTCAACCCTTTTATTTTAATATCATTATCTTCTATTGTTTTACCTCCGATTATGGCATTATATACATCAATCTGAGTTTGAGTTAATACCATATTATAATAGCCTAACTTAAACATTTCAGAAATTTCTTTCACATTTAAATAAGATTGAAAGTTTTTATACAATTCCGTAAATTTCTGAGCTACATCAGATTGAGCAATTTTCTCAAATACTAATATATTGTCGATAAATCTAGGTAGGTTTTCATGGATTAAACGATATGCAATAGCTGTAGATTTGTCTTCATCAGAATACATATTCTTTCTATTCTCATGAAATCCTGTGAAGTATGTTGTGAAATCCTTAAACTCTTGAACTAAAGTTATATCTTCTACGTCATCTTTTAAAAAATCTATTAATTCTTCTTTTATAAGTTCTTTGCCAAATAAGCGTTTGTATTTATCATTATTAAATGATTTGGCAATGATCTTTCTTAATTTGGCTTGTGATTCGGTTAATAGTTTTTGTTGGGTTTCGTCCTTGGTTTTACACATATAGTTTGTGTATAATTCTTGTAGAAGTTTTACAAAGTTTTTGTTCTGTTCTGCGTAAGTTTCAGAACTATCGGCAAATGTGTTAAGATATTCTTCTATAAATGCTTTATGATATTCGTCAATAATATCTTTAACTTTAACATAACTTTCTGCACGATGTGTGTCTTGTTCTAAAAGACCATGCTTTTCGATATTTTCTAATGTTTTGCCAATAGGCTTCAATTCAAAACGTAGTGTTTTAGATAATTGATAAAGGTTGGTAAATCTTTTCATGATATTTGATTTTTTAATTGTTCAACGTAATAAACAAATATAACATTAAATTTAGAGAATAAACGTGTTCTATGATTGTTTTGTTGATATTTTATTTATTTTTCTTTTTGTACTTACGGGCAATTTTCTTTTCGAGTCTTTTTTTGTTTATATTCTTTTGCTATTTCATTTATGCAACGCTTTTCTATTTTTTCTAACTCCTTTTCTGTTAGATAATCTTCTTCATTAAAATCCATATATCTAATACCATTTTTATCTTTTAATGATTCTATATATTCATATACTTTTTTCCCTGATTTAGTAAATGGGTCTATTTCTACTTTAAATATCATAATATAATCTCCTATTTTATTGTTTAGACGGTTAATTTATATGATAATTAATCGCCACTTAATAATTATTTAATACAACTTTCCCTTTTTTCATCCCCAAAAATCTTTGCTTTTGCCGCCTGTTAGATATTTAAAAACTTCTATTGCTAGTGCTGTGAAAATAATGATTGCTAAAAACATAATATTGTCCTCCTATTTTAATGGTTTATAATTGTTGCTACAAAAATAGGGGTAGGGTGTGTCACTTTTTGCTACAGGTTGGAGTTTTTTTGAGAAAAAGATAGTTTTGAGAAGTTTTTTACTACTAATTTTATCATTAACACTTTTTGTGATTACATTATTTGTAATAAAATTTATAACACTTTTTGTAATTACATTTTTTGTAATATTGATTTTTTATTATAAATTTGTACAAAATATAGACATAGTACAAAAATTTGACAATAATGGAAACTCCTTTTATATTCGGAAAAATAGCAACAGAGAGAAATTTCACAGATAGAGAGGTTGAAACTACTTCTTTAGTACAAAATTTTACTTCTCTAATTAATACGATAATAATTTCGCCACGTCGTTGGGGTAAAAGTTCGCTTGTAAATAAGGCAAGAAAAATTGCTTTAGAAAAAGATAATAATCTAAGGATTTGCCATATAGATCTTTTTAATGTTAGAAATGAGGAAGATTTTTATTCTCTTCTTGCTCGTAACGTTATAAAGGAAACTTCGACAAAATGGGACGAAGCTGTAGAGACTACTAAAAGTTTGTTCTCTCGTTTGGTACCTAGAATTTCTATTGGGACAGACCCTGCAAATGAGGTTTCTATAGACTTTGATTGGAAAGAAGTAAAAGATAATCCAGATGAAGTTTTGGATTTGGCAGAAAAAATTGCGAAGAAAAAAGGATTAAAAATAGTTATTTGTATAGATGAGTTTCAAAATATTGCAGAATTTGAAGAACCAGATTACTTTCAAAAAAAACTACGTTCGCATTGGCAACTACACCAAAACGTGTCTTATTGCCTTTATGGAAGCAAACGTCACATGATGTTAAACATCTTTACAGACTCTTCTAAGCCATTTTATAAGTTTGGAGATTTAAAATTTTTGAATAAAATAGACACTAAATACTTAGTAGAATTTTTCAAAAAACGTTTTACTGATACTAATAAAAATATAACGGACGAAGCATGCCATTTGATAGTAGAGTTGGTTGAAAATCATCCATATTATGCACAGCAATTGGCACAACAATCATGGCTACGAAGTGAAAATGAATGTACAGTAGATATTGTTAAAGAGGCTCACTCTGCTCTTGTAGAGCAATTGAGTTTATTATTCACTACTATTACTGAAACTCTCACAACTCAACAACTTAATTATATTAAAGCACTTATTGCTGGAGAAAAAAGCATTAGTTCTGCTGAAACTATGAGCAAATATAAAATCACTTCTGCTACGTCTATTGCTCGTTCAAAAACTGCTCTAGTTCAAAAAGATATATTGGATATTCAAGCAAGTAAAGTCTCATTCCAAGATCCAATTTACGCCTATTGGCTTAAAACTGAATATTTTAATAATTTATAGTATTGCTATTAAAAATAGTTCAATCTCTACAAAAAATGTGCAGCCAGACGACTGCACATTTTAGATTCTACTCATCTTTATCGGGTAGGAGGTAATCACTTGCTTTTTTAGGGGAGATGATGGTTCTGCCCAACTGGTCTTCTAGTTGGTCTCTTGCGGCTTTGGCAACACTTCCTCCTGCTTTGGCAACAGATTTTTGTTCGTTGAAACCATTGGGGTTACGTTGTTTAGAAAGTTCTGTAGCAGAGGCTTCAGCAAGGATATTAAATGCGATTTCCAGATTAGTCATGTTGTCTCGCAAATTTTCTTTCTTTAATCCTTTCAGATTTTTGTATTATTTTGTGGTAAGTCCGCTCCATTCTTTGGTAATTATATCAGTTAGCGAAGCATACTCAACGCCTTTGTTCACGCCAGTTCTTTCCCATTCGTCTGTTAACTCTTTTCTTACTTCTATAGATTTTATTCGTTGGTTTATCCACGCATCTGAGTACCCCAATCGTTTATAATCCATAATCGCTTGGTCGATAGAAAGTTCTGGGTCTTGCAATTGGTCGAGTCTTTGGGCTGCAACTTGTGCCATCCATCTTTTAAATGGTTCTGCCTTTGGTGATGGAATAGATTGGATAATACGGAAAATACCCTCTGTATCAGCAACATCGGTTAAACGTTTTTTGCCGTCTGCTGCTGTCATTTTCAAAGCGTTACAATTTGTAACGGTTTCATTTCCCTCTTTTAAAAGTCTATTCTTAAGAACTCTCCAATAAATTTGTGGATTAACACTTTCTGTCAACACTCCCACAACATCTACCACTGAAAAATACCATTTTTCTTGTTCGTCGTCCCAGACTGTACGAACTTTTTTTTCTTCAAAAAGTTTGATTGATTCTTGTTTTGTCATAACTAAATTTCGTAAATAAAGATTAGATTTTATAATGTTACACGTGTAAAATTTTCACGAAGTTAAAGTATATTCTTTGATTATCAAAGTAATAAGGCAAGTATTTTATTAGATTCTTAAATTTTTTGTTTTTCAAAATTTTTTAACTAGTTACCACTATATTTTTGTTCTATTTTCTAGAAATCTTCCATTTCACAAAAAAATATTATATTTGTGAACACGATATCTATATTCAGTATGGCATCGACCCACCACAATCTCATTCACAAAACGATTTCAATTTATTAAAGAAATTCCTCGTAAATTGAGAAAACTTTATTAAATTTGTGATTATTAGATTTTTTTAGTTATGGCAAGTAAACTTTCACATTACATTTGGCTTTTTGATACCATTTTGCACAACAAACGTATTTCACAAAAGGAGATAGAAAAGAAGTGGGAACTATCACCATTTTACGACGGAAAAAAACTCTCTAGAAGCACATTTGTGAGATGGAAAGAAACTGCAGAAGAAATATTTGACATAAATATTGAATGTGATATAAAAGGCGGATATTGTTATTACATAGAGGATAATGACAAAATAAACAAAGATAACGACTTGCGTGTGTGGTTGTTGGAAAATTATCACATAAGCAATATCTTGAATAGTAGTATCTCTATTAGGGATAAAATTATCACAGAAAACAACCCTTCGGCTAAAAATTTCTTATTTGAAATAACCACTGCTATAAAAGAAAATTCTGCTCTAGAATTTACCTATAAAAAGTATGTAGAAAAAGACGTAGAAGAAACTATCTATGGACTTCCACTTGGTTTGAAGCAATACAAACAACGTTGGTATATGTTGTTTCAAAAAGGAACTGATACAATTAGAATTTATGGCTTAGACAGAATTAGCGATTTGAAAATTGTACCGAACGCAGAAAATACTCCTAAAATGGATATTACGCCTGCTACTTATTGGCACAATTACTATGGCATATATACCACCAACACCGATAAGCAACCTGACGAGGTAAAACTTAAGGTGAGTCCTAGATTTTCTAAGTTTTTGCACTCGCTTCCTCTTCACCATAGTCAAAAAGAAGTGGAAACAAATGAAGATTTCTCTATTTTTACGTATCAACTTTGCATAGAACGAGATTTTATTTCGGAAATCCTAAGCAATGGTACAGATATAGAAGTGCTTGAACCACAGTCTCTTCGTGACGAGGTTTCTACTACAATTAGAAAAATGCTAGGAAAATACGAGCTTTGAAGACCGAGTTTGGTGAACTATAAATAAAAAAACAGAGATACAAATGAAAATTTTGAGTTACGGAAACAAAGCTAACTAAATATTCTATTTTATAAAATTATTATGGCAAATGAAGTGAATCGTGAGAAGGAAATTTACAAACTGACACTATGGGGGAGTTTGGTGAATTTCTTGTTGTTAGTGTTTAAGTTTGTGGCGGGTTTTGTGGGAAATAGTGCGGCTATGATAGCTGACGCAGTGCACTCGCTTTCAGACTTTATCACCGATATTATTGTTATACTTTTTGTGCGAGTTTCGAGTATGCCAAAAGATGAAAACCACCATTACGGTCATGGTAAATACGAAACACTTGCCACAGCCATTATAGGTGTGGTTTTGTTTGCTGTGGGAGTAGGGATTTTGGTTAATGCGGTAGAAACTATTATAGATTTCTTTCATGGAAAAGAACTAGCTGCGCCAAACATTTGGGCGCTTGGTGCTGCTGCAGTTTCAATTGTTTTTAAAGAAGCATTGTATCAATATACAGTTTACAAAGGGAAAAACCTTAATTCAAACGCTCTGATGGCAAATGCATGGCACCACAGAAGCGATGCACTTTCTTCTATTGGTACACTGTTGGGTATTTCTGGTGCAATGTTCTTGGGTGAAAAATGGAGAGTGCTTGATCCAATTGCAGCCTTTTTGGTGAGTATATTTATTCTTAAAGTAGCAATAGAACTTACCAAGGCGAGCCTTGAAGAACTTTTAGAAAAATCTCTTCCAAAGAAAACTCAAGAGAAAATTCTTAACATTATACATTCTTTTCCAGAGGTAAAATCTCCTCACAACCTTAGAACCAGACACATTGGTAGTAATATAGCTATTGAATTCCATATAAGAATGGATGGCAATTTATCGCTAAATGAGGTACACGAAATTACCAAACGTATGGAAAATGCTCTCAAAGCAGAGTTTGGACCACTCACTCATATTGGGATTCACATGGAGCCGATAAATCATGAAAAAGAAGCAAAGAAAATTTATTAATTTTGTTCTACGAAAAAAATAATTCTTTCCATTTTGGAAAACTTTACAAGAAATTAATTTAAAAACTTTATAAACAATGAAGAACCTACTTACTAATCGCGGTAGTGTACGTGATTACCTTAAAAAAGATATTTCTAACGAACTTTTAAATGATTTATTACAGCAGGCTGCTCAGTCTTCCAATACTGGAAATATGCAGACTTATAGTGTGGTAGTAACTCGTGACGAAGACATGAAAAAACGTCTTGCTCCTTTGCATTTTAATCAACGAATGATTACTACTGCTCCTGTGGTACTCACTTTTTGTGCAGATTTCAATCTTTTTACTCGTTGGTGCAAAGAAAGCAATGCAGAACCTGGATATGACAACTTCCTTTCTTTTTATTCTGCTTCTATAGATGCTGTTATTTGGGCTCAGACATTTTGTGTGGCAGCAGAAGCGGCTGGTCTAGGTATTTGTTATTTAGGAACAACAAATTATAATCCAGCAGAAATTTCTGAGATTTTGGAACTTCCAGAATTAGTGGTTCCTGTGGTTACTATTACAGTGGGGTATCCAGCAGAAAAACCAAAAGTTTCTGACCGTTTACCTATATCTTCGCTTATTCATAATGAAAAGTACGAAGTGAAAGATATAAAAGAAGCATTTTCTGCAAAAGAATCACTTCCAGAGATGAAATTATACGTAGAGGAAAATAAAAAAGAAACTCTGGCACAAGTGTTCACAGACATTAGATATACAAAAAAGAACAACGAATTTTTCTCAGAAAAACTCCTAAAAGAAATAAAAGATAAGGGTTTTGTGAAGTAAACTGTAATTTTTTTGTAATAACTAGTATCAAAAACTGCTTTAAATTATATTGTAGAGCATAAAAATGAAAATTTCATAAAAATTTAATATCGATAAATTTGCATATAAATAGTCGAAAATTAAATTTGCTTCAGAATCAATTTCTCACCAGAGAAGTTGGTTCTTTTTTTTTACAACATTTTTTACAATATGAGCTCATGTAAAAAGTCTAATTAATTTAAAATTTAATGAATTATGAAAATGAAAATTTTATTCTCGGCACTTGTAATGATAATTTCAAGCAGCCTTTTTGCCAACGAGGTTAAAAATATTGTAGCCATTTCTGCAGATGGTAGTGAGATTTCATATTTATTGTCGGAGGTCCTGCGTATAGATGTTGTTGCAAATGAAACAGAAGGTTCTATGACAGTGGTTTCAAAAGATGGATTTGAAAATGAAGGATTTCAGGAAATTCTTTTTACCACAGTACCCACATCTGTTGGAGAAATGGAAATACCAGATGTATATTTTTTTCCAAATCCAGTGACCAATTTTCTTTATGTTCAAGGTACAAATGATTCTGCAAATCTTTTAGTTTATGACCTCAATGGCAAATGTTTATTAAAGGAAACAGGATCTGAGGTAGATGTGGCTTCTCTTTCTCAAGGTACCTATATTCTTCAAATCAATAACCAATTTGTGAAATTTATAAAAAAATAATTATTATGAAAAAGTTTGTATTTACATTAATTGTAATGTTAGGCATTTGCCAATTATCTATAGCACAATTAAATTTATGTATATATAAAAAAGACGGAAGTGTAGTTAAATTTCTTGCTTCAAATGTTTCGTCTATAGTGTTTAATAAAGAGGATATAAATACTATTCCTCAAGAAGAGAAGGTTCCAGAAGCAGCTGTAAAAGTTGAGGCTTATGAAGTTGCAAAACAAATAAATGTAGATTTAGCAGATGATGAAAAATATATTGTTGCATCAGATGTCACTAAGAATACTGGCGATGAGATTTATATTTATGTAGGGGATGAGACAGAAGGTAATTCTCCTGACAAAATCATAGCAGCAGAAGACTTGTCTAGTGCACATGACTATATTCTGGTAGTAGATGATTCAGATTATGATGAAATAATAGAAATAGTTAACACAGAAAGCGACGAAATATATGAATTAAAATAATAAAACTATGGGATGGGCTACAATTATTAAACCTAAGAGTAATGTCTTAGATTTAGATTTAAAAGAAGTTTGGAGTTATCGTGACTTGTTATCATTGTTTATCAAACGTGATATTGTAACACAATATAAGCAAACCATTTTAGGCCCTTTTTGGAATATAATTCAGCCTGCTATCACAGTTTTTATGTATATGGTAATATTCGGTGGGATAGCAGGTATCCCTACAGAAGGAATCCCACAACCCTTATTTTATTTGTCGGGAGTCTGTATGTGGCAGTTCTTTTCTGATTGTTTGTACAAAACATCTAATACATTTTGTACAAATGTAGGATTGTATAGTAAAGTTTATTTCCCAAGATTAATTAGTCCCTTATCTACAGTGTTGAGTACATTCTTCCGTTTCTGTATTCAGTTTTTTCTTTTTGTTGCTGTTTATTTATGTTACCTATTCTTTGGTACACATTTATATCCCAATTGGTATATATTCTTATCTCCGCTTTTGGTATTAATGCTCGCAGGTATATCATTGGGAATTGGGATTATCGTTTCATCATTGACTATAAAATATAGGGATATGCAATTCTTATTTACCTTTGTAGTACAACTCTGGATGTATGCAACTCCCATAGTTTATCCTCTAGCCGAAGTTCATGGACAATTTTTAGGAATAAACATCAATACTCTAATTTGTCTAAATCCTATTACTCCTATCATTAAGACTTTTAGATATGGATTTTTTGATGTAGGAGATTTTATGGGGTGGGGTTGGCTTATTTATAGCTTTTTGTTCTCTGCGATAATATTATTTATAGGGATTATTGTATTTAATAGAAGAGAAAAAAACTTTATGGACAATGTATAAAAAAGAGGCTGACTTTTTAGTCAGCCTCATCGTTTATTATAAAAAGAATTACATTTTTACAGAACGTCCAGAAGCAATGGTCATTTGAAGCATTTTTTCATTTAGTTCTGTTAAACCAAGAAGTTCTTCTACGTTTTTGTGCATTCTGTAACACCAGAAGTGGTGAGGGTCTGCAGGTATGTTGATACGTTCTTCGTCACAATTTGGTCTTCTGTTCTCACCATCTATAGAAATCCAATCTTGGAAAGGAAGGATAACCAACATGGCAGGAGAGTATAAGTGACGGTTTAGAATCTTTTCACAAATCCAAGGTGCACAATCTTCTGAAACGCCTCCCCATTCTCCTAAGATATGGTTGTAGTAACGTTGTGTTAAGCCCATATCTTCTTTCCACCAACCACGGATAGGAGACATATCGTGAGTAGAAGTGGTGCATACTGATAGATAAGGCACTCCGTCCATATAAACAAATTCTTGAGTAGGATCTTTTGGCATGCGGTCTATTTCTAGACTTAACATATAAAGATTTTTCATTACATCTGGAACACAAGCAGGAATCATACCCAAGTCTTCTGCACAAACTAACATATCTGTGGCACGAATAAGTGCTGGAAGTTTTTTCATGGCTTGTTCTGCCCAGAATTGATTGTGACGTTCATAGAAGAAGTGGTTATACAATCTGTTAAGAGCATTTTTTGCCTCCCAGTCTAGTTCACGATAAGAATATGTTTCGTGGAAACTAATACGTGGGTGATATTTACCTCTCAATTTTTGGTCTTCTATGAATAATACTTCGCAATATAGGCTTAAAAGTTCATTATAAATAGGACCATTTAATTCCAACTCATCAGGATTGTTTTGAGCGTAGCTTTCTAGTTGGCGTTGAGTTTTAAATTCTTCTTTGAAACGATAAGTACCAGCATTAACCAACTCTAAATATCTACTAATGATGTCTGGTGCTTTATCACCAAATTTATCATACAACATGTGTTCACGGATATATGGAGTTACCATTCTGTGGTATTCAAACCATGTTCCGAAACTGCGGATTTCATCTTCTGTAAATGGAAGGGCAGGGTCAAAATAACCAAGAAGACCTTGAACATCACCAGCATTCATACGCCAAATTCTAAAGAAACCAAGCACGTGGTCTATACGATATACTTGGAAGTATGTAGCCATTTTTTGGAAGCGTTTTTTCCACCACAAATAACCATCACGTTCCATTTCGTCCCAGTTGTATGTAGGGAATCCCCAGTTTTGACCTGTTTTAGAGAATGGATCAGGTGGAGCACCCGCTTGGCTGTTTAGGTTAAATAATTCTGGTTCCATCCATGCTTCTACACTTTCTGGGCTAATGCCAATAGGAATGTCACCTTTTACAACTACATTGTTTTGTTTTGCATATTGTGTAGCTTCCAAAAGTTGGATATGAGCGTTGTATTGTAAGTAAAGGTGTAGATTTACATCTTCCTTTGTTTTAGCATCTGTAAATAATTTACCTACTTTTGTTTTATTATATACACTATATTCGTCCCAAGTGCGGAAGTTGCAGTTATTATATTTGTCTCTTAAATAACAGAATGCAGCATAAGGATATAACCATTCTTTATTTTCTGATAAGAATTTTTTATATCCAGCAGAAGCTAATACTTTTGCTCCTTCTTGTTTGTAGATAAGGTTAAAGTATTCCCATTTAGCAGCTGTTACTTCTTGGTATTTAACAGTAGCAGAAGCATTGAATTCTTTTTGTAGATTATAGAATTCTTGCATTTTGGCTTCGTCTTTTAAGATACCAAGTTCAAATATATTAATGTAAATAGGGTGTAGTGCCATCACAGTGATGCTGCTATATGGATATGAGTCAGCATTGGTTCTAAAACGAGTTGTATCTGTGATAGGAAGTGTTTGAATTACTCTCTGACCTGTAAGTTTTGCCCAATCAGACATTAGTTTTAGGTCTGAAAATTCACCTACACCAAAACTATTATGTGTACGAATAGAGAATACAGGGATAGAAATACCTGCACATTTAAAAGGAGGAATGCTATAACGGAAAACTTCATCATTACGTTTATAAACAGTACTTTCTTCTATATCAAATAGATTTAATGTTCTGTTGTCACCATATTCCCAAGAAACAGAAGTTTTAGTTTTAGCATCATATAAAACGTATTTATATTCTATAATACCTTCATTGCCTCTCATGGCAACAGCACCCTTCCATAGTGGAAATTCTGCATCAGAAAGAACTAGAGCTTTTGTGGTGTCCCAGTTGCCTAGTGCATCACAGTTTCCTATAACAGCAATGCTTAAACCATCTTGAACACGTGGAGCACTAATGCTAAATTGAAGTACTTTTTCTGCTTTTACAGCAGCTTGTTTTTTACCCTTAGAAGTTCTAAGTATTAAACCTTCTGTGAATGCAGAAGAATAAAATGTTTTATCTTCTCCATTACTTCTCCATGTGTCGTGTAGGATATAGTTCTCTTTACCTGCGACAGCAGAAAATGCTCTGTCTGTGAAATACTCTCCAGAAAATGTTTTATTTTCATTAAGTATGATATAATTATAGGTGAACTTCTTGGTAGAGTTAATTTCTACTTCTAGTGACCAGTCACCATTTTCTTCATACTTCATAGGTAGAGCTTTGGCATTAACGTTAGAACCTAATTCCTCAGCAGAACCTACCACAAATAGGTTTTGTCCCCATGTGGTGTGGTAATTAATTTTAAACGTGATTTTCATAAAAATCTTTTTTATATAATCGTTTTATAGAATAAATAACAAGCAAATGTAATACAAATAATTAGAACTATGAAATATTATTGTAACAAAAATGGACTACTTTAAATAAAATTAAGGTAGCCCAATAGCAAATCATAATATTAGTTATTTCTTACATCAACATCTTCTATATATTCCCAGAATTTTCTATTTTCTCGTAGAGCATCGAGACTGAAATCTGGACCATAATATTGGTATAGTCCTTTCATAGAAGGTTCTTCTGGAGATAAGTGGTCAAATATAAATTCTTTTCTTTCTATATTATAAACTAAACTCATATTTGCCATAAATGAATATTCAAAAACCATTCTAGAAAAAGTTTTATTTCCTTTTTTGAAAACTTTTTTTCCAAAAACAGGTCTGTTCTTTTCCAAAGAGAGAACATCTATAAGTTTTATCTTAGAAATATTATTATATGTGGAGTAACCCAAAAGTATATAATCTCCTTTCCATGGAACTATACTATAATACAATGCTCCATACCAGTTTTTGGAGTTATAGGTCTTATTTTCAGTGGGTTTTATGCCTTTGGGACAAGATATTGACCAAGTTTTTACTTTAGGATTTTTTCTGCCAGAATTTTTAATTATCACAGTTTCGTACGAAAAACTTCCATCTGATAATCTATAATTCCAAGAAATTATTTTTAATTTGTTGTCAGAAGAAATTACACTTCCTATTCTGTTACAGTTTAATGAAGTTTTATAGAAATTTGAATCTGTTTCTGCAAACTCTAATACTTCTTGTTTGATTTTTTTATTTACAGAGATTATAATGCTGTCATTATCTGAAGAATCTATCTGTGCAAAATATTCAGTTAGATTATTAGAAAAGCCACTAGCATTAACTGCTAATGAAATGAATAGTGTAATGATTAATAGGATTTTTCTCATTAATGGATTTTATTTGAATAAGGCATTAAGTAAATCTAATCTGCCTATTTCTTTAAGGAATCTTTTTATTTCTGCTTTGTATTCTCCCTTATACCAAAAGAAAAAACTACGTTGCTTATTTTTTTGTTCTGGAGTCCCAGCAACATAGACTTTTTCCATAGTATAAGGATTAATTCTGGTATAATAAATTTCTGTGGCTAGAGTAAATGGAGTAGGAGTAAAATCCTGAACTTGCTCTAGTCTGAAATTTAATTTTTTGGTTTCTATGGCTAGTTCTGCCATGTGTTCTGGTTTGCAACCAGGGTGTGAAGAAATAAAATAAGGAATTAGTTGTTGGTTAAGGTTGAATTCCTCATTAAATTTATGGAACTTTTTGTCAAATTCTTTAAATAATTTAAATGATGGTTTTCTCATCAAATTAAGCACTTCGTCACTAGTGTGCTCTGGTGCCACTTTTAGTCTGCCAGAAACATGGTTTTTTACCACTTCTTTCAAATATTGGTCTGTGGCCAAATCATATCTAATTCCACTACCAATAAATGCTTTTTTTATGTAAGGAAGTTTTCTTACTGCAGAATATAGTTTCAAAACTTCTGAGTGGTCTGTGTTTAGGTTTGGGCAAATTTTTGGGTGTAGGCAAGTGGGGCGTTTGCATTTTTTACAAATCTCTATGTCTTTTCCTCCTAAGCGATACATATTTGCCGAAGGTCCACCTAAATCACTAATGTACCCCTTGAAACTCTCTTCTTCTGATATTTTTTCTATTTCTCTTAAAATGGATTCGGCAGAACGTGAAACTATAAATTTGCCTTGGTGAGCAGATATAGTACAGAATGCACAACCACCAAAACAGCCTCTGTGCAATGTTACAGAGTGCTTAATCATATCATACGCAGGAATGGTTTTTCCTTTGTATCTAGGATGTATTCTTCTGGTATAAGGCAAGTCATAAATGGCATCTAGTTCTTCGGTGGTAAGAAGTGGATAAGGTGGATTTACAATAACCATGTCTTTGCCAAATCTTTGACCTATGGTCAATGTAGAATTGTATTTATTAGATTCTTCTTCTACCAATTTAAAATTTATGGCTTGCTTTCTTTTGTCTTTTATACATTCCTCAAAAGAGCTCAGTTCTATATCCACCTTTTTAGGAGTAGAAAGATAAGCTATCTGAGGTGTTTGGTGAATTTCTTCTAGAGATTTATTTTCATTAAATTTATGAGCCAATTCTGCCATGGTTTTCTCTGCCATACCATAAACTAGAATATCTGCTTTACTATCTAGAAGTATGCTGTTTTTTAATTTGTCAGACCAGTAATCGTAATGCCCAAATCTGCGAAGTGAAGCTTCTATACCACCTATGATTATAGGAATGTTTGGGTATAGGTTTTTAAGTATATTGCTATAAACAGAAGTGGCATAATCTGGGCGAAATCCAGCCTTGCCTTCTGGTGTATAGGCGTCATTGGTACGTAGTCTTTTATTTGCTGTGTAATGGTTTACCATAGAGTCCATTGCCCCAGAAGTAACAGCAAAGAATAGGCGAGGAGTGCCCATCTTTTTGAAGTCTCGTAGGTCGTCTTTCCAGTTTGGTTGTGGAACTACAGCCACTCTGAAACCTTCTTTTTCTAATACTCTAGCTATAATGGCTGCACCAAAAGAAGGGTGATCTATATATGCGTCTCCTGTGAATATGATAATATCCACATAGTCCCAACCCAAGGCTTTCATTTCCTTGGCAGAGGTGGGTAAAAAACTACTATTTCTTTTGGAGAATTCCATGATAACGATTTGAGTCGTTTAATATTTCAATACTTAATTTTAATGCCTCGTCGGTCTTGAGACTCTCTTGTGCTTCGCCTTTGGAGAAATAATAACGTTTAACTATTTCTGCAGAAAGCATTTGACTTACTTCTGAACGATATTTGTCTAATTCCTCTTCTGTATTATGTTGAAGTTTCAATTCCAAAGAATCTAAAATTTCTTTTGTTTGCTCATAGAAATTCTCTTTTTTTATTATATCAATAAGCTTTTTTAGCCCCTCTTGTGAACTATTCTCATATTTAAAATCTTTTTCAATAGCAAATTTCTTGAAGTCATTATAAATGCTATCAGAAAGTGTGAAGTCTTCTACAGAAGGAATTTCTTTATTATTTAATTTAAAATGTGTAGCATAATCAAAGATTATATTCTCCTTAATCAATTCTATACACAAGAGAGCTAGTGACATACTATCTTTGTCATGTTTATATTTATACTCTACATCTGGCATTATTCCACGACCATCACGTACAATGCGGCCTGCACGAGTTTTAAATTCTGTGGTTAAACTATCTGGTATAGTCCCAGATTTTTCTCCTTCTTTTTGAGTATAATTTATGGCTTGAATACATCTACCGCTAGGAGTGTAGTATTTTGCAGTTGTCACTTTTAGTTTGCCATCGTATGCCACAGGGAAGGTGCCTTGGACTAATCCTTTGCCAAATGTTCTTTCGCCCACTATGACTGCTCTATCCAAATCTTGCATTGCTCCAGCCACGATTTCAGAAGCAGATGCACTATTACTATCCACCATTATTACAAGCGGAATATTTAGGTCTATAGGTGTGCTGTGTGCTTTGTAAGTTACATTGTTATCTTCATCTTTCCCTTTGGTAGAAACTATGGTTTCGCCTTTTGGCAGAAAGAAATTACTAATATTTATCGCCTCTCTTAAAAGCCCTCCAGGATTACTTCTTAGGTCTATAATTAATCCTTTAATTCCTTTTTCTTTTAGTTTTAGATATGCTTTTTTTAGTTCAGACGAACAATTGTCTGTAAAACTACTCAAATTTATATATCCTATACTATCTGATACCACATTATAATATATAATAGGGTTAATATAAATTTGTTTTCTAGTTATATTGTAATATTTTACTTTAGTCTCATTTGGGTGAATAATTCCCACTTTAACTTCTGTGCCAGGAATGCCTCTAAGCATTTCACTCACTTGTGATACTGTGTGATTTTTTATTTTGGTTTTATCCACCGATACTATTTTGTCGGCAGGGCGTAAACCAACATTATACGCAGGCATATCTACATATACTTCATTGATATAAATGGCACTATCTCTCTGAGTAATAATGGCACCAACGCCAGCATATTCACCAGTAGTCATAAGTGTGAAGTCTTCATCATTTTCTGCTGGGATATATACTGTATATGGGTCAATATTTCTGAGCATTCCATCTATTCCTGCTTTCACCATTTTATTTAATGGAATGGTATCTACATAATGTAAATTTAGTGATTTATATAATGAATTAAAAATATCTAGATTTTTAGAAAGCTCAAAATGCTTGTCTTTGGAATTTGCAAAAGCTCCAAAATTACAAGCCAAAAGAATGGTAAGAAATATTATTTTTTTCATTGTAACGTGTATATATCCTACAAAAATAA
>JAFWXW010000023.1 GCA_017517845.1 Paludibacteraceae bacterium
CCGAACAGAGAAGTTAAGCCCAATTGCGCCGATGGTACTGCATATTGTGGGAGAGTAGGTAGCTGCCGTTTTTCAGAAGAAGTCTTACAACACTAGATTGTGAGACTTCTTTTTTTGTATGTATTGATTTTTACAGAGATAATATCTTCTTTTTCTTATCTCTTTAATTGTTTTCTTTCTATAATTCTTTATAGTTCATTATCTTTTATATCCTATTAAAATCTACTTCTTTTATTTATTTTATTGCATTCTGGTTATATTAGTACTTTATTTTAGTATAATTATTAATCAATTAAATAAACGTATGATGAAAATTGAGAAAAAGTTGGATGTAGATTCGCTAATCATAGGTGGTATTACTATTTATTATTTAATTACTATGAGTAATGAAGCTATGAAGTTATTCACAATTATCAAGATTCCTACATCTAATTGGAAGTCAAAATCAAAGTGGAGTCAGTTAAGAGGTAGAAGGGAATAGTATATTAACAAATAAAGATACTTCTTTTGTCCTCCCTGCCTTCTTTTGAAGTTTTAGATATAACGAAAAGAGGCTGCTAATGTAAATTAGTCAGCCTCTCACCTTGAAGATTATGTAATTATAGTTTTAAGTTTAGTCCTACAAAGAATGTTCTAGGAAGGGTAGGACCATAGATGTATCCAGAATCTCTACTTGGACCTTTGTCAAAGTCTGTTTGAAAACTATTAAGAACGTTTTTTACACCCGCATTGACTTGAAGAGTATATAATTTATATAGTGGAATATCGTATGATAGTTTTACTCCTAAATCCCAGAATGTAGGTGTTTCTACTTCTTCATCTTCTGCTATATATCCTGCTGCGTGTTGAACAAGCATACTGCCTGTTGCTTTACCATTAATTGTAATATCAAATCCTTTTACAGGGGTAACTGTGGCTATTGCGTAACCATAGTGGTCTGGTGTGCGGAACATGCGAGTTTGTGGCTTTATATTAGGATTTTCAGACCATGTTACTGCTTCTTTATATCTGCTTTGTTGGAAGGTGTATCCCAGTTGGAAACTAAGGATGTTGCTGTAAGCAACTTTGGCTTCTACATTTAAACCTCCTACGTATGCTCCTGATGAATTGGTTCGTTGGCGTATTAAGTTACCTTTTTCATCGTGGCCTATATCTACCAATGTGAATACATCATTTATTTGTGTAAAGAATCCTTCTAGAGTAAGGTTTGTTTCCCAAAGTCCAAAATCTTTGTATAGGTCTGTGGATAGGCTAACGCTGTGAGAATATTCTGGACGAAGATTTGGATCTAATTCTATAAGACTTACTTCTCCACCTACTGCACCTATGTGTAAGTCTTCGTCGTATGCTTGTGGTGCTCTATATCCACTTGAATATGTTCCTCTAATTACTATTTCTGGAATAGGGGTGTATCTGATGCTTGCTCGTGGAGAACATACTACTTGATTCATTAAGTTATGTTTATCCAATCTTGCTCCTATTAATATACTTAGGTATTTATTTTTCCATTCGTTTTGTAAATAACCTCCTATTATATTAACTTCTTGACGCATATCTCTGTTATATCCTAACATTTGATCGTGTAGGTTGTCGTATGTATATTCAAATCCTGCACTTACATCTGCTGGTAAAATAGTATTTTGCATCCATGAGTATCTATATTGGCCTCCTACCACAGCTGTAATGTCTGTTGTGTTGCCATAAGCATTAGGATTCTTATCTGTGCCGTAATAACTATTACGTTTTATATATTGAGCAGATGAGTATATAGAAAAATGGTGTAGTTTATTTGGTGATGTCCAATCAAATTGTAAGCTTCCGGTGTCTATATTATGTTCAGTTTGTTCTGTGATGTTAGTTTGGTCTGGTGCAAGTTCCAATGAGTCTCCACCTCTTCTAAACTCATACATGTGGTGATATTCTGCTGTGATTTTTGAATATAATCCTGTTTTAAAGAAACTTCTAAAACCTATGGTAGCATTGTTGAGTTTGCATAATTCTGAGAATCCATCGTTGTCTGCGTCGTATGCATCACGGCTATGATGAGTTCCAAATATTGATACTCCTATTTTAGAGTCTGATGTAACGTATGTTCCATTTATATTGGTATTAAAATCCCATGCTTTGCCTCCTACTAGACTCGTGGTGTGGTTTATGTCCAATGAATTGGTTTTAGGTTCTTTGGTTATAATATTAACAACTCCTGCTACTGCATTACCTCCGAACAATGCAGAACCTCCACCTCTAATAACTTCTATTCTATCTACCATTCCTGTAGGAATTTGTTCAAGTCCATATACAGAAGCAAGTGAACTAAATATAGGGCGGCTATCCATTAAAATCTGTGTATATTGTCCTTCTAATCCATTAATTCTTAATGAAGGTGCTCCGCAGTTTTGACAAGTTTCTTCTAATCGTAAACCTGTTTGATAATCAAGTACTTGCCCTATGTTTTCTGCTCCAACTTGTTTAATTAGTGTTGGCGAAATTACATTAACCATACTAGCTGTTTCTTTTTGTTTGGTTTCATATTTATTGCCTGAAACAACTATATTATTTAACATAATACTTTCTTCTTTTAATTCTGGACGCAATATATATGTACTATCAGAAACTATATCTAATGTATATTCTATTGTTTCATATCCCAACATACTAAATTCTACAATTGTTTTTCCTGTAGGTACATTGGTGATATAGAAGTGTCCAGATGCATCTGTTAATCCTCCAATACCTTTGTTTTTTAATGTAACATAAACGTATGGAAGGTGCTCTCCTGTGTTTGCATCGCGTACATCTCCACTTATATGAGCATCGCTAAGTGGTTGATTTGATGTAGATTGGTGTTCGTGGTCATCATGATTATGGCCATGTGCATAAAGTAAAGGACAACTCAATAATAATGTTATCCATAGTAAAAGTTTTTTCATATTCTTAGGGTTTAAATTAATACTATTTTAAATCAGGCTGCAAAAATACTCTCAGAATAACATTTTCACAATCCCAATTTTTAGGGATTATTATATATTATTGCTCCAATTATAAATATATCCTAACTTTTTATTAACTTTGCAGTCCTTTAAATCTTACAATATGGAATGGATAACAGAACTACTTACAGGTAATTCTATAGCACATGATGTGTTAATTTATGCTTTTGTGATAGCCACAGGTGTGATGCTTGGTAAAATAAAGGTATGTGGAATATCTTTGGGTGTTACCTTTGTTTTATTTATGGGTATCTTGGTAGGTCACTTTGGTTTCTCTGTGGACCATACAGTAATGCATTTTATCAAGGAATTTGGTCTTATTCTGTTTATATTCTCCATTGGTTTACAGGTGGGACCTAGTTTCTTTACTTCTTTTAAGAAGGGTGGAATGCAGTTGAATGGTTTAGCTTGTTTACTTATATTATTGGGTATAGGTGTAACAATTTCACTATTTTATATTTTTAATGGCGATATATCTATTCCTATGTTAGTAGGTATTATGCAAGGTGCTGTTACTAATACTCCTGGCTTGGGTGCAGCACAAGAAGCCTTAAGACAACTTAGTGATGCAGGAGAACTTGCAGGTCCTATACCTTCTATTGGTTTGGGTTATGCTGTAGCTTATCCTATGGGTGTGATAGGTATTTTACTTAGTTTCCTTATTTTACGAGGTATATTCAGAGTGAAATTGGATAAGGAAGAAGAATCTTTAAAAAATCAGCAGGAGGTAAAAGAAGCTCCAAATTGGATTACAATTAGGGTTACAAACGAGTCTGTTGTAGGTTGTACATTGGATCAATGTCAAAGTATGATTCGTAGGCAATTCGTTGCTTCACGTCTTTATAATGGTAAAGACGTGATTATACCAACTGATAACACTATTTTGTCTATTGGTGATATAGTGTCAGTGATTGTGAATCAAGCAGATGAAAGAGCTGTAATTGCTTTCCTTGGAAAGAAAGTTGATTATGTTTGGGAGGATAGTGAGAAGGCTCTAGTTTCTAGACGTATTGTGGTTACACAAAGTAATATTAATGGTAGAACTATTGGTTCTTTGGCTTTTCGTAGTGTTTATGGTGTAAATATTACTCGTGTTCATCGTTCTGGTATTGATTTATTGGCTCGCCCAGAATTATATCTTCAAGTGGGTGACCGTGTAACTGTAGTGGGAACAATAGAAGCTATTTCTAAGGTTGAAAAAATATTAGGTAATACTCTTAAACGTTTAAATGAACCTCACCTTATAACAATATTCTTGGGTATCTTTGTTGGTATTTTAGTAGGTAGTATTCCTATTCATTTCCCAAATATGCCTATGCCAGCCAAATTAGGTCTGGCAGGTGGTCCGCTTATTGTGGCTATATTATTAGGTCGTTTTGGTTATAGACTTAAACTTATCACTTATACCACTCAGAGTGCAAATTTAATGCTTCGCGAAATGGGTATTTCATTATTCTTGGCTAGTGTAGGTATATCTGCAGGTGCAGAATTTGTGGATACAGTGGTATCTCCAGATGGGGTACGTTGGATATTATCTGGTATGCTAATTACTATGATTCCTGCTCTTATTGTGGGTGTGATAGGAAGATTATTAAAGATTAATTATTTTACTTTAATAGGTATGATTTCTGGTAGTACAACAAATCCACCTGCGTTGGCATATTCAAGTTCTATAGCAAATAATGATGCTCCTGCTGTGGCTTATTCTACTGTTTATCCTCTCACTATGTTCTTGAGAATTATTTGTGCTCAGTTTATAATTCTTTTATTAGCATAAAGTTACTTTAGTATTAAATATATAGAGGCTGACATTGTATTTTGTCAGCCTCTAATTTTTTATCCTGCCCAACCATCTCTATCTAGATTTCTGTATGTTATGGCTTCTGATATGTGTTTTGCTTCTATATTTTCACTATTATCTAGGTCTGCTATGGTTCTAGATACCTTGAGAATACGGTCATAGGCTCTAGCTGATAGATTTAATCTATTCATAGCTATTTGTAGTAGATTTTTGCATTCTTCATTTAGTTTGGCGTGCTTTCTTAATAGTTTAGAGTTCATTTGAGCATTACAATATATTCCATTCTCTAATTGGTATCTCTTTTCTTGTATTTGTCTAGCCTTGATGACTCTTTCTCTTATTATTTCACTGCTTTCTCCTATTGGTTTATTGGTTAAGTCTTCAAATGGAACTGGTATAATTTCCATGTGAATATCTATTCTATCCAATAGTGGACCTGATATTTTATTTAGATATTTTCTTACAGCACCAGGAGGACATACACATTCTTTTTCTGGGTGATTGTAATATCCACAAGGACACGGGTTCATAGATGCTACTAACATGAAACTAGCAGGATATTCTACTGTATTAGCCGCCCTGGAAATGCAGATATTTCTATCTTCTAGTGGTTGTCTCATTACTTCTAACACAGTTCTCTTAAATTCTGGAAGTTCATCAAGAAATAAAACTCCATTATGTGCCAAGGAGATTTCACCTGGTTGTGGATATGAACCTCCACCTACTAATGCAATGTCCGAAATGGTATGGTGTGGACTTCTAAATGGTCTTTTAAAAAGTAGTGATGTTCCTTTGGGCATATTCCCTGCAACGGAGTGAATTTTTGTGGTCTCTAATGCCTCGGATATTGATAGTGGAGGTAGAATAGTTGGTAATCTTTTGGCCAACATTGATTTACCTGCTCCTGGGGGACCTATGAGTATGATATTATGACCTCCTGCTGCTGCAATCTCCATGGCTCTTTTGACTTGCTCTTGTCCTTTTACATCTGCGAAATCGATATCGTATTTTCTGTTTTCTTCTGAGAATTCTTTTAAACTATCAAGTTTTATTTTCTCTAATTCCAATCTACCATCTAAAAAATCTACTACTTCTGTAATTTTACTTACCCCATATACATCTAGTCCTTCTACAACAGCAGCTTCTTTTGCATTGGCATCTGGTAGGATAAATCCTTCAAATCCTTGTTCTTTTGCCATAATTGCTATTGGCAATGCCCCTTTGATGGGTAAAATACTACCATCTAAAGATAGTTCGCCCATAATTATGTATTTACATAACTTTTCGCAGTTAATTTGTCCATTACCTGCTAGCATACCCATAGCTAGTGGAAGATCGTATGCTGAACCTTCTTTTTTAATATCGGCAGGAGCCATGTTGATAATGACTTGTTGTCTCGGGAATCGATATTTATTATGTGTGAGTGCAGAAAGAATGCGTTCTCGACTTTCTCGAACAGCACTATCTGGGAGACCAACTAAGAAGAATTTAATACCTTGTGATACGTTTACCTCAATGGTAACGACAGTCGCGTTGATGCCTTGCACCGCAGCGCCAAAACATTTTACTAACATAAGAAAAAGATTAATAGTTAATGGGGATAGTAAATACTATCCCTTAGTTATGTTTTAATTTAGCTATAATAGTTTCATTTCCTACAGTTTCATCATCTATATCTACCAATATTTCTGCGTCTAGAGGTAGGTACAAATCTACTCTTGAACCAAATTTGATAAATCCCATTTGTTCATTTCTATGACAGATGTCACCTTCTTTTGCGTATGTAACAATTCTGCGTGCTAATGCTCCTGCTACTTGTCTAACTAGGACTGTTTGTTTGTTTGGAGTTTCTATCAACACTGTAGAACGCTCGTTCTCTGTACTAGATTTGGGTAAATATGCAGCCATATAACGTCCTTTTTGGTGTGAAGAATGTAGAATCTTACCTGCTATAGGATACCAGTTGGCGTGCATATTAAATGGTGACATAAATATTGATACTTGTATCCTTTTTTCATGAAGTAGTCCATTTTCTTCTGTTGGTTCAATAACTACTATTTTTCCATCTGCAGGTGCTACTATATAGTTGTCATCTGCAATATGTGTTCTTTCTGATATTCTAAAGAAATATGTGAAAAAAGAGAAGAACCCTAGAGAAACCACAATAGTTGTAGTTGTTAAAATAACAGAGTTAAATATTAGGTAGATTAACCCATTAATAACTATTAATGCCAAAAATAGCATTAACAAAAATGAACGACCCTCTTTGTGAATTTTCATGATGCAAGTTCTTTAAGGAATGTTAAGTATATATAGATTACTGGTATTGCAAATAATAAGCTATCAAATCTATCTAGAATACCACCGTGTCCTGGTAAAATATTGCCTGAGTCTTTTATTTTAACAGTACGTTTTAGTAATGATTCAAATAAATCTCCGTATGTACCAAAAATTACAACAAGGATACTAAATACTATCCATTGCCAAACAGGGACATTAGGGAAGAAATACCAAAATACTAATGAACCTGCGATAGAAAATAGGGCTCCACCAATAAATCCTTCCCATGTCTTCTTGGGAGAAATACGTTCAAAGAATTTATGTTTCCCTAGAGTAATGCCTGTTAGATATGCTCCAGTATCGGAAACCCAAATAAGAATAAATAAGGCTAATATCCAATGAAAGTTGTCTTCTTTGGCAATTAAATTAAGCATGCTAAAAGGAAGTGCAACCATACATTGACCTAGTAGTGAAAATGCGAGGTTGTGCATAGGAGCAGGTTTATTTCTGTATAGTTCTGCAATGACAAGTGCTAGAATATAAAATGCGTATGCTATAATAAGTGTCGCAGTCCCCCAAAATGCCATTTGAATGCAACCTGCATATAGAATAATTCCCGCTATGATCAATGCTATACTTGGTACTTGTATGTTCTCGTTTAAATTTACGAGTTTGTAGAACTCATATAAACCTAAAACACAAAATACTGAAAATAGTGCAGATAGGGTATAATATGGCACCTGAAAATATATACTAACTAATATAGATAGTACAAATATAGCTCCAGTTAATGTTCGTTTAAAGAAATTATTCATTGTCTATATTATTATCTTTTGGTTCTTCTGAATCTTTTTTGTTTTCTTTTGATAATTCATCTTGACGTGAAACCCAAGGACGTTTACCAAAAATTCTTTCTACATCATCTGCAAATATTACTTCTTTTTCTACAAGTAAATCTGCAAGTTCTTTATGTTGCTCCCTATGTGTTTTTATTATTTCCTTGGCTCTATTGTATTGTTCATCTACTATAGCTTTAACTTCTTTGTCTATGATTTCTGCTGTTTTTTCACTATATGGTTTTGTAAATGAATAATCTCCTCTAGAAGAGTCAAAGTAACTAATATTTGATAATTTATCACTCATTCCATAGTAAACAACCATGGAGTATGCCATTTTGGTAGCACGTTCTAGGTCATTTAATGCTCCTGTAGAAATAGTTGAGAAACAAATATCTTCTGCAGCACGACCTCCTAATAAAGAACACATTTCATCTAATAATTGTTCTTTGGTAGTTAATTGTCTTTCTTCTGGTAAATACCATGCTGCACCTAAAGCCTTGCCGCGAGGAACAATTGTTACTTTTACTAATGGATTTGCATATTGAAGTAACCAACTTACAGATGCGTGACCTGCCTCATGAGTTGCAATAGAATTTTTTTCTGTAGCAGTGGTTAGTTTGTTTTTTCTTTCTAAACCACCAATGATTCTATCTACTGCATCAAGAAAATCTTGTTTGCCAACACTCTCTCTATTTTTTCTAGCAGCAATAAGAGCTGCTTCGTTGCATACATTTGCAATTTCTGCTCCAGAAAATCCAGGAGTTTGTTTTGCCAAAAAGTCTATATTTAGACCTTCTTCCAACTTCAAAGGACGTAGGTGTACTTGGAAGATTTCTTCTCTTTCGTGTATATCTGGTAAATCTACATTGATTTGTCTATCAAATCGTCCTGCTCTTAATAGTGCTTTGTCTAGTACGTCTGCTCTGTTGGTAGCTGCAAGTATAATAACCCCGCTATTGGTACCAAATCCGTCCATTTCTGTTAGAAGCTGGTTTAGGGTATTTTCTCTTTCATCGTTTGAGTTTATAGATGGTCCTTTGCCTCTGGCACGACCAATAGCATCTATCTCGTCAATAAAAATAATGCAAGGTGATTTTTCTTTTGCTTGACGGAATAAATCTCTAACCCTAGAAGCACCTACACCAACAAACATTTCAACAAAGTCTGAACCAGAAAGAGAGAAGAAAGGAACATTCGCTTCTCCTGCTACAGCCTTAGCCAAAAGAGTCTTACCTGTTCCTGGAGGACCTACAAGCAGTGCTCCTTTGGGTATTTTACCTCCTAATTTGGTAAATTTTTTAGGACTCTTAAGAAATTCTACTATTTCTTGTACTTCTTCTTTTGCTCCTTCTAGACCTGCAACATCTTTAAAAGTAACTTTTTGTGGGGTAGTGTCTTTATCAAATAGTTGAGCCTTTGATTTTCCAACACTAAATATGCCGCCACCTGCTCCTCCTCCCATTCTTCTCATCATAAAAAACCAGAAAAGAATAATTAGTAAGAAAGGACCAAAACCTACTATTAAAGAATCAAATAGGTCTGTGCGGTCTTCGTAAGTTACTTCTATATTTTGTTCTTGCTTGCTAGTTATATAGTTATCAAAACTTTCTGCCGAAGGAATGCTAACCTCTAATATAGATTTTTTACCTATATGTTTGTGTGCGTCTGTACTTCCATAAATTTCTATGAAAGCAAGGCTATCGTTTTCATTGATAGTAGCTTCTGCAGTTTCTTTGTTTACTACAACTATCTTACTGATATAACCTTTTTCAACATATTGTTGAAATTGGCTATATGCCACTTTCTTAGACTCTTCTGGGGTGTCCCAGAATGTAATTCCAATAAGAAATGCACCAATGGCAAGGTATAACCATGTGATGTTTATTTTTATTTGTGGCTTTTTATTTTTAGGGGTGTTTGTTCTTTTTTCGCTCATAGTTCTGGTATTTCTTTAATCTCAGCGTCTTCCCATAAGTGTTCTAGGTCATAGAAAGCACGTGGCTCGCGTTGCATAATGTGAACCATAATATCAGAGTAATCTGCCACTATCCATTCGCTATTTTCAAATCCTTCCATAGCGATAGGTTTTTCTCCGTAATTTTTTCTTACATATTCTTTTAGATTAGTTGCTACGTAATTTACGTGAGTATTAGAGTTACCTTCACAGATAACCATATATTGACAAATACAATTTTCTATTTCTGTTAAATTTACAACTACTATTTTAGAAGCTTTACCATCTTGTAAACCTTCTACAACCATATCAACTAGTTTTTTATCTTGTGTCATTCTTAGTCCTTTATTAATTCTGCAAATATACTATTTTTTGCCATATTCTCAAAGGCTTGAGCTATAATATCATTATCATTTAGGGCAATAGGAGAACCTGCATCTCCAGAATCACATATTCCTTGTACGAGTGGTATTTGTCCTAGTAATCTTATTCCTTTTTCTTGAGCTAGATTTTTTACTCCGTCTTTTCCGAAAATATAATATTTATTCTCAGGAAGTTCCTTTGGAGTGAACCATGCCATATTTTCTATTAATCCTAGGATTGGAACATTAACTTTTTCGTTTTGGAACATATCTATTCCTTTAATTGCATCGGCAAGTGCCACTTGTTGTGGTGTGCTAACAACTACAGCCCCGTCTAGTTTAATGGAACCTACAATGCTCAAATGTATATCGCTAGTGCCTGGAGGTAGGTCTATAAGGAAGAAGTCTAAATCTCCCCATGCGGCATCGTTTATAAGTTGTTTTATTGCATTGCTCGCCATAGCTCCTCGCCAAACAATAGCAGACTCTGGATTTACGAAAAATCCTATTGATAGGATTTTAATTCCATATTTTTCAATTGGCATTATTTTTCCTTCTTCATCTGCTACAGGTCTTGCATCTTCTATGTGGAACATCTTAGGAATAGAAGGACCAAAAATATCAGCATCTAATAAGCCAACTTTGTATCCTAATTTACTTAATGCAATGGCCAAATTTGCTGATATTGTAGATTTCCCTACGCCACCTTTCCCCGAAGAAATGGCTATCTTGCATTTAACACCTTCTAATGGTTGAGATTTGGGCTCTTGTATAGGTGAATTTACTATTACATCTATATGACCTTTAATATCAACATCTTCACTAACAAATGTAAGAATGGCTTGCTCGCATGCTTTAATCAGAGATTTTGCGAATGGGTCTTGTGGTTTTAATTGTAGTGAAAACCAAACAGAGTTACCATCTATTCTTATATTGTCTGCAACCATATTGGCAGAAACGATGTCTTCTCCAGTGCCTGGGTAACGAACTTTTTTTAGTGCATCTATGATTAATTGTGGGTATAGTGTCATAATGTTATCCTCTTCTATTGTAACTTTTATAATTGTCTTTTTCTATATCTTCATCAACTTCTATAAATTCATCTCTTTTAGAAAGAATAAATTGGATATATTTAATGGAAAGTCCACGTTCTAACCATTGTTTTTCATAATGAGTCTTGATAGATAGAATTTCATTGTTCCAACTACTATGATATAAATCATCTGTAGCAAAATTGACAGAGTATTTATTTTTTTCTACCATCAGTGTAGTGTAGGTATATAAGAAAGGACTATCTGTTTTTAGGTGAATTATACCATCTTCTTTCATTATTTGTTGATATCTTTCCATAAAAGAAGTACTAGTAAGTCTTTTTCTCACCTTTTTCATTTGTGGATCTGGAAATGTAATCCAAATTTCGCTTACCTCATTTTCTGCAAAAAAACTAGTAATCATTTCTATATTGGTGCGTAAAAAAGCCACATTTTTATCTCTGTTTAGGTATGATTTTTTTGCACCTGTCCACATTCTAGCCCCCTTAATATCAATACCAATAAAATTTTTATTGGGGAAAAGATGTGCTAATTCCACAGTGTATTCTCCCTTCCCACACCCTAATTCTAGTACTATAGGGTTGGAATTTCCGAAGTATTCGTGCCATTTGCCTTTTAATTTGAAGTCGTTTTCAAGTTCTTTGGCAGGGCATTGGAATACATTGGGGAATGTTTCCATTTCTGCAAATTTTTGTAATTTATTCTTTCCCATTATTTACCTTTTCTATGGTTAATCCGAGTGATTCTATTCCTGTTAATAAACTATCTCTCATAGCTTGTTTAATTCCAAATTTATATTCCCCCTGTGAAGGAAATTTTATGTTTTGCATATACAAGAGTGGCATTTCATACAAAAAGAAATAATCTTGTCCCAATGGATTTCCAATATTGTCATATAAATAACATTCTAAAGTGTCTTTGGCAATATTGTCATTTGGATCTGTTGAAATAGTGAATAACCACAGGTTTTGGAATCTAAATTCAGAATTATGTCTGATATTTAATAAAACATTATAATGATTTATAGTGTCTTCTGCATTAAATGAAAATGAAATAATAGAATCTTTATGCCATGTATGATTTTCTATGTCTTTATATTTATTATAGACACGAGAATTGTTGCATGATGCCAATAAAAAGACTCCTATAATGGTTAATGTTATGATATTAACTATTCTCATTTTTTGGTCTGTGTTTTTTATTCTTTTTATGTTTTTTCTTTTTGTCAAATCTAGTTAAACTTCCTTCTCCCACTGCAGTAGCAAAGTCTAGTGACTCTACTTTGTTGCTATTGTTTTCGTCAAGTAAACTATCAGGTAGAATGCCATTATTGTTTAATTCAATTATTTCTTTTACTCTATCTAGAGGAATCTCTATAAGATTTTGTGGGCTATTAGGTGCTGTAGAATAGGTCATTTTACGTGCAAATGTATCTAGCTTAAAGAAATAATATTCGCTTTCTTTAGTAGCTAAAACTATGTTTTTGTCAGGAAATTCTTTTAGTGCCTCAACATAGTTTTCTAATTCAAAGTTTAAACAACATTTTAATTTAGCACATTGACCAGCAAGCTTTTGTGGGTTCATAGAAATGTCTTGTACCCTTGCAGCGTTTGTCCCTACAGAAGTGAACTTACTTAGAAATGTAGAACAACACAACTCTCTTCCACAAGGTCCTGTGCCTCCGATTCTGCCTGCTTCTTGACGTGCACCAATTTGTTTCATTTCTATTCTTACCTTAAACTCTTCTGCTAAGACTTTGATAAGTTGCCTAAAATCAACTCTCTCATCTGCAATATAATAGAAAATAGCTTTGTTGCCGTCACCTTGATATTCCACATCGCCAATTTTCATATCCAAGTTCAAATCCTTAGCTATTTTTCTAGTGCGAAGCATTGCATCATTTTCTTTTGCCTTAGATTCTTCCCATTTCTCTAAATCTGCAGGTTTGGCTTTTCTATATACTCTGCGAACTTCATTTCTGTTAATATCGTAGCCATTTTTTCTCATTTGAAGAGCAACCAAATAACCCTGTAAGGTAACAACACCAATGTCATGTCCAGGATTTGATTCTACTGCTACTATATCACCTTTTTCTAGAGTTAAGTTATTAGAATTTAGATAATATCCTTTTCTAGTATTTTTAAATTGGACTTCCACATACTGGCAAGTCTCGTGGTTTACAGGAATATCTGCTAACCAATCATATACGCTCAGCATTTGGTTGGAATTTTTCTTGCAACCAGCAGCGGTGAGGCGTGCATTCCCTTTATCTAGTGTATATTCCATTATTTTTTTATTTGAGTCATTAAATTAATTCCTAAATCAAATAAGACTATTTTTGTATTAACGTTTTGAGAAATATCTCTACTAGCCTTATTAAAAAGTTCCATTATGTTTTCTATGTTATCTACGGTTAAGAATCTCTTGAATTTGTCAGAAAATGCCTGCTCAGATGAAATCATATAATTCAATGATGAGTTTTGTAAATGAGCAATAAAACACTCTCTAGTAATAAATTGTGTATAAGATAGAAAGTCTTTTATATACTCCCTGCTTCTGCTGGCCATGGATTCTGTCCAATTTTTGAGTGTTAAAAGGTCTTTTGAATACGCACCTAGCATTAGTGACCTATAATTCTCTAGATTGTCTGTATTGCTATATTCTTCTTTTGAAAGTTCAAGAGCTTTTATATAATTGCCATTGGCAATATGGGCAATATTGTTGCCAACAACTTTGGATAGAGACTCTTCGTCTATAACAGGTACATGAATCATTTGTGACCTAGATATGATAGTTGGCAATATGATGTCTGGTTGCTCAGAAATAAGAATGAAAATAGTGTTTTCTGGTGGCTCCTCTATAAGTTTTAGAAGCTTATTAGCACAAGTCTCGTGCATTTTTTCTGCAAGCCAGATAATCATAATCTTATAACCATTGGAATAGGATTTTAGGCTTAGTTTTCTTAAGATTTCTTCGCTTTCGTTACTATATATAAGTCCTTGTTTCTCGTTGCTTATGGTGTTTATCCATTCTTTATATGAAAAATATGGATTCTCTGTAACTTTTTCTCTCCAACTATTCATAAAGTCATTACAAACAGTTTTGGAGCCTTCTTTGGTAATAGGAAAGGCAAAGTGTAGGTCTGGGTGAGTCAAGTTTTGCATTAACCTACAAGTAGGACAAACTCCGCAGGAGTCATGTTCCTGTCTATTTTCGCATTGTAAGTATTGTGCAGTGGCAAGGGCAAGAGCCAACTTTCCACAACCCTCATTGCCCCATAAAAGCAATGCGTGCGGAATCCTGTTCTCTTTGACACTATTAATTAAATGTGCTTTTAGATTTTCTTGTCCTATAATCTCTCTAAATAACATTTTATACCTATTCCAAACTACAAAGATAATAAATTAATTAGTATTTCTGTTATTAAATATTCTTATTTTTTAGTGCAGAAAAATTTGGAGTTTTCGTTTACTGTGCATAATTTTGCAATTAATATGAGTAAGGTTTTTTCAATATTAAAAATAGTGACCAACAAATACTTAATAGTGTTTGTTATCTTTATTATTGCTATCACTACAACAGAAGAGCATAATGCTTTTCAGAGGATAGAAAATGCCCAAACCATAAAAAAACTTGAAAAAGAACTCGCTTTTTATAAAAATAAATCTGCAGAGAATATAAAAAGATTGGAACAGTTAAGAGCAGATAAACAGCAGATAGAAAAGTTTGCTCGTGAGCGATATAGAATGCATGCTCCAAATGAGGATGTTTTTATAGTGGAATAAAAAATAAAAAAGATGCAAACCATAGGATTGCATCTTTTTTTTGTTAAGAATATCAGATTATTTTCTGATACCTAGTTCGCGGATAATGTTACGATAGCGTTCGATGTCGCGTTCTTTTAAGTAATCTAATAAACGACGACGTTTACCTACTAACATTACTAAAGCACGTTCTGTGCTATAATCTTTTTTGTTTGACTTTAAGTGTTCAGTCAAATGAGCAATACGGGTAGAAAATAATGCTATCTGGCTTTCAGGAGAACCAGTGTCAGTATTAGACTTTCCGTATTTGCTAAAGATTTCTTCTTTTTGTTCTTTGCTTAAATACATATTATATATTTTTTAATTGGTCGGCAAAGATACAACTTTTTTGTAATACAAACCAAATAATATTGAAAAAAATATTATTTTTGTGCTTGTAAGTCTCAATAAATTAATCTCTTAAAGAAAACTATCATGAATCAACTACAAAAATTTGGTTACAAAGGCGAGGATATTGCTTCTTCATTTCTTATAAACAAAGGTTATAAAATAAGACATAGAAATTGGCGTACACATCATATAGAACTTGATATTATAGCAGAAAATGATGATTATATTGTCATAGTAGAAGTGAAAACTAGACGCAATGATAAATTTTGTCACCCTTCTGATGCTGTAAATCGCACCAAGATTAAGCACATAGTAAATGCCACTCAAGCCTATATCTTTAAATATAATATAAATAAAGACATCAGATTTGATATTGTATCCATTATACCATTACCCAATGGAGATTTTGCTGTGGAACATCAAGAAGATGCTTTTTATCCTCCAATGGGCAGGTAAAAGAGGGTTACCCTCCTGTTATCCATCTGTAAATGTCCATGCCATTGGCATAGAATACTAAGAGCAGAAGTATAATGATGCCTATTTGTTGGGCTTTGTACATAAATTCTGTACTAAGAGGTTTTCTTCTTATAATTTCTATAAGCAAAAAGAACATGTGACCTCCATCTAGTCCAGGAATAGGTAACACATTCATAAATGCTAGAACAATGGACATATAAGCAATGATATTCCAGAAATATATCATATCAAATGAATCTGGAAATAAACTAACAATAGTTCCAAATCCACCAACACTTTCTGCTCCTGCCTTGGTGAACAACATCTTTGTGTCACTAGCATATCCCACTATTTTCTTATATGCTTTAACAATGCCAGCAGGGAAAGACTCAAAGAAACCATATTCTTTACAAGTTATATTATAAAACTCATAATATGGTTTTAAATAAACACCTATTTTGCCATTGGCGTCTGGAGTAATATTAATTTCTCTGTATTCTCCTTTTCTATACAGTCCTAATGTGGTTTCTGTTAAAGGATTTTTTGCAAGAGCAGGTGAAAATTCGCTCACAAAAGTAAGTTTTTCTCCATTTATGCTTACTAAACTATCTCCTGCTTGTAATCCCGCAAGGTCTGCAGGAGTAACAGGTATAATTTCTTTTACTACGAATGGTGTCCTAAAGTTGGCAAAACCTTCTTTGGAAGTAATAAGTTCTTCCATAAAGTTTTCGGATATGTTTACTTTTACAGTGTCAATTCCTCTTAATACATAAACTTCTTTTGCATTAAGAATAAGTCTCATAGCCTCTTCGCTCAAAGATTCTAAATTGAAGCCATCTGCTTGAAGAAGAATATCTCCATCTTTAAAACCTTGTTTATGGGCAATAGAAGAAAACTCCATACCATATTTAGCATCTTGAAGAGAAATATATTCTTCTCCTTTGGAGAAAAGTAACATGGCAAACACCACTATTGCAGTGATGAAATTCATAACCACGCCTGCCGACATTATAATAAATCTCTGCCATGCAGGTTTACTTCTAAATTCGTATGGTTTAGGCTCAGATTTAAGGTATTTTGTATCAAACGACTCATCTACCATGCCAGAGAGTTTGACATATCCACCTAATGGTAGCCAACCAATGCCATATTCAGTCTCTGATTTTTTGCTTTTGTATTTGAAAAGAGTAAAAAAAGGATTAAAGAAAAGATAAAACTTTTCCACTCTTACCCCAAACATTCGTGCAGTGATATAATGGCCAAACTCATGGATAATAACCATAAGTGATAAGGCTAAAAAGAATTGTAATATTTGCATTTTTAAATACCTATTTTTTCAGAAGTAATTTTTCTAACCATACTATCTGTTTCTACATAATCTTCATATGTAGGTTTACTAATAAATTCAGCATTTTCCATAGCCCATTCTATTAGGTCACTCATACCTAAAAATGAAATTTTATCATTTAGGAATCCATATACAGCTATCTCATTAGCCGCATTAAGAATGCAAGGCATATTGCCACCTGTTTTCATTGCCTGAAAGGCAAAGTCTAGATTTCTGAATTTTTTGATATCTGGTTTTTCAAAATTAAGTTGATTAAATTTTAGAAAATCTAATCTTTCGTAGTCATTATTTAATCTATTAGGATAACTCAATGCGTATGCAATAGGAAGACGCATATCTGGCATGCCTAGTTGTGCTTTAACCGATCCATCTTTAAACTGAACCATAGAATGCACTATGGACTGTGGGTGAACCAAAACATCTATTTGGTCCATATTTAAATCAAATAACCATTTGGCTTCTATCACTTCAAAACCTTTATTCATCATACTAGCAGAATCAATGGTTATTTTTGCTCCCATCTCCCAATTGGGATGTTTAAGAGCATCGGCTTTTGTTACAAATTGTAATTGTTCTATATTATGAGTTCTGAAAGGTCCACCAGATGCAGTCAATATGATTTTTTCTATAGGATTGTTTGCTTCCCCTGCTAGGCATTGGAATATAGCAGAATGTTCTGAATCTACAGGTAGGATAGGGGCTCTATGTTTAAGTGCCAACTCTTTGATAAGTTCCCCTGCCACCACTAGAGTCTCCTTGTTGGCTAACGCAATAGTTTTCCCTGCTTTAACAGCAGAAATAGTAGGTTTTAATCCTGCATAACCCACCATGGCAGTAACAACAATATCCACAGAAGGCATAGAAACTAAATCACACACAGATTCTATTCCTGCAAAAACCTTAATGTCTTCACCAGATAGAGCTTCTTTTACTATAGGATAACATTCGTCTTTTGTTACTATAACAAAATTAGGCTTATATTTTTTTGCCTGTGAGATTAAGAGTTCAGAATTACTATGAGCAGTGATTCCGTATAGCTCAAATTTATCTGGATTACTAGCTATGACATCTATGGTTTGTGTTCCTATAGAACCTGTTGAACCTAATATAACAATTCTCTTTTTCATTCAAAAACAATGTAATTAAGTGGATTTTGAGCTTGTGAGTCTCTCCATAACTCAAAGTGTAAACTTTTTGATGAGTCTTCGCCCATTATGGCGATAACTTCTCCGCTTTGGACTATATCTCCTGATTTCTTGAATACGTTGGCTGCTCCTTTATAAACTGAAATAAAGCCTTGAGGGTGAATTACTTGAATAAAATAATCCTCATCTAATGTATATGCAGAGTATAAGACTATCCCTTGATATATAGAAACAATAGGAGTGGAAGGTTTTGTTGTAATATCTATTCCTAAATGTCCATTGACAGGGTCAAATGGTTTATCTATTTCTCCTATTGTAGGTTTAAAGAAAACTAGATTATTGTTTGGGTTATTTGTTGTTGCACTAATATTGTATCGTTCTTCATCTTCAAATTCCTCGCAAAATTCTTTTTCAATTTGGCTTTTGTCGAGAAGTGGTTCGTCATGCTCTTTGACAATAATAGAATCTGAATAGAAAATACTATCAGTAATAGCGATATTGCCTGCAACTAAATCTCTCAATGTATTAATATAAGCCTGTCTAACTGTAACTTCTTCTGTTAATGAGTCTATAACTAATGCGTGTCTTACCGCTTCTTTTCTAAAGTCACTACTTATATTGTCTGGTAATAATTGTCTTAGTGGGGTGGTTAGTATTAATGTAGAAAAGAGGATTAATACTATTAATAATATTAATAAAAAAGTGAAGAAAAAACGTTGAGCAGACATGCGTAAGTGAAATACTTCTTCTAAAGTATTTTCATTAAGCACAGAAATCTTATACTTCATTTTTATTTTCTGGAAGAAACTTAATCTACTAGCGCTTTTCATATGTTTTATTGTATTTACGATGTAAAGATACAATTTTTAATGAGAACTATTGAATATAGATAGTAAAAAATGAATTTTTATTGATAAAAAACTTGTAGATTAAAAAAATAGTATTACCTTTGCATTCGAATCGCGGAATGGAGCAGTGGTAGCTCGCTGGGCTCATAACCCAGAGGTCGTTGGTTCGAATCCGGCTTCCGCAACTAGAATAAGGAAATTGTTATAAAATATGGCAATTTTCTTATTTTTTTATATCTATACCATATATTTTGCTTACAAATTATTAGAAATATCAAAAAAAATAGAAAAAAAATAAACCGAAATAGTCGTTTTTTCTAGAAAAAAAATAATTTTGTACTCAATATAGAAAATAAAAACAATATACAATGAGACTTATTATTCAGCCTAATTATGACAAAATGTCACAATGGGCAGCAAATTATGTGGCAGCAAAAATAAATGCAGCAAATCCTACAGAAGAAAAACCATTTGTTCTAGGTCTGCCAACAGGTTCTTCTCCGCTTGGAATGTATAGAGCCTTAATAGAGCTAAATAAAAAAGGGATAGTGTCTTTTAAGAATGTTATTACCTTTAATATGGATGAATATGTAAATCTACCAAAAGAACATCCAGAAAGTTACCATTCTTTTATGTGGAATAATTTCTTTTCACATATAGATATAAAAAAGGAGAATGTTAATATCTTAAACGGTAATGCAGAAGATTTGGTAAAAGAATGTTCTGATTATGAAGAAAGAATCTTAAAAGCTGGAGGTATTGATTTGTTTTTGGGCGGAATAGGACCAGATGGTCATATTGCTTTTAATGAGCCAGGCTCTTCTTTAAAATCTCGTACTAGAATAAAAACTTTGACTACAGATACTATTATTGCTAATTCTAGGTTCTTTGAAAATGATGTAAATAAAGTGCCTAAGACAGCACTAACAGTAGGTGTTGGAACAGTAATGGATGCAAAAGAGGTTTTAATTCTAGTAAATGGACACAACAAATCACGTGCGTTAGGTGCAGCAATAGAAGGAAGTGTAAATCATTTGTGGACTATTAGTGCATTACAAATGCACCCTAAGGGAATTATAGTTTGCGATGAAGCAGCTACTCTAGAATTGAAGGTTGGAACTTATAAATATTTCTTAGATATAGAAAAAGACAATCTAGATCCAGCTACATTACTATAATGTTGGCATATGGAAAATTTAAGGGGTGACTTTTGGCCACCCCTTTTCTATTTGTTCACGACTTTATTTCTTTTTTTATAATCTCTTAAAATGGAAGATCTCCATTTTCATCTTCTTGTGGAATAGGTTGAGCAGAAGCAGCAGGTGCAGAAGCCTCATTTGCTACATTGTCAGCCTTTCTTCCTAATAATTGAACATCATTTGCTAGGATTTCTGTAGTATATCGAGTGATACCGTCTTTTTCCCATTGACGAGTTTGGATTTCTCCCTCAATATAAACTTGAGTTCCTTTTTTTATATATTGTTCAGCAAGTTTTGCTAAACCTCTCCAACATACGATGGTGTGCCATTCTGTTCTGTCTGGAACTTCTTTTCCATCATTTGTTTTATAACCTTTTTTTGTAGTTGCAACAGAGAAATTTGCAACAGCTAGATTATCGCTAACATAGCGAACTTCTGGGTCTTTGCCCACATTACCTATAAGTAATACTTTATTTAGTGACATACGCTTAGTTTTTAATTGTTATGGATTAAGAATTAAGCCGATTAACAAATAGTTTTCTTTTTTCATATGCACAAAGATAATAAAAAAAACAAAACAAAAATGTTTTTTGGAAAAATATGATTATATTTACTAAATATTTTTTTATGAAGATATTTCTATACATAATATTAGTGTCTATTACAGTTTTATTTTCATCGTGTAAAGGAAATGAAAATAAAAGACTTTATAGGGATTTGCCAGAGATTATAGCATCTGATACTTTGGTAGTAGCTACATTATATGGGCCAATCTCATATTTTAACTATAAAGAAAGTGAAATGGGTTATGAGTATGAGTTTGT
The DNA here is from genome assembly GCA_017517845.1 of Paludibacteraceae bacterium. Lineage (GTDB taxonomy): Bacteria > Bacteroidota > Bacteroidia > Bacteroidales > Paludibacteraceae > Enterocola. Next base: position 21,253 of record JAFWXW010000023.1, read on the forward strand.
TAAACTATTATGTAAGGAATTACAGGTGGAATTAAAATTATTTGTAGCACCAAATCTAACCTCAATGTTAGAAATGTTAGAAAATTCAGAAGTAGATTTAGTCGCATATCGGGTCCCATATACAACAGAGAATAAGGAAAAAATAGAATTTACCAAAAGAGAATATATATCTAATCAAGTTTTAGTCCAGTGTAAATCAGATACTACCGTGACAGATGTTTTACAATTGTCAGGAAAAAAGATAACAGTTATACCTAATTCTATATATGCAAAAAGAATAAATTCCTTAAATGATGAAATAGGAGGAGGAATAGATATACAATATTCGTCAGATACAGTAAGGGTAGATGATTTAATAGCAGATGTAGCTCATCATAAGATAAGTTTTACTATTGCAGAAAAAGATATTGCACGATTAAATAAAACGTATTTTGGCAATATAAATTATAATTTAGATGTAAGTTTTCCTCAGCGTGCAGCATGGTGCGTTTCCAAAGATTCTCCAGAATTATTGTCTTATATAAATGATTGGGTAAGAAAAACTTCTAAAAACTCTAGGTACACCGCTATTTATAGTAAATATTTTGAAAAATCTAAGTATTTCGAGTCAGAGGGTTTTAAGAAAATTCCTAGTTATAGTAGAATATCTTCTTATGATGATTATTTTAAAAAATATGCAAATATTTTGGGCTGGGATTGGAGATGGTTAGCTGCAATAGCATATAAAGAATCAAAATTTGACCCTACTGCAGTATCGTGGGCTGGAGCATGTGGTCTAATGCAATTAATGCCTACAACTGCTATCTCATTAGGATTGACAGAAGAAGAATTTCATGATCCAGAATTGAATATAAAAGCTAGTGCTCAATATCTTAATAAGATGCAAAATTTATTTCCTAATATAGAAGATGAACGTGAAAAGATAAATTTTATTCTAGCTTCATATAATGCAGGTCCAGGACATATTTTTGATGCTAGAGCATTAACTGTAAAAGCAGGAAAAGATCCTAATGTTTGGGATAATGTAAAAGAATTTCTAAGATTAAAGTCTGATCCAGAATATTATAATGATGAGGTTTGTAAATATGGATATTGTAGAGGAGAGGAACCCATTAATTATGTAGATGTAATTACTACAAAATATAGTGAGTATGTATTATGGGCAAAATAATAGGCTGATTCTTATGAACCAGCCTATTTTTATTAGAAGTACCTTTGCCTATTCTGCAGCAGTTTCTTCTTTAGTTTCGATTAAATTACGTTTAGCTTCCATTATCTTTTCATATTCTTCACGAGAAGCAACGATAATTTTTTCGTATGCAGCTTGACCAGTACCAGCAGGGATTAGACGACCTGTAATAACGTTTTCTTTCATACCTTCTAGGTAGTCAACTTTTCCGTTGATAGCAGCATCATTTAATACCTTAGTGGTTTCTTGGAATGAAGCAGCAGACATGAAGCTTGTGGTTTGTAGAGCAGCACGTGTGATACCTTGTAAAATTTGGTTAGAGGTAGCAGGAACTGCTTCACGAGTTTCTACAATTCGTAAGTCTTTACGTTTTAGAGAACTATTCTCATCACGTAATTTACGAGCTGTAACTATTTGACCACGTTGGAAGATTTCTGAATCACCAGCATCTGTGACAACATATTTACCCCAGATTTGGTTGTTTTCTTCCATAAATGCTTGTTTGTCAACTATTTGTTTTTCTAGGAAGTGTGTATCGCCTGGGTCGTCAATTTCTACTTTACGCATCATTTGACGAACGATTACTTCAAAGTGTTTGTCATTAATTTTTACACCTTGAGAACGATATACGTCCTGAACTTCATTCACAATGTATTCTTGAACAGCTGTAGGCCCTTTAATTGCAAGGATATCAGATGGAGTAATTGCACCATCAGATAACGCACCACCTGCACGAACGAAGTCATTTTCTTGAACCAAGATTTGTTTAGAAAGTGGAACTAAATAGATCTTTTCTTTACCAATCTTAGGAGTAACAATGATTTCACGTTGACCACGTTTAATTTTACCAAAGCTAACTTCACCATCAATTTCTGATACTATAGCAGGGTTTGATGGGTTACGAGCTTCAAATAATTCTGTTACACGTGGAAGACCACCAGTGATGTCACCCACTTTACTAACAACGCGAGGTATTTTAAATAATGTTTGACCTACTTGAATGTTAGCATTTTCATCAAGTGAGATGTGAGCACCTACTGGAAGTGTGTATGTACGAACCACTTTACCTTTTTCGTCAAGAACAAGTGCAGAAGGAATTTTATTTTTATCTTTATCCTTAGCCTCGATAATAATCTTTTCTTTAAGACCAGTTTGTTCGTCAGATTCAACTTTGTATGTAATATTTTCTATTACATTTTCAAATTTAATCTTACCTTTCACTTCTGAGATAACTACTGCGTTGAATGGGTCCCATTCACATAGTGCATCACCTTTTTTCACCTTAGCACCATTTTTCACAAAGATTTTAGATGCATATGGAATATTTTGTGTTGTTAAAACAACTTTGGTGTTTGGCTCTACTATACGAAGTTCTGTTAAACGGCTAACAACTATTTCTTCGCCAGATTCAGACTTAACTGTACGAAGTTCATCTATTTCTAGAACACCATCGTAGCGAGAAATAAGTTTGTTTTCTGTAGCAACGTTGGCAGCGACACCACCCACGTGGAAAGTACGAAGTGTAAGCTGTGTACCAGGTTCACCGATAGATTGAGCAGCGATTACACCAACTGCTTCACCTTTTTGAACCATACGACCAGTAGCAAGGTTGCGACCATAACATTTTGCACAAACGCCTTTCTTAGATTCGCAGGTTAGAACTGAACGAATCTCTACTTGTTCAATAGAAGATTCTTGAATTATCTTAGCTGCATCTTCTGTGATTTCTTCACCTGCACCAACAATGATTTTTTCTGTAACAGGGTGAATAATATCGTGAACAGAAACACGACCTAAGATACGTTCATATAGAGAAGAGATAACATCTTCATTATTCTTAAGCTCTGTAGCTATAAGACCACGAAGTGTACCACAGTCTTCTTCTTGGATAATAACGTCATGAGATACGTCCACAAGACGACGAGTTAAGTAACCAGCGTCGGCTGTTTTTAACGCAGTATCCGCTAGACCCTTACGAGCACCGTGTGTAGAAATAAAGTATTCTAGCACAGATAGACCTTCTTTAAAGTTAGAAAGAATAGGGTTTTCAATGGTTTGACCTCCTTCTGCACCTGCTTTTTGAGGTTTTGCCATCAGACCACGCATACCGCATAACTGACTAATTTGAGTACGAGAACCACGAGCACCAGAATCCAACATCATATATACAGAGTTGAAACCTTGGTCATCTTTCTTAAGTTGTTCCATCAAGATATTTGATAGATTATTATTAACGTGTGTCCAAGTATCAATAATTTGGTTATAACGTTCGTTGAAAGTGATAAAGCCCATGCTATAATCACTCAAGATAGCTTCTACTTTATCGTAGCCCTCTTGAACCAATTTTTCTTTTTCAGCAGGGATAATTACGTTTTCTAGGTTAAATGATAGACAACCCTTGAACGCCATATAATAACCTAAGTTCTTGATGTCATCTAGGAAGTCTGCTGTACGAGCAACACCACATGTAGCAATTACTTTACTAATAATGTCACGTAATGATTTTTTAGTAATAAGTGTATTGATAAAACCAACTTCTTCTGGAACGCATTCGTTGAATAACACACGACCAACAGTGGTGTCAATCAATTTTGTTACTAGTAAACCATTTTCAACATCTTTAGTTTTTACTGTAATTTTAGTATTAAGTGTAACGCGACGTTCGTTGTACGCAATATTAACTTCTTCTGGAGAATAGAATTTTAATCCTTCGCCCATAGCACCAGAACGTTCTTTTGTCATATAATATAGACCAAGAATCATGTCCTGAGATGGCACTGTAATAGGAGCACCATTAGCAGGGTTAAGAATGTTGTGAGAAGCTAGCATTAAAATCTGAGCTTCTAATATAGCTTCATTACCAAGTGGTAAGTGAACAGCCATTTGGTCACCGTCGAAGTCGGCGTTGAACGCAGTACAAGCAAGTGGGTGAAGTTGGATTGCTTTACCCTCTATCATTTTAGGTTGGAATGCTTGAATACCTAAACGGTGAAGAGTAGGTGCACGGTTTAGAAGAACAGGGTGTCCTTTCATTACGTGTTCCAAGATGTCCCAAACTACAGTATCTTTTCTATCTACAATTTTCTTAGCAGATTTTACAGTTTTTACAATGCCACGTTCTATTAATTTACGGATAATAAATGGTTTGTAAAGTTCTGTAGCCATGTCTTTAGGAAGACCACATTCATGCATACGTAGTTCTGGACCAACGACGATAACAGAACGAGCAGAGTAGTCAACACGTTTACCTAATAAGTTCTGACGGAAACGACCTTGTTTACCTTTTAAACTATCAGATAAAGATTTAAGAGCACGGTTTGCGTCTGCTTTAACCGCAGTAGATTTACGTGTATTATCGAATAAAGAGTCCACAGCTTCTTGTAACATACGTTTTTCGTTACGAAGAATAACTTCTGGAGCTTTAATTTCAATAAGTTTTTTCAAACGGTTATTACGGATGATAACGCGACGATATAAGTCATTAAGGTCGGATGTTGCAAAACGACCACCATCTAGTGGAACTAGAGGACGTAGTTCTGGTGGAATAACTGGAACTACATTTATAATCATCCATTCTGGTTTATTACGATGTTTAGAAGCACGGAATGACTCAATAACCTGAAGACGTTTTAATGCTTCAGTTTTACGTTGTTGAGAAAGGTCAGTGCTAGCTTTGTCACGTAATTCATAAGAAACTTTATCCAAATCTATACGCATTAACATATCTTGGATAGCTTCTGCACCCATCTTAGCGATGAACTTGTTTGGATCACTATCGTCAAGAAGTTGATTTTCGCGTGGAAGATTATCCATGATTTCTTCATATTCTTCTTCACTAAGTGTGTCACCTACAGCAAGTTCAGTGTGAATACCAGCTTGAATTACCACATATTTTTCATAATATATGATAGAGTCTAGTTTCTTTGTAGGAAGTCCTAAAAGATAACCAATCTTATTAGGTAATGAACGGAAATACCAGATGTGAGCAACTGGAACCACTAATTAATGTGTCCCATACGTTCACGACGTACTTTCTTTTCAGTAACGTCAACACCACAGCGGTCACAAGTAATACCCTTATAACGGATACTTTTATATTTACCGCAGTGACATTCGTAATCTTTAGTAGGACCAAAGATGCGTTCACAGAACAAACCATCACGTTCTGGTTTATAAGTACGATAGTTGATGGTTTCTGGTTTTAGCACTTCACCACTTGATTGTTTTAGAATTTCTTCAGGAGAAGCTAAACCGATGGTGATTTTGCTAAAATTGGTTTTTTGTTTATTATTTTCACTTCTAAATGCCATAGTACTTTTTTATTCTAAGTTGATGCTAAGACCTAAGCCACGTAATTCGTGTAGTAATACGTTAAGTGATTCTGGAATTCCAGCTTGTGGAATTGGGTCACCTTTAACTATAGCTTCATAAGCTTTAGCACGTCCTACCACGTCGTCAGATTTAATAGTCAAGATTTCTTGAAGGATATGAGATGCACCGAATGCTTCAAGTGCCCAAACTTCCATTTCCCCGAAACGTTGACCACCGAATTGAGCTTTACCGCCAAGAGGTTGTTGAGTAATAAGTGAGTAAGGACCGATAGAACGAGCGTGCATTTTGTCTTCTACCATGTGGCCCAATTTCAACATATAGATAACACCTACAGTAGCAGGTTGGTCAAATCTTTCGCCAGTACCACCATCGTATAAGTAAGTTTTACCATATCTAGGTACACCAGCTTTATCAGTCCATGTATTTAAGTCGTCTAAAGATGCACCGTCAAAGATAGGAGTTGCAAATTTTACACCTAATTCTTTTCCTGCCCATCCTAAAACAGTTTCAAAGATTTGTCCTAAGTTCATACGAGAAGGCACACCAAGTGGGTTAAGAACTATATCCACAGGAGTTCCATCTTCTAGGAATGGCATATCTTCTTGACGAACGATACGTGATACAATACCTTTGTTACCGTGACGACCAGCCATCTTATCACCTACACGTATTTTACGTTTTTTAGCGATATAAATCTTAGCTAGTTGAACTATTCCAGAAGGAAGATCATCACCTACACTGATATTATATTTTTCACGTTTAAGAACAGCATCTAGTTCTTTATATTTACGTAAGTAGTTAAGGATTACATCACGAATCAAATCATTTTTATGAGCGTCTGCGGTCCATTTACTTACTTGAACAGTGGTATAATCTATTTCTAATAGTTGTTTTTGGGTAAATTTATTACCTTTTTCAATTAAATCTGCACCTAAGAAATCTTTAACACCTTGAGAAGTTTTTCCATTGGTAAGAACCATTAACTTATCAACAAGTACGTTTTTAAGTTGAGCAACATTTTCTTCGAAGCGAGCTTCCATTGCTGCAATCTGAATTTTTTCCTCAGATTTTTCTTTCTTAGTTTTTTGTGCTTTAGAGAATAGACGTTTACCTATAACAACACCACGTAATGAAGGGTTCGCTTTTAATGAAGCATCTTTAACGTCTCCAGCTTTGTCACCGAATATAGCACGTAAAAGTTTTTCTTCTGGTGAAGGATCAGATTCTCCTTTTGGAGTAATCTTACCAATAAGAATATCACCAGGTTTAACTAGAGCACCAACGCGAATGATACCATTTTCATCAAGATCTTTGGTAGCTTCTTCACTTACGTTAGGAATATCCGCTGTAAGTTCTTCCATACCACGTTTTGTCTCACGTACTTCTAGTGTATATTCATCAACATGAACAGAAGTTAATAAGTCTTCGCGAACAACACGTTCATTAATTACGATAGCATCCTCATAGTTATAACCTTTCCAAGGCATGAATGCTACTTTTAGGTTTCTACCAATAGCTAATTCACCATTTTGAGTAGAATAACCTTCGGTTAAGATTTGACCTTTGGTAACCTTTTGACCTTTTTTGATGATAGGACGAAGGTCGATAGTGGTGCTTTGGTTTGTTTTTTGGAATTTAGGTAATCTATATTCCTTAACCGGCTCGTCAAAGCGTACAAATAATTCTTCTTCTGTATATTCGTATTTAACGCGAATAGTATTTGCATCTACATATTCAATAACTCCGTCGCGTTCAGCAACTATTTGAGTACGAGAGTTTTGAACTAATTGACCTTCTATACCAGTACCTACGATAGGAGATTCTGTGCGTAGAAGTGGAACTGCTTGACGCATCATGTTTGAACCCATCAGTGCACGGTTTGCGTCATCGTGTTCTAGGAATGGGATTAATGCAGCAGCAATAGATGCAATTTGTTGAGGAGCCACGTCCATTAGTTCTACCTCTTCTGGAGCAACAATAGGGAAGTCGCTGTCTTGACGAGATTTAACGCGTGAACGAATAAACGTACCATCGTCATTTAATGGAGCATTACCTTGTGCAATAATCTTATTTTCTTCTTCTTCTGCAGCAAGATAAACAACGTCCTCTTTATTTAAATTAACAGTTTTGTTTTCAACTTTACGATATGGAGTTTCAATGAAACCTAAATCGTTAATCTTAGCGAATACGCAAAGTGAGTTGATAAGACCAATGTTTGGACCTTCTGGAGTCTCGATAGGACATAGACGACCATAGTGTGTATAGTGAACGTCACGAACCTCGAAACCAGCTCTTTCACGAGAAAGACCACCAGGACCAAGTGCAGATAAACGACGTTTGTGGGTTATTTCTGCAAGTGGGTTTGTTTGGTCCATGAATTGTGACAATGCGTTTGTACCAAAGAATGAATTAATAACTGAAGAAATAGTCTTAGCATTAATAAGGTCAATTGGTGTAAACACTTCGTTGTCACGGACATTCATTCTTTCGCGAATGGTACGAGCCATACGAGCTAGACCTATACCGAATTGGTTGTAAAGTTGTTCACCAACAGTACGAACACGACGGTTACTTAAGTGGTCAATATCATCAACATCTGCTTTAGAGTTGATTAATTCAATTAAATATTGAATAATAGCTATAATATCTTCTCTAGTCAATACCTTAATCTCAGAAGCTATATCAAGATTTAATTTACGATTAATACGATAACGACCTACATCACCTAAGTCATAACGTTTTTCTGAGAAGAATAAGTTATTAATAACTTCTCTTGCGCTAGCTTCATCTGTAGGTTCGGCGTTACGTAATTGGCGGTATATATAATAAACTGCTTCTTTCTCAGAGTTACAAGAGTCCTTTTGTAATGTATTATATATAATTGTATAGTCGGACATATTGGCATCTTCACGGTGAAGAAGAATTGTAGAAACACCAGTTTCTATAATTTTATCAATATGTTCAGCTTCTAGAATAGTTTCACGATCTATAATTACTTCGTTACGATCTATGGAAACTACTTCTCCTGTATCTTCGTCAGCAAAGTCTTCTACCCATGTTTTTAAAACGCGAGCAGCTAATTTTCTACCAATTGCTTTTTTAAGGTTAGATTTAGTTGCTTTAATTTCTTCTGCTAGATTAAAGATTTCAAGTATTTCTTTATCACTCTCAAATCCAACAGCACGAAGCAGGGTAGTGACAGGTAATTTTTTCTTACGGTCAATGTAAGCATACATTACATTGTTAATGTCTGTAGTAAATTCTATCCATGAACCACGGAAAGGAATGATACGTGCAGAATATAACTTAGTACCATTAGTGTGCATATTTTGTCCGAAGAATACACCTGGTGAACGGTGTAATTGAGATACAACTACACGTTCTGCACCATTGATTACAAACGTACCTTTTTCGGTCATATATGGAATAGGACCTAGATATACGTCTTGGATCACAGTTTCAAAATCTTCATGATCTGGGTCGGTGCAAGATAATCTAAGTTTAGCTTTTAATGGAACATTATAAGTAAGTCCACGGTCAATACACTCATCTATAGAATAGCGAGGAGGATCAATATAGTAGTCTAGAAACTCTAAAGTGAAGTTGTTTCTAGTGTCATTAATAGGAAAGTTTTCGGAAAATACCTTATACAATCCTTCGTTTTTTCTTTTTTCCGGAGGAGTATCTAATTGGAAGAAATCCTTGAATGATTTAAGCTGAACTTCTAAGAAGTCAGGGTATTCCAACGGATTTTTAATTGATGAGAAATTTATTCTATTGTTACTCATACGAGATTTTTTCAAACGGTTAAAGACTAACTCGTGATTGCTTTTTATGATGTGGGAAAGCAGACCACTATTTTAAGCATAAAAAGGTTTAGAACCTTATTTTGCTAAGGTTCTAAACCGAGCCTCCTGATAAACAGAAGGTTAGATTATTTCAACTCAACTTCAGCGCCAGCTTCAGTAAGTTGTTTTTTCAATGCTTCAGCTTCGTCTTTGCTTATGCCTTCTTTAACGTTAGCAGGAGCAGCGTCAACGATATCTTTAGCTTCTTTTAAGCCAAGACCTGTTAATTCTTTAACTAGTTTTACGATAGCTAGTTTGTTTGCACCAGCTGATTTTAATACTACGTCAAAAGAAGTTTTTTCTTCAGCAGCAGGAGCAGCAGCACCAGCAGCAGCTGGACCAGCTACAGCTACAGCAGCAGCTGCAGGTTCGATACCATATTCGTCTTTTAAAATTTGAGCTAGTTCATTTACGTCTTTTACGGTTAAGTTAACTAGTTCTTCTGCAAGTTTCTTTAAATCTGCCATTTTTATAAAATTTAAAAAGTTTTTACTAATTTGTTATTGGGTAATTATTCTCTCTCGCCGAGTGTTTTTAACACGCCATGGATTGTGTTGCCTCCAGATTGAAGTGCAGAAAGCACATTTTGCATTGGAGATTGTAACAAGCCAATGATTTCGCCAAGAAGTTCTTCTTTAGATTTAAGGGCTACTAGAGCGTCTAGTTGGTCAGCACCAACATATAAGCTTTCGTAAACATAAGCTGCTTTCAATACTGGTTTGCCATTGTTTGCTTTGTCTTTGCTTAATTCTTTGATAAGACGAGCAGGAGCATTACCATTATTAGAGAACATTATAGAGGTTGAGCCACTTAGAACGTTGTAGATTTCGCTATAATCGCCTTCTAAACTTTCTAATGCTTTTTGGAACAAGGTGTTTTTAACCACCATTAATTTTACGTCTTTTTCGAAACATGCTTTACGTAAAAGATGAGTTCTTTCTGCGTTTAATTCAGAAGTATCTGTTACGTAGAAGTGGTCATATTGACCAATAGTTTCTTTTATAAGATCTATAACATTTGCTTTATCTTCCTTTTTCATAACAATAATTTTAGTGGTTATTCAGCTGATTTAGGGTCTACTTTTACACCCTTACTCATTGTGCTTGAAAGATAAATGCTCTTAATATAGATACCTTTAGCAGCGGTTGGTTTTAGTTTAATCAAAGTGCTGATGAATTCTTTTGCATTTTCAGCTATTTTTTCTGCATCAAATGATACTTTAGCAATAGCAGCGTGAACTATACCAGTTTTGTCAACTTTGAAATCTATTTTACCTTGTTTTACTTCTTTAACAGCTTTACCTATTTCGTTGGTAACTGTACCGCTTTTAGGGTTAGGCATTAAACCACGAGGACCTAATACACGACCTAGAGCACCAAGTTTACCCATAATTGAAGGCATTGTGATGATGATATCTACATCAGTCCAACCACCTTTAATTTTTTCGATAAATTCATCAAGACCAACTTAGTCAGCACCAGCAGCTTTTGCTTCTGCTTCTTTGTCGGGAGTACATAGAGCCAATACGCGAACCTCTTTACCAGTACCATTAGGAAGTGAAACTACGCCACGTACCATTTGGTTACTTTTACGAGGGTCAACACCTAAACGAACGTCGATATCGACTGATGCGTCAAATTTAGTAAATGTAATATCTTTTACTAATTGAGCTGCTTCTGCAAGAGAGTAGCTTTTACCTACTTCAATTTTCTCTGCAGCTAACTTTTGATTTTTTGTAAGTTTACTCATTGTTTAAAAATTGAAGGGTTAATTACTTTCTGGAAATTCTCCTTTAACTGAGATACCCATACTTCTTGCTGTTCCAGCTACCATGCGCATCGCTGAATCAATAGTGAAACAGTTTAAATCTGCCATTTTATCAGTTGCAATAGCTTTAACTTGTTCCCAAGTAACTTCTGCTATTTTCTTTCTGTTAGGCTCTGCAGAACCACTTTTTTGTTTTGTAACTTCAAGTAGTTGGATAGCCACAGGAGGAGTTTTGATGATAAAATCGAAAGATTTATCAGTGTAATAGGTAATGACCACAGGCAAGATTTTTCCTGCTTTGTCTTGGGTTCTGGCATTAAATTGTTTGCAAAACTCCATAATATTGATACCCTTGGAACCCAAGGCAGGACCAATTGGAGGAGATGGATTTGCAGCACCACCTTTTACTTGCAATTTGATTTGGCCAGCAATTTCTTTTGCCATGTTATCAAATACTTTTTGTTGTTAATAAATTTATTAGTGAAAAATGGACAAGGAAAGCGTAACCATTTACTGTCCTTTCTCAACTTGCATAAAGCTTAATTCTAGCGGAGTTTTACGTCCGAAGATCATGACCATAACCTTGAGCTTCTTTCTCTCGTTATTAACTTCTTCAATAGTACCTTTGAAGTCGTTAAATGGTCCAGAGATTACTTTCACTTCTTCTCCTACATAGAATGGAACGCTAAGTTCTTCTTCTTGTTCTTGTAGTTTGTCAACAGTACCTAAAATACGATTAACTTCTGATTGACGAAGTGGAACTATGTTTTTAGCATCATTACCGCCTAAAAAACCGATAACATTGGGTACATTACGTAATTCATGCATGATATCTCCTGTAAGTACCATTTCTACTAAAACATAACCAGGAAGATAGCTTCTTTCTTTAACTATCTTCTTGTTGTTTCTCATTTGATAAACTTTTTCAGTTGGGATCAATACTTGAAACACACGTCCGTGATAAAGAGGGTTGTTTTTGATTTCAGCTTCAACATACTCTCTTACTTTATTTTCCTTACCGCTTACAGCTCTAAGGACATACCACTTTTTATTAGTTTCAGACATATCCAATCCCTCCTATTAGCCTATCAAATTATAGATAAACTTCATAATCTCTTCAAAGCCAAGGTCAATTAACCAAATAATGAGTGACATTATGATGGAAGCAGTTAACACAATGACAGCACTATTGCTTAATTCCTTTGCAGTAGGCCAAGAAACTTTATGTATAAGTTCGTTGTAAGATTCTTTTATGTAATTTACAAACTTCATGGTTTGTTTATTTATTCGTTTTTTTAGCACGGGTCGAGAGGCTCGAACTCCCGACACCTGGTTTTGGAGACCAGTGCTCTACCAACTGAGCTAGACCCGTAAAAATAGGTCAGTTTATTTCTAAACTCTTCACTCAGTTGGTAGAGCACTTATGCTCTTCTATTTCTAGCAACTGAGCTAGACCCGTAAACAAAGGTTCACCGACAGGTGAACCCTTGGGAGTTATACTTAGTTAATATTAAGCTAAGATTTCAGTGATTTGACCAGAACCTACTGTACGACCACCTTCACGGATAGCGAAACGTAGACCTACGTTACATGCTACTGGGTAGATTAGTTCTACAGAGATTTCTAAGTTGTCACCAGGCATAACCATTTCACGTCCTTCTGGAAGAGTGATTTCACCAGTTACGTCCAATGTACGGATGTAGAATTGAGGACGATATTTGTTGTGGAATGGAGTGTGACGACCACCTTCTTCTTTCTTCAAGATATAAACTGAAGCTTTGAATTTGTTGTGAGGAGTTACTTGTCCTGGGTGAGCGATAACCATACCACGTTTGATTTCGTTTTTGTCAATACCACGAAGTAACAAACCTACGTTATCACCAGCTTCACCTTGGTCTAATAGTTTACGGAACATTTCAACACCAGTAACAACTGATTTCATACCTTCAGCACCAAGACCGATGATTTGAACTTCGTCACCAACTTTGATGATACCAGTTTCGATACGACCTGTTGCAACAGTACCACGACCAGTAATAGAGAATACGTCTTCAACTGGCATTAAGAATGGTTTGTCGATGTCACGTGGAGGAAGTTGAATCCAAGAGTCAACAGCAGCCATAAGTTCCATAACTTTTTCTTCCCATTCTGCTTCACCGTTTAATGCACCTAGAGCAGAGCCGCGGATGATAGGAGTGTTGTCACCGTCGAATTCATAGAATGCAAGAAGTTCACGCATTTCCATTTCAACTAGTTCTAACATTTCTTCGTCATCAACCATGTCACATTTGTTCATGAATACAACTAGACGAGGACCGTTTACTTGGCGAGCAAGTAGGATGTGTTCACGTGTTTGAGGCATAGGACCGTCAGTAGCAGCTACTACGATGATAGCACCGTCCATTTGAGCAGCACCAGTTACCATGTTTTTAACGTAGTCGGCGTGTCCTGGGCAGTCAACGTGTGCATAGTGACGATTTTCTGTTTGATATTCAACGTGAGAAGTATTGATTGTGATACCACGTTCTTTTTCTTCTGGAGCATTGTCGATTTGGTCGAATGATTTTAACTCAGAAAGACCTTTTTTTGCTAATACTGTAGTAATAGCAGCAGTTAAGGTAGTTTTACCGTGGTCAACGTGACCAATTGTACCAATGTTTACGTGTGGTTTGGAACGGTCAAATTTTTCTTTTGCCATAATAATAAATTTTAATTGGATTATCTAATTTAATTGTTGTTTCGATTTAGTAAGAGCCAATGACGGGACTTGAACCCGTGACCTCATCCTTACCAAGGATGCGCTCTACCAGCTGAGCTACATCGGCAAAAAAAAGAG
>JAFWXW010000024.1 GCA_017517845.1 Paludibacteraceae bacterium
TCCACCTCTTCCCATTCCGAACAGAGAAGTTAAGCCCAATTGCGCCGATGGTACTGCATATTGTGGGAGAGTAGGTAGCTGCCGTTTTTCAGAAGAAGTCTTACAACACTAGATTGTGAGACTTCTTTTTTGTATGTATTGATTTTTACAGAGATAATATATTCTTTCTTATATCTTTAATTGTTTTCTTTCTATATTTTTATTTCCTATTTAAATCTTAATTATATAATATTCATTTAAATAATTTTATGTATATTTGTGTTTCTAACCTAAAATCAATTATTTAAATGACATCTAAGCGTAAAACTCCGTCTATTTATGTAGCCGTTGCTATTATTTTATTCTTAGTAATGATGCTATTTTTTACAATTAAAACTTTTGGTGTAGATTCGTTAGCTGGTGGTAGTCAGATTTCATTACTTATTACATCATTTTTGTGTATTTTTATAGGTACTATATTTTATAAGAAACCTTGGAAAGAATATGAAGAAGCTATCAAAGAAAGTGTAGGTAGTGTTGCTTCTGCTGTAATAATTTTATTAATCATTGGTGCATTAGGTGGTGCTTGGATGATAAGTGGTGTGGTTCCTACGTTAATTTATTATGGTTTACAGATAGTACACCCTTCCATTTTCTTATTTGCTACTTGTATTTTATGTGCTATTGTATCATTAGTAATCGGAAGTTCTTGGACCACAATTGCTACAGTAGGTGTGGCTCTTATTGGTATAGGTCAAGCTCATGATTATAGTGCAGCATTAGTCGCTGGTGCTATAATTTCTGGTGCATATTTTGGAGATAAAATGTCACCACTCTCTGATACTACGGTTGTTGCATCATCTTCTTCTGGTACTCCTCTGTTTGATCATATTAAATATATGACTATTACAACAGTACCATCTTTATTAATAACACTTATAATTTTTGCTGTTATAGGTTTTTTACATGTAGATGAAGGTGGTATTTCTCCAGAAGAATTGGCGACTAAGTTGGATGAAAGGTTTTTAATTTCGCCTTGGCTTCTTCTTGTACCTTTGTTTACTGCGGTGTTAATTGCTAAAAAATTGCCTCCAATTATTACTTTATTTCTATCTACTATAGCTGCAATTATAGTTGCAGTAATTTTCCAAAAAGAAGCAGTCTATGAAATTGCTGGTTCTGAGGATTTATTTAAAGGTGCTATGATAACATTATTTGGTTCTACTGCATTAGAGTCTGATCATGTTTTACTTGCAGATCTTATTTCTACTGGTGGAATGGAAGGAATGTTGCACACTGTATGGTTGGTGTTATGTGCCATGACATTTGGAGCTTGTATGAAGGCTTGTGGACTGGTAGAAGTAATGACTAATTATTGCAGAAGATTAATTACTAAACGTGCTTCTTTGGTTGGAACAACAGTGGCTACAGGATTTTTCTTAAATGTTACTACTGCAGATCAATATTTGAGTATTATTCTAACATCTAATCTATTTAAAGATGTTTATGATAAGAATGGTTATGAAAGTAGATTATTAAGTCGTTCTCTAGAAGATGGAGCAACTGTTACATCTCCTCTTATTCCATGGAGTACTTGTGGTATGACTCACTCAACAATATTAGGTGTATCAACATTTGCTTATTTCCCTTATTGTTTTTTCTGTTACTTAAGTCCTATAGTAAGTATAATAGTAGCTGCCATAGGTTATAAGATTTTTAAACGTAATAATAAAGGAGAATTTGTTCCTGTGAGAGCAACTGAATAATTAAAGGGTAAATACAAAAAAAACTGCTAGTCTATAAAGATTAGCAGTTTTTTTGTTCCTAAATAATTATTATGCGAATAATTTATCTATGTTTTCTTTATAGAATTCTATAGCTTTATTACGTTTAACTTTTAGGGTAGGAGTTAGAAGACCATTCTTTTGTGACCATTCATCTGGAACGATGTCAAATTTCTTAATTTTTTCGTAATCCCCTAATTCTACATTGTATTTATTCACTTCTTTTCTTAATCTAGCTATAACTTCTGGATTTTTTACTAAATCTTCTAGAGTTTTAAATTCTATTTTATGAATTTGTGCCCAAGATTTTAGATATTGTGCATTTGGAGAAATAATAGCTGCTGCAAATTTTTGGTTTTCACCTACAACCATGATATTATCAATGAATGGAGATTGAGCCATTTTTTCTTCTATTAAGAATGGGTTAATGTATTTACCCATAGATGTTTTAAATATACTCTTGATACGACCTGTAATGGTAATGTGTCCGTTTTCATCTATAGTTGCAGTGTCGCCAGTGTGGAACCAACCATCTGCTTCAATGGCTTCTGCTGTTAAATCTGGGGCTTTGTAGTAACCTTTCATCACATTATGACCACGGCATAATAGTTCGTTAGTTTCTGGAACCAGTTTTACTTCGACTCCTTTGATAGGGCGACCTACTGTTCCTATTTTTCTACCTTTTTCTGAGCGGTCGTGAACACAGATAACTGGTGATGTTTCTGTTAATCCATATCCTTCAAATACTGGCATACCAATAGCAGAGAAGAATGAGGCTATTTCTGGACGTATAGCAGAACCTCCAGATACCACAACGTCCCATGTACCACCGATAGCTTCACGCCATTTTTTATAGATTAATTTATCTGCTAGTTTTAATTTTGCATTGTATGAAGCACTTCTTCCATCTATTTTGTATTGAAGTGCTAGGTTTAATGCCCAATAATAAATAACTTTTTGAGCATATGGAAGTTTTTTGCCAGAGGCATATAGTTTATCATATATTTTTTCTAATAGGCGTGGAACGCAGGTCATAATATTAGGATCAACTTCTTTAATATTATCTACGATAGTACCCATATTTTCTGCGTAGTAGATAGATATTCCTCTATATTGGTATAGATAGATAAGCATTTTTTCGTATGCGTGACACATAGGTAAGAAGCTTAATGCTCTGTAACAAGTTTCAGAAGGAACATGTTGCACTGCTAGGACTTGGTTTATAATATTTGAGTGAGCATGCATTACACCTTTGGGTTGACCCGTAGTTCCAGAAGTGTAAATGATACAACAAGTATCTTCTGGTGTAATACTACTTTTAATTTCTTCTAATTTTTTCAAATCTAGGTTTTCTTTTCCCATTTCTAGTAATTGAGATAGATAATGGTGACGACCGCGGTCAACGAATGTGTAGATACCTTTGAGACTTGGAACTGTAGGAAGAATATGTTCTATTTTTCTAAGTAGTTCTTCTCCTTCTGAGAATACGTATTTAACTTCTGCGTGATTAAGAATATAGTTATAATCTGATTCACTAATAGTAGGGTAGATTGGTACTGTGATAGCACCAATTTGCATAATACCCATATCTAGAATATTGTATTCTGGGCGGTTTGAACTTATTATGGCTATTTTGTCTTCTTTTTTTACTCCTAATTTTAAAAGTGCAGAACTTACATAATTAGCTTTTTCTACATAGTCTTTGATGGAATAGTTAATCCATTTTCCTTCTCTTTTACAAGATAGGGCAACTTCTTGATTAGGATAATTTTCTGTGTAGTGATCTAGTAGATCAAAAATTCTTTTTACTTCCATATATAATGTTTTTACAATATAATTACAATTTATCGAGGACAAAGATAATTATATTTATTGATATAACTAAAAAAAATTGCACATTTTTTCAAAAAATGTGCAATTTGATAGAAGAATTATAATATTTATTTAACTTCTAAGTGCTTCTGCACCACCTACAATATCTAATAGTTCATTTGTAATTACTTCTTGACGAGCTCTATTGTATTGTTGGGTTATGGCTTCTAACATATTATTTGCATTATCAGATGCTATTTGCATTGCAGTGGTTCTTGCTCCATGTTCTGCTGTATTAGAATCTATTAATGCAGCGTAGAAACGCATACGCACTACCATAGGAACTAATGAGTTAATGAAAGTGTCTATATCTGGTTCTGTAAAGTATAGATATGATTTATTACTACTTTTGGTCTCTATAGTGTCTAATGGTAAATATGTTTCTGTGGTAGGAATTTGTACTCCTGCGTTTTTATGGTGGTTGTAAAGTAAGATTATTTTATCTATTTCTTTATTTAAGAATTTATCTACAAGAGGTGAGATAAATTCTATAGCACCATCATAACTAGGTTTGGCAGAAAGTTCATCTATGCTACATTGAGCAATACGATTGGTCTTTTTGACATAGTCTGAAATCTTTTTGCCAATAGGGTATATTAAAACATCTTTTTCTGGTAAATTAGAATATTCTTTTAGAGTATTTTCTAACAACTTATTGATGTTTGAATTGAATGTACCACATAATCCTGTGCATGAAGAAATACAAATGATAGCCACCCTTTTTACTTCACGTTTTTCTGCTAATGTAATATTTACCTTTTCTGGATCTACAGAAGAAAGGTATTGTGTAAGCATATCACTTAATTTGTTCTTATAGGGAACAAATTTTAGTGTTGCTTCCTCAGATTTATGAAGTTTAGCAGCCGACACCATTTTCATAGCAGATGTCATCTTCTGGGTAGAACTAACAGATGCTATTCTAGCTCGTATTTCTTTTAAAGAAGCCATACTTAGTTCTTATATTGATTAGCTAATAATTTAGCCTCTTCTTTTAAGATGGTAGTAATTTCATCATTAATTACACCTTCTTTAAGAGGTTTTAATACTGTATCCTTATATTTTAATTCAAGAATGTCTAAGAAATTCTTTTCAAATTCTGCTACTTTTTCTACAGGAACATCTGCTAATAAACCATTGGTTCCGCAGTAAATAATAGCAACTTGATGTTCTGCTGGAAGCGGCGAATATCTGCCTTGTTTAAGAATTTCTACATTCTTAGCTCCTTTGTCTAGGATAATTTTGGTTGCTGCGTCTATTTCTGCACCAAATTTTGAGAATGCTTCCAACTCACGATATTGTGCTTGGTCTAGTTTAAGTGTACCTGCCACTTTTTTCATAGACTTGATTTGTGCAGAACCACCTACACGAGACACAGAGATACCTACGTTGATAGCTGGACGAATACCTGCGTTGAATAGGTTAGATTCTAGGAATATCTGACCGTCTGTAATAGAAATTACGTTGGTAGGGATATATGCTGATACGTCACCTGCTTGAGTCTCAATAATAGGTAGAGCTGTGATTGAACCACCGCCTTTTACTTTACCTTTTAATGATTCTGGTAGGTCATTCATCTGACTTGCTACAGTATCATTGTTGATAACCTTGGCTGCACGTTCTAGCAGACGTGAGTGTAGGTAGAAAATATCACCTGGATATGCTTCACGACCTGGTGGACGACGAAGGATAAGTGACACTTCACGATATGCTACAGCTTGTTTTGAAAGGTCATCATAAATGATTAGTGCGTGGCGACCTGTATCACGGAAGTATTCTGCTATAGCTACACCTGCGTATGGAGCGTAGAATTGCATTGCTGCAGGGTCTGATGCTGTGGCAGAAATAACTATGGTATATTCCATAGCTCCGTTTTCTTCTAGTGTTTGGACTAGGTTTGCTATGGTAGAACCTTTTTGACCGATGCCTACATAAATACAATAAATAGGATTTCCATTTTTAAAGTTTTCCTTTTGGTTGATAATTGTATCTATTGCGATAGCAGTTTTACCTGTTTGACGGTCACCAATAATTAACTCACGTTGACCACGACCAATAGGAATCATAGCATCAATAGCTTTAATACCTGTTTGTAGTGGCTCTTTTACTGGTTGACGGAAAATTACACCTGGTGCTTTGCGTTCTAGAGGCATTTCAAAGGTTTCTCCCTTGATAGGACCTTTGCCGTCTAGTGGTTCACCTAGCATATTTATAACACGGCCTAACATGCCTTCACCTGCATTAATAGAGGCGATACGACCTGTTCTGCGTACAGTAAAACCTTCTTTAATTTCTTGAGTAGGGCCTAAAAGTACCACACCCACGTTATCTTCTTCAAGGTTTAAAACCACACCCATGATTCCGTTCTCAAATTCAACAAGTTCGTTTGATTGAACTTTGTTAAGTCCGAAAACACGAGCCACACCGTCGCTTACTTGAAGTACTTTGCTTATTTCCTCAAATTCGAGTTTATTTTTAAACCCATCTAGTTGCATTTGCAACACGCTTGAGATTTCGCTTGCTTTAATGTCCGGCATATTTATAAAGTTTTGATAATTGTCTAATAATACTTGCGTCTAAACGCTTTCCTTCTATATCTAAAATATATCCACCTATAATATCAGGATTAATCTCTGTTCTAAGTTCTGCTTTGGAGTTTTCTGATACTTCTACAGATTTGATAATTTGTTTTTTTATCTTGTCATCTGTCTCAACTGCTGTGGTTAGGTGGGTAACCACAATATTTTTATCTTTTCTATACAAATCTTGGTAGCTAAGTGCTATTCTATAAAAATAGTCTTCTCTGCCATGATCTACCACTAGAGATATGAAACTCTTGGTTAAATTAGAGGTTTTATTATTGAAGATAGAATTTAATAATTTAATCTTCTCTTCTTTGGTTAGGGTAGGATTTGACATAGCTTGCTTTAGTAGATCGATCTGTGAAAATGCAGATTCAAGTGTAACCATCTCTGAGTACACTTTTTCTTCTACTTTAGCTTCTTTTGCACTAGAAAGCAGGGCTTTAGCGTATCGTATAGAAATTTTACCGTTGTTCATCTTTATGAAAGACTTTTATTTTCTTTTAATAAAGTTTCTATATAAGCATTTTGTGCTTTTTTATCTGAAAGTTCTTTTTTAAGAACTTTTTCTGCAATGCTAATAGATAATTGTGCTACTTCATTTCTAATCTCTTGAATAGCATTTTCTTTATCTTTTTGGATTTTGGCTTGTGCATCAGAAATAATTAGTTCTGCTTGCTTTTTTGCTTCCAATTTAGCATCTGCAATCATTTTATCAGTTAAAACTTTGGTGTCTTTAACTAAATTCATTTGCTGTGCTTGTGCTTGAGCTATGATTTCTTTCCCTTTAAGTTCTAAACCGGCTAATGCTTGGGTGGCTTCATCTGCTTTTTTTAGTGATTCTGCTATATGTTCTTCTCTCTCTTTAATAGAAGATAATATAGATGGCCATGCAAATTTAGCTAACACAAAGAATACTAATGAGAAAGCTATAAGCATCCACACTACAAGTCCGGAATCTGGAAGGAATAAATTCATAATTTTTTACTCTTTTCTATGGAGTTGAATAAAAAGATGTAATTCAAGGCTTGCGCAGCCTAAGAAACCGGAGTTTACTAAGGTAAATGAGGATTTCGAAGGCAAGCGTAACGCAGAAGTACACTTTTTATTCAGTTCCATTAAGGTTATTAGAATAGAATTGCTAAAGCACAAATAATGATGGCGAATAAAGTAACACCTTCTATAAGTGCTGCTGCAATAATCATACTAGAACGGATGTCACCTGCAGCTTCTGGTTGGCGAGAAATCGCTTCCATAGCAGCTTGACCAATGCGACCAATGCCTAATCCAGCACCTAAAATTGCGATAGCAGCGCCTATACTTGCGCCAAATTTTGCTAATGCTGCACCTTCTAATGCAGCTTGAAGAATAACTAGTAACATAATATAAAATATTTAAGTGTTAATATTAATTTTTTTTATAACTCCTAACTCCTAACTTCTAACTCCTAACTCCTTTAATGATGATGTTCGACTTGAGATAATCCTATGAATATTGCTGAAAGCATGGTAAATACGTATGCTTGGATAAATGCTACTAATAATTCCAAACAATACATAAATACAGAGAATGCTACTGATACCACAGAAACTCCTGCTCCTACTGCTACTCCCATTAGACTAGTGAAGATGAATATTAATGCCATTAGCACTAGAATAATCATGTGTCCTGCAAATATATTTGCGAAAAGACGAATCATTAGTGCTATTGGTTTAGTTAATGTTCCTATCACTTCTATAAGTGGCATAAGTGGAATAGGGGCTTTTAGGAAAACTGGAACTTCTGGCCAAAAAATCTCTTTATAATATTCTTTTGTACCGAAAATATTTGTAATCAAATATGTAAATAATGCTAACACTAAAGTAACTGAAATGTTACCTGTTAGGTTCGCTCCAAATGGGAAAATAGGAATTAGTCCCATAAGGTTGTTTAATAGGATAAAGAAGAAAACTGTAAGCAAATATGGTGAAAATCTCAAATAATTTTTACCTAATGCTGGTTTTATAACGTCATCTTCTATATAGTTAATAACTACTTCAAATATATTATCACTAGTACAAGGTACTCCTAATGGTTTTTTCTTATATCTGTTTGCCATAGGTAGGAAAATGGCCAATAAGATTACGCATGATAGTAGTAGGGCGAATACGTTTTTGGTGATAGAAAGGTCAAAAGGTCTTACTTGTTCTCCTTCTGCATTTAATTCTACTATTTTTCCGTCATAACTACCACCTTCTGCTATAAACCAACCTTCGTATTCGTGACCATGTGCTACTCTAGATGAAGAGAAACAATACCAACCTCTTTCTGAACTATAAACGATTATTGGTAGTGGAACAGAAACTGGGTGACCATTAATTTCTGTTATGTGAAATTCATACGAATCACCAATGTGTCCGAAAATAAAACTACCTGCATCGAATTTTTCTTCTTGATGTGCTTCTGCATCGTGTCCTGCATTTTCTTCTGTATTTTCTGCATATATGCTAGCAGAAAATGCCATCATGACACACAATAATATGTATTTAATTTTTTTCATCTTATTTTTTAGCACCATTTTTGGTGATTTGTACACCAATTGTGGTTTCTATCATTAAGAATATGAAATATGTTATCAATAATCTAATAAAAAATGCTATTCCTATTTCTGGCATTGCAAATAATACTAATCCTATTAATAGTATTGTAGCAATTAATTTACTTATTTTATGAATAAAAAACCATAAATTCACCATTTTTCCTGTCCACTTAACAGATGACATTACTACAAAAGCTCCTTCTGCAAGTAGGAAGAATACTGGAATTAGAATATAAGCATTTATATAAGGCTCCTTCATAACGAATTGGTGTACTAGATAAAAAAGTACTTCCAATATTACTAGGGTAGAGATGACTATTAATGCTTTGTTTTTCATTTTTATTGCTCTACGCAAATAGTAATTTCGTTATCGTGAACTTCTACAAACCCGCTAACTATTTCTATTTCAGTATTTTCTTCTTTATTAGTTATAGTGATAACACCTTTGTCTAATGTGGAAACTATAGGGGCATGGTTTTCTAGAACTGTAAACGCACCTATCTTTCCAGGAAGATTTACTGATGTTGCTTCCCCTTGGAATAATGTTTTAAGCGGAGATAAAATAGAAACGTTCATTATTGGTTACTTTCTTTTAATAATTGTTCACCTTTTGCTATAGCATCATCTATAGTACCTACTAAGTTAAATGCTGCTTCTGGATATTGGTCACATTCGCCATCCATAATCATATTGAAACCACGAATAGTTTCTTCAATTGGAACCAACACACCTTTTAGACCTGTAAATTGTTCTGCTACGTGGAATGGTTGTGATAAGAAACGTTGAACACGACGTGCGCGGTGTACAACAAGCTTATCGGCATCTGATAATTCTTCCATACCTAGGATAGCAATAATATCTTGAAGTGATTGGTATCTTTGAAGAAGCTCAACAACTCGCATTGCTGTAGTATAGTGTTTTTCGCCAACTACGTTAGGATCTAGAATGCGTGAAGTAGAGTCTAGTGGGTCCACAGCAGGGTAGATACCAAGTTCAGCAATCTTACGGCTAAGCACGGTGGTTGCGTCTAAGTGGCTGAATGTGGTGGCTGGTGCAGGGTCTGTTAAGTCGTCGGCTGGTACGTAAATAGCTTGTACAGAGGTGATAGAACCATTTTTTGTAGAAGTAATACGTTCTTGCATTAGACCCATTTCAGAAGCTAGAGTAGGTTGGTAACCTACAGCAGAAGGCATACGACCTAGAAGTGCTGATACTTCTGAACCTGCTTGAGTGAAACGGAAAATATTGTCAATGAAAAGCAATACATCATTGCCCCCTTTACTAGACTTGTTGTTGTCACGGAAAGATTCTGCCACAGTTAGTCCTGTAAGTGCCACTGATGCACGTGCACCTGGAGGTTCGTTCATTTGACCGAATACTAGGGTTGCTTGAGATTTTCCAAGGGCTTCTTTATCTACTTTTGATAAATCCCAATCTCCTTTTTCCATGTTTTCTTTGAATTCTTCGCCGTAGTTGATAACACCTGCTTCTAGCATCTCACGAAGTAAGTCGTTACCTTCACGAGTACGTTCACCAACACCTGCAAATACAGAGTAACCATTGTAACCTTTTGCAATGTTGTTGATAAGCTCCATGATTAACACGGTTTTACCTACACCTGCACCACCGAATAAACCAATCTTACCACCTTTTAGATATGGAGCTAACAGGTCGATAACTTTAATACCAGTGTATAGGATTTCTTTAGATGTAGCTAAATCTTCGTATGCAGGAGGCATTCTGTGAATAGGGTATTCTTCTACACGTTTAAGTGCGTCCATACCATCGATAGCATCACCTGTTACATTTAAAAGACGTCCTTTGATTTGGTCGCCGATTGGAACTGAAATAGGTGATCCTTTACATGTAACTTCCATTCCACGAACCAAACCGTCTGTAGAGTCCATAGCAATGGCACGTATGGTGTTTTCACCAGTATGTTGTTGACACTCAATGATTAATTTTTGGCCATTGGGACGGATTATTTCTAACGCATCGTGAATCTTAGGAAGGCTATCTCCGCCGTTTTCAAAGTAAACATCGACAACGGGACCAATGACTTGTGTGATAGAACCAATTATTTTAGTCATAACTTTTATTTAAAAATTATCCCAAAGTTAGTGATTATTTTCTATAAAATTCAATAAATTTAAAAAAAATCTCTTTTTTAACACAAAAAGCGACTTTAGAAGTCGCTTTCACTTTATTTTAGGTAGTTTGAAATGTTATTTTCTATTCTACTTGCTATGTCTTCTGATTGTGCTTTTTCAAATTTTTCACCTGTTATATTTTCATATAATTCAATATAACGATTGGTGATACCTTCTACTATTTCAGGAGTCATTTCTGGCACTTGTTGACCTTCTTTCCCTTGGAATCCATTTTCCATTAACCATTCACGAACAAATTCTTTGGAAAGTTGTTTTTGTGGTTCTCCTTTTTCAAAGCGTTCTTCATAACCTTCTGCATAGAAATAACGTGATGAGTCTGGAGTGTGGATTTCGTCCATCAAATATATTTCTCCGTTGTATTTTCCAAATTCATATTTTGTGTCAACTAGGATTAGTCCACGTTTTGCTGCTATTTCTGAACCGCGTTGGAATAGTGCTAATGTGTATTTTTCTAATTTTTCATATTCTTCTTTTGAAACTAGACCTTGTGCTATGATTTCTTCTTTGGAAATATCTTCGTCGTGTTTTCCTATTTCTGCTTTTGTGGTAGGGGTAATGATAGGAGTTTCAAATTTTTGGTTTTCACGCATACCATCTGGGATTTTAACTCCACAGATTTCTCTTACTCCATTTTTGTATGCTCTCCATGCACTACCGCATAGGTAACCACGAACAATCATTTCTACTGGATAACCTTCGCAACGGCGACCAATGGTAACCATTTCATCTGGTGTGGCAAGTTTCCAGTTTGGAACTATGTCTGATGTTGCGTCTAGGAATTTAGCTGCAATTTGGTTAAGCATTTGACCTTTGAATGGAATGCCTTTTGGTAAAACAACATCGAATGCAGAGATTCTGTCTGTTGCTATCATTACTAAAATATCGTTACCGATACTATAAACGTCACGTACTTTTCCGTGATATACGTTTGTTTGTCCTTTAAAATTAAAGTTTGTAGATGTTAATGCGTTCATATCTTTTTTTGTTTAAGTTAGGAATTAGGAGTTAGGAGTTAGGAGTTTTCTCCTTGTCCAACTCATCATAAGCTTCGACGATGCGTGAGACGAGTTTGTGACGGATAATGTCTTTTTTATTGAATTCTATAAAAGAAATGCCTTTGACGTTTTTCAGAACTCGCATGGCATGAATAAGACCAGATTGTTGTGATGCTGGCAAGTCTATCTGAGTCATATCGCCAGTGACTATCATTTTTGAGTTAAATCCTAGACGAGTAAGGAACATCTTGATTTGTTGTGGTGTGGTGTTCTGTGCTTCGTCCAAAATAATAACTGCATCACTTAATGTACGACCACGCATAAAAGCAAGAGGTGCTATCTGTATAACGTGAGTTTCTAGGTATTCTCTCAACTTAAATGGTGGTATCATATCTTCTAGTGCATCATATAATGGTTGAAGATATGGGTCTATTTTATCTTTCATATCGCCAGGTAGGAAACCAAGTTTTTCTCCTGCTTCTACGGCTGGACGTGAAAGGATTATTTTTCTAACTTGTTTGTTCTTGAGTGCCCTAACTGCCAATGCAATAGCTGTATAGGTCTTTCCTGAACCTGCAGGACCAGTGGCAAACATTAGGTCGTTTTTGTCGAAATCTGCTAATAGTTGTTCTTGATTGGCAGTGCGAGCGGTAATGGGTTTGCCGTTTAGTCCGTGTAAGATAAGGTTATTTGGTTTTACTTCTTCTTTTAGTTTGCCTTTGACAATATCTGTGATGACAGTCTCGTTTAAATCATTAAATTCTGTGGCGTGTTTTTCCAAAAGTACTATCTTTTCGTCAAAGTCTGCTAATGAAACTTCGTCGCCAGTGGCTTTAATGGTATTGCCTCTAGCCATGATTTTAATTTTTGGAAATAGGACTCTGAGTAAACGAATATTAGAATTGTTTACTCCGTAAAACACAACAGGGTCTGCAGAATTTAATATATAGGTGTATTCTGTCATTATTATAGGTTACTAAGTTCTTTAATACATTTAATTAAAGAAGTTTCCCAATGAGGAATTGTAATGTTAAAGGCTTGTTTAATTTTTGTTTTGTTTAAAACACTATAGTGTGGACGTGCTGCCTTGGTAGGGTAGTCTTTGGTTTCTATAGGGTTTACTTTACATGTTTTAATGCCTGCTATCTCGTGGATTTTTAATGTAAAGTCGTACCAACTGCAGACTCCTTCATTGCTGAAATGATAAATTCCTGCTTTGTCGTGTTGAGTATCTATGGTTTGGTTCATGATTTTTAGAATAGCATCTGCTAGGTCTTCTGCGTATGTAGGTGTTCCTACTTGGTCAAAGATTACATTTAGTGAATCTCTCTCTGAACCTAATTTAATCATGGTTTTTACAAAATTGTTGCCAAATGGCGAATATAACCATGCTGTACGAAGAATGATAGCATTTGGGCATGCTTTAAGAAGATTTTTTTCTCCTTTCAATTTGGTTTTTCCATAAACAGAGCATGGTTTGGTAGGCATGTCTTCTGAATATGGTTTACATGAACTACCATCGAAAACATAGTCTGTGGATACATGAACTATTCCTGCACCTGCTTCTGCGGCTGCAATGCCTAGGTTTTTTACTGCTGTGGCATTGATTTTTTCGCATAGCTGAGTTTCATCTTCTGCTTTATCTACTGCGGTCTATGCTGCACAGTTGATTATATAACGAATGTCGTTTCCTGTAACGAAGTCTATTAATTCACTTTTATCTGTGATGTCTAAACTATCCACGTCTGTAAACATGAAATTATATTGTGGGTAGTTTGCAGAAAGAATACGAATCTCGTTTCCTAATTGGCCGTAAGCCCCTGTGACAAGAATATTTTTCATAATTTAAAAGTTGGTTATAACGTCTTTGAAAAATGGATGTTTAGTATCTTTTTCTGAAATTATACGTTTTTCTTCTGGAATCATCCAGTCTATGTTTAGGTCTGGATCGTCTAGACGAATGCCGCCTTCTAGTGAAGGGTTGTATAAATTGTCACATTTGTATGTGAAAACAGCTCTTTCGCTTAGGACAGAAAAACCATGTGCAAATCCTTGTGGTATAAGGAACTGAGTTTTACTTTCTGCATCTAGGATAATGCCGTACCATTTGCCAAAAGTAGGAGAGTCTTTGCGTAAATCTACTGCTACATCATAAACTTTGCCTTCTACTACAGAAACTAATTTGGATTGGCTTTCTGGGTGAAGTTGGTAGTGAAGACCACGAATTACTCCGTATGTGGAGCATGAAAGGTTGTCTTGGCAGAAGTTTTGAGTAATGCCAGCGTCTTGGTAACGTTTTTTATTGTATGTTTCACAGAAATATCCGCGACTATCTCCGAAAATCTTAGGTTTTATAATTAATAAACCTTCTATGTCTGTTTCTATTATTTCCACGATATAAAAAGTTAGGAGTTAGGAATTAGGAGTTAGGAGTTTATTTCTCCTTTCTCCTTTATTAATTTCTCATTTAGTATATAAAAGGTTCGTCTGCTATTTTGATTAGGTATTGGCCGTAGTAGTTTTTCTTTAATGGTTCTGCTAAGGCTAATAATTGTTCACGTGTGATATAGCCATATTTATAAACTATTTCTTCAAGACATGCAACTTGAAGTCCTTGGCGACCTTGAATAGTGGCAATGAAGTTTGATGCTTCTAATAAACTATCATGTGTGCCAGTGTCTAACCATGCAACTCCGCGTCCTAATTGTTTTACATTTAATTTGCCCTCTGCAAGGTATAATTTGTTAAGGTCTGTGATTTCTAATTCGCCACGTGCAGATGGTTTAAGTGATTTCGCTTTTTCTACTACATCATTTCCGTAGAAATAAAGACCTGTCACTGCGTAGTTTGATTTTGGTTTAAGTGGTTTTTCTTCTAATGAAAGAACTTTTCCATTCTCATCAAATTCTGCAACTCCATAACGCTCTGGGTCGTTTACATAGTAACCGAAAACTGTGGCTCCGTCTTTTAATTGTGCTGCCTCTTGAAGCATACTAGATAGTGTATAGCCATAGAAAATATTGTCTCCAAGTACCATTGCAACGCTATCGTCTCCTATAAAATCTTCCCCGATAAGGAATGCTTGTGCTAAACCATCTGGTGATGGTTGAATAGCGTATTCAAAATGGACGCCTAGTTGTGAACCATCTCCTAAAAGATTTTCATAAAGGTGAATGTCTTGTGGAGTGGAAATGATAAGTATTTCTTTTATTCCTGCCAAAAGTAGGATGGATATTGGGTAATAAATCATTGGTTTGTCATAAACTGGAATGATTTGTTTAGAAATACTTTTGGTGATAGGGTATAGACGTGTACCAGAACCACCTGCTAGAACGATACCTTTCATAAATATGCAGTTTTTGGTTAAAATCAATTTACAAAGTTAAAAATAAAAACTTAGAAAAAAAAGTTTAGAAGAAACAATTTGAGTAAGGGAGGATATTTTGAGGGATATATAAAGAAAAACCTCCAGCAAATGCTGAAGGTTTTCTGTTTTGCTCTTCCTCTTGGACTTGAACCAAGGACCCTCTGATTAACAGTCAGATGCTCTAACCGACTGAGCTAAGGAAGAGTGTTCTTTCTCAAAAGCGATGCAAAGATATGACGATTTTTTTAATCTTGCAAATTTTTAGAGAAAAAAATTACATATTTTCTTCACTTTTTTCTTCCTCTTCTAGGGCAAAATCAGTTAAGTTATTCTTTAATAGTAAGTTATACCATTGGATTAATTTTTTAATATCGCTGTTGTGAACACGGTCTCTGTCGTATTCTGGTAGAGCTTTTGCCATAAAGTCATGTAATTCTTTTTCTGAAGCTTTCTTATAATCTACTTCAATTGGGTTTTCTCCATAGATTTTTTGGATATTCATGAACACTTCATTTAAAGGAACTTCTGTTTCTTCTGTGTACATAGCAATATCTGAAAGTGATATAACTCTGTCTGTAGTGTAGGCTGGGATACGTTTCCCGTCGATAAGTGATTCTACAACTACCATTCTTTTACTACCAGAGATTAATTTGTATAATCCTGGTTTCCCTGAGATTGCTAAAATTTTTTCTAACATGTTATTTTGTGTTTTAGTATTTTCTAATGGTGCCACCCTACGGGTGCTCTTAATAGGTTTATCTTTTTAACTCCTAATTCCTAACTCCTAACTCCTAACTATGTTTAGTGCTTTTAGGTTTAGGTTTACGATGTCTTCGCCTTTTGATGCAAAAAGGTCTTTTACACCTTGTTCTATGTATTCTTTTGGAAGTCCTAAATATGGCAGGGCAGCACCTAATAAAACCATATTTGCTGTGCGAAGCGAACCAGCTTGTTTTGCAAGTGCTTCTACATCTATAAGAACGTGGTTTTTGTGTTTCTTTATTTCATTAATAATTTCTTCTGCATTTGGATAATCTGGAATATTTACGAAGTTTACACTGCTAGTAACTATCCAGCCATCTTCTTTTAAGAATGGAAGGTATCTAAGGGCTTCCATTGGTTCTAGAGAAAGTATTAGATCTGCCCCTTTGAGTGGGATCAAATCTGAATAAATAGGAGAGTCGCTTATGCGAAGATTGGACTGAACATCTCCACCACGTTGGCTCATGCCGTGAACTTCGGATTGTTTAATATACAAATCGTTGTTTAGAGCAGCTTTACCTATAACTGCGGCAATAGATAAAATACCTTGACCGCCTACACCAGATAGTATTATATTTGTGTTCATGTTAATTCGTTTACGACTGAATTTATAGGGTGCTTTTCTCGCCTTGCTTGCCATCGCAATCCTCATTTACCATTTGTAAACTCCGGTTGCTCAGGCTTCACAATTCTAAAAATCCCTCCTCTAAATTCAGTCTTAGTTATTTATTGTTTTTTCTTTCTTTTCAAGGTTTGTAAACACTCACGACGAGGAATAATAACAGATACTCCATTGTATTCTATTTCTTCACGGATTACCTGTTTCATTTCTTCAAAGTTTTTCTTTAGAGGTACTAGAACTCTAATGTGTTCTGGTTTTACACCCAGACCAGCACAAATAGCTTCTAATTTGCCTGTACCTGCAGAATCTTGTCCGCCTGTCATTGCAGTGGTTTCATTATCTGATATAATCACTGTGATATTAGTATTTTCATTGACTGCGTCAAGTAAACCTGTCATACCAGAGTGGGTGAAGGTAGAGTCTCCAATAACAGAAACAGAAGGGAATAGACCTCCGTCTGCAGCACCTTTTGCCATAGTAATAGAAGCTCCCATGTCTAGACAAGAGTCTATAGCTTTGAAAGGAGGAAGTGCTCCAAGTGTGTAACAACCTATGTCACTAAATACTTTGCCATTTGGATATTCTTCCATTACAGCGTTTAATGCTTCGTACATATCTCTGTGTCCGCAACCCATACATAGTGCAGGTGGACGCATTTTTACTATTTCTGGAATAGTGGTGTTGAACTCTGTTTTAAGTCCTAATGCTTTTGCTACTAGGTCTGGATTTAATTCGCCTTGTCTGTTAAGAGTTCCGTCTAAGCGGCCATGAATTTTTAATCCTTTGGAAGTATAACCTTTTACCAATTCTTCTATCAATGGGTATCCTTCTTCTAGAACCAAAATCTCTTCACATTCTTCTAAAAGTTTGAATACTTGTTTTGGAGGAAGAGGGTATTGACCTATTTTTAAAATAGGATATGGGCAACCTTCTGGATAGTTTTCCATTAGGTAATTGTATGAGATACCGCATGCAATGATGCCTAGTTTTTTGTTGTCGGCATCTATATATTGGTTGTATGCAGAGTTTTCTGAACTTTCTTTGTATAAAGCTTGCGAAGCAAGTAAGTCTGCATAACGTTTTTTAGCATTCGCTGGTAATAAAATGAACTGACGTTCAATGCTAGGGAACTTAAGAGCGTTTTGTGGTTTTGGTTCTCTGCGTGTGATGCTAGAACGTGAGTGTGCTAGTCTAGTGGTTATTCTTAACATCACTGGACGACCTAGTTTTTCTGATAGTTCTAAACCTTCATAAGCCATGTCGTATGCTTCTTGTTGATTAGAAGGCTCAAGTACAGGAATTAGGGCAAACTTGCCGTAGTAACGTGAGTCTTGTTCATTTTGAGAAGAGTGCATAGAAGGGTCGTCTGCTGCTACCACTAAGATACCTCCATTAACACCTGTTACTGCCATGTTCATAAAAGCATCTGCTGCTACATTCATACCTACGTGTTTCATACATACCATAGATCTCTTTCCTACGAAAGACATACCAACTGCTTCTTCCATGGCTGTTTTTTCATTGGTGGACCATCTGCTATGAATACCTGTGCCCACTTTTTGGATATATTCGGTGATTTCTGTAGATGGTGTGCCTGGGTATGCGTACACTGCAGATAATCCGCCGTCTAATGCTCCTTGTGCAATGGCCTCGTCGGCCAATAATAATATTTTCATATATATTAAATTTTAAAATGGATTCTCTGAATCTGCTTGTGGTATATCACTAATAGGGTATGGTTCTATAGCCTTGTTATTTCTAGAACCGAAGTCCATATTATTGGTATTGCCAGATAAATCAATATTTGAGAACTTGATAAGTTCTTTTGTAAATCTAAGTCTAACTGTTCCCACAGAACCACTACGGTGTTTTGCAATGATGATTTCTGCAACACCTTCATTGGAGTTTCCGTCTTTGTCTGTGGTAATTCCGTAATATTCTGGACGGTGAATGAAGAGTACCATGTCGGCATCTTGTTCTATGGCTCCAGATTCACGAAGGTCTGAAAGTTGTGGGGTTTTGTCGTCGCGAGAACGTTGCTCAACACCACGATTCAATTGTGATAGTGCTATGACTGGAATATTTAATTCTTTTGCTAAACCTTTTAGGGAACGTGAAATGATACTTACTTCTTGTTCACGGCTACCATAACTCATACCACTTGCGTTCATAAGTTGAAGGTAGTCAATGATAATACACTTAATACCTCTTTCTGAACTAAGTCTTCTTGCTTTGGAACACAATTCTGATATAGACATATTGGCAGTGTCGTCAATATAAATAGGTGCACTTTCTAGGCATTCTATTCTGGTTTGGAGCTGTTTCCATTCTGCATTGGAAAGGTCACCTCTTTTGATTTTTTCGCCTGGAATTTCGGATACATTAATAACTAGACGTTGAACCAACTCTTGGTTTGACATTTCCAGAGAGAAAATAGCAACAGGTGAGTTGTGGTCTATAGCCATGTTTTTTGCCATTGATAAGACGAATGCTGTTTTACCCATGGCAGGACGAGCTGCTATAATGTTTAATGTGGAAGGTTGCCAACCATTGGTGTATTCGTCTAGTTTATCAAAACTAGTTCTCAAACCAGTAAAGCCACCTTCGTTTTGTTTTGCTGCACGGATGCGGTCAACTACTTCGTTAAGAACGTCTTTAACCTTGGTAACTTCCTTTTTTACGCGTCTTTGGTTAAGTTCAAACATTTGACCTTCTGCATATTCCATAAGAGTTTTAATCTCTGTGCCGTCATTGAAGGCTTGAGTTTCTATGGAAGATGCTATTCTGATAAGGTCTCTAGCTAGGAATTTATCATAAATAATGTCTGCGTATTCTTCTAAACTTACTGCAGAAGTTCCTATATCTGATAATTCGGCTAGATATTGGTAGCCACCAACTTCTTCAAATGTTCCGTTTTTCTTAAGTTGTTCGGCAACGGTTATGGAGTCTATAGATTTTTGCGATAGAGCTAATTCTGATATGGCTTCGTATATATATTGGTGTATTTTAAGGTAAAAAACCTCTGGTATTAACTGTTGGCACACTTCGTCAAATGAGTGCTCGTGAGTTAATAATACACCTAATAGACCTCTTTCTGTTTCTACTGCTTGAGGTGGTAATTTAAGTTGCTCTTTAATGAGTTTTTCTGGGACTTTTCCTAATTCTGGCCCTTTCTTGGAACTATTATATGAGCGATTTGTTTTATTCTCTGTAGCCATATTCTAAAAATTGGGTTTCAAAGATACAAAAAACGAGCGAAACTTTAAAAAAAAATTATTATCTTTGCAATGCAAAATTTAAACAAATGTGTCATAGTTGTGAACATAATCATCACCATCATCACGAACAACATAAACAAGTGGTTTGTGGTAATAATGAATATGGGTTTGTAGCGTGCGACCATAAGTGTTGTCATGCAGACGCAGAGTGTGATGCTCATGTTTCTCAGATTTCATGCTCTTGTGTAGAGTGTCATGAAAATCATACTTCATATTATATTCCATTAATTTTAATGATTTCTCTTTATGTAGCGTATTTGGAATTATATGCTACACTTCTTATTTAGCGGTTTACATTTTTTTCTTGGGATAACTATGTTTTGGCGTGTAGCCAATTAATAAGAACTTAATGTAAACAAATTATGAAAAGAATATGCTTAATTTTATGTTTAGCACTAAGCAGTGCTATGGTTTTAGCTCATGAGAAAGATTCTCATGCAGGTCATTCTCATGCAGATCATTCACACAGTCACGAACATGTTCATAATGAACTAGAAGAGGGACATGACCATGAATTGGAATGGTTTTTGGATACTCTTGGCATTCACATGGAAGGTGAATTGGACGAGGTGAGTGTTGGTGGGGTTCGTTCTACTCTAGATTCTAAAATGACAGTGGGACAGGTTCAGAAAATAACTGTAAATGAGTTGTGTAGAGCTGCTTGCTGCAATCTTTCTGAGAGTTTTGAAACTAATGCTTCTGTGGATGTAAATAGTACAGATGCAGCTACAGGTGCTAAGCAAATCAAATTGCTGGGACTGTCTGGAACCTATGTTCAAATGCTTACAGAAAATATGCCAAATTTTAGTGGATTGGCTACTCTGTATGGTTTGGGTTATGTGCCAGGTACTTGGCTTTCTTCTATATCTATTTCAAAAGGAACTTCTTCTGTTTCTTCTGGTGCGGAGGGTATTGCTGGACAAATAAGTATTGACTATAAAAAACCACAAAATTCACCTAAATTTTCTGTGAATTTTATGGGAAATTCATCTTCTAGAATGGAACTGAATATAGATGGTGCATGGAAAATAAATGATCATCTTTCTACAATGGTGTTGGGCCATGTGGCAAATGAAACTATTAGAAAAGAAGATGGAAATCACGATTCTTTCCTAGATGGACCACTTATGGAAGAATATCATTTGATGAACAGATGGAATTATGATTCTCACGAATATAAAGGTCAGTGGGGTGTGAATGCGCTATATGAAAAACGTACTGCAGGACAACTCTCTGATGTACAAAATCGTTATGGAATAGGCATTGATGCAATCCGTGCAGAGGCATTTTCAAAAAATGCTTGGGAGACAGACCACGAAAAAGAATCTTCTTTGGCATTGATTTTACAAGGTATTTACCATAAACATGATAGTTTTTATGGACATAAAACATATAATGCTCAACAAGGTAATCTTTATGGAAATTTAGTTTTTATGTCCAATTTGGTGGATCATAGTAATATGCACAAGATAAAAGCGGGTGTGGGTGTTACTGCAGATTGGTTAGATGAAGTTATTTTGGGTAATGTGGTGAAAACCAATAATATAGTACCTGGGGCATTTGTGGAATATACACTAAATGTGGATGACAAATATGTGCTTTTGGCAGGTTTGAGAGCAGATTATAGCACAAAATTTGGCTTTTATTACACTCCAAGACTTCACTTTAAATATATGCCAATAGAGGAATTGGTTGTGAGAGTGTCTGCAGGTAAAGGTTATAGAACCCCTTATATTTATGCAGAAAACAACAACTTGATGGCTTCTTCTCGCGAAATGGTGGTGGCAGATGATTTGCGCCTAGAAGATGCTTGGAACACTGGTATTAGCATTCAGGGGGATATTCCTATTGGAAATAGAACTTTGAGTTTGAAAGGTGACTATTATTATACTCACTTTATGAACCAAATTGTGGCTGATATGGATGCTGATGCACATAAAGTGTTGTTTTGCAACTCAAATGGAGCGTTAAACTATTCTCACAATGCTCAAATTGAGGCAACTATGGAGGCTTTCACTGGCTTTACTATTACTGCAGCCTACAAATATAGCAATGTGATGAACACAACTGGTGGTGTGCTTAGAGAAAAGGCTCTACTGTCTGCCCACAAAGGTTTGGTAACTGCTTCTTATAAGACTCAAAAATATGATTGGCAGTTTGACTTTACTTGGCAAATAAACGGTGGTGGACGTATGCCACTTGCAGATGAGGAAAATCCTCTTTGGGAAAACTATTATGAGCCACATCATATTTTGCTTGCACAAGTAACCAAAAATTTCAAAAACAATATTTCTCTGTATGCTGGTGCAGAAAATATGACAAACTATACTCAAAAAAATCCTATAATCTCTGCCGAAGACCCTTGGTCAAATGATTTCGATGCCACCATGATTTACGGCCCAGTAGCAGGGTGGAAGGTGTATATAGGAGCAACGTTTACGTTGGAGTAGGAGTTAGTTAGGAGTGAGGAGTTAGGAATTAGGAGTTTTATATACTTATGACATATTACCGTTTCTTGTTGGTTATTCAGCAAGGAACGGTTTGTTTTTTTATAGATACTTCTTGCAATTCCTTTATACTTCTATTGTGATATTTTAAAATTAATCTTAACTTTGCAAGATATAAAGCTGAAACCTACTTCTTGGTAAGTAGGTAATATATTTTTACATAAAAAGGCGTTTACTACGCTTTGGTTTTGACGGTTAGAAATCCTGAGAAAATTTCAAAAATGCAAGTCAAAAACAAAGCAACGTGAATGCCCCGTAGGTGTGTATCTTCATATCTATAAGATGTCTTGTGTAGGGACACTGCGTGCAGTGTCCGTTGCCTAGATATTTTGTACGGTTTGTTTACATATCGGCGTGGGGCTTATGCGTTGCTCGTTTCGACTTGCAAGGCAATCTCAGGGCCTCTAACCGTGAAGCGAGCAATAGTGCAGGGCTTCACGCTTTTTTTGTGTAGTAAAATCAATACTAGGATTCACACTCAGGGGAAAAGAAGTCCGCCCCCTTGTACGTAAGTATATCGTGAGTACAAAATTCTTCAACAATGGACTTGGTAATACGCTTTTTGATAAACTAAAGGGTATTGCATCAGAAATGACTTCATTTGACCGCTTTTTAGCGGTTGTTGGTTTCTTCCGTTCTTCTGGTTACTTCAAACTTCGTAAAGAATTGGGTGATATATCTGAGATTAAAATATTAGTAGGTATTAATATTGATGATATTTTCCGTAAGCACAATAAAGGTGTCTTAATGCTTGCTGATGCAGATAAGGCAAAAGAAATTTATGAGAAAGGATTTAAAGAAGATATTCTCAATGCTCGATATGCCCCTGAAGTGGAAGAAGGTATTTTGCAAATGTGCGACGACCTAGTATCTGGACGTTTGCAGATGCGTATTCATGCCAACAAAAATCTACATGCCAAATTCTATTTATGTCTGCCTCAAAAACATACTGAACACAGCGATGGCTGGGTTATTATGGGTTCTTCTAATATTTCAGATGCTGGACTAGGCATCAAACAGCCACCACAATATGAACTTAATGTGGCAATGAAAGATTATGATGATGTGAAGTATTGTACTGATGAATTTTGGACGCTATGGAACGAGGCTATCCAACTATCTGCAGAAGATATTGTTAAATACAAAAATAATACTCACATAGGCGACTATCAACCTACACCATACGAACTGTATATAAAAGTGTTGATTGACACATTTGGTGACCAAGTTGAAGATGATTTTAATATTCAAATGCCAGATGGTTTCAAAGACTTGAAATACCAAAAAGATGCAGTTATTCAAGGGTATCAGATGCTAATGCAACACAATGGCTTGTTCCTTGCCGATGTAGTAGGTTTGGGTAAAACCTTGATTGCTACCATGATAGCAAAACGTTTTATAGAAGCCAATGGAAAGAATACCAATATCTTAGTTGTGTCTCCTCCTGCCATAGAAGATAGCTGGGATAAAGCATTTAAGGATTTTAAAATAAGAAATAAAGTACAAATTGTAACTAATGGTAGTTTGTCGAAAGTTCTTACTGGAAAAGATAATTTTAAAGATAAAGAGGAGTTTGATATAATAATTGTGGACGAGGCTCATGGTTTTCGTAGTGATAGTTCTGGAAAATACGATGATTTGCAAAAGATATGCAAATCACCTTGTATGAATATGGGTTTACTAAAAAGTACTCATAAAAAAGTGATGCTTTTGTCTGCAACTCCATTAAATAACCGCCCTGAAGACTTACTTAACTTATTGCTTTTATTTCAGAATAGCCAAAATTGTACTATTGATGGGATTCCAAACTTAAAGGCATTTTTTGCTCCATTTATAGCGGACTATAAGAAATTGATGAAGGAACGTGATGAGCGCGATGTTACTGATGATGTAGATAAAATCTATGCACAAATAAGAAATAAGTTATTAGATAAAGTAACTATTCGTCGTACTCGTAATAATATTATAAATGACCCTGATTATAAAGAAGATATAACTAAACAAGGAATTGGGTTCCCTACAATCCTTCCTCCAAATGAATTGGAGTACTACATGGACGATGATACCAGAAATCGTTTTTATGATACTCTATGGCAATTAACCAATGGTAAATCAGATAAAAATCCAGATGGAGATGGATTGAATTATGCTCGTTATCGTGCTGTGGAATTTTTAAAACCAGAATACCGCAATAAATACAAAAATGCAGTCCATGTGGGTCAATCGTTGGCTGGCATTTATAAAGTTCACATGGTAAAACGCTTGGAAAGTAGTTTTTATGCGTTTAAGAAATCACTGCAAACACTACTTCGTATCACAGTGGATATGATAGATATGTTTAAAGAAGATAAAGTGATAATTGCACCCGAGTTGAATGTAAAAGAACTGCAAGCTAAAGGTTTGGACTTGGATGAAATCATCGAATATGCCATTGCAAAAGGCTATGTAAAAGAAGATATTCTTTATCATTCTGATGCTTTTGAGCCTGAATTTCTTGAAATGCTTCAACACGATAAAGAAATTCTAATCAAACTAAATGAAGATTGGGAGCATGAGAATGATGATCCAAAATTTGATAAGTTCTACGAGAACTTTATGAATAAGTTCTTTGATGAGCGTATTAATCCTTCTGGCAAATTGGTATTATTTTCGGAAAGTGTAGATACATTAAAATACCTATACAAAAGATTAAAAGAAGATATAGGTCGCTCCGATGTACTTATGGTAACTGCATCAAATCGTGGTAATTTGGTGCAAACCATCAAAGAAAACTTTGATGCAAACTATGAGACAGACGCAAAAAAATATAACATAATCATAACTTCAGATGTACTAGCTGAAGGTGTAAACTTGCATCGTTCAAATGTGATAGTAAACTACGATTCACCTTGGAATGCGACCAGATTGATGCAAAGAATTGGTCGTGTAAATCGTATTGGTTCGGTCGCTCCAAATATCTACAATTTTATGTTTTACCCATCACAACAGGGTGATAATGAGATTCGTTTGTATAAAAATGCACTTGTAAAATTGCAAGGTTTTCACTCGGCGTATGGCGAGGATGCACAAATATTTTCTAGAGAAGAAATTGTAAAAGAGTTCAAACTGTTTGACAGCAATGTTAAGGATAGCATCGATAAAAAGATTGCCCTGTTGCGTGAGGTGCGTGAACTTTATAATACCAACAGGGAACTTTATCACAAAATAAAGAATCTTCCTATAAAAAGCCGTGTGATGCGTGAAAATAGCAAACACAGTGGCAAGTCTATAATATTTGTTTCTTCAAATCTAAAAACAGAATTTTATTTGGCAGACTCAAAAGGAGTAGAGGTAATTGACTTCCTAGATGCTGTAAAATATTTGAAAGCAAAACCAGATGAAAAAGCATTGCCTTTTACCAATGCAGAAGAACACTACAAGCAGGTAAATATAGCCCTTGAAAAATATGAAACCGAGTACATAGAAGCTGCAGATGTATCTGTTTTGCATGCCAATCGTAAAGATTTAGACAAATCTTCGTTAATAGCCAATAAATTTTTGCGTACAATCAAACAAGTTGTTGACAATAAGGAATTGCATAGTATGTGTGATACCTTGACCACATATATCAATGAAGGTATTTATTCACAACTACCTAGATACTTAAAAGAATTGTCTGGTGAATACAAGAATGACCGAGCAAAAATAAAGCAAGATGAATCTAATCTGCAAAAAGAAATATCAGATTTGCTTAGTGAATACCAAACTATGAATAAAGAGCAAAGGCACGATGCGTTGAGTATTTCCGACCCGCAGATAGTGATTTCTGAAACTTTCGTATAACAAACAACTAACTAACCTTAATCGTACATACTATAAAATGGCCACAATATTTTCTGCAGAAGAATTGAGAACCATGTTCCAATCTTCTTTTAGCATGCAAACTTGGTACAATTGCTTGCAAAACTTATTCAATGCGAGTGAATTAAAAGTTACGCCAGAAAAGATAAACAATAGTACGTTAGAAAATGGCTATTACTTAGGTAATATCGATACGGTGGATCGTTACAGAATAGGCCTGTTTTATTATAAAATAACACAAGGTTCTGTGGCGAAGCGTAAAATAGGATTGCGCAACTTTGTGCGTTCATTTATCAATCCTACATGGGGTGAATTTGATGCTGCTTTGGTGGTATTTGATAGTGGTGACTTGTGGCGTTTATCGTTTATTTGTGATATAAAGGGAGAGGCAACCTCGCCTAAACGATATACGTACGTTTTTGGTAATCACGGGATTTTGTATAGAACTCCTATTGAGCGATTCCGTTTTTTACAAAACAAAGGAGTCTCTTTTGAGAACTTAAAAACAGCCTTCTCTGTAGAGGCACTTTCGGACGAGTTCTTTAATAGATATCGTGAACAGTATGCAGACTTTATTCAATATATCACAGGTAAACGTTTTATCAAAGTAGGCGGGAAATGGGAAGAAAAGGTGCTAGGGCTACCTAATGATTCTTTAATGCTGGCGTTTGAATTTAATGAAAAGAAAATACGCGATTACATTAAAAAGATGATGGGACGTCTTACTCTCTTGCATTTTTTACAGCGCAAGGGATGGTTGTGTGGTGATTTAAACTACCTACAAAACTTATTTGTGCGTTCTCAATACCAAGACGACTATTTGGATAATGTGTTGGAACCACTTTTCTTTGGTATTTTAAATACAAAACCAGAGGGCAGAAAACAAATATTTGAACAATATAATTGGGATTTAGCACTCTTAAAAGAGTGGGAGAGCATTCCCTATTTGAATGGAGGTTTATTTGAACGTGACAAAGAAGATGAACCCGAAAGTAAATTCCCTGCCGATTATTTTAAACGATTATTCCAGTTCTTTAGTGAATATAACTTTACCATAGACGAGAATGACCCTAACGATGCTGAGGTAGGGGTGGACCCAGAAATGTTGGGTAAAATCTTTGAGAACTTGCTGGAAGATAACAAGGACAAAGGTGCATTTTATACGCCCAAAGAGATTGTGCGTTATATGTGCCAAGAATCAC
This sequence comes from Paludibacteraceae bacterium, assembly GCA_017517845.1. Classification (GTDB taxonomy): domain Bacteria; phylum Bacteroidota; class Bacteroidia; order Bacteroidales; family Paludibacteraceae; genus Enterocola. Next base: position 27,537 of record JAFWXW010000024.1, read on the forward strand.
TTATTGCTTATCTTGAAACCAATACTTCAATAGCAAAAGAAAAGATACGTCAGTTTGTACTTGTTCCAGACGAGAACGTTGAGGAGATACCAGAAAACAAAAGGTCTAAGTTGTTAGAAGCACTTAAAGATGTGAAGATTTGTGACCCAGCGATAGGTTCTGGAGCTTTTCCTATGGGTTTGTTGAATGAATTATTAAACTGCCGTGAAGCATTGGAGCATTTGGACGTGCCACGTTCTGAAATAAAGAAAAGTATTATTCAAAATAATATTTATGGTGTAGATATAGAAAAAGGAGCGGTAGATATTGCTCGTCTGCGTTTTTGGCTTTCTATTGTGGTAGATGAAGAAAAAGCATCGCCATTGCCAAACTTAGACTATAAGATTATGCAAGGAAATTCACTTATAGAAAGTTATAAGGGGTTAGATTTGAGTAAACTTACTTATGAGAAGGAAGGTAAAAAAGATAGCGGTGAAGTAGAACTTTTTGATGATGAAAAGAAACAGATGCAAAAAAGATTGTCAATCTTGCTTTCTAAATATTATTCATGTTCAGATCACGATGAAAAGGAACGTATTAAGCAGGAAATCTTTGAAACCATTTATTTGCAATTAAAACAGTTGGCGTATTCAGATGCAATTCTCTCTGAACTAAAAAATATAAACTTTGCCGAGAATAATCAGTTTTTCTTATGGCACACATGGTTTAGTGATGTCTTCAATCGCCCAAACGGCAAAAGTGGGTTTGATATAGTGATTGGGAATCCGCCGTATGTGAATATTGCAAATATAAAGGACGAAACTCTACGAAAAACATACCAACAAAATTACAAAACTATAAAAAATAAAAGTGATTTATATAGCATATTCACAGAAAGAGCTCATTGGTTGTTAGGAGAAAAAGGAATATGCTCATTTATTTTTTCAAATAGTTGGATGGGAACAGACAGTTTCTCTTTATTTAGAAAGTTCTTAGTTAATGAAACAAAAATTATAAAATTAATTGATTTACCAGATAGAGTTTTTGAAACAGCTCAAGTAAAAACATGTATTATTTTATTTGCCAAAGAAAAGATTGAAAATACCACGATTGTTTTATGTAACTATGATGGGTTACAATTTTCAACTTTGAACCATGTTTTAACATATAACAATATTAGGAAATATGAGAATTATCCTTTTTCGTTTGAACGAGGTATAGATTTGACAAAAATAAAGACTGTAACATTAGGTCAGATTGCTAAATTTTCTCTTGGAATTAAAACAAGCAACGATAAAAAATTTATAAGTCATGAACCTTTTCTTGAGGATAATTATAAATTAATAAGAGGAAGAAATATTCAAAGATATAGTTATCCTATCAGTAACGAATGGATTTGGTATAGGCCTGATTTGTTTATGGAAAAAGCAGGTTCGGGGGCAAGAAAATTAGAATATTTTCTAACTGATACAAAAATTGTTATTCAAGATATTGGGACTGAAATTTGTGCAACTATTGATAGGAATAAGTTTTTATGTAATGATACTATAAATTTGATTTATCAGGTAGATAAGGATTATTCATTTGAATATGTATTGGGGTTGCTTAATTCAAAAACCATTAGATTCTGGCACAAAAAAGTATTTCCAGAGGGACTTCATATAAAAAAATACCAATTAATGGCAATTCCTATTGCTGAAGTAGCATGTGATGTTCAATTTTCAATCGCCAGGTTAGTTTCTGAAGTTTTAGATAATAAGGTGTTAAATCCACGAGCAGATACAACAGAATTAGAAAAACAAATAGACAAACTTATATATCGTATATATAATTTAACAGAAGAAGAAATTAAAATTATAGAAGAAAATATGTAAAAATATGGAAAAATATTATCATTTCACATCAATTGACACGCTTTATAATATGTTGACAAGTTCACTTATAGTTGTTGATGATACAAATTGTAAGTACATAGAGTTTTGGGCAACTGGAATAAATGCTTTGAATGATACAACAGAACGTGATTTGTTTGTTAATGCTCTAATAAAAGAAGTTAGGCAATATGCTAATAACAAAGGAAATACATTAACAAGTGAACAAGAAAAGGAATTAGGTAAACTTTGTTATACTGACTTATATGTAATATCATTAACTGGTAGCAACCTATCTGTTTCAGATGAGTTAAATATGTGGCGTGGTTATGGAGGTAATGGGAGTGGAGTTTGTATAGAATTTGATTTTTCAAAGGTACAACCAATTAATCCTATTGGAATAAATGCATTTCAAATGGAAGATAAGTATATACTGCGTGAGTGTGAATATCTAATGCCTGAAGATATTACATTAAAACAAGACCTAATAATGCAGATTTACGATGCTTTGTTTATCAATGAAAAAGATAATATGAAAACAACTGTATATATGGCTGGTATAATTGCCAGCATAGCAAAGTTATCTCCATATTATAAACATAAAGCGTATGAATCAGAACATGAATGGAGAATTGTTAAACATTCTCTTGAACAACCAAAGTATAGGAAGCGTGGTGATTTAGTAATACCATATATTACATATCGTATCCCTGTTACTGCAATAACATCTGTAAAAATTGGTCCATGTATAAAGAGCACCTTTATAATTGATAATCTGGTAAGTTTTATTTATAGAAAACTTGGTCCAAATATAGAAATAAAATATTCAGATATTCCGTATAGAGGTTAATTTTTTGTATATGATAACAATAGTCTATAGTGTAATTACCTTTGAAATATTGATGATTTTTCAACATTTTGTAGTATATTTGCCAATGCGACTTGACTAGACTTATTATAGTCGGCAACTCGCATGTCGAGAGTAGAGTTGTTTGATATTTCAGAATCAAGCAACTCTATTTTTATTACCTCAAATGAGGTAAGATGGACAAAATGTAGATTATATTCCATTGTGTTATAATCTTTTTCCTAACCTTGTTTCATAAAATTTTGTTAATAGAATTAACTATATTAATTCTCTCACATTGATGGCAGAAAAAAAATTATTATATTTGCGTGGGAAGTGGCATAAATGCTGCTACACAATATTGTTATGAAAGATAAATACATGATTCCATACATCAATGCTTGCATAAGAGCTTTTGCAAAAAGATTTAGCCTCTCTGTGCGTAGTGCATTTGAATATCTTTATAGATTTAAAGGTATAAGTTTTCTTGTGGAGTTTTATGATGTAATGCATCTGTCATCAATAGATGATGCAGTAGATGACCTAATCGTATGTTGTTTAAATAATGGAGGAACACTTAAATGATACTATATCATGGCACGAATATTGATTTTGATACTATAAATCTTACTAAATCTCATAAATATAAAGATTTTGGTCAAGGTTTTTATTTAACAGATATTCGTAAGCAGGCTGAAGAATTAGCTTCTAAAAGATCTCGTCTTTTTGGTGGTTATCCTGTTATTCAAGAATATGAATTTGATGAAAAACTCTTGGAAGAAGGAGAATTACGTGTATTAAAGTTTGATAGACCATCAGAAGAATGGGCAGATTTTATATTTAAGAATCGTAATAGAGAAACTAATTATATTCACGATTATGACATTGTAATAGGTCCTATTGCTGACGATGGTGTGGCTTATCTTTTGGGTCTTTATGATGAGGGGGTTATTAAAATAGGAGATTTAAGTAAACGGTTGGAATATAAAAATCTTAATAGACAATATTTTTTTGGAACAGAAAAATCTCTTAAATATTTAAAACGATTATGACAGAACAAGTAAAAAAGAATTATCTAGTTAGTCATATTGTGGATAGATTAACGGAATATCTTATTTTGGATAGGGATATAGAGTTAGTTGATGCACTAAAAATAGTATATCAATCTAAAACGTATCAATTATTACAAGATGAGGTAGGCGATTTATATAGCCAAAGTCCATCTTATATTTACGAGTTATTAAAAGAAGAGATAGATTTTGTTCGGTAATCTATTTATATATTAAGTGCGGTTTATCTTTGCGGACATTGCACGCAGTGTCCCTACGCTTAGTTCTGCTATCACTTGTACAGCAATTCCTAATTATTCGGGCTATGCCCTCATGATTTCGCTCCCGCTCGGCATAGTTCAAACAAGTTTGACTCTGCTCTCGCTTACTCGCGGAATTATTCCCTTCGGTCATCAACTCGTCCTAACTCCTAACTTCTACCTTCATTCCGTCGTAGGCGAGGTGTTGCCCGAAGGGTAGCTCTTTTGAAACTTCTGCGTGACGGCCGAGGCTGTGGCAGATGTGGGTGAAGTATGTAGTTTTTGGGTGAATTTTGGAGGAAAATTCTTGGGCTTGTTCAAGGCTGAAATGTGAGAAATGTGGAGTTTTTCGCAAAGCATCTACTATAAGCACTTCAAGTCCCTGCAGTTTTGCTAGTTCTTCGTCTTGGATGCTAGAAATATCGGTGATATAGGCAAAATTTCCTATTCTGTAGCCCAAAATAGGTAGGGCAGCATGCATGTATCTAATAGGAATGATTTCTATATCGTCTAGTAGAAATGGTTTTTCTGAGATTTGATGAAGTGTAAGCTTGGGTATTCCAGGGTATTTTACTTCTGCGAAACAATATGGGAAAGTTCTGCGAACAGAAGCACATACATTCTCCTCTGCATAAATATGTACATCACCAAATGGGCGTAAATCTCCTATGCCAAATGTATGGTCGAAGTGCTCATGAGTGAGCAGAATATAGTCTATTTTGTCTATGTTGTTTTGTAAAACTTGACTTCTAAAGTCTGGACCACAGTCAATTAGGATATTCTTTCCCTTTACTTCTATAAAAATAGAAGCTCTCATTCTTTTGTCTTTTGGGTCTGTAGAAAGACAAGTTTCACATTTACATCTTACTTCTGGTACGCCACCTGATGTCCCTGAACCTAAAACGGTAATTTGCATAATTCTTCTGGTATATTCATTCTAATTCTCCACAAATCGGGGTAGAGATTATTACATCTATTTCCAATATTTTTTACCCAACCTAGATTTACTCCATCGTATTTTACTAAAACATATCCGATAGGGGCTTCGGCAAGTGTAATGCTTTCGCATTTTAAAAACTTAAGTGCGGTAAGCCTATCTAGTTCCACGCTTGCCCAACTGTTTGTGTTAATGTCTTTGCAAAGAGCAAGTTGTGTGTCGGGGATAAATTGCATTTTCTTTTTGTTTTCAATCTTTTCTCCTAGTTTTACCCCAATTTTTAGGACTCTTAATTTAGAACAAAGATAAGAAATTTCTGCCTCAAAAGCCCTAGGTATGCTATAAATTTCATTGCCTTTTTCTATTATAGCCCAGTTTTCTGGATTGATTAATAACTCTTGATGTGGACTATATTTGCTAGGTTTGGATTTTATATGTTTAAAATTTGGAGCAGATGAGGTTTTTCTCATTGAGGCAATAAAAAATCCCTCGCTCATATCTGTGTGGAAATAAAAATGTCTGCTTTCTATTAGTTCTGCACCTAGATTTTCACATACCCATTGTACGTTTTCTTCATTCTCTTTACGATTAAATGTACAAGTACTATAAATGAAAATGCCATTTTCTTTGAGAGCGTCCCATACGTCTGATACTATTTCACGTTGGCGAGTAGCACAATGTTCTACAGCTTCTAGCGACCAATCTTTTACAGCTTGTTCATCTTTTCTAAACATTCCTTCGCCAGAGCAGGGGAGGTCTGCCACTATAATATCTGCAAAAGCACCTAGTTTTCCAAAATCTTTTGCACTATTATTGCAAACTAAAACTTCGCTACGACCCCATTTACACATGTTTTCGTGAAGAATATTAGCCCTAGCGGGCAATGCTTCATTACATATCAACAGACTATCTTTTGTGATGAGGTTTGCCAAATGAGTAGATTTCCCTCCAGGGGCAGCACAGAGGTCCAAAACTATTTGATTATTTTCTATATAAGGAGAAATAATTTTCTCTAGATACATAGAACCTGCTTCTTGCACATAATATGCTCCTGCATGGAATCTAGGATCTAGTGTGAAAATTGGTCTGCTATCTAAATAATATCCAGTGGGACAATGCTTTACAATATTGTCCGAAGGACTAAGTTTTACCTTGTCATTGATACGAATACTAGTGGGAATATCTTCTTTTAGTGCCTCAAAAAATGCTTCCCATTCGTTAGGTAAAATCTCTTTTATTATGTTTTTAAAGTCTTCGATAATATTTTTATATTTTTTTACAAAAGTAATGATTTTTTTTATATCTTTACAAGATATTTCTAATCTTCTAATTAGGAAGTACATTATTTTATGTCATCAAGGTTAAAATCTTTTATAAATCAATTGGTGAGAGATATAGTTAATCTTACTATTTCTTTCTTTCTTGTTATGTGGATTACTCCACTTCATACTCCAGAGCCTGTGGCAAAATATTATATGCCATATTTGGGATATTGTTTACTATGGATTATAGTTGCAATCTTGGTTGGTAGGTATAAGTTACCTATTAAATATCAGGGATATGTTCCATCGGTGTATAAGGTGTTCAATACCACGCTTTTCGTTTATGCAGTTGCCTTTTCTTTTATTTATTTTACTCAGGCTAATTATTCTGTATTAGTATTTTTAATTATAAGTTTGTGTGTTTTTGGATGTTCCTTTATTATGCAAACTTTGTACTTTGCATTTTTATATGCTTCTGATCCAGAAGATGATGTTCACCCAATAGAAAAACGTGAACCTAAATCTTTAATTACCACGCCAGAAGAAATTTCAGAAGAAGCGTTCAAAAGTCGTAAGGAGGCGATGGTGAAGTGGATGGGTGAAAGAGCATTTAGATATTTAGGCAAAAAAGTAGGTCTTAATTTAAACACAACAAAGGTTTTAGCCACTACATCAAATTTTAATATAGAGGAAATTACTCCATATCAATATGATGTTATAATAAACGTTCGTAGTTTAAACAACATCAGAGGTATAAACAAAATGTTCTCAAAGGTAAATGAGAAACTACCAGATAATGGTATTTTTGTAGGCTGTTTTAAACAAAAAAGTGTTACCAAAAGAGAAATTTTATTCAAATATCCAGCAGGGATTAATTGGATAGTTTATTCATTTTATTACTTCGTAAAACGTATAATTCCAAAACTTTTCCTTACTAAACGTTTATATTATGATATAACCAAAGGTAAACGCAGAGTACTTTCCAAAACAGAAGTGTTCGGACGTTTGTATTATTGTGGTTTTGAAATATTAAATGAGAAGAAGATAGATAGATATACCTATTTCATCGCTCGTAGAGTAAAAGAACCACCTATGATAAAGAAACGTCGTTATGGACCTATCATTTCACTAAATCGTGTAGGTAAAAACGGACGTGTATTCAAGTTTTATAAGATGCGAACCATGTATCCATATTCTGAATTTCTCCAAGAATATGTTTATAAAAAATGTGGTCTTCAAGAAGGTGGAAAATTTACTCATGATATTCGTGTGAGTACAATAGGTAGATTTATGAGAAAATATTGGATAGACGAACTTCCTATGTTTATAAACCTATTCAAAGGTGATATGAAATTGGTAGGTGTGCGTCCTCTAAGTAAACACTATTTTAGTTTATATTGTACAGAATTACAAGAGTTAAGAACTAAATTTAAACCAGGTCTTCTGCCTCCTTTTTATGCCGATATGCCTAAAACTCTAGATGAGATTCAGCAGTCTGAGCTTAATTATCTAAAAATGTGTCAGAAGAGGGGAGTGTTTGTTACAGATGTGGTTTACATATGGAAGATTTTTGTGAATATTGTTTTTAAGAAAGCAAGATCTCATTAGAGCTGTTTTTAAGGGTACTCTTCTAAAATCACTCTAAAATGTCCTAATAAATAACAAATGAAACGATTATATTTTTCTATCTTTATACTTTTGTTTTTCTCTGGGGTGGTGTTTGGTCAAAACATACCAGAGAATTTGTCGTATTACAGAATTTACGATTTTTTAGATGAGTTGGCAACAGATGGTGTGATAGATGTAAATTCTGCTATTAAACCTTATAACAGAAATACCATAGCATCTGCACTTAAAGAGGCTAAGAGTAAAGATTCTCTTTTGCACAAAAGACAAAAAGCCGATTTAGAGTTCTTTATGAGCGATTTTGCAAATGAATTGGACACAATGCCCAAGGCGTATGTGCATTGGACAGATAAAAAATCTTTTGACCTATCACTGCTTCAACCACAATTTCTTTATCAAAATAAATATTTTAAATTTCATTTGAGACCTATTATTGGTATGGACCTTATAGGTAACCGTAAGGGGTTAATTATGAAACGTTGGTGGGGTGGCGATATTCAGATGGATATTGTGAAACATGTTTCTCTTTGGGGAAGTTTGAGAGATATTTCATTTAATGGAAATTATTTAAGTGATGAATATTTTCCTAATAGTGCTGCTAAAATGTATGGTGCTCGCATTACACAACCTGGATTTTTGAATAATCTACCTGGTGTACAGTACAAAGAAGCAACATACGGTGGTGATTATAGTGATTTTAGAGGTGGTATTAAAGCATATACTTGGTGGGGAAGCATAGGTGTGGTAAAAGACCAACTTCAATGGGGTGAGTCTTATAATTGTTCAAATATAATCTCTGGCAGAGCACCTTCGTTCCCTATGATTACTCTTAATTTAACACCATGTGATTGGTTTGAATTTAATTATATACATGGTTGGATGGTGAGCAATCTAGTGGATAGCACATATTATTATACAGAAGAAACATATACCACAGATACTTCTAAACGTCATTATAGACCTATGAATAAGTTTATAGCGGCTAATATGTTTACTTTTACTCCTATCCCTAGACTTAATATTTCATTTGGTAACTCTATAATTTATTCAGAACGCAATGTGCAACTGATGTATTTTATTCCTTTTGCATTCTTTAAGTCTTTGGACCACCTTATGACAAAAGGTTTGGCAGTGGAGAACCAAAATTCTCAGATGTTTATAACATTGAGTTCTAGAAATATCAAGCATCTTCATTTGTATGCCTCATTTTTTATAGACGAGTTTAATACAAAAAGACTTTCTAATGAAGAACATAACCTTATTTCTTACAAAGCAGGTTTTAATGTGTCAAACTGGCCACTTAAAAATTTAAATTATGGTTTTGAATATACTAGAACCAATACTCTTAATTATAAACATTCTATTCAAGCTATTACTTGGGCTTCAAATTCATACAATTTAGGACACTATTTAGGAGATAATGCTCAACAATTTTATGCTTACATTGGTTACAAACCAATAAGAAAAGTGGATATAAAACTTTCTTATACAAAAGACCAAAAAGGTAATGATTATGACTATGTGCGTCGTAATACCAAACAAATTTTGGCACAGCCAATCCTAAAAGATATAGTTTGGGAAAACGATTTGGTCTCATTAAAGGCTACATACGAGGTTTTCCCTAATGCTTATGCAGTAGTAAACTTAGAATACAACAACGCTCGTGGTCATGACATCACTTCTGAACCTATTGAGGGTGAGAACAGACTTGATGCACAAGGTTATCTTGATAAATATACGCCTAAGTTTTATAAGGGAGAGAATTGGACTATAACAGCGGGATTTAGTATAGGTTTTTGATAAAAGTTAGGAGTTAGGAGTTAGGAATTAGGAGTTTTTTTATTATATTTGCAACTTTGTAACAAAATTGTAACAAAGCCGCAAAGCGGCAAATTAAATACCAAACGTATAAACAAAATTTTATGAAAAAAATTCAAATGGTTGACTTAAAAAGTCAATACGAAAAAATCCGCGAAGATGTAAATGCAGGTATTCAAGAAGTAATTGATACCACAACCTTTATTAAAGGTGGCAAAGTAAACGAATTCCAAAAGAACCTAGAAGCTTATTTAGGTGTAAAACACGTTATTCCAACAGGAAACGGTACAGATGCACTTCAAATAGCTCTTATGGCATTGGGTTTGAAACCAGGTGATGAGGTTATTACTCCAACCTTTACTTTCATTGCTACTGCAGAAGTTGTGGCACTTCTTGGTCTTACTCCAGTGGTAGTGGATGTAGAAGAAGATACCTTTAATATGGATATAGAAGCCGTTAAACGTGCTATTACTCCAAAACCAAAGCAATTGTTCCAGTTCACCTATTCGGTCAAAATGCTAATATGGATGCTCTTTTACAATTGGCAAAAGAAAATAATTTATACATTGTAGAAGATGCTTGCCAATCTATTGGTGCAGAATACACTTTTGCAGATGGTAGCAAGGCAAAATCTGGTTGTATAGGTAATATTGGTTGTACCTCATTCTTCCCATCAAAAAACTTGGGTTGCTATGGCGACGGTGGTGCAATCTTTACAAACGACGACGAACTTGCTGCAAAAATGCGTGCTATTGCAAATCACGGCATGGTGGTACGTTATCATCACGATATGATAGGTGTAAACAGCCGTTTAGACAGTATTCAAGCAGCAGTTCTTGATGTTAAACTTCGTCATTTAGATGAATACATCGCAGCTCGTCAAGCTGCAGCAGCTTATTATAACAATGCTTTTGCATCTTGTGACAAATTAATCACTCCAGTAACATCAGATTTTACCACTCACGTATTCCACCAATATACTCTAAAACTTGTAGGTGTAGATAGAAATGGTCTTCAAGAATACTTAAAAGAAAAAGGTATTCCTGCAATGATTTATTATCCAGTGCCATTGCACCTTCAAAAAGCATATCAAGACCCTCGCTACAAAAAAGGTGATTTCCCTGTAGCAGAAAAATTGATGGATTGTGTTCTTTCTCTTCCTATGCACACAGAACTAGACGAAGAACAACTTGCTTATATTACATCATCTGTTTTAGAATTTGTGAATAAATAATATGGAATATTTCAAGCACGAGTCATCATACGTAGATGAAGGTTGCCAAATAGGCAACGGTACAAAAATTTGGCACTTTAGCCACATTATGAGCAATTGTACCATCGGTGAAAACTGTAATATAGGTCAAAATGTGGTTATTTCCCCAAAAGTGGTGTTAGGTAACAACGTAAAAATCCAAAACAACGTGTCTGTCTATGAAGGCGTAATTGCAGAAGACGATGTGTTTATGGGACCTTCTATGGTGTTTACCAATGTGCTAAACCCTCGTAGCCACGTTAGCCGCAAAGACGAATACCGTGCAACCATTCTTCGTAAAGGTTGTAGTATAGGTGCTAACGCAACCATAGTTTGTGGTCACGAGATAGGTGAGTACGCACTAATTGGTGCAGGTACAGTAGTAACTAAAAATGTAAAACCTTACGCTTTAATGGTAGGAAATCCTGCTCGCCAACTTGGTTGGGTAAGCGAAAATGGTCAAAAACTTCACTTCGACGAAGAAGGTTTTGCAACATGCCCAGCAACAGGACAAAAATATCAACTTAAAGACGGATTTGTTAGTGAAGTTAGGAGTTAGGAATTAGGAGTTAGGAGTTAAAATCCTAAATTTAATTTAATAGAAAATTATTCATATGATAAATTTTGCAGTAGTAGGTCTAGGACACATTGGCAAACGCCATGCAGAAATGATTCGCAGAAACCCAGGTGCAAACCTAGTAGCAGTATGCGATGTGCTTCCAAAAGATAAAATAGACCCAGAAATAAAAGAAGATTATTACAACGACTATGACGAACTTCTAAAACGCGAAGACATCGACGTAGTAAATATTTGTAACTTAAACGGTTTTCACGCAGAATATGCTATTAAAGCATTGGAAGCTAAAAAACACGTAGTACTAGAAAAACCAATCGCGCTAAACAAAGCTGACGCAGAAAAAATCGTGTTCAAATCACTTGAAATGTCACGTTCTGTATTCTGCGTAATGCAAAACCGTTATTCTCCACCAATGGCGTGGTTGAAGCAATTAGTTAGCGAAAAACGCCTAGGTGAAATCTATTTTGTGAAAGTAGATGCATTTTGGAACCGTGACGAACGTTACTACCAACGTGGTAGCTGGCACGGCACCAACAAACTAGACGGTGGTACACTTTACACCCAATTCTCTCACTATGTGGATATGCTTTACTGGCTATTTGGTGACATCACCAATATCCGTGGTAAATTTGCAAACTGCTCACACGGCGACTTAATTGAGTTTGAAGATACCGGTTGTGTAGATTTCGACTTTATCAATGGTGGTATGGGTTCACTAAACTATTCAACATCAGTTTGGGACAAAAACCTAGAAAGTTCTGTTACAATCATTGGTTCCAAAGGTACTGTGAAAGTAGCTGGTCAATATATGGATACTGTAGTTCACTGCCACATCCAAGACTACGAAATGCCAGAGCTAAAAGAACCAACCCACGAAAACGACTTTGGTGCGTACAAGGGTGCTGCTCAAAATCACGGTTTTGTAATCAAAAACGTAATCGACACCCTAAAAGCAGGCTCTGCTATCGCAACCAACCTTCTAGAAGGTATGAAGGTGGTGGATATAATAGAACGCATCTATCAAGAACGCGATAAAAATAAATTTTAAAGAGTGATTTTGTCGCCTTGCTCGCCTTCGCAATCCTCATTTACTACCAGTAAACTCCGGTTGCTCAGGCGTCGCAATTCTAAAAATCCCACCTTTAAAATTCATTTTTAGGAATATATTTAGAGACTCACTGAACCATCGGTGAGTCTTTTTTGTATCTAATAGTGCAATATATTGCACAAATGCTTTGAAAATATAAATACTCTTTCGTGTTTACCTATCAAAGGTGCAGTATAATGCACTTTTGTATTTAAAAAAGCAAAAGAATGTGGCTTCGCTCTTATCAAGAACGACTATACCGCTTCCAAAGGGTAGAAGTGTAGTTATGTGTTTGATATTTTTTTGATTAATAATTTTGTTGATGTGGAACATAATATTTATATTTGTTCAAGAAAATATATGTTATGTCTAGAGAAGAAAGAAATAGATTAAACTATACAATAGCATTGATAGCTGAGTTTGCAAGCAGATTTGGTATAGGCGAGAAACAGGCACATAATTATTTGTCACGTTTTAATGGCTTATCTCATCTGACTACATATTATGACATAATACATACACTATCATTTGATGATGCTGTTGATGCAATGATACAAGTATGTGAACATAATGGAGGAAAATTAAAATGATATTATATCATGGTACTTCATTGGCTCTTGAAAAACTGAAAAGACTATGAAATTGACATCATCTCAAATAAAGATTATGCAAGAAGATATGTATGCAGACTTAATACAACTTCTTATAGAAAGGCATGGATATACAGTAGAAAAAGCAATGGATATTCTGTATAATTCAGATACTTTTGCTCGATTGCAAGATGCAAATACTGGTTTATATTATCAAAGTCCTGGGTATGTATATTCATTTCTTAATAATGAACTTTGTCTTTGTGACTATAGAATATAAACTCTAATGTTATTTCTTGAATTATATAATAATAATTTGTGATAAAATATACTCTGAGCACGTTTTTTAATAAATTGAATAACGTGCTTTTGTTATTGTGTAACTCAGTGTATTAAGACTAAACTACTAATCAAAAAATTATATGCCTATGAAACTAAAGACTTTTACAACATTTCTTTTGTTGTTGTTAGCTTCTTTGCTTTATGCAAATGATGTAATAAAAATGGTTGCAGTGTCTGCCGATGACGATAACACAACTTATGCTTTAGCAGATGTAAATCGTATCAATGTGATTGCAGATGCAAATACAGCTTCAATGACCATTGTAGACAATGATGGAAATTAGTATGCAGGTTATGTAAAGATTCTTTTTGCAGAGGCTCCAACAGACATTGAAGAACTTGGTTTTACACAAGTCTATGTATTCCCAAATCCAGTGGTAAATACCTTAAATATTCAAGGTGTGGATGAAAATACTCCTCTTGAAGTATATAATTTAACAGGAAAATCTGTATTAAAAGACAAAGGCACAGAGCTTGATGTTACCTCTTTAAGTCAAGGAACATATATTCTTCGCATCAACAATCAATATGTAAAATTCATTAAAAAATAATACATTATGAAAAAGTTTACTTTATTACTTATGTCTTTGCTAATGGTAACTTCATTAGCTTTTGCACAAAAGAAACTATGTGTTCATAAATTGGATGGAACAAAATTAGAAGTATTAGCTTCTGAGGTTTCATATATAGATTTTGAAGATATAGCTACAGACCCAGATGATGACCCAGTTGTTCCTGAAACTGGCGGTTTTGTTGCTAAACCTTTCTCTGTGTCAGAAAATAAAACGGTTACTTTCTCTCCTGGTAATTTACAGTATCATGCAGCAAATAATGAGTGGCGTTTTGCTCCAAGTCAAACTGATTATATAGGTGAAGCTAATGAAAATATTAGTTCGACCTATAATGGTTGGATTGATTTGTTTGGTTGGGGTACAGGCAATAATCCTACAAATGCAAGTACTGATTATAACGATTACCAAACCTTTGTAGATTGGGGAGTAAATAAAATAGGCAATGATGCTCCTAATACTTGGCGTACATTAACTTACGCCGAATGGAAGTATCTTATCGAAGAGCGTCCTAATTATGACAAATTAATCGGTGTAGCACAGGTTAATGATGTTAATGGTTTGATTCTTTTGCCAGATAATTGGACTTGCCCAAGTGGTGTTACATTCAAATCTGGTTTCCACGAAGATTATGGTACAGATTATTATGCAGCTTACCAAACTTTCAGTGCTTCAGATTGGGCTAAGTTAGAGAACTCTGGTGCAGTATTCTTTCCTGCTGCGGGTCACCGCGGCGGTTCCAATGTCAACTACGTGCTGAACTACGGCAAGGTTTGGTCTGCCACTGTGAATAATTCGGGCGGCACGAACGGCCTTGGCTTCGACTCAGGCGAAGCGGGCGTGAACTTCAGCATTCGCGACCTCGGTCACTCTGTGCGTCTAGTTCAGGATTAACTTGTTGCAAATGCGTTAGGACACTGCACGCAGTGTCCCTACACGAGTTTGCAGTTTAAACCATATTAAAATAGCATTTAAAAGGTATTTAAACCGTATCTCAAATGGCACTCAGATGTTTATCTGGGTGCTTTTTTGTATATTACTCATAACAATGAAAAATAGAACTACTTGACTTGTCAAATAGTTCTATCTTGGTAGCTAGTCATCTTAACTCATTGGGAAGGCAGATTACTAACTTACTGATAGTTTATGAAAACAAATTCTCAAGGGTTATAACCTGTTGAAAAGCCCCGCTATACTCATTATAAGCAAGTCCGTAAGTTGTTATGAGTGTGCTGTGAACTGCATACTTCCTTGGAAGTTTTTCGTGAATTTTGTTGACTCTGGATGCAATTTTTTTGTAAAAATCTCCACTCACAACGAAATCTTCGTTGTAGAACTTCATCTCACACATATTCACTACATTGTCATTTCGGTTGATAAGTAAATCTATCTGCATTCCAGACTCATCTTCATTACCAGGTACAATCCAATTTGATTGAGATGTTATAACTCCAGAAATACCCAGTGCACTCTTGATTTGTGGCATGTGTCTAATGCAAAGATCTTCAAATGCAATACCTCGCCAACTGACAACACTTTGAGCCAATTGATTGTTAGTCCAGAAATTTGTGTTGATGACGTTTTTTCCAGATACATATTTAATATAGAATAAGCAGAACGGATCGATTAATCTGTAGTGATCTTCTCTTGTTGTCTTACCAAAAGGAGTATATCTCACAATAAAATCACTTGCAATTAAGGCATCAAGTAAGGTGCTAATGTCACCACCTTCTGCTAGTTCAAGTTTGGAAATTATTTCCTTTCTAGTAAATCCGCTATGGCGTGTTGCCAATAGTCTAATTATCTTCTTCATCACTTCGGGATTCTTGAATACCGAAGCAAAAAGACGGTCAAACTCGTTATGCAATTTTGGCTTCTGAGAAAAGAATAAATTGTCTATATTCTGTGCGAGGCTGTTATGCTTGGTTAAATATCCAAGGTAGTATGGAATACCGCCAAGAATCATATTGCACTGCGCAATATCATATCGCGACATCTTGATTTCTTTGCTATGTAAGAAATCCTCTGTCTCTTTTAGCGTAAATGGCGACAACTTAATTTCGTAGGTTGTTCTTCCGTAAAGTCCTCCTGTATCATTAATTAGGTTATCCAAAATCCATGAGTTAGCGCTTCCGCACACTATTACCATAAGGTTGTCGCGGTGACAACCCCATGTATTCCAAAATGCCTCAAATGCAGTTAGGAATCCTGAGCGTGGAGTATCCAACCAAGGAAGCTCATCGAGAAATACTACTTGTCTATCTCCATTATCAATGTTGCTCAAATGTTGCTCAAGCATAAAGAATGCATCCAACCAAGATGTCGGTTGTTTACTCTTCTTCATGCCATGCATTAACAATGAATGATAAAAGTGCTTCAACTGGTTTTTGAACATATTTTTTTTGCCAGAATCTTCGTTGTTTGGAGAGAGACCAGCATGTCTAAATGTGATTCTGCCCTTCAAGGCCTCATCTACCAAGAATGTCTTGCCAACTCTACGTCTTCCATAAACAGCCACCATCTGTGCTTTGTTGCTGTTATACAAGTCATTCAACTCTTGAATTTCTTGTTTTCTACCAATTATATTTTCCATAAAACCATTGTTTATTTCTCCACAAATATATAAAAAATATAGATTGCGGAGAAATAAAACGACTTATTTCTTCGTGTAAAGGTAAATCTGGGTGCTTTTTTTGTCAAAAATGGCAGAAAATTGTCATTGGTATACAATTTGATTGTTTGATTAGTGAAAGGAGAAAAAATTATGAACTTTGAGAAATTCACAATCAAATCACAAGAGGCTATTCAAAAAGCCATTGAGATAGCCCAAGAAAATGGCAGTCAAGCCATTGAAACACCTCATTTATTCAAGGGTGTTATATTAGCGGGTGAGGGTGTGTGCAAATTCTTATTTGCTAAACTCGGAGTAAATACACAAGCCTTACACCAAGTAGTAGATAGCCAAATAAAATCTTATCCCAAAGTTTCTGGGGGAAGTCCATTCTTTAGTAATGAGACAAATAAGGTGCTAACTAAAGCCATGTCTTTATCTGATAAAGGCGGAAATAGTTTTGTACCATTAGAAATGATTCTTATGGCATTATTGACCGAGAAAAATGCTGTACAGAGTATTCTTAAAAATGCAGGCTTTACAGAAAAAGGATTAGAAAGTGCAATTACAGAATTAACCCAAAACAGCAAAACCACTTCACCAAGTGCCGAAGAAACATATCAGTCACTAGCCAAATATGCAGTGAACTTAAATGAAAAGGCACGCAGTGGCAAACTTGACCCTGTAATTGGTCGTGACGAGGAAATTAGGCGTGTGCTTCAAATCTTGAGTCGTCGTACCAAAAACAATCCTATTTTGATAGGTGAACCGGGGGTGGGTAAAACTGCGATTGCCGAAGGCCTTGCACATCGTATAGTACGCGGAGACGTGCCAGAAAACCTAAAATCTAAGCAATTATATTCACTTGATATGGGTGCTCTTGTGGCAGGTGCCAAGTTTAAAGGCGAATTTGAGGAACGTCTTAAAGCTGTTATAAATGAGGTAGTTAAGTCTGATGGTGAGATTATTCTATTTATAGATGAAATTCACACTCTTGTAGGTGCAGGTGGCGGAGAGGGTGCTATGGACGCAGCCAATATCCTTAAACCAGCTCTGGCTCGTGGCGAACTAAGAAGCATTGGGGCAACCACCTTAAACGAGTACCAAAAGTACTTTGAAAAAGACAAGGCACTAGAACGTCGTTTCCAAATAGTGATGGTAAATGAACCAGATGAGGCTAGTACAATTTCTATTCTTCGTGGTCTTAAAGAACGCTATGAAAACCACCACAAGGTGCGTATCAAAGACGAGGCTATTATAGCAGCGGTAGAACTTTCTAACAGATATATTTCTGATAGATTTCTTCCAGACAAGGCTATAGACCTTATAGATGAGGCTGCAGCCAGACTGCGTTTGCAAATGAACTCTGTGCCAGAAGAACTTGATAAGTTG
The DNA here is from genome assembly GCA_017517845.1 of Paludibacteraceae bacterium. Taxonomy (GTDB): domain Bacteria; phylum Bacteroidota; class Bacteroidia; order Bacteroidales; family Paludibacteraceae; genus Enterocola. Next base: position 45,606 of record JAFWXW010000024.1, read on the forward strand.
GAACGTAATATCAAGCAATTAGAAATAGAACGTGAGGCTATTAAACGTGAAAACGACACAGAAAAGTTGGCACAACTATCTAAGGAAATTGATAATCTAAAAGAGGAAGAAAAGGCTCAAAAAGCCAAATGGCAATCTGAAAAATCACTTATTGACCAAATTCAACAGAGTAAAATAGACATAGAAAACCTAAAATTTGAAGCCGAAACAGCCGAACGCAATGGCGATTATGGCAAGGTGGCAGAAATAAGGTATGGTCATATAAAAGCCAAAGAAGAAGCTATTGCTGCTGCTCAAAAGAAATTACAAGGTATGCAAGCAGAAAATCCAATGATTAAGGAAGAAGTGGATAGTGATGATATTGCCGATATTGTAAGTCGTTGGACTGGAGTTCCTGTTACCAAAATGGCTCAAAGTGAACAAACTAAATTATTAAATCTAGAGGCAGAATTGCACAAACGTGTCATTGGTCAAGATGAAGCCATCGAGGCAGTGGCAAATGCAGTACGTCGTAGCCGTGCAGGGCTTAAAGACCCAAAACGTCCTATAGGTTCATTCATTTTCTTGGGTACCACAGGTGTAGGTAAAACCGAACTTGCAAAAGCATTGGCTGAAAGTTTGTTTGACGACGAGAATATGATGACTCGTATAGATATGAGTGAATATCAAGAAAAATTCTCTGTGACTCGTCTTATTGGTTCGCCTCCAGGATATATTGGTTATGAAGAAGGTGGTCAGCTTACCGAGGCAATTCGTCGTAAACCATATTCAGTAGTGCTATTTGACGAAATAGAAAAGGCTCACCCAGATGTGTTCAATATCTTGCTTCAAGTGCTAGATGATGGTCGTCTTACAGACAACAAAGGTAGGGTGGTAGATTTTAAAAATACCATTATTATTATGACCTCAAACCTTGGCTCGCAACTTATTCGCGAAAAAACAGAGTCATTGTCTGCGTCAAACCGCGAACAAGTGCTAGAAGATACTCGCAAGAGTGTGTTTGAACTTCTAAAACAAGTGATTAAACCAGAATTTTTGAATCGTATTGATGATTTAATTATGTTTACACCACTTGCAGAAGCAGAAATAGCACAAATTGTTCGCCTACAAGTGGAAGGTGTGGCAAAAATGCTTAAACATAATGGCATTGATTTGCAACTAACGCCTAAAGCTATAGACTTGATTGCATATGAAGGTTTTGACCCACAATTTGGTGCTCGTCCTATCAAACGTGCAATGCAACGTTTGCTTCTAAACGAACTTTCTAATAAGATAATAGCTAGAAGTATCGACAAGGAAAAACCAATAGTAGTAGATGCAGTAGAAGGAAAGTTGGTGTTTGATAATAAATGAGTGAGATAGATTCTAAGGTCAAAAAACTTGACCATAAAACTACAGTGAACTCCACACTTAACATACTGAGTGTGGAGTTTTTTGTTAATAAAATAAATTTTTTAAAATTTGTAAAAAATAATTTTCTTTACTACTTTTGTAAAGTATGAGTAATGCTTTGTTTAATATTAAAAGTAGTCTATCTATGCACGAGCCTGTAGCGAGTGCATACATACATACA
>JAFWXW010000025.1 GCA_017517845.1 Paludibacteraceae bacterium
ATGGGTCGTGTGATTCCATTTGAAGCCAAAGGTAATTATGCTAAAATTCAAATCCCTAATGCTATGGGTGTTTATATAATCCAAGTGATAGGTGATAAAGCAAGCAGAACAGAGAAAGTGATACTTAAATAGAGTTAGGAGCGAGGAGTTAGGAGTGAGGAGTTTTACTCATTCCTAACGTTAACTCTTAGAATATAAAAATATCAAGATATGAAATATAGAAATTTAATTTTAAGTGTGTTGTTTTGGGCGACAGCCTCTGTGAGCATGGCTGTGACATTACCTAGTTCATCTTATAGTTCTTTTGTATTTGATGATGATGCAACTGCCTATACCATTAGTACGGGTACAACTTTTGTTAATCATTCATTATCAAGTGGTTCTGTCACAGATTGGGGTTGCACAAAGGAAGAAGGTGATGAGTACAGTACAAGTTGTTGGACTTGTTGTACTGAAAAAACAAAAACTACAGATCCTACTAACCCAGATAACATAGATTGTATGCAACAATGCCAAGGTACTCACTTGGGTAGTCTTGATGCAAGTGTAGCTGTTTTACTAAGTATGATTCTTTCCTACGCTGGCTTTATGTATTACCGTCGTAGAAAGGAATATGCAGAACAAGCATAACCTCACCATAATAAAATTCCATAATAAAAAGTTTAACATAATAAACACTATCAACTCCCTGCCTCGACCTTATAAGTCGGGGCAGTGGTGTTTTGGGAGTTTTTTTTGTGTTTTTGGAATGTCCTCTTGTTTTTGTAAAGCAAATCTTTTATCTTTGCAGTATTAATTAATACATACATCTAAGGAAGAACAACTTATTTTTTTATATCACGAGAAACTAAACTTTTATTTATTAACATCAAAAAATTACGATTATGAAAACAAAAAAAGAAACAAACAAAAAAGGGTGCACTTCTACAAGCACTAATGAAACAAGAAGGTTTTCTAAGACATGGGAAGCTGTGTTGATGTATAAAGGAACTACAATAATAAACGACCCTTCTTTATTGCAATAACATGAGATACCTTATTGATACGAACATCTTTGTCTATATGGCAACGGATGGTGATTTGTTGTGCGATGATGTGGCTGCCATCATACAAGATTATGATAATACCTTGTATATTAGCACAGAATCTGTAAAAGAATTGATAATTGCTTATAATAATAAGGGATTATGTAATAAAAGATGGAAAACTGCAAAGGATATGGTAAACTCCATTGAAAATGATTTTAACATAAAAATATCACATATAAAAAAAGAACATCTACTAACTTACGCAGATTTACACGTGAATAATGATTATCACAAAGACCCATCTGATCATCTTATTATTGCACACTCGATAACAGAGAAAATACCACTTATCTCTAGTGACCGCAGATTTCCATACTACCAGAAACAAGGTTTAGATTTAATCTTCAACGAAAGATAATACATACCCTTTCTCCCGCCCTGCCTCGACCTCATAAGTCGGGGCAGTGGTGTTTTGCGGGAGAGGGGAGATGAATGAACAACGGCTGACTCAATATGTTGAATCAGCCGTTGTTCTATTTTCGTGGTCCATATTTGGCACTTCGACAAGCTCAGTGACCTACGGAGTCTATATCACCTCAATGCCTTGTTGTTTGCAAAGCTCAAGACTTAGTTCTTTGAGTTTATATTTCTGAATCTTTCCACTACCAGTTAGAGGGAAACTATCCACAAAGAATACATATTTTGGTATCTTGTAACGAGCAATTTTTCCTTTGCAGAAGTCACGAACATCTTCTGCTTCTAGTTTTGCACCTTCTTTGAGGATAATAAATGCTCCCACTTCCTCACCATATTTTTTGGAAGGAACAGCAGCCACTTGCACATCGCTCACGCCTTCTAGGTGATATAGAAACTCTTCTATTTCACGAGGATAAATATTCTCACCACCACGAATAATCATATCTTTGATACGACCAGTGATGCGATAATAACCATCTTCATCTTTTACACCTAGGTCACCAGAGTGAAGGAATCCATTGGCATCTATAACCTCATCTGTAGCTTTTTGATTTTTATAATAACCTTTCATCACATTGAAGCCACGGCAACACATTTCGCCTTGCACTCCAGGAGGGCAAATCTCACCAGTTTCTGGATCTATCACTTGCACTTCTACAAAAGGATAATCTCTACCCACTGTGGTACAACGTTTTTCAAAACTGTCTTCTACAGTAGTTTGAGTCATACCAGGAGAGGTTTCTGTTAAACCATATACAGAGGTAATAGTTAGGTGCATTTTTTCACTTACCTGACGCATAAGTTCCACAGGACATAGAGAACCTGCCATAATACCTGTACGCAAACAAGTCAAGTCAAACATATTGAACATAGGGTGGTTTAGTTCTGCGATGAACATGGTAGGCACACCATAAAGGGCAGTACAACGTTCTTGATGCACAGACGCAAGCACCACTAATGGGTCAAATTTTTCCACCATCACTTGTGTACAACCATGGGTTAAACAGTTCATAGTGGCTAGCACTACACCAAAGCAGTGAAAAAGAGGCACACATACACAAAGTTTATCATCAGAAGTAAACTTCATGTGTTCGCCAGTGAAGAAACCGTCATTAGAAATATTGTAGTGAGTAAGCATCACACCTTTGGGGAAACCTGTTGTTCCAGAAGTGTATTGCATATTAACCACATCATGACAATTGACATTGGCTTTTGCCTCATTAAGTTTATCGTCAGAAATAGAACTACCTAGAAGCAATATTTCTGCAGTATTATACATACCACGATGTTTCTCTTGACCAATATAGATAACATTTTTCATTCTTGGAAAACGCTCACTGCATAGCTTACCACGTTGGCAAGTTTTAAGCTCAGGAAGCATTTTGTATGTCATATCCACATAATCACAGTCCCAAGTACCATCTATGATACACAAAGTATGCATATCTGAGTGTTCACAAAGATACTCAAGCTCGTTTTGCTTATAATTGGTATTTACAGTCACACAAACAGCACCAATACGTGCACAAGCATAAAGGAAAGTCAACCAATCTGGCACATTAGTAGCCCAAAGACCCACATGAGTGCCCTTTTCAATACCTATGGCAAGCATACCCTTTGCCAAATGGTTTACACGTTCGTTAAACTGTTTCCAAGTGAAACGCAAACCACGGTCTGCGTAAACAATATAATCCTTGTCAGGAGTCTGTTCTGCCCAATATTCTACCCATTCTCCTAGGGTTCTAGTGGAAAGTTCGTAGTTTTTCATAATAACAAATTAAAATGGTGCGTAAACCACAGCCAAAATTTTAGCAGATTGGGTGGCATATACCAAGTGTTCTACAATAGAGTCATAATAAATACTATCACCAGATTCTAGAACATATTCATTCTGACCATATTTAATTTTGATTTGACCTTCTAGCACATAGATAAACTCTTCACCTTCGTGAGAAGAAAGAAGTAAATTTTCTGTATCAGCTGGCTCAATATTAATAATAAAAGGTTCCATATTACGTCCAGCCTTACGTTTTGCCAAAGACATAAAGTTTAGATGAGAGTTGGAACGACTTTTGGTATTAGAAGTACTAAGTGTTTTTTCGCTTTCACCGCCACGGCAAATTTCTGGTCCTAGGTGGTTGTTGTCATCTAGGAAAGTACCTAGTCGTACGCCCAATGCACGGGCAATCTTGATTAGTGGAGAAAGAGAAGGAATGTTGGTATTTTCTTCTATTTCTGTAACTAATGAAAGTTCCAAACCACTGTTTTCTGCTAGTTGCTCACGAGTAAGTTTACGAGTTTCGCGAAATGCTTTAATTTTATCGCCGATTAAAATTTCGTTAGCCATATATCATTGTTTATTTAATTATTTCCAAAATTGAGGGTGCAAAGATAATAAATTTTCTGTTAACTTCCACTAATAATCACAAATTAATAGAAATTAACAGAAAAAAATTACTAATTGTCACAAAAACTAGACAATATATTTCAAAATGAATAATGCAGTAAGGATATAAGTAGGAATTGGAACTTTTTTGGCCTTTCCTGTAAATACTTTTATTCCAACATAAGAAATTAAGCCCATTGCAATACCATTGGCAATACTACAAGAAAATGCCATTAGCGTGATACACAGCACAGAAGGAATGCCTTCTGAGTAATCTGAGAAATCTATCTTACTCATGCTAGACATCATCATAAATCCTACCAAAATAAGAGCAGGACCAGTGGCAGCACCAGGCATAGCCACAAATATAGGAGAAAGGAAAAGCGAGACTATAAAACAGCAAGCCACAGTAAATGCAGTAAGACCTGTTCTTCCGCCTGCAGCAATGCCAGATGTACTTTCCACAAATGTAGTCACAGTACTGCTACCAAGCATTGCACCAGTGGTAGTAGAAATGGCGTCCACCATAAACGCCTTTTTTATCCAAGGCATTTTACCTGTTTTCTCGTCCACCATAGAGGCATGTTGGGCAACGCCCAATAAAGTTCCTATGGTGTCAAACATATCCACAAAAAGCAGAGTAAACACCACTATCCAAAAATCCATAGTGCCCAAAAATGAAATGTCAAATTTGAAGATAATAGACTCAGGACTAGGAGGAAGAGAAAAAATACCTGTGTATTGAGTTACACCCATCGGAATACCTATTAATGTGGTAAGAATTATACCATAAAGCATTGCACCAGGCACTTTTTTATACATAAGTGTGGCAGTCACTATCAGACCAATGCAGCATAGCAATGCAGGTCCAGAAGTTATATTACCTAGTTTTACCATTGTAGCCTCATCTCTCACTATGAGTTCTGCACTCTGCATTCCAAGGAAAAGAATAAACAGACCAATACCCGCCCCAATGGCAATATGAAGACTTTTTGGAATACTATATACTATTTTTTCACGCAGGTTTGTGAGAGTAAGAAGTATGAAGATAATACCTTCCATAAGCACTGCAGTAAGTGCCATCTGCCACGAATAACCCATAGAAATACAAATGGTATAAGCAAAAAAGGCATTGAGTCCCATGCCAGGAGCCAGAGCAAAAGGTAGTTTTGCATAAAAAGCCATTAGCAGAGTAGAAAGAGCAGAAATAATAACTGTGACTGTAAACACAGCTCCCTCGTCCATACCTGTTGCAGCCAAAATCTCTGGATTCACAGCCAATATATACGCCATGGTAAAGAAAGTGGTTAAACCTGCCATAATCTCGGTTTTAACCTTGTGTTCCTTGGGATTAAACCCAAAAAGAGTCTTTAGTAAGGATGATTTTTTCATAATTGATTCTAAACTAGCTACAAAGATAGTAAAAAAGTCCTTAAGACTTACATTTTTAATCCTCCCAAAACACCACTGCCCCGACGGAGAGGTCGAGGCAGGGAGGGGGAATGGGTATGTATTATCTTTCGTTGAAGATTAAATCTAAACCTTGTTTCTGGTAATATGGAAATCTGCGGTCACTAGAGATAAGTGGAATTTTGCTTGTAATAGCATGAGAAATTATCACATGGTCCGATGGGTCTTTGTGGTCATCAATACTATTAATAGAGAGTTTAGAATAAGTTTTCATGTGTTCTTTGCTCACAGGAAGTATCTTTATATAATACTCATCTTCAATAGCAGAGACCATCTCTTCTGCAGTCTTCCACTTCTTAGTTAATAATCCTTTGTTATTGTAAGCAACTATAAGTTCTTTTACAGACTCAGCACTCATATGCAAGGTATTGGAGTAGTCTGAAATAATATCTAGAACTTCTCTAGATAATGAAGAATAATCTTGTGCTATGTACACAAAAATATTCGTGTCTATTATGTATCTCATAGTTACAATAGATTAGGATCAGTACATATTATAGCCCCTTGATTTCTCATCATAGCATCCCATGTTTTACTGTGCTTTCTATTGTTAACCATTTCAATAAAATCTTCTAGAGACATTTCATCTCTGTTTACTGTTTCTTTTTTTGTTTTCATAATCGTAAATTTTTGATGTTAATAAATAAATGTTTAGTTTCTCGTGATATAAAAAAATAAGTTGTTCTTCTTTAGATGTATGTATTAATTAATACTGCAAAGATAAAAGATTTGCTTTACAAAAACAAGAGGACATTCCAAAAACACAAAA
>JAFWXW010000026.1 GCA_017517845.1 Paludibacteraceae bacterium
AGGTTCTGCTGGTTTGTCTGGATTTTCAGGTTTGTCTGGTTCTTGAGGATTAGTTGGGGTTTCTGTTCCAGGTTTGTCTGGTCCTTCTGGTTCTTCTGTTTTACAAGAAACCATTGTCATTGACAAACAAGCCAATGCCATTGCCATATAACTAATTAGTTTTTTCATATCTTAAAATATTGATTAATAATATTATTAACTATCTTTGATAGTATCCACCTTTTCTAGTTATACTATGATAATGATCAGATTATTTGTCTTTTACTAAACGAACAGATTGACCGCGGTAGAGATAGCCGCTGCCCATGTCCGCTTCGTCTGAGTAGAAGTAAAGGTTGTCCGCGAGGCCGTAGAACTCAGTGGCAGACCAATAGTAACCGCAGCCCTGCACATTGTAGATATCTGAACCGTAGCGGAAGCCCGCAGCAGAAAAAAATACTGCACCAGATGCCTCTAATTTAGTCCAATCTGAAGCACTGAAAGTTTGGTAAGCTGCATAATATTCTGTTCCAGCATTCTCGTGAAAACCCGGTTTAAATGTAACATCATCTGGGCAAGTCCAACCATCAGGAAGAAGAATCAAACCATTTACACCATTAACTTGTGCCACACCAAATAATTTTTTTGCATTATAACGTTTTTTTATTACAAAAAACCATTCATCGTAAGTTAATGTACGCCATGTATTAGGAGCATCACTACCTATTTTATTTACACCCCAATCTACAAAGGTTTGGTAATCACCATCATCTTTACTTGTATTTGTAGGATTATCACCAGTACCCCAAGCAAACATATCTATCCAACCATTATAGGTTTCACTTATATTAGCGTTATCTTCTCCTATATAATCCAATTGAGAAGGAGCAAAACGCCAGTCATCATTAGCAGGATGATATTGCAAGTTGCCAGGAGAAAAAGTTACAGTTTTATTTTCAGCAACTGAGAACATAAAGGTTGTTTCTGGTTCTCCTGAGGATGCCAAGGTGGAAAACTCTTTTACATCGCCCAATAGAATTTGCAAAGTGTTTAGCATCACATAGGCGCGGTAATAATACTTGGTTTCAGTTTTTAGTTCGGTAACTTCTACTTTAAACTCGTTACCAATCAATTCCAAACCATTTTTTGATGGTGCTGTAAAATCAACAAGATCTTCTGCCTTGGTAGAATACATCACACCAAATACAATTTCCTCGTAATCTATAATATCTAGATTTACCATACCTTTTAGCGTAGCAGATGTAGCGGTAATATTTTCTGCCGCACCCGTTTCTACCTTAGAAGGTGTATCTGGTGTTGGAGGTGTTGGTGTATCTTTTTCGCATGCCCATAATACCACCAGCATGCAAAGCAAAAATGGAATGATTTTTTTCATGTTATTTTGTTTTTAAGAAAGTTCAACAATATATGTACACCTTACATATTAAGGTAAAATGTAAACTTCGTTAGTGCAAAATTAATGTTTTTTTAGAAAAATCAAATTTTTTGCTTATAAATTTCAAACGATTTCTAAAGAATATTATTTTTCTAAGAATTACGCATAATGACGCTATTCCCACTAATAATATCTCATTATTTCCTGTGCATCTGTGGTAGACATAAGGTCTGACAATGAAAAATCTTTGTGCGCCTTCATAAATGATGATACAATTTTCCAACCCATATACACGCCAAGGCGACCAGGAGAATGTTCTTGAGAATATCCATTGGTAAATGGAGCTGGTTGCGTATATTTCATAATAGTACGCCAATCGGTAGAATAAAGTTCCTTATTTTCTACTATAGAATGCCATATTTTTCTTTCATGTTCCTCACACCATGCAAATTGTTCTTCTGTATAAGAAAGAATATCATTCATCTTGTAATCTGGAAGAAATACCTCGAGTAGATAAATTATCTTTCCATGACTAATCATAGATTCCAACAACCTACTATCATCTGATGGAAACTCTGTACTTAGCCACCCCAACATCACATCTATAGGCAAATGTTCACGAGTAAGATAAGGAATTTCATATTGATATGCTACAGTAGAATACAAAGGATAATCCTTACCTAGATAAAAATCTGCACTAACAGACGCCCTCTCTGGCAAAGTTACTATAGATTGGTTAAAACCAGAAACATGAAAAGAAACATTGGGTACCTGTTTATCTGGAAAATTGTATTTATAATACTTAAATGCTTTGGTTAAAGTTTTTTCAATATCATCTACATTAGAATATTCTTTCTCAACATCTGCAAACAAAGCACGCACAGCACTATCTGCCCTAAATTTTTCCAATTCAGACGCAGGTAGTTCAAGAATATTTCTAACATAAATGGGATAAAAATCTGGATAATTCTGCACCAAAGAAGCAGAATCCATAGACATAAAATCTATGTCAAATCTCTCTATCTCTACATCAATAGGAAGACTTTCTGCCTCTTTACTATAAAACCTGCCCTTTTCGGAGCAGGCAGTACATAAGAGTATCAATAAGAATATTTCTAAATACTTTCTCATCTAGCTACAAGTTTTAGCATCCAAGCATCTGGATATTTTTTTCTAGCTTTAGCCAATACTGTTCTTACTTCTGGTTCATTATCTGTAGAATAGTAGAACACACGATAAAGACCATTTTGATTTCTAGCCACTGTAGCCTTAACACCAGATTTATTTAGTTCTATAGAAAGATTATTTGCATTTGCTCTGCCAGAGAAACTACCTACTACCACATGGTAAGCATATACTACATCTGCTCCGTCTTCTGTGGTATATTTATCTGTAGATTCCACTATTTTTTCTGCTTCTACCACTTTTTCCACCTCAGCTTTTACAGTATCAAGCACTTCTTTTACTGTTGTGGTATCCATTTTAATGGAATCATCATCAGCAATTAATATATTTTCAGTTTCATCTTCTCCTGCCTTTTCATACATTTGAGGATAATAACTTTTTGAACAAGCCATTAAAGATACTCCCAACACAAGAGCAATAAAAAAGTTTTTTTTCATATTTATTGTTTTATTTAATTAAAAAAAAATTGCGAGGGACTCACCGAATCCCCCGCAAAGATATAAAAGATATTGCAAATAAGAGTTTTTTAAAGGAGCAATTTTTAGGCGTCCCGAAGTCCGAACAACCGGAGTGTACACAAGGTACTCGAGGATTGTGAGGACAAGGGCAACGAGACGTGTTGATGACCAACGGGAATAAAAGCACCCTTTAAATTGGTTCTTACCATACTACAGGCTTTGTTGTTGGTATTACAAACGACAACATCACTTCATGAGTACTTGAAGTATAGTTCCATACAGGACCAACACTTAGGTCGTAGCAGTAACCAACACGAAGCCAGTGCCATTCAAAACCTGCCATGAAACTTACTGCACTATTTACACGATAACCTACACCTAACCAATATTTTCCATCGTATAGGGCGGTAAGGCTCACATCTACTAGGTGTTCTTGACCCAATTTAATAAGTTCTGAATTTTCTCCAGAGATTAACTCACCTGTGTTACATGCACCTATGTTGGTATATGCCACTGCAGGGATTAAATTAAATTTCTCTGGAAGTGGAGCATTACCACGTAGATACACATTGATATGTGAAGGTGCTGCGGTGGTACGAACATCAGAAGTTATACTAGGTAGGTGAGTAATAGAAGCACCTACTAATAAATATTTGTAAGAAAATTCCAAACCAAAATCTAAGTCGAATGCGGTGGTATTAGTTTTTTCTGAACCAGCAAGTGGGTCACCGTTATCACGCCAAACATGACGTTCGGGGTCGAACATTTTGTTTACTACACCAGCAGACAAACCTAATGAAAGCAGACCACCTTCAAATAGGTCTATGTTATAGGCATAACAGATTTTAGCATTGATGGTTTGATTATACAAACCTAACTCATCGTATGAAAATGATAAACCAAAACCAGATTTTAGTTTTTCATTGTAATAGTGACCATTTAATAGGGCTGTGGTAGGAGTTTGTTCCAATCCCATACCAACGTATTGCATACGTCCTGCTGTAAAGATTTGGATTTTCTCGTTATTGCCTATTGCAGCAGGGTTTTGATTAATACGAGAAAACATTTGCTCAGAAAGCTTAAAATCGCCCTGTGCAAATAGAGCTGTGCACGCTAATAGGAATACACTGATTAATAATATTACTTTTCTCATGGCGATTATTTATTTTCTGTGTTAATAATACGAACTTCTACACGACGGTTTTGTGCGTGTTGGGCATCGGTTTCGGCATCACGAACATGTAAGAAACGTTTACCTTTACCTATAATAGTTAAGTTTTCTGCTTTTAAACCTTTTTCTATAAGTGCAGCCTTAACTGCTTTGGCACGACGTTCTGATAAACGGTCGTTGTAAGCATCACTACCACGTGCATCTGCATACCCAGCTATCTCAAATTTGGCATCTGGGAATTTTCTCATTTCCACTGCCAAACGTTCCATATCAGCCTTGGATTGTTCGGTTAATTCTGCCTTATCAAATTCAAACATAAAATCTACCCAATAGAAATCACGTTTGATTTCTGCAGGAGCCACATAACTAGACTCTGATTTACATTTTCCATCTGTGAAAGATGCTGTTACTATTTTTGTGATAGTATCTTGGTCACAATCTAAATTGTCTATTTGAAATTTAAATGGAGACTCCAAAGGTAAACTATATTTTTGGGTCATACCTTTGTTGTCTGCTATAAGTAGTTCACCTTTTGCAGGTGCATCTTTAAATTGTACAGAACCTGCTATTGCGTAAGCACCACCTGTAAATTCTTGGATAACTTCTATAGCACTTAATGTTATTTCGCAAGGACGAGCCACAAATGCATAAATATCAGAACCTTTCCCTGTATTTCTATCTGTTACAAGATATGGAGTTCCGTTTGTCACCACAATACTGTAGTCATTAACAGCACTATTATAAGGTTCTGGCATTAGTTCACCGTTTTTCCAAGTATTACCAGAGGCTTGTGCCATATACAGATGAGTAACACCACTTTCATTTGAAGAATAATAGATATTTTCATCATTTTCTACAAAAGCGAAATCTTCATCAGAGGAAGTATTTATAGTTTCGCCTGCATTCACTGGTTTTGCCCAAGTTTCATCAGACTTGATATCTATGTACCAAATATCTTTGCCACCTACTCCATTTTCTAGAGTGCTTGAAGTAAAATATAGGCGAGAACCATTCTTTGCGATAGCAGGATTTTGCATCACTGCTTTCACCTTACTTAAATAACTCCAACCTGCATTTGCCATAAAAGCATTGTTGCCACGAATTTTTCCCATACCCTCTATCTCTAGACGTTTAATATCAGTCCATTTACCTTTTTTGAAGGTTGCCTCATAAAGCCATTCACAGTCTGATGATTCCTCTACTGAGAAATAAATTTTATTTTTAGCTTTATCGTATGCAACATTACCTTTGATGCCTAAATTTGTTAATTCCTTAGAGCGGACAGGGTTTACTAAACTATCTTGATTTTCTGTAAATGAAGCAAGATACACTTTACCATTCTGTAAAAATAACATCTGATTATCTGCAAAAAGTGAGATATTAGATTCATTTTTAGCAGTATTCAATGGCAACGATTTCAAATCGTAACCTTGATTATATTTTTCGCTTATAGCGGCTGACAAGGTAGATGCAGCCACCATGGTCATAAGCATTACTATTATCTTTTTCATATCGTATTAAATAATAGGTTATTTCTTTTCGTTTAATAATTCAACATTACCTTTTACAACTTCGCCATTTGGCAATGTCGCAATGTAATAGTAAACCCCAGGTAAGGCATATTTACCATTTTTGTCTTTTCCGTCCCAACCATCTGTAGTTTCTACTACTAGATTTCCATAACGGTCAAATACTTGTAATGCCACTCTAGGTTCCATACCTATGATAAAGTCATCGTTGAATCCATCTACTGCCATTGGAGTAAAGATAGTAGGCCAAACCACTTCTTTTACATTTACCACATTAGAAAGACAACCACCTTGAGTTACTTGGTATGAAGCTGGTCCGTATGGTTTTTCTGTATAAACATCACCATCATAGTCAAATGATTGGTCATTTTTATACCACAAAATAGTTTCAGAAGCATCTATATATTTAGATTCTACAGTAACTGTTACATCATCACCCAAAATAATAGATTCTTTATCAATGCTTAGTTCTATACTCCAATAAGTAATAGCTTCGGTAGGTTCGCTTGATATTTCATCGCCTACCAATTGGAATTTGGTATCATTATCTATTGAAACAACTACTTTATCTACAGATCCAGCATAATCAGACCATTCTGACCATTTAGAACTTTCAGAGTCAAAAGTAGATATTTGCCATTTATACTCTGGAAGCACCACTCCTTCTTCTACTTTTACTTCTAGAGTAACATTGTTACATTCACGTTCCTTAACCACAATTTCTACTGGTTGAATTACAGTAACATTAACTGTATTTGATTTACAACCTTCTGATGTTACATAGAATGATGTAGATTTATCTAAGGTTGGTGAATATGGATTGTTTTCATTTTCAATAGGCTCATCATCTTGATACCATTGTACTGGATTACGACTTGAGAAATCTCTATTTGCAGTTAATGTAACAGATTCACCACGGTCTATTTCAGTTTTACCTGTTACTGCATCCTTAGGAGCAATATCCAAAGTCAATTCCCAAACATCAAATGGACCATTAGGATTACTTGGCATTTCTAAAGCATTATTTACTCTATATGCAGATGTTTCTGTAATAGTAACTTTAATTTCTTTTTGGTTATCCTTACCCTCTATCTTTTCCCAATTAGAACCTTCATCTTTAGAAATTTCCCACCAGAAATCACCATATTCATCTGATACTGTTGCAGTTAATGTAATTTCATTACAATTACGTTCTGCTACTACAGTTGCTGGTTGAATGATTCTTACATCGATAGAATCAACACAACCCTCTAATACAACCTTATATTCTGTATCAGCATTTATAGTAGGATTGTATGTGTATTCTGTGTGACGAATAGGACTGTCATTTTCATACCACTCAGGAATATATTGAGTCTCATAGTTTTTGGTGATAGTTAAAAGAGTTTTTTCTCCTTCTTTCAATAACGTAGGTTCTGCTTTCAATTCCAATTTCTTTACTTTCAACATTTCATCTGGTCCTGCTTCACTATAAAAACCTGTTTCTTTTCCGTTTTCATCAATAGCAGCAATACGGAATTGACAGTCTTCTGAGAAAGAAATTTCTACACATTCGGGGCAATTAGGTTCTTCTAGTTTCGTTATGTTTTTTTCTAACACATCTACCCAGTTTTTACCATCCGAACTGCTTTGCCATTTATAATTGGTAGATTCGCCACCGATAGTTGCAATTGGCTGTATCTTAATGGTATTACATTCTCTCTCCATTGGGTCTATAAGAAGTTCTACTTGTTTTAACAACACTGTAGCTTCGCAACCATACAATTCTACCATTATACTATCCTTTGGATATTCTATAGTATAGTTTATGGTTTCTATTGTATGATCATCAACATCTATTTGTCTCCAATCCCCATCAAAATATTCAAAACGTTGCCAATTGTAGTAAGGTCCGTTTGGCATATCACCAAAATTTGAAGTCACTGCAGTAAGTTTCACATCTGTACCATAGAAACCATAACTTGGTTCTGCAGTTAATGATATACCTCTATATAATACTTTTTCTGTTGCAGGGCTAGAAATCTTAGAGTTGGTAAGTCTAAAATATGTATCTTCTGTTATCTCATATCGTAAAGTATCATGATAAACTGCACGTGGTATTTTTTGCCAATTTTTACCATCGGTAGATTTTTCCCACCAAGCACCAATTTCATCAAATGCAGCATCATATACAGTTGCACCTATAAGAACTTTGTTACAATTTTGACTTGCTAGATAAGCGTCCATACTTGGTGTACAAAGCACAGTATATGTATTAGATACTGCTACAGGAACACACTTAGCAAGACGACCATCAATGTAGGCTTGTTTATCATTAGCATTAGCAGTTACCACTGCATAATATTCTGTCCATGCTGTAATAACAGTATCTATCTGTGTCCAATTATCATAGTCGATTAAAAGTCTAAAGTCTGAATCTCCTGCACCTTTTACATACCATAAATATTGAGGATCATCAAAAATAACATCTGCCATACCAGTTGCTAGAGACAATGTTATTTTACTTCCACATCTTCCTTCTACCAATGATTCTTCTGCATTAATTTTTACATTTGCATCTTCGGAAGAAACACTCATTGTTACTTCTGGAGTACATACACTAAATGAAATATCATCTACCATAAAGTCATTACCAGTACCACCTTCTGTACAGTTATAGATTTCTACAGTTAATTGGTTATTATTTCCAGAATTAAAGGAAGTTTCACCTTTTACCCAACCAGCTGATGGTACAATTTCATCTACTATCAAGGTTGCAGATGGAATAATGTCACCATTCTGGTCACGCACCACAAATTTCATAGAAACTTTTATTCCGTCACCAACTCTTTCTGGATTGGCAGCATTAGCAAACCATGCAGAGAAAATCATATTGGTATTAGGACAGTCCATATCAACAGTTCTGCTATAAACTAATTGTTCTGCTTGTCCATCAAGAGGTGCCGCATTTACCATTAGCATAGCTCCCCACTCTCCATCTTTTAATCCATCTGATGTATGGTCATACAAATCACGGAACCATAAATTACCCATATCAATATTGGAACAAGCATCTGCTTCTTTTCCCAATTCACCATAACCACCATATTTAGGGTTGGTCATAATAGCGTATGTTCCATTTTCTTTTAATGGTTTGCAATTTTCCACATATGTATAACTTTGTGTGTTGATATACTCAACTTCACCACCATAACCACCATTATCACGTTCTGTTTCGCCTCCTAACTGACCAAAATCTTCTGTAAACAACACATGAGCAGAATTTGCAGCACATTTATACTCCGCTGTTACACAAACTTCGTTTGAATAAACTTCTGAACCACCAGCATTGTCTAAAGTAACCGCACGATAACAAGTTTCACCTGCCTGCGGAGTATCTACAACTGAAGGTCCTATTTTTGGAACTCCAGCATCATCTATTAAGTCAAACCAATCTGGACTAGTCGTTCTTTTTTGCCAACGAACTTCACCCAAATTCAAACCTGTACCAGAAATAGCATTTAAAGTGACATTTTCTCCAAGATTACATACATTAGTAGATGCAGATATAGAAATATTTTCTAGTTCTCCATAAATATACATATCTGAGAAAGCTAAAACAGCACCATTCCCACTATCTAACTTGATTTCAATAGATAAATCTGTAGCCTGAAAATCTTCATTATAAGGAGACCATATTGCAGCCCGCCCACTAGAAACATTAAGAGTATTTCCTTGTACAGTTCTTCCATTCACTTCCATTGAAATAGTAGCACCAGAAAGACCTGACAATTCTTCCACCATAACCTTAAAAGCAAAGGTTGAGCCAGGTTTAAAGGACTCCACCTTTATTTTTAAGATGGTTTCATCTTCATTGGGAGTCTTAAATATAAGTCTGTTTTTTTTATCTGTTTTTTCAGAATAGGAAGAACTTAATTCTGCAGGATTACTTAAAATAGTAAAACGAGGAGCATCTGTAGTTCCACCATTATTCCAAGTACCATTTGCTTCTTGAAATACATTTCCCATTTCAATTGTTGCAATAGGTCTGCCAAAAACAACCTCAGACAACTTAAAATACGATTTATCTGTCTGTGAATCTTCGTTAGCAATAGAGAATGTTGTTCCTGTTAAATAAATGTCATCATTCTCAGATTTATCTGTACTAACAGGATTATTCTTCAGATAACTAGCCCATGCCATATTAACTGAAGAAATCAACAATAAAAGTGTAAAAAATATATTCTTACACAAACGTTTATTCTTTTTCATATTTTTAATATTTAGTTTTAAACCTAGGGTCAAAGATAATAATTTTTTATTTGTATTTAAGAATTTTTTCATAAAAATAATGTAATTTTGCACTATGAAAAAATTAGATTTTAACATTTTAGGTCCTATAGGAGAAGGTATATATAAGGAGAAAGGAAGTAAATTTATAGGGTACGCTATGTACGTAGATAGTACTGATAAGGTAAAAGAAATTGTAAACGCTTATAAGAAAGAACATCATAAAGCAAGACACGTATGTTATGCCTACAAAATAGGTAATGAAATTCGTGCTAATGACAATGGCGAGCCTTCTGGTACTGCAGGCAGACCTATACTTCGTCAGATAGAGGCATCTGGAAAAGAAAACCTACTTGTAGTAGTAGTTAGATACTTCGGAGGCACTCTTCTAGGCACAGGAGGACTTATTAATGCGTATAAAGAAGCATCGAGGGAAGCGATACAACAGTTAGGAGTGAGGAGTGAGGAGTTAGGAGTTAGGAGTTAGGAGTGAGGAGTGAGAAGAAAATTATTTTTTTATTTGAGTTGAATAAAAAGATGTTATTCAAGGCTTGCGTAGCCTGAAAAACCGGAGTTTACTAATGGTAAATGAGGATTTGAAGGCAAGCGTAACGCAGAAGAACGCTTTTTATTCAGCTCAAATTTTTATAGTTTTGTGTATGTTATACTCAATCTCATATTAGACTTCTCATTCTGAGGACTACGAAGTCTAACACCAGAAGGTCTAAACTGGTGACGAATCACAGCATCTGTTCCCTCAATGTCTGTAACACCTGTTACAGGCAAAACATAAAAAGGATTAATTTCATCTTCTTCCAACCCTTCATATAGAATAGTATGTAGATAATCCGCTAAATTATTAAACCTATAAGCTCTTATATCCTTTTCATACACACCTAAAACAGTATTAATACCTTCTGCAGGATACAAACTCTGAGTAAAGAATTTATCTATATCAGCTTCTCTTATTAGTATCACATAAGGAGGAACATCTAACTCTGTCAAAGTACTATCAGCACATAAAGCCTCTTCTAAAATTAAAGACATATTATTTATGCTAATAATATCACCTTTATTAAAACCTAATTTTTCTCTAATTCTATCTATAGGCAATTCTATTTTGGGAACTAAACCCAAATATGAAGAAAGATATATTAAACTATCTGGAATATTTTCTAAATTTGGAGTTTTTACTTCAGAAATTCTTAAAACACCTGTTGTTTCCTTATTTAATGGGTAAATACGCACATCACTAACTAAAGAATCTGGTTTAGAAGCATCGGGGATATAATCGTATGAAACTTCCAAATTTACAGAATCTACATCTAAAACTACCTGACCTTTATATTCATTGGTAACAAATACACCTTTAATAAAATTCAAGAAATTACTTTGGCTTTGAGTCAAACTTCTATCAGCGATAAGAGTTTCTGCCATTGCTATTGGCAAATCTACTTTAACAGTATTACAGAAATCAGGTTCTTCTTTTAGAGAATCTGGAATAGTAGGGTCATATGCAACATATACTTTTTTCCCTAAAACAACAGATTTATCACAAAATTCCTCTACATTAATATCGCTAGTATAATTCTCTTCAAATAATAAAGGTTTATTTAACTGATAAACAGCAGCTTCTTGAACAGCAGTTGAATCTCCAAAAAATGTTTTATAGTAAAGTACCACTTGAATAGACTTTGCTTTTGCGGTACTAGGGAAGTCTGCATTTATATATCTAAACTCTGCTAAAAAATCAAATTTTGAAGAACCATATATAGGATCATCATATTTTCCTAAGAAAAGTTTGTCAGACTCTGAATACCTTTTAGAAACTAATTCAGAAATTGCCGAAACAGAAAAAGAATCTGTTTTAACTGACAATTTATCTTCTGTGGGTTGGATTTCTGTACCTATCTCATTTGCTTCACAAGCAATAAGTAATAAAGAAGTAAGGAATAATATTATCCCAGTCCAATTTTTCATCTGTAACTTATTTTTCTAAAACTTTATCGTAAAATTCATTATACGAAGTTACATAATTTTCTTCAGAAACATATGGAAGGAACAATTTTTGAGAATTTTTAATATCTTCCAACACGTTAGCATTGATATTTTCTGATGCTTGAATTACACCATCAGAATATTCCATAGCCAACTTAGAAAGTGTTTCATAATTAGCCTTCTGAGAAATTGCTGCCAAATCTGATGATTCTATTCCATTCATTAAAATTTTTTCTGCCATTCTATCTGGCATAGGAGTTGTAAATTCATCATTATATACAGAATAAACCACCTTAGATTTTTCAAAGAAAGGGTCATCATGATATGCTTTTTTAACCATCACAGGAACCACTGCAGACATCCAACCATGACAGTGTATAATATCTGGTGTCCAACGTAATTTCTTCACTGTTTCTAAAACGCCTCTAGCAAAGAATATAGCCCTCTCATCATTGTCTGCAAAATCATTGTCTGCCTCATCTTTAACCACAAAACGACGTTTAAAGAATTCCTCATTGTCTATAAAATAAACTTGAATACGAGCAGAAGGGATAGAAGCCACCTTAATAATTAATTGATGGTCTGTATCATCAATTATCAAATTCATACCAGAAAGGCGAATAACTTCGTGTAATTGATTTCTTCTTTCATTTACACAACCATACTTAGGCATAAAAGTTCTAATTTCCCTTCCTAACTCTTGGATTGCTTGGGGCAACTGACGGCTCTTATTTGCAATCTCTGACTCTGGTAAATAAGGGAAAATCTCTTGTGTTATGTATAAAACTTTTACTGCCATAATAATAAAAAAAACAATTACTTTGCAAAGATAGTAAAAAAATCATTAATTTTATAGTTATCAAGGTAGAAATTTTAACTAATACTTTGGTACAATGGTAATTTTATCTAATTTTGCACTCTGAAAAATTTATAGAGCAATGATAGTAGTAGAAACTATAAAAAGTTTAAAGCAAGAGTTGGAAAAGTACAACTCCAAAAATGTAGGTTTCGTTCCTACAATGGGAGCTTTACATGACGGTCATATATCACTAGTTAAACGTAGTGTAGAAGAAAATGATGTAACAGTGGTAAGTGTATTTGTAAATCCTACACAATTCAATGACAAGGCAGATTTGGAACGTTACCCTCGTACAGAAGAAGCTGATAAAAAGTTATTAGAAGCAGCAGGTTGTGATATAGTTTTCATGCCACAAGTAGAAGAAATGTATCCAGAAGAAGATACCAGAGTATTCAACTTCGGTAGCATCGAAACTGTCATGGAAGGAAAATACAGACCTGGACATTTCAATGGCGTAGCCCAAATAGTGAGTAAATTATTCTACGCTGTAGAACCTACTCGTTCATATTTCGGTGAAAAAGATTTCCAACAAGTAGCTATTATCAGAGATATGGTAAAGCAATTAAACATTCCTGTTGAGATCATCGCCTGCCCTATCATTCGTGAAGAAAGCGGATTGGCACGCAGTAGTAGAAATGAATTATTATCTGCAGAAGAACGTAAAAAAGCTGCTTTAATATCACAAGTTTTGAGTAAAAGTGTTAACTTTGCAAAAGATATGTCTGTCGAAGAAGTAAAAAATTGGGTAAATGACCAATTTAAATCAGACGATACTTTCAAGATGGATTATTATGACATAGTAGATGGCAATAGTCTCCAAAGCGTTTCTTCATGGGACGAAAGCGATTATATCGTAGGTTGCATTGCTATTTATTGTGGTAAAATAAGATTAATAGACAATATACATTACTAAGATATGATGATAGAAATCCTAAAATCTAAGATTCACAGAGTAAGCGTCACAGATGCCAATCTTAACTATATAGGTAGCATTACCATAGATGAAGATCTTATGGACGCAGCTGGCATAATAGAAAATGAAAAAGTAGCTGTGGTTAATAATAATAATGGTGAACGCTTTGAAACTTACGTAATCAAGGGCGAAAGAGGTTCTGGTGTTATTTGTACTAATGGTGCTGCTGCCCGTAAAGTACAACCAGGCGACATTCTTATCATCACTGCATATGCTCACATGGATTTGGAGGAAGCAAAAACTTTCAAACCAAAGATTGTACATCCAGACACATTGACAAATAGATTAAAATAACTAAAATTTAGCAATTAGAAGTGAGGGGTTAGGGATTAGGAGTTTTGCCGCAGGCGTATTTTTTCAACTCCTAAGTCTTAACCCCTCGCTTCTAATTACAAAACAAAATTCTAATTGGTAAAAGTTAGTAGTAAGGGCTTAAGCTTCAGAAGTTAAAAAAGGAGCCTTCGGCAAAAACTTCTTAATCTTAAGCCCTTACTACTAAATTAACTCTTCATACCTAACGTTTTTGAATATGGCAAAAATATCCTACATCTGTAAAGAGTGCGGTCACAAATCTGGTAAATGGTTTGGCAAATGTACTGCGTGCGGACAGTGGGATACTTGCGTAGAAGAGTTAGAAGTAAAGCCAAGCAAAAAAACTCCTCAAAACTTCATTCCCAAAGAAAATAAAGCTGCCGTTTCTATTCATGAAATAAGCACAGAAGAAGAAATAAGAATAGACTTAGGTAGTGGAGAATTTAACAGAGTACTTGGAGGTGGACTTGTAGCAGGTTCATTGGTACTTATTGGCGGCGAGCCAGGAATTGGAAAATCCACATTACTACTTCAAACAGTACTTTCGCTCAAAAATAATAAAGTACTTTATGTTTCGGGAGAGGAAAGCACTCGCCAATTAAAACTTAGAGCAGACAGAATAGGCATATCAAATGACGAATGCTATATCTTAAGCGAAACTTCATTGGAACAAATTTATCATCAAGCCAAAGAGATTAATCCAGATATATTGGTGATAGACTCCATACAAACCATACATCTAGAAAGCATAGATTCATCAGCAGGCAGTCTAGTACAAGTGCGTGAATGCACCGCTTCCCTACTCCGCTATGCAAAACAAACCAACACTCCTATTTTCCTAGTGGGTCACATCACAAAAGACGGCAACATAGCTGGTCCTAAAATTTTGGAACATATAGTAGATACAGTTCTTCAGTTTGAAGGTGACCAACATTATTTATATAGAATTTTAAGGGCTATAAAAAACCGTTTTGGCAACACTAGTGAAATGGGCATCTTTGAGATGCGTCAAGAAGGCTTAAGAGAAGTAAGTAACCCTTCTGAACTTCTTCTTACTCAGAACAACGACGGAATGAGTGGCATTGCCATAGCATCTGCCATAGAAGGAGTAAGACCATTGCTTATAGAAGTTCAGGCATTGGCTAGCACAGCAGCATACGGTACTCCACAGCGTTCTGCCACAGGATTTGACCTACGTAGGCTTAATATGCTACTTGCAGTATTAGAAAAACGTGCAGGATTTAAACTTGCCCAAAAAGATGTATTTTTAAATATTGCTGGAGGCTTAAAGATAAATGACCCTGCCATAGATTTGGCTGTGATTTCTGCTATTCTTTCTTCAAACTTAGACATTGAAATTCCCAAAGGTTTTTGTATGGCAGGAGAAGTGGGCCTTTCTGGAGAAATAAGACCTGTAAACCGCATAGAGCAACGCATAGCAGAAGCAGAAAAATTGGGTTTCGAGAAGATGATACTACCAGAACATAATTTCTCTAGCCTAACTAAGAACAACTACAAAATAAAGCTTCTCCCTGTAAAGAAAACGGAAGAAGCCTTTAAAATCTTGTTTACTTAGAATATCTCATCAAAGAGTGAGAGCAAAAGGAGGGATTTTTAGGCGTCACGAAGTCCGAAAAACCGGAGTGTACAAGTAGTACTCGAGGATTTTGAGGACGAGGGCAACGAAGAAAGCACCCTTTTGAATCACTCTTATTTCAACACTTCTGAAAGTTTACTTATAAGTGCCTCTCCTCGTAGTGAAGTAGCAATGATTTTACCAGATTTATCTATAAGTACAGAATAAGGTATTCCTTTCACACCATATGATTTGGCCACAGGACAATTCCATTTCATAAGTGAACTTACATGATTTGGCCATACCAATCCATCTGCTTGAATAGCATTTTTCCATGCAGATACATCAGAATCCAAAGACACACTATACACTGTGAAACCTTTGTCCTTGAACATATTATAAGCCATAACCACATTTGGATTTTCCATTCTACAAGGACGACACCAAGACGCCCAAAAATCTATTAACACCACTTTGCCCTTGAGAGAAGATAATTTAATGGTCTGACCATTTATACTAGGAAGTTCTATATCTGGAGCCACTTTACCCACTTGAATAGGATTATCTACTATATAGCCTATTTCCTTGATTATAGGATTGTTTGGGTATTTATTTTTTTGTTTAGAATAAATTAGTTTAAATAATTCTAGACTAGATTCTGCCTGATTTGAAAAATCTACGTATGCCATTAAGGCAGCCGCCAACAATTCTGAATTTGAAGAAATATTACCTATAAGTTTACCCTGGAAGGTAATATATTCATTATTAAACTGTTGCTGAATGGCAAGTTTTTCATTGTCATCTTTGGATACCTTATACTTTTCGTCTAGTGCCATCAATTTGGCAGACACCTTCAATGTTTCTGTTTGGTATTTATGAATAAATTCCATATCCTTAGAACCTGCAGTAGAGCTTATAGTAAGATTTTTATCATAAACCATTTCTACATTTTCATTTGGAAGAAGAACTACATAACTAGGAATTTTTCTACCATTATTTAATACCATTACTATAGAGTATATTTCTCCAGACTTTATATCATCAGAAAAAGAAAATGTTCCTTCTGGACTAACCACTGCAGTAGATAGAAAATCTAAACCAGTATTAGTCAATTTCTGAACATTTACACTACTAACTACAGTAGTACCCTCTATTCTACCATTAAATGTACTCGCCACAATGGCAATAGGCATAAACAAAGACAATAATAAAACTAATTTTTTCATGGTATTAAAAGTGATGAATCTCCGTAACTTAAAAATCTATAATCATTATTTAATGCATACTCATATAGTTCTCTCCATTTTTCTCCTATAAATGCTGCCAAAAGCAACAAAAGTGTACTTTTGGGTTGATGGAAATTGGTGATTAAAACATTGACTATATTAAATCTATAGCCAGGAACTATCATAATTTGAGTAGTAGCATACAATATATTAGACTGAGTCTGATTCATATAATTTAAAATAGCCTCCAAAGACTCACGGGCAGATAGTTCAGATACATTTTCGTAGGGTTCCCATTGGTTTACTAGAAGTTTAGTATCGCCATTGTGAAGCTGAACACCTAAATAATAAAGGCTTTCTAATGTTCTCACAGAAGTAGTGCCCACTGCCACAATATGTCCCAAATTCTCTATCAAATTCTGTATAAACTCCTTAGACACTTCTACCTTTTCGGCATGCATAGCATGACCGCCTATTTCTTCTGCCTTCACAGGTTGAAATGTTCCTGCACCCACATGAAGGGTAAGTTCCATGGTTTTTATTCCCTTATCATGAAGTGAATTTATCACTTCTGGTGTGAAGTGAAGCCCTGCTGTTGGCGCAGCCACAGAACCCTTTATCTTTGAATAAACTGTTTGATAAGTGGTTTTATCGCTCTCTTGAGTTTTGCGATTTAAATATGGAGGAATTGGAAGTTCACCAAGTAAATCTAACACCTCTGCAAAGGATACTCCATTGTTCCAAGAGAATTTTATATAAGAAGTATTACCATTGGTTTCTAATCTTTCTGCTTGCAGAATAAGATTATCATTTCCAACTTCTTTTTTTAGCACCTCACCTTTCCACTTTTTTAAGTTTCCTACCATACACTTCCACACACAAGATTGAGTGCTAGAAAGCGATAGTTCGTAAGAAGATGGTTCTTGAGGTTCTAAACAGAAAATCTCGATCCTACTCCCTGTAGATTTAAAAAACTCTAAACGAGCTTGTATTACTCTAGTGTTGTTAAATACTAGACACGAATTTTCTGGTAATATCTCGGCAAGTGAACTAAAAGTATTGGTACTCACATTGCCAGAGATATATGTTAAGAGTTTTGATGAATCACGTTTTTGTAGAGGGAATTTGGCAATTCTCTCATCTGGCAATTCATAATTATAATCTGATATATTTATATGCTTTACTTGCATCTATTTTTTCTTTTCTAAGTATTTTTCTTGAATTTTCTGCCAGAACTGATAGAAGTTTGGTATAAAGAATGTACCAACCAAGGTGGACATTAACATACCTGCAAACACTGATAGACCTAATGAAACACGGCTTTCTGCACCTGCACCCGTAGCAGTTACCAATGGTAATACACCCAAGATAAATGCAAATGATGTCATAAGGATAGGACGGAGACGCACCTTACCTGCTTCTAGTGAAGAATCATAAATACTCTTACCTTCTTTTCTATAGTCACGAGCAAACTCCACAATAAGAATAGCATTCTTTGCAGAAAGTGCAATCATAAGCACCATACCAATTTGTGTATAAATATCATTAGACCTACCTGCTATTACACAGGCTATGATTATACCCAAAAGAGCCACTGGCACAGCCATAATAACCGCGATTGGACTAGTAACACTCTCGTATTGTGCGGCTAGTACCATAAGAACCACTATAATAGCCAACGCAAAGATTACCACTGTAGAAGAACCTGCCATTTGTTCTTGGAACGCCATAGAGGTCCATTCAAAGCCAAAACTACTACCTAGTGTTTCTTCTGCCACTTTGGCAAATGTGTCTTGTGCCTGACCAGAACTATATCCTGTAGCTGGGTTACCAGACATATAAGCAGCTTTGTACATATTGTATCTAGCTATAACCTCTGTACCCAACTGTTGTTCTACAGTTACAAACGCACCAAATGGAACCATCTTGCCTTCTGAATTTCTAACAGAAAGTTTAAGAAGGTCGTCTATAGTGGCACGGTCTTTTGCTTCTGCCTGAAGACGCACTTGATATACCTTTCCAAACAATACAAAGTCATTTGCGTATGAAGAACCTAAGTATGCAGAAAGAGTATTAAACACATTACCTATAGATAGTTTATGAAGCTTAACTTTATCTCTATCTATATTTAGGTAATATTGTGGCACAGTAGCCTTAAATGATGAACGCACAGCACTTAACTCTTCATTGGCATTGGCATTTGCAGCCAAATCTTCTGCCATGCTCTGTAGTTCCAACACACCTTGATTTGTTTTGTCTTGAACATACAACTCAAAACCACCAGAAGTACCTAGACCTTGGATAGCAGGCATCGGGAATGCATATAAAGTGGCATTCTCCACTGTTGCTGCAGCAGTTTTATTAAATCTTTGGATAATAGCCAAGTGATCTTTTTCTGGTTCTACACGTTCTGACCAATCGTCTAGAATAACAAACATAGTGGCTTTGCTAGAAATTTGAGCTTGCTCAGAAACAGAGTTACCAGAAATACTAACGTGTGCCTTAACACCTGGGATAGAATCAAGGATTACACCTGCTTTTTCCATCACTTGCATGGTTTCTACAAGTGAAGCACCTGGTTGTAGTTCACATTGAATCATGAAATAACCTTGGTCCTCTGTAGGGATAAATGCAGTAGGAAGTTTCTTAAATCCAAATGCCACTAATGCTAGAATCACACAAAATGTGGCTAGAATAGCAGTAGATTTACGTAGGAATACTTCCAATACTTTGGAGTAACCTATATGTAATTTGTCAAATATTTTATTAAAGTACTTGTAAACGAAGAATTTGCTTTCTTTTCCTGGTTCTTTTGGTTTTAGAATCAATGAACATAGAGCAGGGCTCAATGTCAAAGCATTTAGACCAGAGAATGCTGTTGATACAGCAATAGTTATGGCAAATTGTTTATACATTTCACCTGTGATACCACCCATAAACGCAGTAGGAACAAATACAGCCAAAAGCACCAATACAGTACCAATAATAGGACCTGTGATTTCTTCCATTGCTTTTATTGTTGCCTCACGTGGAGAAAGTCCACTTTCTTCCATGTGTCGGGCTGTATTTTCCACCACCAGAATGGCATCGTCCACCACAATACCTATGGCAAGAATAAGTCCAAACAGGGTAAGTGTGTTAATAGAGAATCCCATTACACCCATCACAGCAAATGTACCAATCAGAGATACAGGAATAGTAATGGCAGGAATAAGTGTAGAACGGAAGTCTTGCAAGAATAATAAAATCACTATAATTACTAGCACAAATGCCTCAAATAATGTGTGATACACCTCTTCTATAGAAACTTCTATAAACTTGGTGGTATCTAGCACCACTTCTGCATTTACACCTTCTGGAAGATTTTTGGTAATTTCTGCCACTTTTTTATTTACATCGGCTGCCACTTGAATAGAGTTGGCACCAGGAAGCTGATAAATACAGATAGATGTGGCAGGTTGGTGGTTGATTTTACTATCAATAGTATAGGTTTTACTACCCAATTCTATTTTTGCCACATCTTTTAATCTCAATATATTACCCCTTTCACCAGAACGAATAATGATATTTCCAAATTCTTCTATAGAAGTTAAACGACCTTGAACATTTAATGTATATTGGAAAGGTTCATTATTTGATGTTGGCATTTCACCTACCTTACCTGCAGAAACCTGAACGTTTTGTTCTTGAATAGCAGAAATAACATCAGAAGGAGTCAAACTACGCATTCTTAAAACTTCTGGATCTAGCCACATACGCATACTATATACGTCTGCACCAAATGTACTTACAGAGCCTACCCCCTCTATACGTTTCAACTCATCTACTATATTTAATGAAGCATAGTTGGTAAGATATGTGTTGTTATAAAGTTCTGGATTATCAGAAGTTAAACCAATCATCATAAGAATACTACTAGATTTCTTTTCTGTAGTAACACCCAAACGAGTAACTTCCGAAGGAAGACTAGATGTGGCTTGATTAACACGGTTTTGAACCAAAACTGTTGCCATATCTATATCAGTTCCTACTTCAAATGTAACAGTTAGAGTATAAACACCTGCCGAAGATGATGTAGAGTTCATATATAACATATTTTCTACACCGTTTACTTTATCTTCTATAGGAGCAGCCACTGTTTCTGCTATAACCTCAGCATTAGCACCTGGATAATATGCAGTTACAGATACTGTTGGAGGAGTAATATTTGGATATAATGAAATAGGTAGCGATGTTAGGGTGATTCCCCCTGCTAAGATTATTAACAGAGAAATAACAAACGCAAATATAGGTCTATTTATAAAAAACTTAGACATATCTATTTTTATTTAGATGTTTCTTTTTCTATTGGATTAATAACTTGACCATTACGGACTTTGGTTAGAGCTTTGGTTACATACCATTCGTCAGAAGATAAACCACTTAGGATTTCACGTTTATTATCAGACTCCAATTGACCTACTTGAACACTTCTGTAACGCACTGTATCATTTTCTACTACATAAATATATCTACCAGATTGGTCTGTTCCTATAGAAGATTCTGGGATAAGTACCGCTTTTTCTACATTTTTGAATGGAAGTGAAACATTTACCAATACCCCATTATTTAATTCTTTGTGTTTATTATTTACCACAGCTCTCATATCTACAGTACCTGTAGAAATATCTGCAGATGGTGATAAATAATCCAATTTTGCAGAATATGAATATACATTACCTTTGGTGTCTGTTAGGTAAACATTTATTGTTTCAAATGCGTCACCTTTGCCCAATTTAATATTAGAGTTTTTGGCTTGTGCTTGTGCCCAAATCAATTTACTAGCTTCTATAGAGAAGTTTACATAAAGATTGTCATCTTTGTAAAGTGTAGCTAGAAGTGTTTTTGGTGTTACATAATTACCAACATCTATTTTGTTGAGACTCACTCTGCCATTACTTGGAGCTTTGATGTAACAATAATCTAGATTGGTCTGTGCAAGAGATTTTCCAGACTCAGCCTTTTTCACTGCTGCCTTGCATAAATCTACTTGAGTTTGTGCTTGAACTACATCTAGTTCACTCACAGCATTACTTTTTGAAGCTTCTTTCATTCTTTCCAGTGTAGTTTCTGCTAGCACCAAATTGGCTTTTGCAGTTTCTAGATTGGCAATAGCTTCTGTAAGTTTATCTTCATAGTTTTTGGGTTCTATGACAAATAAAACATCACCAGCTTTCACTGTTTGACCAGGTTTTACATTCATTTTTTCTAGATAACCTTCTGTTCTAGAAATAATATCTACAACTAGTTCTGATTGCAAAAATCCAGGATAATCTAAATGATATACTATATCACGAAGTTCTGGTTTTTCTACCGAATATTGAGGTAGAGGTGCTTGTTTTACCTCTTTTTCTGCACATGCTGTTAGTATAATAGTTACTAAAACAGTTAATGTAATGTTTAAAACTCTTTTCATTATATTGGATTTATATTTGTTTTATAAATTAATATCCCCCACCCAAAGCTAGATAAAGTTGAACCAAAGAAAGGGAAACATTTGCCTCTGCAAGGACTTTTGCTTCTTCATAACTCAATAAATTGCGTTGAGCATCTAGCACGTTTTGGAATTCTATTAAACCTTTTTTATAAAGGTCTAATGCTAAGTCAAATGTAAGTTGTGCTTGTTCGTATGCCACAGCATAAGCGTCTTCTTCTGTTATACTGTGTTTATATCCTACCATGGCATTATCCACTTCTTGAAGTGCATTTAAAACAACATTATTATATGCGTTCACTGCCATCTCAGTTTTGGCTTTTGCCTCCTGAATTTGACCAGAAAGGGCTGTTCCAGAGAATATATTCCATTTTATGGCAGGAGCAACTTGCCAATACATTTTATCTTTTTGGAATATCTGTTTAAAATCTTCAGAAGCCACACCTATTTGACCTGTTACATAAAATTTGGGCAACCAATCTGCCACTGTAGCTCCTACTAGAGAAGCTGCTGCATCTATAGATTTTTCAGCAGCACGCACATCGGGACGAGCACGAAGCACTTCTGCAGGAACAGAAACAGGTACCATTTGTTCAGAATTTTTAGGGATATTTGAATATGTTGTAATGTTTAATTCTGAATCTAACATCCAAGGAATTTTACCACTTAATACTCCTAATACATTAAGACATTCAGAAACTGTGGTTTCTAGTTCTGGAACTTTGGCTGCTGTGGCATAATAAATAGATTTTGCTTGTGCCACATCAAGTGCAGATGCTAGACCTGTATTGAAACGAGCTTCTGTAATATTTTTGGTTTGTTCTTGTGTATAAAGGTTTGATTTAACCACTTCTAGGCGTGCCTGAGCAGTGCGTAGGTTTATATAAGCAGAAACCGTTTTAGCAATTAACGATGTCATAACTGCATTATATTCTTCTTGGGTGGCTTGGAAATTATATTTCTGAGATTTTGCTCTACCTCTCACCGCACCTATAATATCTATTTCCCAAGACATATCTGCACCCACAGTTCCTATATGACTCACAGCACCTGGTGTAGTTATATTTTTGTTATAATCATAGGCTGCACCAATGCTAATAGAAGGATAATAGCCACCTTCTGCCTTACGCATAGAAGCCTTAGCAGCATCTACTCTATAAGCAGCTTGTGCCAAATCATAGTTATTTGATATACAAATTTCCACTAATGAATTTAGTGTTGCATCATTGAAACCAGTCCACCATTTTTGGTCTATATCCTGTTGAATAAATAGTGTATCTAGATTGTTCCATGAGGTAGGAATATCTGCTTCCACCTTTTGTGAATTAGTTTTTGCCATCACCATGGTAAAACTTAACACACTGATACACAGCAAAAGAAGTTTTTTAATATTCATATTAAGTCTTTTAGTTATTTACTATATAAACATTCAAATTTTGGTAAAATAAACTGCAAAAATAATTTTTTATTCATTATTTACTAAACTTTCCACCTTGCTTTGAATATTTTTTAACTCATCTTTGCATAAGTTGATTATTTTCTTGGCATTTTCCACCTCATCAGCTAGTTGTGCCAAATTTATCTCACCTTTTTCTATTTTAGAAATTATGGTTTCAATTTCACGTATGTTTTTTTCAAAATCGTTCATAAAACAATAAGTTAGGAGTTAGGAGTTAATTTTTGCACCTACCACTCCATCTATAAATTTAATTTTTATCTCGTCGTCGGTTTTTAAGTCAGAGGTTTTGACTGCTTTGCCTTTTTTTTCTACTATTGCAAAACCTTTTTTAAGTATTGCCTCTGGCGATAATAATTCTAATGTTTTTTCCATCAATTCTAATGAATGAAACTTCTTCTCTACTAGCCTATTAGCATAAATAGGAAGCAGAGTTAAACATTGGTCTAGTTTTCTAGAATGTTTATCCAAAAGCGAAGTTACAGACTGATATAATAATGCTATATATGAATCTATCTTTTCATCTAAAACTCTAGTATGATTTATTAAAAAATCTGCTACTGCGGTAGGTGTCTTCAATGGCATATTGGCAACAATATCCACTACTGAAACATCTCTAGTATGACCAATACCTGTCAAAACAGGCAGAGGAAATTGGGCTATAGAAGCAGAAATATTATATCCATCAAAACAATCCAAATCTGACACTGCACCCCCGCCCCTAATCATTACTAATACATCAAATTCTGACAATCTTTCTAGTACTTTATCCAATGATTCCAAGATAGATTCTTCTGCTTTTTCACCCTGCATAATGGAGTTGAAAAGGGTGATATTATAGGCATAGCCATATTTATTATTAAGTAGTTGGTGGCAAAAATCACCATATCCAGCATCACCTTCGGCAGAAATCACTGCTATATTTTTGCACAAAGACTTCACAGACAGCATTTTGTTCATTTCAATAATACCATCTTCTTCTAGTTTTTTTATCACCTGAGCCTTGCGACGAGCACTCTCTCCTAGAGTGTATGTAGGGTCAATATCCACAACATTGAGACTAATTCCATAAACTTCATGAAAAGTCACATCTACACAAAATGCCACTTTCATTCCAGTAGAAAGTCTCTTTCCTGTCTCTTCAAAAAAATATGTAGATATTAATTTATAGGTATTTGCCCAGATATTGGCACGAGATTTGGCTATTATATTGCCTGTATTTTCGTCTTTTTCTATAAGTTCTATATAACAATGGCCAACTCTTTGGACATTTATGCTATTTATCTCTGCATGAACCCAAATATTGGCCGATAGACCTGTTTTTATAACAAGCCCTAATTGTTTATTTAATTCATATAGACTTACAGAATTCATTCGTTTTTGAAATATGCTTCGGGATTATGAATATAATCTTCTGGGTCTTTGATATTTGGGTCTGTATCGTATGAGTCAAGTTTTTCTTGGAATTTCTTATCCAATTCTGCTTGATTTTCTGCCACCCCATCTATGTAATTCACTTCTAAGACTTCCAAAGACTCCACATCATAGGTTTTCCAAATACTATCCTTTTTCCCTGCTTTATAATTTCCTTCCTCACCTAGAGTACCACTCTCAAAGAAGTATTGATATGGTCCTTCTAGCACTCCACCTTTGTATGTGTATTTAGACATCACATTTCCGTATGGGTAATATTTGATTCTCTCACCATCTAGAAGTCCATCTACATAAAACAATCTCTCCAAAATAGTACTATCTGCAGAAAATACTAGAGATTCTCCCTGCCTTAGTCCATCTACATAATTTTCTAACATAAAAAGATAACCTGTAGAGGCAAAATAACTCCAAACACCCACTTTTTTATGACCCTCATAGTTGCCTATAGCAGAAAGAGTTCCGTCACCAGCATAAACCTCTGCAGTGGAATTTCCATTTTCATCAAATTTCTGAATACCTTGAAGTTTTCCATTTTCGTGATAACGTTTCACCTCTCCCACTGGTTTCCCAGCCTCAAAGTAACCTTCCATTTTGATATTGCCATTTGGATACTTAGTCTTTTTATATTCCACCTGAGCAGACAAAGACATGGTGGCAAAAGCCAACAACGATAGGATTAAATATTTTCTCATTTCAATAATTTTTTAAATTCTACAGGTAGTGGTGCTTCAAACTGATGATGTTTTTTGGTCACAGGGTGAATGAAGTGT
The DNA here is from genome assembly GCA_017517845.1 of Paludibacteraceae bacterium. GTDB lineage: Bacteria > Bacteroidota > Bacteroidia > Bacteroidales > Paludibacteraceae > Enterocola. The sequence goes on from JAFWXW010000026.1 coordinate 26,065, forward strand.
AGCATTCCTGCATGAAGACAAACCCTGCCTGCAGTTTTATAAGTACTTCCATATTTTTTATCACCCACTATTGGGCAACCTACACTCTTTAGTTGGACTCTAATTTGGTTCTTTCGTCCAGTCTCCAGTGACAATTTTAACAAAGTATAAGGTGATTTTTCTTGTAAAACTTCATATTCCAACTCTGCATAATCTCCACCATTATCTTTGTCACTGGCGTGCATAATTAGCGATTTATCCTCTGTTAGATATGATTTTATCACACCCTTTTTATCTGGCATTGTACCAGTTACCACAGCCCAATAACTTCTTTCTGGCACCATTTTGGTCCAGTTTTTTTGAAGAGTCTCTTGCACTTCTTGGCTCTTGGCAAAAATTAAAAGTCCAGAAGTTTCTCTATCCAAACGGTGAACCACATATATACGTTTATCACGTCCGTATGATTTCATATACTTATTAAGCACGTGATATACAGTATTTATCTTGTCTTTTTCTGTACCTACAGTTAAGAAACCTTCTTTTTTGTACACCACCATCACATCATCATCTTCGTGTACCACATGCATGTGTGAGTGTATAAGTTTTTTCTTCTTTAGCAGAGTTTTAGAAGAACGAATTTCTAATTTATCGCCTTTTTTAAGAGGAAACTCTCTGTCTGTAAGCATTTTTGTACCATTAAGCCAAATTTGACCATGAACTATTAATGAACGTAGTGATGTTCTGCTATGATCACTAAGTTTTTTTGTTAAATACTCCATAAGAGGAGCATTTTCTGTTACCGTTATAGTATATTGTTTGTTTTGCATACCTTATATTTTAAACACAATTTGCAAATATAAGAAATTTATTAGTATATTTGTTGTTAGGCAATTAGGAATATTTAAAAATTTATAAAAACTCTACTTACCTAATAAAAAAACTCCTAACTCCTAACTGCTAACTCCTAACTTTTTATTATATTTGCACTAAGCACTTCATAAATGTGCTATATTTATTAACCCAATTTAAAAGCGGAGGTTATTATGAATTTAAAAAATGTATTAGCATTTGCTGGCGGAATTGCAGTAGGTGCAGTGGCAGCATTATTATTAGCACCAACATCTGGAGCTGAGCTTCGTGGCAAAATTATTGAATTACTAAAAAGCAAAGGCATTAGTAAAGAAAGATTCGACGAACTCGTTACCCTTATTACAGAGAGAGTTAAATCATTTACTAATATGAACGATTTGGAAATAGTGGTTGATGAAGTTTTGGCAGAAGAAGGTGAAGTACAACAAAACGCTAAACAATAACTATGACTTCTGATTACAAACAATTATTAGAAGAATGCAAGCAATATGCTTCTATGCGTTACGACTTGCTTAGGTTGGAATTATTAGAAAAATTATCCAAAATAATTTCACTTATACTATTGGCTATAGTAAGTCTCTTTATGGTTATGATAATATTTACATATTTATCATATCTTTTATTGTTGTGGTTTGAAACCATATTTGAAAGTATGATACCAGGCGTTTGCATAGTGGCAGGAATATATACATTGATTTTGGTATGTATAATAGCATTTAAAGACAAAATATTCCTTAACCCTATGATTAGAGCCTTAAGCAAGATTATTTTTTCTGATGAGAACCAAAATGTAGAACCTGTAAAACAATAAGTTATGATGTATTCTAATTTAAAAAACATAGATGCAGTCATGGCAGAAAAGTTAGTTCTACAAGCTAAGATTGCACAGAAAGAAAATAAGATAGTAAATGACTATAATTCTATTAAAACCTATTATTCTAACAAGTTTAGATGGTTTAATTTAGGCAAGTCACTTGTATTAAATAGTGGATTATTATCTGGTGTAGTAAAAAAATATTCATTGGGATATAAACTAATAAGTTATGTAATGAAGAAGTTTAAACGTTAAAGAAACGTTTGCGATTTTCTAGAAATTAGACGATTTTTCCTTAAAAATCGTCTTTTTTTTATTTTTTTTAATATCTTTGTGGAAACCTTAGTTAAATATTTTGTCTATGACAACAAAATCTACTCTCATACGCTGTGTAATATTAGCGATATTCACTTGCGTAACTTCTTCACTTTTTGCATTAACTTTTAGCACAACAAAAACAGACGCCACATGTTTTGGCGTAAAGACAGGAAGCATTACTGTTTCGGTCTCTGATGCTGTAGGGAATTGTTATTATTCATTAACTGAAGATTTCGCATTACAACAAACTAGTAACAAGTTTGAAAACCTAGGAGCTGGAACATATACCATTTATGTAAAAGATGACAACGGTATTGTAGGTCCAGATAATGTTACCATTAACGAACCAGAAGAATTATTAATCTCAGAAGCTTCTACTGCTGTCAGTGTTTGTAAAGATGGAAGCATTACAGTAAAAGCCATTGGCGGTACTACTCCATACGTTTATAGTATAGATGGTTTCACCACTGCACAACAAAACAACACATTCAGTTCACTTAATGTGGGAGCATATACAGTTTATGTAAAAGATGCTAATGGCTGCGAAGTTCATACAGAACCAAATAGTGTTGTAGTTGAAACACTCACTGTAGATCCTCTTAAATCTAAACCTGCGGCAAATGTGGTTTGTGAAAATGACAAAACTGCATCTGTAACATTTGTTGTGGTAGGTAGAACAGAACCTGTTGCACCAACCGACACTGCCAGATTTTATAGTGTAAAATTATTTGACATCACTAACCAACATGAAATTATAGCCCCAGATTTAAAATACTCTAACAAATTCCACCCAGTAATTACAGAAGACAAGAAGAGAAAAGAACCTGTTTTAGATGAAAATGGCGAGCCTACATTGGATGAAAACGGAGAAATCATCACCAAAGATGTTGCCTACAAAGATACTCTTTGGACAGAAGGTTGTCACGAAATTACAAAAGCAGAAGAAGTATTCAAGGTAAGTAAAAAAGAATACACAGAAGAAATGAAAGGTTTTGACTGTAATGATAAAGTCACAGTTTCTGGGCTTGGTGCTGGAGCATACAGCATCAGATTCTTCAAAGGCGACTGTCAGTTTACAGGAGAAATAAAATTTACAATTGGAGTTACAGGTAGTCTTCCTCTAGCACAAATCAATGAAGTAGGTGCTTTCTGTGATGCCTCTGAATATATCATATCCCCTACTATCACATCAAACCCTGGCGTAAGTAAATATGAATGGTTACTAAATGATGTAAAAATAGGAGATAAAAAAGACCTTACACATACATTTACATCAGAAGAAAATAATCAATCACTTAAACTAAATGTAACCAACAGATGTGGAACTACCTCATCTAATACAGTTCTAGTTCAAGTAAATAAACGCCCTACTGCAACTATAGAAACCAATACAGATATATGTAGAAATCCACAATCAGAAGTTTATATTCGCTTTACTGGTAAAGGACCATTTACATACGTTTTGCAAGATGGAACAGAAAAAACAACATCAGATGTATTTATAAAAGAAGCAGTGAGCCCAGACAGCGACATTGCATTTACACTAACATCACTCAAAGACCAAAATTGTGAATCTATAGCAGAAGACATCAATACTGCAGAATCAAAACAACCAGATGTACTTACTGTAGAACCACCAACCTCTATTCCTGCAGCGAGTGTGGTATGCCAAAATGACAAAACAGCATCTGTAACATTTGCTGTGGCAGGCAGAACAGAAACTGTGGCACCTACAGATAGTACTACATACTATATTGTAAAACTATTTGATATTACAAACCAACAAGAAATTTTAGATGAAGATTTAAAATACACTAGTGTTTTCCACCCTGTAATTACCAAAAACAGAGAAGAAAAAGAACCTGTTTTAGATGAAAATGGAGAACCAACACTAGATGAAAACGGAGAAATTATCACAGAAACTATAACCTATAAAGACACCATCTGGACAGAAGGTTGCCACGAACCTAGTAAAGTTGCAGAATTGATAAAATATAATTACAACGAGACTATGTTTGGTTTTGAGTGCAACGACAAGATTACACTTTCTGGACTTGGAGCAGGTTCATACAGCATTCGTTTTTTCAAAGGAACATGTGAAATTGCAGAAGAAATAAAATTTACAGTTGGAGTTACAGGCAGTCTTCCTTCTGCTTATATAAATGAAGTAGGAAGTTTCTGCAACGACACAGAAGTTACCATAAGTCCTACAGTGGAGTCAAACCCAAGTGCAACTAAATATGAATGGACATTGAACGATGTTGTAATTGGAGAAAGCAAAGATTTAACACGTGCATTTGTATTAGATGAAAACAACCAAACTCTAAAACTTAGTGTTACAAACCGCTGTGGCACAGTTACTTCAAACTCAGTGTTAGTACAAGTAAATCAACGCCCAACGGCTAAATTGGAGACTAGTAAAGATTACTTATGTAAAAATCAAACCACCGAAGTTACTATTATCCTCAAAGGTGAAGCTCCTTTCTCATACACTTTACCAGATGGAACAGAAAAAACAGTATCAGAAGTATTTATAAGAGAAGAAGTCACCCCTGCAAAGGATACTATATTTACACTCACAACTCTCAATGATGCCAATTGTGCAGCAAAAATAGAAGAAGATGTAAATACAGCAGAAACAAAAGTATATCCCGAACCAGAATATGAAATGAACATTACAGTTCCAGAACTAATGGTAAGTGGTAGATATGTAAAAGTATCTACAACCGAAGGATTTACTGACTACTCTCTATTTATGAATGACGAAGAAATTCCTGCCAAAGGTCCAGAAAATATATTCTGGATCAAGAAATTCCCATATGGTACTTCTACTAATAATTTCAAAATAGAATTTACTGATGAAAATGGTTGTTTATGGACATTAGAAGAAACTAAAACCATAGAATCTACCACATTCCCTAATATATTCACACCTAATGCAGATGGTGTAAATGACATTTTCTTAGCAGATTATGACTTAAAAGTATATGATAGACATGGAACATTGATGTATGAAGGTACTACAGGTTGGGACGGCACTCATAATGGAATGGAAGCTAATCCAGGAGTATATTTATACACCGTGTTTATTCCTACAGAAGATGGGGAATTAGAAGTTATTAAATCCACATTAACCTTAGAACGCTAACTATATAATTATCACTATGAAAGTTAATCGCATTCATATAATATTGTGTCTATTAGGACTTTCGTTGCCAATCATGGCTTCTAATATTTCTGGAAACACCGAGTTCCTAAAAAGAAATTATGAAGGTGCTATAGAAGAATATAAAAAGACTATTAATGCTACAGACAGCACAGATAGCAAAGATAAAAGTGTTGCATTTGCCAAATTTCGTGTAGGAGAATGCTATTCCAACCTAAACAACCCAGAAGAAGCTGTTAATTACCTAAATGAGGCTATTATTTCTGGTTATCAACATGCAGATGCCTACCTTATATACGGTAAAAACCTACAAAAACTGGGAAAATACAAACTAGCAAAAGCTGCATTTGAAGAAGTAGAAAGATTACAACCTACCAATCCTCTGGTTAAAAACCTAAAGGCATCATGTGATTTCGCTTTGCGTTTTAGTTCACAAAACCCTATTTCTCCAGAAGAATATATCAAAGGTGTAAACACCGCGGATATGGAATATGGTATAGGTTTCTATAAATCTGGTATAATCTATGCCACCACATCAAAAGACAAAGATGAATATCGTTCACAGATGTTCTTCACAGATTCTAGTGATGAATTTAGTTCTTCACGTTCTGTAGATAATATGATAAAATCTGGCAAAAAGCCTAATATGGGTACATTTGCCATTGATACATTAAATTCAATAATGTATTATACCAAATGTATAAACAATGAAAATAATGACTGTTTTATTTATTATTCAGTCTTCAAGAAAGATAAATGGAAAAATAAAGGAGTACTTCCTATAGGCGACCGCCATACAGATGCTGCCCATCCTGCCCTTTCCGAAAATGGGAAAAGATTATATTTCACATCAAATAGATCTGGAGGATATGGAGGTAGTGATATTTGGTATATAGAAAAGAAACAAAATGGCAAATGGGATTACAAACCTATAAATGCAGGAGCTGTGGTCAATACAGCAGGAAATGAGGCATTTCCATACGTTGTAGGAAATACATTAATATTTGCTTCTGACGGAGGAGTAGGTTTTGGTGGATATGACCTGTATAGTGCAGTGATAGACGGAAAATCTATTTCTGGAGTACAAAATCTATATCGCCCTATAAACTCTTCTTATGACGATATTAACATTATAGTATCAGAAAAGAATGACGAAGCATTCCTTATAAGCAATAGAAAAACAGATACTCAAGATGACATCTACAGATTTAAAGGAATCTTCTCTGCTACAATGATTTCTGGCCATGTTTATGATAAAAAGACTGGGGAGCCACTATCTGGAGCACAAGTTATTCTCAACGGAATGGGAAAATCCCAAACAGTACAAACCAATGAAGAAGGTTATTATTACGCATTTGTAGAAGCAGGCGATTTCTACAAACTCATAGCTAGTTCCATGGGATACCTTTCTGATATTGCCATGACCAAAACAGAAAAAACATCTATTGGTAGTTTCCCTGTAGAACAAGACTTCTACCTATCACAAGCAGCTATGTCTATCAGCGGTAGAGTTTATGATATGGAAACCAATGAACCATTCATAAACGAAGATGTAATGTTATACCAAGACGGCAAAGTAGTACAACAAACCAAAACCGACATTACAGGTAGATATACTTTCACCGATCTAGAAAACGGAAAAGAATATCAAGTTAAGGTAAACAAACCAAATTTCTTATCTATCAGCAGTAAACCATTTAGATATTCAGAAAATGATAGTAATAATAGTCAGTTTGACCTAGCATCAATTCCAAGTGCAGGAAATGCTTACTCTTCTGATGATAAACGTTACAACAAAGAAGGTGCTGTTGTTGGTTGGGGTAAAGAAATTTTCTTATATGATATTTATTATAACTTTGATAGTGCAAAACTTCTACCAGAATCTAAACACGCACTAGATAAGATTATATTACTACTACAATCAAACCCTACCCTAAAACTAGAGTTTGGTTCACACACAGACTCTCGTGGCACACACGAATATAACGATAAGCTTTCTGATGAACGTGCCAAATCTGTTGTAGATTACCTAGTTGAAGCTGGCATTGACCGCACTAGACTCACCTGGAGAGGTTACGGAAAACGCCACCCACTTATAGCTAAACCTGCCACAGAAGGTGAGCACAGAATGAATCGTAGAACAAGTTTTAAAATAGTTGAAAACTAAAAATATATAACAAATGAAACTATTTAAGAAAATATGGTTAGTGCTTTTATTAATGCCAATGTCATTAATGGCACAAAATGACGTACAAATCAGTCAGCATTTGTTTACACAGACACATTACAATCCTGCACTTACAGGAAATTCTATATATGCTAACATCACTATGCTAGCACGTCACCAATTTGTGGATTTTCAGGGAGCACCTACCACAGGACTTTTAAACTTTGATATTCTAGCCCCTTCCATAAACTCAGGTTTTGGTTTGTCTGTTGTATATGATAAATTTGGTCCACTAAGCACCTATAGTGCCACTGTGAACTATGCATATCACATTCCACTAGGTGAAAATCACAAACTTTCATTCGGTTTGGGAGCTGGAGCTACATTTACACAATATGATGCTTCTGGCAATATTTATGAACAAGAAAGTGACCCAACAGAATATTATGACAAAGATAGTCACATTAGACCAAATTTCAACTTCGGTATTCAATATCAATTAAGAAATTGGACTATTGGGGCATCTTTAACACATATCCAAGAATATTTTATGGAAAAGAACTTACGTTTCTCTCCTGTAAATTATTATCTTTACACCAAATATAAATTTGAAGTGGGAAGATACTGGGATATTACCCCTGCTATTGCAGCCCACTATAATGGTTCTAGTGTAAATGAAGAAATCAGTTTAATGGTAAATTACACAAAAGCACTATGGTTTGGTGTAGCATACAGAATGAGTGATTTATTCGTGGCAGAATCTATAGTTCCAATGATAGGATTTAACATAACTGACTATGTAAGATTAGGTTACGCATACGACTTCAACCTTACACACTTACAGGGCTATACTTCTGGAACACATGAATTGATGCTAACAATAAGATTTAAAACTAATAACGAACAATACAAGACCCCTAGATTTGCAGAGTGGGATTAACTAAAAACGTACGACTATGTCCAAAGCGCAAGTATTACAGAAAGAGAATGAGATGATGGACAATGCTTTCGAAGAGTTGTTGAAAGATTATTTAAATTCACATCACAGTAAAAAAACAGATATTATTAGAAAAGCATATCAGTTTGCCAAAACTGCACATGCAGGAGTACGCCGACGTTCGGGGGAACCTTATATAATACACCCTATTGCCGTGGCACATATAGCGTGTAAAGATATAGGACTAGGTTCTACATCTATTTGTGCGGCTCTATTACATGACGTAGTAGAAGACACAGATTATACTGTAGATGATATAAAAGACCTATTTGGAGAGAAAGTTGCAGAAATAGTAAAAGGGCTAACCAAAATTTCTGGCGGAGTATTTGGAGAACAAGCGTCTGCACAAGCAGAAAACTTTAGAAAATTAATTATTACCATGTCAGAAGACATCAGAGTGGTATTAATTAAAATAGCAGACAGACTTCATAATATGCGTACATTAGACTCTCAACCTGTGGCAAAACAATATAAGATAGCAGGAGAAACTGAATATATTTACGCTCCGCTTGCACACAGATTGGGCCTGTTCTCCATTAAAACAGAATTAGAAGATTTAAGTTTTAAATACAACTTCCCAGAAAAATATGAAAATATCTCTAAGCGTTTAGAAGCAGAAAGAGAAAAACGCATGGAAGTATATGATAAATTCTCTCTTCCAATTATGAATAAATTAAATAGCTATGGCTATGAATTTGTAATGAAAGAAAGAATTAAATCTGCTTTTTCCATTTGGAAAAAAATGGAAGCAAAACAGATTCCATTTGAGGAAGTTTATGATATTTTGGGAGCTAGAATAGTATTTAAACCCCACCCAGGTGCAGATGAAAAAATAGAATGCCTAAAAATTTATAATCTAATCACATCTATTTATACCCTACACCCTGGCAGAACTAGAGATTGGTTAAATACTCCTAAAGCAAATGGTTATGAAGCACTTCACGTTACCGTTATGGGACCAGATGGTCAATGGATAGAAGTTCAGATTCGTAGCCAAAGAATGGACGAGATAGCAGAAAAGGGTCTAGCTGCACACTGGAATTATAAAAAAGACTATTCATTAAGTGAATCAAAGATAGAAGAATGGTTAAGCACTGTAAATGAGTTACTTAAAAATCCAGACTCCAACGCAATGCACTTCTTGGATACATTTAAATTGACTCTTTATGATGCAGAAGTTTTTGTCTTCACTCCAAAAGGAGAAATGAAAACATTACCTTCTGGTTCCACAGCATTAGACTTTGCTTTTGATATACATTCAGACATAGGAATGCACTGTATAGGTGCCAAAGTTAATAATAAACTAGTTCCGCTAAGTTATGTTCTACAGAGTGGAGACCAAGTGGAAATACTAGTTGCCAAACAACAAACTCCTCAACCAGAATGGATTAACTATGTAACCACAGTCAAAGCAAAAGAAAAATTAACTACCATTTTTAAGCAAAGTTCCAAATTATTTAGAAAAAAAGGTGAGGAAATATTAAGAGATGCACTAGAAGCCCTAGGATATGTAGTGAAGAAAGACTTTAATAATGAGACCATTAAGTTATTGTTAGACCATTTCAAATTAGATTCATTGGACGATGTCTTAATCAAAATAGGTAAAGAAGAAATCTCACTTACAGATATTCCAGAATTTGTAAAACACAAAAGTAGAAAACTCACTATTAAGTCACTTACTCCAAGTTTCCTTATGGGAAAGAGTAAGAAAAAAGAAACCATTGACAATAAAAATTATAGCATTGCTCCATGTTGTAAACCTATCCCTGGCGATGACATCATAGGTTTCAAGACAGAAGATGGAGTAATTATCCACAAAAGAGATTGCCCAGAAGCTGTAAAACTTAAATCCCAGTATGGACCAAAAATTGTTGAAGCCAAATGGGAACAAACCAAAGAGCAAGTATATAGTGCGGGCATAGAAATAGAGGGTATAGACAGAAAGCATATCTTAATGGATATTGTGAAAATAATTTCAGAAGATTTAAATGCTAATATTCAGAAACTTACAGTAAAAACCTTCGACGGCATATTTAATGCAAAAATTAATGTATATGTCAGACACGTTAATGACATCAAAAAGATTTGTACCGAAGCTTTAAAAATTAATGGTATTGAGCGAGCTACACGCATTAACGAACATGACATCTAGAGTCTTTAAATTAATCTTATTATTTTTTATGATTACGTTATCTCAGGCTAACGCAAACCCTTTTTTGCGTCCATTTGACTTAAAATTTTCTGCTGTTCCATTTGACAAAATAGAAACCAAACACTATTCAGAGGCATTAGACCTAGGTTTAAAAGAACAAGAAGAAGATATAAAAAAAATTATAGAAAACACAGAAGAGCCAAATTTCTCAAATACCATTTTAGCATTAGAAAATAGTGGTGAAATTCTCTCTCGTGTTAGTGGAGTGCTTTTTAACCTCACCGAAGCAGAAACAAATGATGTATTAGACTCTATATCAGAGAAATACTCCCCTATTCTTTCTGAGGCTTCTAGTAAAATCTTCCAAAACGAATTACTTTTTAATAGGGTAAAAAAAGTATATGAAAACATAGATAATTATCCAGACCCAATACAGAAAAAACTTATTACAGACACATACATAGGTTTTGTACGTTCTGGAGCAAATTTGGATAAAGACAAAAAGGAAAGACTTAAAACTCTATCTAGTGAGTTGAGTTTACTTACATTCAGTTTTGGACGATTAGCCCTTCAGGCAACCAATGCCTATACTCTACACCTTGATAATATAGAGGAATTAAACGGTCTTCCAGAATATGCATTAGCAGCAGCTAGAGAAAAAGCAATAGAAAAAGGATTAGATGGTTGGATTATAGACCTTTCTGCCCCTTCATATATCAGTTTTATGCAATATGCCACAAACAGAGAACTAAGAAAAAAACTTTACATGGCATATAACACCAAAACTTCACAAGGTAACGAAAATGACAACCAAGAGAACATAAAGAAGATAGTAAATAATCGTCTAGAAATAGCACAGATTATGGGTTGTTCTCATTATAGCGAATACAGACTGCAACGTACTATGGCACAAAATGATAGTGCCGTTTATGGTCTTTTGGATGATTTGCTAGAAAAATACATGCCTCACGCCATAAAAGAACGAGAAATAATAGAAGAGTATGCTAGAAAAATGAATAATGACTCTTCTTTTAGGTTAATGCCTTATGACTGGGCATTTTATAGTGAAAAGTATAAGGAAGAGAAATATAATTATAGTGAAGAAGACTTAAAACCATATTTTGAGTTGGAGAGAGTAAAAAAAGGAGTATTTGGTTTAGCCACAGACCTCTATGGTTTAAAATTTATTTCTAACAAAACATTACCTGTATATCACAAAGACGTAGATTTATTAGAAGTTTATGATGCTAATGATAAATTTATGGGACTTCTATATACAGATTTCTTCCCTCGTAAAACCAAACGACAAGGTGCTTGGATGACAGAATTTAAGGGTCAATGGTATAACGAGGACGGAACTGATAGCAGACCCCTTATTTCACTAGTAATGAACTTCACTCCTCCTACAGGTGATAGTCCTGCACTTTTAACCTTTGAAGAAGTTAAAACTTTCTTACACGAATTTGGGCATGCACTTCATGGACTATTGTCAGAAGTTCCATACGAAAGTTTAAGTGGCACCAATGTCTATAGAGATTTCGTGGAACTTCCATCACAAATTATGGAAAACTTTGCTAGCCTGCCAGAATTTTTAAATAAAACTGCCATTCATTACCAAACAGGAGAGGTAATCCCTACTGATTTAGTAGAAAAATTAAAAGCCTCTGAGCAATATTTATCTGCATATTCATGCATAAGACAATTGAGTTTCGGATACCTAGATATGGCATGGCATGGCATCAAGAAATCTTTCCAAGGTAATGTCATAGAATTTGAAAAAACTGCATGGGAAAAGACCCAATTATTTCCATCAATTGATGGTTGCTGTATGAGTACACATTTCACCCACCTTTTTGCAGGTGGTTATACTGCAGGATACTATGGATATAAGTGGGCAGAAGTACTTGACGCCGATGCTTTCTCTGTTTTCCAAGAGGCAGGAGGTATAAATAAAAATGTTGCTAATAACTTTAGAAACAATATATTATCCAAAGGCGGAACAGAACATCCTATGGAACTATATGTTAAATTTAGAGGATGCAAACCAAAAACCGATGCTCTACTTAAAAGAGATGGGATAGTTGAATAGTTAGGAGTTGGTTTTTACAAAAGATTTCAACAAAAAGTCCGATTTTCTAAGAAAAAATTTGAAATTGCATAAATAAACCTTATCTTTGCAACGCTTTTTATTATACATATTGTATAAAAATACAGAAAATTATATCAAAAATACATAATTATTAACTTTAAACTTAAGAAATGAAACTACAAGTAAGTAATGCTAATTATCCTAATTGGACACCTATTACTGTACAGTTCAACGTACCTGCTAAGTTTGAAAAACTTAAAGAAATAGCTAATAACCTATGGTGGGTATGGAACTACGAAGCAGTGGACTTATTCACTGAAATGAATCCTGAATTATGGACTAAATGCGGTGGAAACCCAGTTTTATTCCTTCAAACTCTTAACGGTACACAATATGCTGAATTGGCAAAAAATAAGTCATTCATCAAACGTATGGATGAAGTTTATGCAAAATTTTCAGCTTATATGAACGTTAAACCTTCTAAAACCGTTCCTTCTGTTGCTTATTTCAGCATGGAATATGGTTTAACTGATATCTTAAAAATCTACTCTGGTGGTCTAGGTGTTTTAGCTGGTGACTACTTAAAAGAAGCTTCTGACTGCAACGTTGATATGGTTGCTATCGGTTTCTTATATCGTTTTGGTTACTTTACCCAAAACTTATCAATGAACGGTGAACAAATCGCTGTTTACGAAGCTCAAGAATTTGACAAACTTCCTCTAGAACAATATTTAGACAAAAATGGCGACCCTATCACTATTAGTGTAGCTTATCCAGGTCGTAACATTTATGCTAACTTATGGAAAGTTAAAGTAGGTCGTATCAACCTTATCTTATTAGATACAGACACTGACAAAAATAATGAAGCAGACCGCAGCATTACTAGCCAACTTTATGGTGGCGACAATGAACACCGTCTAAAACAAGAAATCATGTTAGGTATCGGTGGTATGGCTGCTCTTAAAGAACTTGGTATTTCAAAAGAAGTTTACCACTGTAACGAAGGTCACGCTGCATTCTTAAATGTTCAACGTTTGATCGACTACATCAGAACTGGCTTAAGCTTCAATGAAGCTATGGAACTTGTTCGTGTTTCTGGTTTATTCACCACTCACACTCCAGTTCCTGCTGGTCACGACAAATTTGAAGAAGGCGTATTCCAATATTATATGGCTGACTTCGCAAACCAACTAGGTATTTCTTGGACAGACTTCATGAATATGGGTCGTGAAAATCCTGGTGACTTAACAGAAAAATTCTCTGTAACTGTATTCGCTTGCAACACTTGCCAAGAAGTAAACGGTGTGAGCTGGTTACACGGAAAAGTTTCTCAAGACATGTTTAAAACAATTTGGAAAGGTTACTTCCCAGAAGAATCTCACGTTGGTTATGTAACTAACGGTGTTCACTATCCAACATGGGCAGTATCTGAATGGCAAAAACTTCACGTTAAAGCATTCGGTGAACAATTCCTTTCTGACCAATCTAACACTGCACACTGGGAAAACATCTACAATGTTTCTGATGCAGAAATTTGGGAAACACGTAAAGCTCTTAAATTACGTTTAATCGATTATATCAAAGCTAGATTTACAGAATCATGGTTGAAAAACCAAGGTGATCCAGCTCGTATCGTAAGTTTATCAGAAAACATCAACCCTAACGCTTTAACTATTGGTTTCGGTCGTCGTTTCGCAACTTACAAACGTGCTCACTTATTGTTCACAGACCTTAATCGTCTAGCTAAAATAGTTAACAACCCTAACTATCCAGTACAATTCTTCTTTACTGGTAAAGCTCACCCAGCTGACGCTCCAGGACAAAAATTAATCCAAAACATCATTGAGATTTCTCGTCGTCCAGAATTCCTAGGTAAGATTATCTTCTTAGAAAACTACGACATGGCTCTAGCTAAACGTTTAATCTCTGGTGTTGATATCTGGTTAAATACTCCTACTCGTCCACTAGAAGCTTCTGGTACATCTGGTGAAAAAGCTGAAATGAATGGTGTATTAAACTTCTCTGTCCTAGACGGATGGTGGTATGAAGGTTACCGTGAAGGTGCAGGTTGGGCTCTAACCGAAAAACGTACTTTCGTAAACCAAGCACAACAAGACCAACTAGACGCAGCAACTATTTACTCAATGTTAGAAAACGAAATTATTCCATTATATTTCGCTAAAAACAGTAAAGGTTACTCTCCAGAATGGATTCAATACATTAAGAACTCTTTAGCTAAGATTGCTCCTATCTATACTACAAAACGTATGTTAGATGACTATATTGAACGTTTCTATAGCAAACAAGCAAAACGTGCTAAAGCTCTTAAAGCTAATAACTGTGCAAAAGTTAAAGAAATCGTTGCTTGGAAAGAAAACATGGCTGCAAACTGGGACAACATCGAAGTTATTGAATCATCTGCAACTAGCATGTCTCACTACATCGCAGATACAAATGATAAACAAACTGTCACTGTTTCTGTAGATGCTAAACAAGAAAGCGTTGCTAACGGTCTAGGTTTTGAACTAGTTATCGTTAAAATGATTGATGGTGCTGAAAAATTACATAAAGTACTTCCATTCACAGATATTAAAGTTGAAGGTTCAAGAGTAAATGCAAGACTTGACATGAATCCTACTACTGGTGGTTCATTCAAATGTGCAGTTCGTATGTATGCTAAAAACGATGCTCTTCCTCATCGTCAAGATTTCTGCTACTTACGTTGGTTATAATCTTTCTGATTATATATCTTCACTAGAGGCTGATTCTAATAGAGTCAGCCTCTATTATTTTGACACAGAATAAATCACATTTTTTATAGAAATTTTAAACGATAAATTATAATTTTATATTATTTTTGTAGTTAATGCAAATTTGCACTACCAATAGTGCATATTAGAATAATATATAAAATGCATAAAAATAAATATCTTCTTCCAATCTGTATCTTTCTCACATTACTACTTAGCAGTTGTAATGTGACTAAATATGTTCCAGAAGGAGAATATTTATTGGACAAGGTAAATATAACTACAGACGAAAAAGACTTAAAAGACACAGATTTTAGTATATACCTAAGGCAACAACCAAACCTAAAACTTTTTAATTTTATTCCATTCAACCTAGGATTATATAGCATTTCTAGTCCAGATACCACTTTGTGGATTAATAGGTTCTTACAAAAAATAGGTGACGCTCCTGTTATTTATGATTCCACATTGGTAGAATCTTCTGCATTAGAATTAAAAAAAGCAATGATAAACAAAGGTTATCTTAATGCAGAGGTTTCACACAACACCACATTTAAGAAGAAAAAAGCAAAGGTTAATTATAGCATAACAGCAAATCAACCATATAGAATCAAAGATATAAAATATAAAATTCGTAATAAGGAGATAGAAGAAATTATCCTACCAGATACTATTAATTCACTCATTAAGAGAGGAAATTTATTTGATATTGATATTCTAGAAAAGGAAAGAAAAAGAATAGCAGATCTTCTTAGGACAGAAGGTTATTTTTACTTTGACAAGGAATATATTGGTTTTGTTGCCGACACCACATTAGGAAACAAACAAGTTCAACTGAACATGAGAGTTCAACCTATGAGAAAAGTTGTAGGTAAAAATGAAATCTTACGTTTAGAACATGAAAAGTACAATGTAAGAAATATAAATTATTTCTTAACCAATGATGCCACTACACTATTCAACGATAGTTTAAAAGCACCATTAAATCATATAAGGTATAAAGACATAAATATATACTCAGACAATGATTTCGTTAGAAAAAGTACTCTTCACAATTTTACTAGTATAAATAGTAATTCACTATACAATGAAGAGACTGTAGATCAAACATACGCCAAACTAGCCAGTCTCAAGATATTTAAATACTTAAACATATCATTTTCTGAGACAGAAGATAGTATCAAGATAGTAGAAAATGCAATGCAACAAGATAGCTTGCTCTATGGTATAGAAACCTCATCTACAAATGATACTATCAGAATGAAACAACTAGATTGTAATATTATTCTTGCACCAGACAAATTACAATCATTCAGTTTTGAGTTAGAAGGAACAAACAATGAAGGAGACTTTGGTATAGCAGGAAGACTCCAATACAGCCATAATAATATTTTCCATGGAGGTGAGAAATTTAAATTTTTAGTACGTGGAGCAAACGAATCTATCATAGGCAAACGTTCCATTTGGGAGGTAGGTACAGAAGCTAGCATTGGTTTCCCTACTATTTTATTCCCTTATGTTAACAGAAAATTCTTCCAAGACAACACATCTAATACAGAACTGCACTTAAATTTCAGCTATCAGATTCGTGATGAATACTCTCGCATCATAGCAGGTCTGGGTATGAGATATAATTGGCAAACCAAAGAAAGAATTAATCATTCAGTCAATCTTATAGACCTTAATTACGTATATTTACCATTCATCTCAGAAAATTTCAAGCAAACTATTAATAATTCCCTTTTAAAATATAGTTATGAAGACCACTTTATTATGAGTGCTGGTTACGGCATTTCATTTACCAATAAGAAAAGTAGTTCTATAAATAACTTCTATAATGTCCGTGCTTCTGCAGAAATAGCAGGAAACCTTTTATATGGTATTTGTTATGGAGCAAAAGCCAATACAGATGCCAATGGAGCATACCTTCTAGGCAATATCCCATTTGCTCAATATGCTAAAGCCGACTTTGACTTTAGTTATACACATACTGTAGATAAGAAAAACTCTATGGTATATCACGTAGGTTTGGGTGTGGGTGTTCCATATCTGAATTCTACTATCTTACCATTTGAAAAACGTTATTATGGTGGCGGAGCCAATAGTGTTCGTGGTTGGTCTGCTCGTTCTTTGGGTCCAGGTTCTTACAACGCAGGAACCAATATAGACTATATGAAACAATCTGGAGATATAAAATTGGACCTAAACCTAGAATATAGAACCAAACTAGTTTGGCTACTAGAATTAGCTGCATTTATAGATGCGGGTAATATATGGACACTAAAAGATGAAGGACAAGTAGGTGGGCAATTCAAGTTTGATACTTTCTATAAACAGATAGCATTAGGCTATGGTATAGGCATAAGACTAAATTTTGATTATTTCGTAATTCGTCTAGATTGGGGTCTTAAAGCTTATGACCCTTCTCGTGCAGATGGTGAACGTTGGAGATTTGTTCCTGGTTGGGACATTCTTAAAGACACTGCCCTACACTTTGCCGTCGGATATCCGTTCTAATTAATTAGGAATGAGGAATGAGGAATTAGGACGAGTTGATGACCGAAGGGAATAATTTTGCGAGTAAGTGATAGCAGAGTAAATTAACCCTCGTAGAGGGTTATTCTTAATTGTAGGCAGGTGTCAGAGGAGCGCAGCGACGGCGACGCCTGTAAAAAGCATCCCAAAAAAACATCACGCCCGTTAGGGTGTGAATCTAAATTGATTAATCAACTAAGGAGTTGAATAAAAAGGTTAATTCAAGGCTCCGCAAATAAAAATATATGAACAACATACTAGATCTAATTGGCAACACCCCACTTGTGAGGGTAAGTGATGATTTAAACATTTACGCAAAATGCGAATTTCTTAATCCAGGCGGAAGTATCAAAGACCGCGTGGCATACAATATGATATGTCAAGCAGAAAAAGACGGAAAACTAAAACCTGGAATGACAATTATAGAACCAACATCAGGAAACACAGGCATTGGACTTGCCTTAGTGGGTGTACGCAAAGGTTACAAGGTAATCATTGTTATGCCAGAAAATATGTCAGAGGAACGTAAAAGAATCATTAGATGCCTTGGTGCAGGACTAGAACTTACTCCAAAAGAACTAAGCCTTGACGGAGCTGTAAAAAAAGCAGAAGAACTTGCTGCAGAACTAGGCGAAAATGCTTTCATTCCTCAACAATTTATAAACCCAAATAATCCAGACATTCATTATAGAACCACTGCTGTGGAGCTATATGAACAAATGGCAGGAGATATAGACATCTTTGTTTCTGGACTTGGAAGTGGTGGAACTCTTCAAGGAATAGGTAAATTCTTAAAAGAGAAAAATCCAAACATAAAAATAGTGGCTGTAGAACCAAAAGATGTATCTGCACTACTTGGTCACGAACCTGGACTTCATCAAATTCAGGGTATTGGTGATGGTTTTATTCCAGAAGTACTGGACACTGCCCTTATAGATGAAGTAGTAGAGGTTTCTGATGCAGATGCAATATATACCACTCGTAAAATGGCAGAGGTTTATGGGCTACTTTGTGGTACTTCTTCGGGTGCCAATGTTTGGGCTGCCATTCAAATGGCAAATAAATATGGCAAGGAAAAGAGGGTTGCTACAATACTTGCAGACCGTATAGAAAGATATTTCAGTACAAATCTTCTTTAGTGGGTATTAATTAATTTATTTAATTTCTTTTGATTTTAAATAAATTGTATTATCTTTGTGCTCGCAATTTTTTGCGGATGGTCTCGTAGCTCAGCTGGATAGAGCAACAGCCTTCTAAGCTGTGGGTCGTGGGTTCGAATCCCGCCGGGATCACTAAAAGGACTGAAGTTTTTCAACTTCAGTCCTTTTCTATTACAGATTCTCGAACCCACGACCCTCCTTTTTTTTATACCAAATTTTTATTATCTTTGTAAATCACGAACCTAACTAAAATCAAGCAATATGAAAAAAATCATTTTACTTCTAGGTGCTGCATTGGCAATGCTAAGTTGTGGAAACTACTCAAACATTGAACCAGAAAATCCAGAAGCACCAAACACAGAACAAACAATCCCAGAAAAGCCAGAAACTCCTACAGAAGATACTATTGAAGGTTTTACAAAATCTCCAAAAGCGGTTACAACTGGTAAACTTTACAGAACCACAGTCAATGACGAAGATTTTGGTAGCAAAGTGATATTAGACGTTTGGGTTCCAGACGGTTACACTGCAGAAGAAAAATACCCAGTTCTTTACCTGCACGATGGTCAAAATCTTTATGATGCCAAATCATCTTGGAACAAACAAGCTTGGGAAATAGATCAAGTGGGCGGAAAACTTATTGCCGAAGGCAAAATTAAACCATTCATTGCAGTAGGCATACACAGTATAGACCAAACTAGAGTTTGTGACCTTATGCCAGAAAAAGTCCTAACAGAATATTTTGACCACGAAAAATACACAACTACTGGTTTTGAAGGTTTTTGTAAAAAAGAAATTAGAGGTGATGAGTATGTAAATATGATAGTTAATACTATAAAACCACTTATCGACTCTAAATTTTCTACTCTTACAGACATGGGAAACACTGCAGTAATGGGTTCTAGTATGGGTGGTTTAGCCTCATTCTATGCTATGTGCGAACGTCCTGATGTTTTCGGAACAGCCATTTGTGTTTCTACACACATGAGCGTAGAGGGCGAAACTTGTTGGGCAGAAGCTGTATTTGCATACCTAAGAGACAAACTTCCAACAGATAACAACCACAAGATTTACTTTGACTGCGGCGACAAAACATCAGACTACTATTATGTTCCATTCTTTGAAGAACTAGTTTCTATTCCACAAGAAAAAGGTTACACAGTAGAAAATGGCAGATTAAGTTATGGTTTCTATCCTGGCACAGCCCACGACGAGGCTTCTTGGTGCAAACGTGTTGATGTGCCACTAACATTCCTTTATAAGAAATAAAATGAATATTTACTTTTAGAAGCCACTTTTATTAAACTCTTTAAATTTGATATCTGCTTATTTTTTATTAATTTTGTGCCGTTTATAAAAAATACGTTCAGATGGAATATAATTTTAAAAGTATCGAACAAAAATGGCAGTCATATTGGAAAGAAAATGCCATTTATCGTGTAGAGACAGATAAAAGTAAACCTAAGTTTTATGTATTGGATATGTTCCCATATCCATCAGGGGCAGGACTTCACGTAGGTCACCCACTAGGTTACATAGCATCAGATATATATAGCCGCTACAAAAGACTGCAAGGATTTAATGTACTTCACCCAATGGGTTATGATGCATACGGTCTTCCTGCAGAACAATATGCTATACAAACAGGCCAACACCCAGAAATTACTACAAAGAAAAACATCAATCGCTATCGCGAACAATTAGATAAAATAGGTTTCTGCTACGATTGGGACAGAGAGATTAAAACCTGTGACCCAGAATATTATAAATGGACTCAATGGGCATTTATAAAGATGTTTGATAGTTGGTATTGCCAAAGAGCAGACGCTGCAAAACCTATTAGCATGCTTGTTGACATCTTCAACGAACAAGGTAATGCAAAAGTAAAAGCAGCTTGCACCGAAACTCCTATCTTCACAGCAGAGCAGTGGAAAAGCTACGACGAAAAGAAACAACAAGAAATCTTGATGAACTATCGTATAGCATACCTAGCAGACATTAGCGTAAACTGGTGTCCAAAATTGGGTACAGTACTAGCTAACGATGAGGTAAGTGAAGGTCTTTCTGTGCGTGGTGGTTATCCAGTAGAACAAAAAGTAATGCGTCAATGGAGCTTACGCGTGAGTGCTTACGCACAACGTCTTCTTGACGGACTAGATAAACTAGATTGGACTGATTCACTAAAAGAGACACAACGCAACTGGATAGGCAGAAGTGAAGGTGCAGAAATGGACTTTGCAATAGCAGATAGTGATATCACCATGACTGTCTTCACCACACGTGCAGACACTACATTTGGTGTAACCTTTATGGTATTGGCACCAGAAAGTGACTACGTGGCACAAATTACCACTGCAGAACAAAAAGCAGAAGTAGAAGCATACCTAGACGCAGTAAAACGCCGTACAGAACGTGAACGTATTTCTGACAGAAAAGTGAGCGGTGTTTTCTCAGGTGCTTACGCTATCAACCCATTTACAGGAGATAAAATCCCTGTATGGATTTCAGATTATGTACTAGCAGGATATGGTACAGGTGCCATTATGGCTGTACCAGCACACGATAGCCGCGACTACGCATTTGCTAAACATTTCAACCTACCTATAGTTCCAGTAATAGAAGGTTGCGACGTGAGCGAAGAAAGTTTTGATGCCAAAGACGGTATCATGTGCAACTCAGGTTTCCTAAACGGACTTCAAGTGAAAGAAGCCATTGCAAAAGCAAAAGTTTATATTGCAGAAAAAGGTATTGGTAAAGTAAAAGTAAATTATCGTCTTCGTGATGCAATTTTCTCTCGCCAACGTTATTGGGGTGAGCCATTCCCTGTATATTACAAAGAAGGAATGCCATATACACTAGATATGGACAAACTACCACTTCTTCTTCCAGAAATTAGCACATATCTTCCTACAGAAACAGGCGAACCACCACTAGGACGTGCCGAAAACTGGAAAACAGAAGATGGTTACCCACTAGAACTTAACACAATGCCAGGTTTTGCAGGTTCTTCTGCATATTACCTACGCTATATGGACCCACGCAACAACGAAGCACTTGTTAGCCAAGAGGCAAACGAATATTGGCAAAACGTCGATCTTTACATAGGCGGAACAGAACACGCCACAGGTCACCTTATCTATAGCCGTTTCTGGAATAAATTCTTATTTGACCTAGGTCTAATATGCAAAGACGAACCATTCCAAAAACTTATCAACCAAGGTATGATTCAAGGTCGTTCAAACTTTGTTTATCGTGTTATCGGTACAAATCAGTTCGTTTCATACGGTCTAAAAGACCAATATAAAACACAAGAAATCCACGTAGATGTAAACATTGTTTCAAACGATATTCTAGACCTAGACAAATTCCGTGCATGGATGCCAGATTTTGCAAACGCAGAATTTATCCTAGAAGACGGAAAATATATTTGCGGTTGGGCAGTAGAAAAAATGTCAAAATCTATGTTCAACGTGGTAAACCCAGACGATATTGTAGAAAACTATGGTGCAGATACACTTCGTCTATATGAAATGTTCCTTGGACCTCTAGAACAATCTAAACCATGGGATACAAATGGTATCGACGGTGTTCATCGTTTCTTAAAACGTCTATGGGGATTGTTCTACAAAGGTGACGATGTGAACGTTTCAGACGCAGAACCTACTGCAGAAGAATATAAAACACTTCACAAGACCATTAAAAAAGTAACAAGTGATATAGAAAACTTCTCATTCAACACCGCAATCTCAGCATTTATGATTTGCGTGAATGAGTTAAATTCTGCAAAATGTAATAAACGTGCCATTCTAGAGCCACTTGTAGTGCTTCTAGCACCATTTGCACCACACGTAGCAGAAGAATTATATCACGTATTAGGCAATGAAGGTACAGTTTGTGATGCAGCTTTCCCTAAACATGATGAAAAATATCTAGCAGAAAACACTGTTAAATATCCTATTTCATTCAATGGTAAAGTACGCTTCACTCTAGAACTTGCAGCAGACCTTAATCCAAAACAAGTGGAAGAAATTGCACTTGCAAATGAACAAACTGCAAAATACTTAGATGGCAAGGCGATTAAGAAGGTTATCGTAGTGCCTAAAAAAATTGTAAACATAGTAATTTAAGAATGTTTTTAAAGGGTGATTTTTACGTTGCCCTCGTCTTCGAAATCCTCATTTACGTCAGTAAACTCCGGTTTCTCAGACTTCGGGACGCCTTAAACTCCCTCCTTTAAAATTCATTCTTACTAAAAGCAATTGGGATAACTCCTAACTTCTAATTAATATTAGGTGTCTGAGAACTTAAAACATAAAATGCTTGGTGCCCTTGCTTGGAGCTCTGTAGATAGAGTAGCCCAGCAAGGCACTCAGTTTATTATAGGTATTATTCTAGCCAGACTATTATCACCTACAGATTATGGTCTAATGGGCATGGTAATGATTTTTGCCACACTATCATACGTATTGGTAGAAGGAGGACTTACTGCAGCTTTGGTTCGAACCAAAAACATTACTAGAGAACATACCAATACTGTTTTCTACTCAAACTTGATAGTTTCGGTTAGTCTTTACCTATTATTCTTTTTCACAGCTCCACTAATTGCAGATTTCTTTAATCAAAAAGAACTTATACCGCTAATCAGAGTAACAAATCTTGCATTAATATTTAACTCATTATACATAGTGCCATACGGCCTGATAGAAAGAAATCTAGACTTTAAGAAGCTAGCCAAGGTAAACTTTATAAGCACATCTATTAGTGGTGCAGCAGGAGCTATATCTGCATTCTACAATGCTGGAGTATGGGCACTAGTTATCCAACAAACTAGTTATCACCTAATCCGCACAGTTTGTTTTTATATTTGGCAACGTTGGTTACCAAACCTTATATTCTCAAAAAAGATTTTTAAAGAATACGCATCATTTAGCATACATATTCTATCATCAAACCTATTGAATGTAATATTTAACAATGTATATACATTCCTACTTGGCAAATTTTACTCTGCAAAACAATTGGGTTACTATACACAAGCCAACAAAATAGCAGAAACTGCAAATTTCACTTTCAGTGCCATATTTGGTAAAACCAGCTACAACCTATTTGCACAAATTCACGAAGAAAAAGAAAGAATGATAAATGCCATGAGACAGATGGTACAGAAATCATCATTAATCGTGATGCCATTCACCATCTTTCTTATATTCGCTGCCTACCCTATTTTCTTCACACTTTTTGGAGAGAAATGGTTTACATCAGTGCCTTATTTCCAATTAATTTGCACGGCAAATCTTCTTAATTGTGTATATCAGATAAACAATTATGCTTTAAACTCTGTAGGAAAAAGCAAAAAAAGTTTACAAGTAGAAATCATTAAAAGATGTTTGATTATAATCTCTGTAGTTTTATGCTTCCAATACGGAATTATGGCATTACTTATGGGATATGTGGTTTCATGCGTACTTTCTTGGTTCACTTCACTAATACAAGTAAAAAGAACTATAGGAATGAAAATCATTTACCAATTAACTGACATAGTCCCCACCATGCTATGGAGCCTAATAATATGTTACATTGGTTACTTATGTGGACTTAGCACAGAAAACCTATACCTTAAACTTATAATTCAAGGTGGTGTAAGTTTAATCCTATATATTTCTGTGATTTTTATATTCTACAAAGATATGTGGGAGTATATACTCAAGTTTCTTAAGATTAAGAAATAGACTTATATAGTTTCACCAATCGCCTTCCAACAGCCTCAGAAGAGAAGTTTTCCTCACAGTTTTTTATAATCTCGGCGGAATCAAATTTCTTATTATATAATTGGCCAATAGCCAATGCAGCCTCTCTAGTATCGCCCACTGGCACCAATATGCCATTTGATTCATTAATAAAATCCAAAGGACCACCGCATCTAGTTCCCAAAACAGGAAGCCCTACACTCAATGCTTCTAGATATGACACCCCAAAAGTTTCAGAATGAGACAGCAAAGCAAAAATATTCGCTTCACTTAAATAATTTGCTATTTCTTCCCTAGTTTTCATTCCCATCAACTTAACCCTATTATTTATTACACCTGTCTGCAAAAATTCCTTGAGCGGACCATCACCTATAATAATCAACTGCGAATTTTCTGGAATTTCTGCTGTATAAAAAGCATTTATAAGTTCTGTAAATCCCTTTCCATGCACCAACCTACCCACAGAAACTATCTTAAAAACCTCAGAATCTTTTACAGCAGGTTTCACTTTTGGCAGATTGTACATATCGGGAATCACCTCCGCAGACACCGAAAAATTACTTTTTAGCCTTTCTGCCAATGCAGAAGACACTGCCACCACCCTATCTGCATATTCATACGCTTTAATAGCCAATTTTTTATCCAAATCGCTAATCAAAGATAACTTTTTGTTAAGTTTACTACTATGTTCAGTAATTATGATAGGACAATTTGGCCTTTTGGGCATAGAAGCCAATATCGCTCCCATAAAATAAAAATGAGAATGCACAATGTCTGGCATACCTTCTGATAGAAGCATATCTTTATATACTAATGAACAAATACGACCCAAAACAGGCAATAAATGCCTGTAAATACCTGTAGGAAGTGAATATTGATAAATTTTAATACCTTCTCTTTCATAATCATGTTTTCCAAGAGGTCTATCCCATTTTCTTCTAAAATCTAGTGCCATAACAGACACATCATGCCCCAGACCTCTAAGTGACAAAGCCTGATCCCAAGCAAATATGCCATTTAGCGGTGCTTTTGAAGAAGGAATACCTTGTGAAACTATAAATATTTTCATAAAAGAGAAGCTATTTTATTTGCCAAAGCCTCACGAGAATAAGATTTAATATTATCATTTCCCGAATATGGCTTATTAAGAAATTCATCTAAGTTGAAACCATCAGAATAACACTCACCAGCAGAACATTCATTAATCAGACGCATAGCATCACCATTTTGTGGGCCAAAAAGAAGTATCTTATTGCCTGCTGCAAGATATTCAAATAGTTTACCTGTTAATATACCTTCATTATTAGGCACATTTGGAATAAATAGTAGCAAAACATCAGATGCCTGCATATAAGAGACAGCCTCTTTGTGAGAAACATACGAAACAAACTCAGTTTGTACACCCCAAGACTTTATCTCTTTTTGTATTTCATCACTCACCACACCTACAAATCGTAGCAAAATGTCTTTTCTACCTTGCACAAGAGATTTTAAAGGTTCTAAATCATATTGCGGAGCCCAAACTCCAACATAAGTAAAATAGTTAGGAGTGAGGAGTGAGGAGTTAGGAGTTATTTTTTCTTTCTTATTTATTATAGTTGAATTAATAAAGTCCTTTGTATCATAACCATTAGGGACGACAGCAATTTTTTCTGCTACGTCTGCTTTTTGGGCAAAAAGACGACGGCACTCTTCACTAACTGTGATTATTTGGTCTGCACCAAGCAAGACAGAACTTTCGTAACGCAGATTACGTTTCTTTGCCCAACGTGTAGGATAAAGATCTTGATTATAATAAATATCAGTCCAAGGGTCACGAAGGTCTGCCACCCATCTGATATGCGGATATAAGCGTTTAAGTTCCAAACCTATAAGTTGTGTAGAATGAGGCGGAGAAGTAGTCACTATGGTAGTTATTCCTTCGGTTTCTATTATCTCCTTGGCCTTTGCCAACGCAAACTTGTTCCAACCACGACGAGGGTCTGGAAGAAAAAAATTACCTCTTACAAAACGAGAAATTTTCTGCATCAGATTAGGTTTGGGTTCATTTGCAAACCCACCATATGGAATTTCATTCTTTGGAGATACCTTTTTATACAAAGAGAGTATTTCTCTAGTTTTGGTTCTATAAACCTTTATATTACTAGGAATATCATTACACAAACTTTCATCTATCTGTGGATACGAAGCCACTGTAGGATCTACAGTAAGCACTATAGTCTCTACTCCTGCTTGAG
Organism: Paludibacteraceae bacterium; assembly: GCA_017517845.1. Lineage (GTDB taxonomy): Bacteria > Bacteroidota > Bacteroidia > Bacteroidales > Paludibacteraceae > Enterocola. Next base: position 53,046 of record JAFWXW010000026.1, read on the forward strand.
GCAGATAGTTTATAGTTTTCAACCAACGTTGCACCCCAGCTCCCCCACTCGGCGGAAAATAATATGTAATGAGAAGTATCTTTTTCACTCTATTTTCATAAGCACTCACAAATATAACAATAAAGATTTAAATAGACTCTATAATAATATTATTTAGAAAAAAATGATGCGAAAATAGATTAATTTACTACATTTGCATAGAAAGGAGAATTTCAAATGAAACTTATAGAAAACAATATACAAAAAATAATTGCCTTATGCCAGAAACATAACGTTGGTAGGTTATTTGTATTTGGATCTATATTAACTAATCGATTTAATAATGATAGTGATGTAGATATGGTTGTTGACTTTAACAAAGTCAATTTAGAAGACTATGTAGATAATTACTTTGACCTAAAATCATCATTAGAAAGTTTATTAGGTAGAAATGTTGATTTACTAGAAGAAAATGCTATACGTAACCCTATTCTAAGAAGAAACATTGATAATTCAAAACAATTAATTTATGGATGAATATATAGAAAAACATTTAGTAGATATACTTAATGCCACAATAGAAGTGGAGAGTTATTTTGCTAATACTCCAAAACTATTTCAAAATTTTCAAAATGACATGCTTAGACAAAGAGCAGTAGAAAGAAATGTTGAAATAATGGGAGAAGCAATTAATCGAATATTAAAAGTAGACCCACACTTTGAATTAGCAAACGCTAAAGCAATTATTAATACTAGAAATAGAGTTATTCATGGGTATGATAGTGTAACTACAGAATTTCTTTGGAGTCTAATTATTAAACAGATACCAGCACTGAAACAAGACGTAGAAAAGATACTATCAAATAAATAAGAAAAAAGTTAGAGAATTAAGTATAATTGCAAAATTTACAAAACAAAAAAGTCGCAGACCAAAAGGTTTGCGACTTTTATATTTCAGTAAATTACTGATTAGTTGTTGAATACTTTAACAGCTTTACCAGAAGCGTATTGTAGGATAACAATACCTGCAGCATCAGCAGCAACTGGTTTACCAGTGATGTCAAATGCAGCAACAACAGCGTCTTCTGCGTCAGTTTCTTCTAGGTCAGTAGAAATTTCAGGACATGTTGCCTTGTTTCCTGATTCATCTAAACATAAATTTTCACCTGATGCTAATGATATTTCAGCAGATTCAGTACCATCAACAACAAATTTAAATGCACCTAAGCCTTCTTGAACTTGTGATAGAGTATAAGTATACCAACCATCTGCACCTGGGATTGCTTCCATTGTAGGACCAGGCCATGTTTCTCCTTGATCTTGTGCATTAGGACATTTGCTTCCGCAACCCCACCACCAAATAGTTGGTGCCACTGAGGCTTGAATATTAATAGTAATGTCATTATAAACAGTTGCTACTTCTGGATCTTGAATAGCAGCCCATTTTGCAACAACATCATTTTCACTGTAAGCTCTATCTGTAATTTCATTACCATCAGCATCTTTTTCTACGTAAGCCCAATCATTACCAGCACAATATTTGTATGCAGTTCCATCTATCAAATCAGTTTCTACTGAATATTGAGTATCACTAATCTTATCCATTTGAACAAAATTAGCTGCCCAACCTGGAGCTCCTACAACATAACATACTTTTGTTCCTTCAGGAACTGTAACATTAAATGTAACTGCACTTGCAGTCATAGCAGCTAATAACGCTGCACCTAAAAGTAAAATTTTTTTCATAATAAATAAGTTTTTAGTTAAACAAATAAGTGAATTGTATTGATTTAAGTTTTAATATACTTCTAATATACTAAGAGTGATTTTTTAAGGAGTGATTTTTAGGCGTTCATTTTATAGAACGCCAAAAGCGCCCTTAAAAAACGCTCTTATTTTACCAAATTTTTATCTCATCATACTGTGTAGAGAAACCTTGGAACTTAACAACACGTTTATTGCCGCTTTCCACAGCTTCTGCACTATCTTTGTAATAGTATAGATATTCTATTTTGTCTCCATCTACTGCAGTAGGAGCAACATGGAATGTCCAGCTATTGTTTCCTGCATCTACCATGCGAGAATATCCCCAGTTGTTGAAGTTACCAGAAACATAAACTTCACTTGTGCTACGTGGCACAGTTACATTAAGTGTCATATCACCCCAATAATCTACAACATCGTTTACTACAGAACGAGAACCCAATGGACGGTGATTGAAACGATATTCTGATTGGTCGGTACGTGGTCCCCAAACATATAAGTAGTGTAAATTTGCAGGAACGTTCTTCAATGTACCAGAGAAGTGTGTTTCATCTACTTTTTTAAGTTGTAGTTTAGAATCTGCGTGTTTCCAATACAATGGATCACCTTCTTCACCAAATGTACCTGCTACCCATACTTCTTTTGTACCTGCAGGCACTTGAACTGTAAATTTAACAGTACCAGTGAATTTTTCTTTTTTCTTAGAATCTGTATAAATAGCTACGTATTTATCATCTGTTTGGTTTTTATCGTTCTTTAAGATTACAAAAAGACCAGAAACATGTGGAACTTCTTCATCTGTAAGTCCGAAATATGATTTAATATTAGAAATGGTATAAGTTAAAGTTCCATTAGATTTTTTTGTCCATTTGAAACTTTTTGTGTTACACTTAGACCAAGGTGCTTTTTCTTTTGCCCATTCGCCATTTTTATCTAACTCTAGACATGTATAAATAAACACGTCTTCTGTTGACATCCAATTCTGTTTGGCAGATGGTGTGTAAGTTAATACAATAGCTCCATCTGGACTTGGAGTCTCTGGAGTCACGGTTAATTCACCAGCAAACACAGAAAGTGATAGTACTGATAGAACTAGAGCCATAAATGCAGTGTAGATCTTTTTCATCTTTCTTTACTTTTAAAGTTATCTAATACAAAGATAATTCTTTTTTTTAAAACGTATGCACCTTTTACCAAAAAAATTAAAACGATTGCGTCTAAAACCACCATTTTTAACATATAAACCAACAAAAATACAAAAAGCGGTCACGTGACAAACTTTAGTGACCGCAATAATTTATGAGTGAGTTTCTAGACTAGTGACGCCTCCTCTAAAATGTATTTTAAGAGAGGGATTTTTAGGCGTCGCGAAGTGTGAACATCCGGAGCTTACTAGAGGTAAGTGAGGAATGTGAACACAAGTGCAACGAGAAAATCACCACTTAAAATCATTTTAGGCTTTATATTCATCCCAAGATTTGATTGGAATTTCACTCTCTTTCACTGTGCAGAACGCGTGAATGAAAGCAGATGCCAAACGAGCATTGGTTAGCAATGGAATATTGTGGTCGATAGCAGCACGACGTATTTTATAACCATTGGTAAGTTCGCGACGAGTTTGGTTTTTAGGAATATTGATAACAAGGTCAAATTGTTTACCTGCCATCATATCTGTAATTTTTAGTTCGCTATTTTCATCGTCTGGCCAGCCTACTACTGTTGCGTTGATACCATTTTCTGATAGGAATTTTTGTGTTCCTACGGTAGCATAGATATTGTAACCATTTTTGGCAAGTTCACGACATGGTTCTAGTAAATCTACTTTTGATTTAGCATCACCAGAAGATACCATGATATTTTTTTCTGGAATAGTAGTACCTACAGCGATAAGTGAGCTTAGAAGAGCTTCGTTGAAGTCGTCACCTATACAACCTACTTCACCGGTAGAAGCCATATCTACACCCAAGATAGGGTCTGCTTTGTGAAGACGAGCAAATGAGAATTGAGAAGCTTTCACACCGATATGTTCGATATCGAATACAGATTTGTCTGGTTTAGAGTATTCTGCACCTAGCATAATGCGTGTTGCTGTTTCGATAAAGTTGCGGTTAAGCACTTTAGAAACAAATGGGAACGAACGTGAAGCACGTAGGTTACATTCGATTACTTTAATATCGTTGTTTTTAGCTAGGTATTGAATATTGAATGGACCTGTGATTTGAAGAGCTTTTGCAATTTGCTTAGAAATTTTCTTCACACGACGCATTGTTTCAAAATAGATATTTTGTGCTGGGAATACTAGAGTAGCATCACCAGAGTGAACACCAGCAAACTCAACGTGTTCAGAAATTGCATATTCTACTACTTCACCGTCTTTTGCTACAGCGTCGAACTCAATTTCTTTTGCATTTTGAAGGAATTGAGATACAACTACTGGGTGTTCTTTAGACACTTGAGCAGCAAGAGAAAGGAATGCATGTACTTGTTCTTTGTCGTAGCAAACATTCATAGCCGCACCAGAAAGTACGTAAGAAGGTCTGATAAGTACCGGGAATCCAACTTCTGCTATAAATTCATCTATATCATCAAAGCTGGTCAATTCTCTCCAACGTGGTTGGTCTATGCCTAAGCTGTCTAACATAGCAGAGAATTTGTGGCGGTCTTCTGCACGGTCTATATTGCAAGCTTTTGTACCAAGAATAGGAACATTTTGGCGGTCCAACTTCATAGCTAAGTTATTTGGAATTTGACCACCCATAGAAATAATTACACCTTTTGGTGCTTCTAGGTCTAACACGTCTAATACACGTTCAAATGAAAGTTCATCGAAGTATAGACGGTCACACATATCATAGTCTGTAGAAACTGTTTCTGGGTTGTAGTTTATCATAACTGATTGATAGCCCAATTTACGTGCTGTTTGCACTGCATTTACACTACACCAGTCAAATTCCACAGAAGAACCAATACGATATGCACCTGAACCTAATACCACTATGCTTTCTGAATCTGCCTTTTTAGGAGTATAAACATTACCTTCTCCGTAGGTTACGTATAGGTAATTTGTTTTTTCTGGATTTTCGGAAGCAACTGTATTAATTCTACATATTTTTGGAAGAATTTCTAATGATTTTCTGTGTTTACGCACTCTTAGAGTTTCTGCTTCCATATTGCCTTGTGGATTTTCTACATAACGAGCAATTTGGAAGTCTGAGAAACCAAGTCTCTTAGCTTCTGCCATTACATCTACAGTAAGGTCTTCAATTTTGTTGAATGAAGAAAGCACCAATGTATATTTGTAGATATTTTCAAGGGCTGTTAGGAACCAAGGGTCAATTTTGGTAAGTTTTTCTATTTGTTCTACTGAATAACCTTGCTCAAATGCGTATGCAATAGCAAAGATACGCATATCTGTTGGATGAGAAAGTGCATGTTCAATATCATCAAATTTCATATTGTTGCCAACGAAACCGTGCATACCTTGACCAATCATACGAAGACCTTTTTGGATAATTTCTTCAAATGATTTACCAATAGACATGATTTCACCTACAGATTTCATAGCAGAACCAATTTCACGGCTCACACCAACGAATTTACCTAAGTCCCAACGAGGGATTTTTGCAATGATATAGTCTACAGAAGGTGCTACGTATGCAGAGTTTTTGGTACCCATTTCACCGATTTGGTCTAGTGAGTAACCTAATGCAAGTTTTGCAGCAACGAATGCTAGTGGATAACCAGAAGCTTTAGATGCTAGAGCAGAAGAACGGCTCAAACGAGCATTGATTTCTATAATACGATAGTCGTTTGTTTCTGCGTTGAATGCGTATTGAATGTTACATTCACCCACGATACCAATGTGACGAACCACTTTAGTAGCGATATTTTGAAGAAGTTCGATTTGGTCTTGACGAAGTGAAATAATAGGTGCTACCACAATACTTTCACCTGTGTGAATACCTAGTGGATCGACATTTTCCATAGGAACTACAGTGAAACAGTGGTCGTTTTTGTCGCGAATTACTTCAAATTCTATTTCTTTCCAACCTTTTAAACTTTCTTCTACTAGAATTTGTTTTGAATATGCCAATGCACTTTCGCAAAGTTCAATAAATTCTTTTTCATTAGAACAAACACCAGAACCTAGACCTCCTAATGCGTATGCAGAACGAACCATTACTGGGAAACCTATTCTGCGTGCCACTTCTAGAGCATCTTCAAGTGACTCTACAGCTTGAGAAACTGGAGTCTTTGCTTCAATTTCGTCTAGTTTTTTCACAAATAAGTCACGGTCTTCTGTAATCATAATAGCTTCTACAGAAGTACCTAAAACTTTCACACCATATTCTTTGAGTGTACCGTTTAGATAAAGTTCTGTACCGCAGTTAAGTGCAGTTTGACCACCGAAAGCAAGAAGAATACCGTCTGGACGTTCTTTCTTAATAATTTCGGTTACGAAATATGGGGTTACAGGAAGAAAATAAACTCTATCTGCTACACCTTCTGATGTTTGAATGGTAGCAATATTAGGGTTAATCAACACTGTTTCTATGCCTTCTTCTCGCATAGCTTTTAATGCTTGAGAGCCAGAATAGTCAAATTCACCTGCTTGACCAATCTTAAGCGCTCCTGAACCTAATAAAATTACTTTTTTACAATTTTCCATACTGTTATATAATATTTTTGTTTATTTCAACATAAAAAAAATGCGTCGGTTAAAAAATAACTAACGCATATAAAAAATAAAAAAGATATTCCACTTAGTAGAAAACATTGATTTATAATGTGTTACGTTGTGTTTCATATCTTTAATTATTTACTATTAAAGAGCCCCATTTTCGGTACGCTCAAATTGGTGCAAAGATAATTAAATTATTTGGATTTTCGCAAGAAAATCTCAAATAATTTAATTATCAGTTAGGAGTGAGGAGTTTGAAGTTAGGAGTTAAAATTCCTAACTCCTAACTCCTAATTCCTAATTCCTAACTATTAATCTCTTCTTCCTGTTAATATAAAAATGTAATATATAAGCGTTGCTAGCGAGCTAAGTGCTGCTACTACGTATGTGTAGGCTGCAGATTTTAGGGCATCTACTGCCATGGTGCGTTTTTCACCTTGAACCAATCCTGTTCCTGTAAGCCACTGAACTGCACGAGTACTTGCATTGATTTCTACTGGAAGTGTGATAAAACTAAACAATGTGGTAAGTGCAAAAAGTCCTACTCCCACCTCTAATAATATAGGTGTAGTTTCTATCAGAATAATACCTAAAAGAATCACCCATTGAACATAGTTTGAAGCAAAACTTACCACTGGGACCAATGCAGAACGCATCTTAAGCCATGAGTATGAATATGCGTGTTGCACAGCGTGACCACATTCGTGTGCGGCAACAGCAGCGGCAGCCACAGAGTTTGACGAGTAAACACCTTCACTTAGGTTTACTGTTTGGTTTGTTGGGTTGTAGTGGTCTGTAAGCATACCAGAGGTTGAAACTACTTTTACATTTGTAATCCCATGATCACGTAGCATTTTTTCTGCTACTTCTTTCCCTGTCATTCCGTTTGTCATAGGAACTTGGGAATACTTTTTAAATTTACTTTGCAAACTTTGTTGCACAATAAAACTTAAAATCGCAATACCGATAAATAAAATCCAATACATAATAATTATATTAAAAGTTAGGAGTTAGGAATTAGGAGTTAGGAGTTTTTCTCCCAAGTCCTTATTCCTAACTCCACATATTTTTTATAAGACTTACTTTTAAAGGAGGGATTTTTAGGCGCCCTTTAAAATAAGTCGTCGTTAGATGTATCTAACAATAGTCTGTTCGCGGTCTGGACCTACAGAAACTATCTTGATAGGAACTTCTAGTTCGTCTTCTAGGAAGTCTAGATATGCGTTAAATGCTTCTGGGAATTCATCTTCTGATTTCATTTTTGTCATATCTGTTTTCCAACCTGGAAGTTCTTTGTAGATAGGTTCTATGCTATCGTTGATTTCGTATGGGAAGTAATCAATTTCTTCACCATTGATTCTATAGCCAACACAAGCTTTGATTGTGTCAAAATCGTCTAGCACGTCGCTTTTCATCATAATCAACTTGGTAACACCGTTTATCATTACAGAATATTTAAGAGCAACTAGGTCTATCCAACCACAACGACGTTTACGTCCTGTAACTGAACCAAATTCATGTCCTTTTTCACATAATGTATCACCTACCTCATCAAATAATTCACTTGGGAATGGACCTGAACCCACACGTGTACAATATGCTTTGAAGATACCATAAACATCACCTATTTTATTAGGTGCAATTCCCATGCCAGTACAAGCTCCGGCACAAATTGTGTTTGATGATGTCACAAAAGGATAAGAACCAAAATCTACATCTAGCATAGTGCCTTGTGCACCTTCGCAAAGAATAGTTTTGTCTTGTGCAAGTACATCATTTAAATAATGTTCACTATCTATTAATGTGAAATTCTTAAGGTATTCGATACCTTCTAACCATTGTTTTTCTGCTTCTTCTATATCATATTCAAAGTTCATTGATTTTAACATGAACTCATGACGAGCTTTGGCTGCAGCATATTTTTTGTCAAAGTCTAACAAAATATCACCTACACGAAGTCCATAACGACCCACTTTGTCTGTATATGTAGGTCCGATACCTTTACCTGTGGTTCCAACTTTTGCATCACCTTTTGCAGCTTCGTTTGCCGCATCTAACATACGGTGAGTAGGCATAATAAGGTGTGCCTTTTTAGAAATGTATAATTTCTTTGTTAAATCGTGGCCAGATTTGGCAAGTGCTTCAGCTTCTGCTTTAAATAATGCTGGGTCAAGGACCACACCATTAGATATTACATTGATTTTGTCTCCTTGAAAAATACCAGATGGAATGGAACGCAAAACATACTTTTCTCCATTAAACTCTAATGTATGTCCTGCATTAGGACCACCTTGAAAACGTGTTATAACATCATAATTTGGTGTTAATACATCAATTACTTTTCCTTTTCCCTCGTCACCCCATTGTAGGCCGAGTAAAACATCTGCTTTTGTCATTTTATTATAGTTTTTATTTAATTTTCTTTTTTAGCGGTGTAAAAATACAAAAAAATTAGGAATTAGGAATTAGGAAT
>JAFWXW010000027.1 GCA_017517845.1 Paludibacteraceae bacterium
CCAGAAGAAGAGGAAGAGGAAGAAGAATTTTTACCTTTAATATAAAAGAGATATGATTACTCGTATTCCACTCAAGGTAAATGTTGGCACTTTTGCCACATACACAGATGTAGAACCTTCTATAGATTCACATATAGAATTATTATTGACCACACCAGTGGGAAGTTGTATATCTGACCCAAATTTTGGATTTATCCTTAACAATCTTCGTTTTGAGATATTTAATGAAAATGAAGGGGTGGTTTTAAATAATGCAGATGATGATAATTCAGAACTATACGAGAAAAAAGTATCTGGTTCTTCTAGAAATATAAACACGTTCGCTATAGAACTTAAACAGTTAATAGAACGTTATGAACCCAGACTAGAAGATGTGCAAGTAACCATGTCATACGTTAGAGAACATCGTAGAATATATATTACCATAAAAGGAATAATTTCCCTAACCCAAACTAATTATTCATATCAAACAAGTATGAGGGTTTGGAATTAGTAATCACGAGCGAAGCGAGTAATTTCAAATAGCGATAGCATAATTTACAACAATAATATGAGGAAAAAGATATTTGCTACAGGAGAAATGGCAAAAGAGCTACAAAGAGAAGCTATGGCCATTTGGCGTAAAAGCACCAATGAGGAAACATTGGAGGGAATGGAAAATGACCCTGTTATCTCATTATTGATGACAGCTTTAGCATATCAGAATTATACATCTGATAATGAACTTTCTCGATTAAAAAATGAAGTTCTAGAAGACTTTTCTCGTATGTTAATCCCATACGATTTATGTCATGCCAATCCTGCTAGTGTTTTAGTTCAAACTCATACCGAAGACAATTTGAATGCCGTATCACTACATTCTGGAATGTCATTTTCTTTGAGTGAAAATAGGTTTAACTTTATGCCACTTCTAGAAACTACAGTATATAATGCAGCAGTAGAATCTGTGGTACGTTTAGATGCTCGTAGATGGAAGGTAAGCATAAATTTCAAAGAAGAAATTTCTTCACTAGAAGGTTTCTCATTTCTAGTAGATAATCTCAACTTTAAGGATCTAAACATTAGTCTAAACGGCAAACGTATTTCTCTTATAAAACCATGGCATTATGCTAGTCTTCCACTGTCTAGTTGTTTCTCTATAGACGCTATGTTGTATAATGAATCATTGGCTTATGATGCCACTACCACATGGTTTGATTTATTTGCCATGCAAAACAAAAGAATGTTTGTGGTGGAAAAATATGGTTCAGAAAAATTCTTTACTTGCCCAGTGGATAAAATAGACCTAGTATTTGAATTTACAGGTTTGGGAGAAGATTTCTCTTTTGATAAATCTCAACTATTGATAAATACAATTTTATTAGTAAATACCTCATTAAAAAATACCACACTTTCTGTAAATAATCCTATTGTAAAGATAGCAGAGGGGGAGGATAATGTTTCAGAAAAATTGTTGCATTTAATGCGTCCTTCATCAGAACAGATGTACAAAAATATCTCATTTACACTGCGTCGTTCTAGTATGGAGCGATTCAATGTAGATAATTTATTGAAATTATTACATTGTCTGATAGACAAATATTCTACAGATTATCACGCATTTATGCAGATAGATAGATTAAAAAATGGTTTAGAAGTAAATCGTTTGTATCAGTGGTTAATCACCCTTACAAAATACCTAGAAGAATCACCTATGCTTATGTCTTCTGGAGTGTATTTATTATTAAAAAAAGGGAAAGAGGTTTTATTAGAAGACGAAAGTTTAACATTACAATACCTTACTACAAATGGGGCAATGGTAAATCCATATTTGAGTATGAATTCCACTTTTAATGTTCCAGTTGGACTTTCAATGCACAAAACCAATGTGGTGGCAGAACCAGTTTTGGGTGTTGATGAAGCATTAGGAGTAGATGTTCAAAATTCCATTTCCAGATATTATATGGTAACAAATAACAGATTGGTTACTCCTGCAGATATTAAGATTTTCTGTTATAATGAACTTCTAAGAAGATATAATATAGACTCATACATCATTCGTAAAATAATGGTGAGAAATGTTATTCACACAGAAAGAGGACATTGTGGTTTTGAAACCATTGTGGAAATAGAAATGATAGATGATGTTTTTGTAAAACGTAGTTTAATGGATAAATTAACTCAGGTGGAACTTATTCTACAAAAGATGATAGAGATACGTAGTGCCACTCCTTATCCAGTTCAGGTAAAAATTCGCATTGTTTAATAAATAAAAAAGATTATGGAAGAATTCTTTTTAAACATTGTTTATAAAAATAAGAAGGTGCGTTTCCGCATAGTAAATCCAGAAGCACCTCTAAGTACACTAATGAGTAACCTACGCCATGCCATAGGTAAAGATGGTAGATTGATTTTTGACTTTCCATCAGTGGATATGACAGGTGCTCCGCTTGATTACTTCTTTGGTAAAGAAGACCCTCAAATCAATGAAATTAGAGTATTGCGTCCACGCATTGGCAAAGAAGACCAAACTTTAGCCGATTATAAGATAAATAACGGCGACACCGTATTTCTAATTCCAGACCCATTCCCAGGATAGTTATGAAAGAGTTGTCAGGCAGAAATAGACGTTTACAATACGAATGGAACAATCTAGAAAAAAGACTTGCTTCTAGGTCTGATATTGAATATTCCATTACAAAGGTAAATGCACAAGGTATGCCTATCCAATATCAAATATCATATCATATAAAGTCTATTTGTGGGGTAACAAACATAGAAAATCTAGACAAACCAGGTATAGAAAACCAACCTCTATTTGCAAATGAATTTAAGATGCAGATAGACATACCAGAAGATTATCCTTGTATAGATGCAGTACCAATGTTTTGTTTTCATACAAAAAAAGAAAATGGTGACCCAATGCCACACCCATGGCACCCCAACATTAGATTTTTTGGAGAAATGGCAGGTAGGGTTTGTTTAAATGCACCAGATAGTTATATGGATTTAGTCTGGTATGTAGAACGAGTGGCTTTGTACCTAAAATATGAGTTGTATCATGCAAAACAAGAACCTCCATACCCCGAAGATATAAATGTAGCACGTTGGGTGCTTCGTCAGGGAGAACCTATGAGATGGATATTTTTTAATCAAACAAATAAAAATGATGAATAAGGTGATTTTTAAATTAGTTAATTGGTGTGCATTATTTTCAGTTATGATTTTGACACAGGCATGCAAAACTAAAGAATGTGCCGTTTCATTACCAATAGAAAACAAACAAGTTATTACAGTTTCAGACAAACATCCTTATGAAGAAGTAATTTCTACAAAAGAAGATGTAAAGGATATGCAGGTGAAACTAAAAATAGAGTTTGATGAACCCCAAAATGTATTAACAGTGAGTTTAACATCTGCTCAAAACTTATTTGGTTTTAAAAATGATTCACGTTACAAAAATGTGATTAGAAATAAAAGAATCTCTCTAAAAAGACTTCCATACAAGGTGGAATCAGAACCAGATATGACATATAGATTGTCCAAAGATATACGTTACAATATTCCTGGCTGTAACAATAAACATACATTTGAGTCTTGGGTATCCAATACCAGCCTTCACCCACACTCCGAAGATTATATAATGGTTACAGATACTTTGAAGCAGAAATTTGATATTATTGGCGATACCACCATCACTATATCTTTGGGTGATATAATGATGATGAAACGTTCTGTATCCAAAAAGAACCGTTATGACCTAACATATTACACAAATCTAGATAGAGAATATGAGATAATTTTGGAACGTAATCCATGTTTGGGCAAAGAAGAAGAAATATCCAATACACAAGCATTGTTGGAAGAGATAAAAACTAGTTATAAAAATCTAGCAGAAAAATATCCTCCTGTAGATAATCTCACTCCAGAAACCCTTCTAGCACTAGAAGAAGCTAGAGTTAAATTAGAAACTAAATATCCAAAGTTGGACACCCAAAACGAATGTCCAGAAATAGAAAATATGTTGGAATCTTACAATCTATACGCAGACTCTATAGCCCAACTAGCCAATGTAAAATCTGCTTATGCTCACAAAAGACCTAAATTTACTGTTTCTGCAGACCAATTGTTGGCAGTAGCCCGAATGGTAGATAATAATGTAGCAGCATGGTTGGTTTCAAATGATGTGGTAGAAAAAGCAGACCTTGTTAAGCGAAACCACAGACTCATAGGAGATATAAATAAGAAACTTTCCAAGAATATGAAGATGGATAAAAATCAGGCCAGAGCTTTGTCAGTCTTTAAGAAAGCAGAAAAGTATTTTAACGAAACTTGTGTATCAAATCATAAAAAATGAGAAAGCTTTTTGTTTTAATATTGTCATTATTAACCTTTACAATGGTATCTGCTCAGGTACCCAATGCAGAAGCAAAGGCAGATCCATTTGCATCACTAGAGGTGAGTAGTAGGTTGTCCTTATTTCTAAACGAGATAGAAACACTTTTGGAAAATGTGTCTTCTGCCAAACAAAAACAACTGAAAAGAGCAGAAAAATCATTAAAGGGAATAGACAGTAAATGGAATGTTTATAGTCAGGCTCACCAAGATGTGATAGCATCAGAAGAGAGCTTAATGGAAATGGTGGTGCTTTATGAAGAAAGTAAACAATTATTATCAGATTCCATTCAATCTCAACTTCACAAATTGGATTCATACGATAAATTTGAAGATATAGAAGAATTCTTTGAAACTCAAAATGAACCTTATCAAAAATTATACGAAGAAGCAGTAGGGTATTCTTTGATTAAATCATCTGCTCCGCTTCTAGAAAAACTAAAAGCAAAAGAAGAACTCACCTTCAATGACATAACCGCACGTTATGAGGAAAGTAAAACTATCTCAGAAGAATATCCAGCCTTGAGTAAGCGAATGGAAAAAATAGAAGAAGAGTATATAAACATCAAAGGAATCTCAGAAAAGATAAAAGCCGCAGAATATAAACCATTCCTAGATAGGATAAAAGATTATCTATATAGTTTGGCTGCAGTTGCCATGTTACTTATGTTTGCCAATATGGTACAATCCAAGATTCAAGCCATTAAGCAAATGCGTAAAAGTGCAGAAGAATACAAAGAGTTATTAAAGAAAAATGAGGAAGAAATTCCTTCTATTTAAAAATATGATGGCTATGAAAAGTTGTAAATTTTTATGTTTAGCGTTTCTATCGCTAATGCTTATAAGTTGTTCAGAAATTGATATTGAGCATACTTTAGATGAAAATGAAACTCTAGAACTATCCGACATTCAGTTTGATAAAAATTATAAGAATTTCTCTATTGGGGTGCGTCTCAAGGATACATTTATGCCTAAACATGCCATTCAAACCAATAAAATAGAGTTCAAAGTGACCGAATATGATAGTGATATGAATGAGTTGCCTGCTTCTGCACAACCAAAATTTATAAGAGCCAACAATCTACGTTCAGATAAGATTAAAGCCTTAGGACTAAAAGGACTTGCATTGGTAGATTTGTCTCTAGATGAAATACAAATAGAAAGACAAAAATTGGCAGTAAGAAATTTGAGAGAATTTGTCTTCAAAGACCAGTTATATGTTTCTTTTATAAAAAACGGGACTGTTAGTGAAACTTATCCAGCCACAGATTATGTTCTAGACAATTACTTCATTCAGCAAGATTCACCAAAGATGTTGTTCCGTAGTGTGGTAACCAAAATGGATGAGATGCTCAATGAAAAATCAGAATATTTCTCAAACACCAAAGCAGAAAATAAAATTCTTATAGTATTCTCAGATGGTCATATTTACAATGGTGATAAGCCGCTAGACCCAAAACACTTTGAGTATCAGAAAACCCTATTAAATAGAACAAAACAAGCAGATAAAGTTCAGTTCTATTATGTAAACCTTAATGCAGAGTTAGAAGATGAGTTTTCTATAGAAAATGAAGTAGAAGACATTTTTACATACGTTTGTCAGCAGACAGGAGGTGTATATATTCCAGAACTAGATATGAAAATTATTTCAGACTCAGTTCTATTGAGAAAAGATAATGACAAACTCGATTTCAGATTAAATTTATCCAATCCAGACCATAAAATGTATAGGGGAGATGAAAATCTTTTAAAAGTAACTTGTTTATATGATGGAACACCTATCTTTTCTGGTTATACAGTTTATTCACTGGGTAGTGTCTATAAACCAGTTATTGTAAATGGATTTGGAATCTTGGATATTCTAGTACAAGCTATGGTGGTAACATCAATATTAATCTTATTGATTTATATTATATTCCAAATGATAGTACCATACATAAGTTATAGAATATTCAAATATAAATACGTGACCAAATATACAGGACCTAATATGAGCTTCAATGGAATACAAGTGCCAGAAGTTTGCTATTTCTGTAAAACTCCATTTGAGGTGGGAGACGAAATAGTGGTTAAGTGTGAACACGTGATGCACAAGTCATGTTGGGAAGAAAATTTGTATAAATGTCCAGAATATGGCAGAAGATGTAAAAAAGGAAAACATTATTACAACGATAAAAATATCTTTGATACCAATAATGCACCATATTATATGAAATGGTTGTTTGCAGGTACTCTTGCAGGACTATTGGCATGGTTTTTATTTACCCTCGGAGTCTTCCATTCAGACCTACCTATTGTTAATGGAGTTTATAACACTGTATCTCAGATAGATCCATTGAGAAATCTAGGTCTCACCATGTATGAAAATGCAGCAGGCATATTTGAAGCTCCATATTTTGGATTCTTTATGTGTTTCTGTTTAACACTATTTTTAAGTGTCCTTTCTAGTCACGGCAAGTGGTTGTGGAAACGTACCTGTATAGTATTATTAAAATCATTCTTAGCAGGTATCTGTGGCTATCTATCATATTTCTTAGTAGCCCTTGCATTATTTGCCTTCAACTTACATAATTATTATTACATAATAGACTGGATTCCGTGGGCACTCAATGGTTATGCCATAGCATTTGCAGTATCATTCAAAACTGATATTAAACTTAAAAAAGCACTAATGGGAGCCACTGCTTCAATGGTATTCTCTATTGCTTCTATGTATCTTTGGAACTATTCTGCCAATGCTCACATAGATACCAGAGACCTATTATTGGTAAGTTGTCTTATTTATAGCATAGGGCTGGCAGTCAGTCTAGCTATTAATTATCCATGTTCCGAACGATATTTTCTCAAAGTAGAAGGACCTATCAAAACTATGGAGATAGCACTTTATAAATGGATAAATGCACATGTCATAAATCGTAGTGTTTCTATCGGCAAGTCTGTAGATTGCAACCTTCAAATGTCTTGGGATATAAATAGTTCCATTGCACCAAAACATGCAGAACTAAAAATGATTAATGGTAATATTTATCTAATACCATTAGAAAAAGGAGTTACCCTCAAAGGCAAACCAGTCACTCCAGAAAAGCGAATTCGCCTATATCATGGCGACCATTTCACCATAGGACAAACCAAGTTTACCTACGTAGAACACGATGTTTAATTTTGATATTGGCATTGCCAATATCAAAACAACATCTGTAATGCACCCAAAGATTCTAGGCTAAAACCTAGGAGACCTGCAAAGAATGTAAATATTGTTAGGCCTACTGCCAAGATAATAGATATTACCACAAGGAATGCTATGGATAGTATAAAGAAGATGCATATACCAAATGAAACCTTCAAAAAAGTTCCTAAACAACCACTTCTAGTTGGCTGCATTTGAGTTCCATTTTCTGAAACTATCACTTCTCCCTTTGGTATAAGAATCCAAAGCAATGCGTAAATCAAAGGAGTAAATCCCCAAACTATCAAGGATACCACTATCCATAATAACCTTATTATGTTTGCATCACAACCTAGGTAATTTCCTATTCCACTAGAAACTCCACCCAAAAGTCTATTATTAGGGTCTCTTAATAATTTCTTTTCCATAATAGTCGTTTTTATATCATATTTACACTTTTATTTTTCCCAACGTACACCTTCCCAAATCTCATAAGATTTCAAGGCCTGGTTCACAAACATATTCCAACCATTAGAAATGGTTGCACCGCAAGTCTCTGCTTGTCTTAGAAACAAAGTTTTTATAGGATTATAAATAAGGTCATAAACTACATGTCCTCTTGTTATACAATGATAAGGTATATTAGGGCATTCCTTAACATTTGGGAAAGTTCCCACGGGAGAGGTATTAATAATCATAGTGTATTTATTAATAACTTCATCTGTAAGGTCTTCATAAACTAGTCCTCCCTCCATCTGTCTTCTGGAAACAAACTTATACTCTATACCCAGTCTTTTCAAAGAATAGGCAATAGCCTTGCTCGCACCGCCAGTACCCAATATAAGTGCTTGATGATGATGTACTTGCAACAAAGGTCTGAAAGACTCGGTAAAACCATACCAGTCTGTATTATATCCCTTAAGATACTTACTGCCGTCCTCACGAGTTTCCACCTTCACCACATTCACAGCTCCCATAGCCTCTGCATGTTCGTCAAGTTCATCTAAATAAGGAATCACAGCCTGTTTGTATGGAATAGTAACGTTAAGTCCCACTAATAGGGGGTGTTCCTTGATTATATTAGGAAATTCTTCTATGCTACTTATTTCAAATTTTAGATATTCAGATGCTATATTTTGAGCCGCAAATCTCTCATTAAAAAAATTGGGAGAAAGAGAATGACATAGGGGATTGCCTATAATGCCGTACTCTTTAGTTATGTTTTTCTCTGTTTTTCTTAACATAAGTCTTGATAATAAAATAAATAACTACTAGAATGAAAAGAGCCATTATAACCACAGATAGTTCATGGCTATATTCTTCTATTAAGTCTTGTTGTCCTTGGGCAATATAACCCAAAAGTGCTAATACACAATTCCATGCTCCTGCCCCTAAAGCAGTGAACAAGCAGAATGAAAATAGGTTCATTTTGGACAATCCTGCAGGAATTGAAATCAACTGTCTCACAGCAGGAATAAGTCTGCCTATAAGAGTGGAAATCTTTCCATGTTTAACAAAGTAGTCTTCTGCAACCTGTATTTTTTCTTTGCTTAATAAGCATAATCTACCTACTTTGCTTTCGGCAAATCTATACATTATTGGTCTGCCCAGCCACAATGCTAAAAAGTAATTTATAAGTGCACCAATTAATGCTCCGAGAGTTCCAAAAGCAACAACTAAGTAGATATTTAAATCACTATTTTCTTTACTTGCAATGTAAGCAGCAGGAGGAATTACTATTTCAGAAGGGAAAGGAACAAAAGAACTTTCCACTGCCATTAGTGCTGTAATGGTGTAGTAATTTGTATTTTCTTCATACCATTTTTCTACTACCTGAATTAAACTAGGGTTTTCCTCTACTGTTGTAATGTTCTCTTCTAGAGAAATGTTTTCTACTTTTAAACTATCTGTTTCTTGACTAAAAACTCCGGTGGCAAACATTAGCACCGCAATTAAACTAATTACTTTTTGCATTATTAAGAGTGTTATAAAATTCTTCTTTGGCTCTTTCATCTGTTTCCATATCAAATGCCTTTTGTGCAGCGTCATAGTCACCCAAAACGGTGTAACAACGTGATATAAAAATATTTAAATGATGAATATTTGGGTCTTTTTCTTGCACTTTAAGGGCTATTTGAAGGGCCTTGTTAGGATTATTCGCGTTTAAATAATACTGAGCAGTTATCATGTGAATATTAGGGTCTTTTGAATCTCTCAAAAGTTCCCTATAAAGTTTATCAGCCTGTGCTCTAAGACCTTTGTCTTCTCCTAATATCTTGGCTACAAAAGACTTAAAGAAATGATTGTCAGGGTCCAATTCCCAAGATTTCAACGCTGCCCTATAACCCTTTTCTACTTGACCATCCAAGATATAAGCCACAGACAATGAATGATGTATTTCTGCTCTCTCTGGAAATTCTTCCACCACAGTTTTAAATAAATTCACAGCCTTTTTAGGCTTATTCATAAGTAGATAACACTCAGCTTTTATAATCAATACCTCATAATCATTGGGGTCCAACTTCTCAGCATCATCTAAATATTTTATAGCTTTATTCAGATTTCCCTTTACCTTATATACTCTAGCAATATTTTTTAGGCACGCCATATTAGTGTCATCTATGGCAAATGATATATCAAATGCTTTAAGTGCCTCATCTAAATTGTCACATCTAGCCAATAGATTCCCTAAATTTATCCAAGTGATATTATCATAAGGGTCTTCGTCTAGGTGGTCTTGAAGAAGTTTTATGCCCTTTTCGGCTTCGCCTAATGCTTCATAGCAAATAGCCAAGTTATTGACAGCTGCCACCTTATGAATTTGGTCATTCTGAATCATCCTTAGATACTTAATGGCAAACAAATGGTCACCAATACCCATGCCTATTAGAGCCACATCATTATACAAATCTGCCTCTCTAATATCAGTAGTTTCTAAAAATTTATCTATGGTAGCATAAACCTTATCATAATTCCCCTCTTTAAGTGCACATTCAATGATAATTTTTAGAAGATATTCCCTTAGTGCGTCTATATTGTCACTCTTTCTCTCTTCCTCCTCCAATTCTTCATCATCGTTTCCTGTAATGTCTTCATTGTCAATATTTTCTTCTGGGATTTCCTCTTCAAAATCATCTGTCTCATCATCGTAACCCTCATTTATCCAATCGTTTAGGTCTTCTTCTATGAAATCATTGCTAATGCCCATATCAATAAGAGATACGGTATATTCAGCCACATCTATTAATTCATGATATAGTCCCAAACCATACAAAATATCAGACAAGTCCAATAATTCCTTAGTACTGAAATTATTAATTCCGCTGTCCAAATATTTTTTATAAATTTCGTTTTGATTTAAATCATTCATCTTTAACCTCCTCCTCTAATGTTACCCCTTTTTCTAATACATAAAACTCATAATATGAAAC
The DNA here is from genome assembly GCA_017517845.1 of Paludibacteraceae bacterium. Taxonomy (GTDB): domain Bacteria; phylum Bacteroidota; class Bacteroidia; order Bacteroidales; family Paludibacteraceae; genus Enterocola. The sequence goes on from JAFWXW010000027.1 coordinate 10,972, forward strand.
TATGAGTGTCGTAATAGGTAGTGCAATAATCATGCCTAAAATTCCTAACAATGCACCCCAAATGGAAAGAGATAATAAAATAATGGCAGGATTTAATCCTGTGGCATCGCCCATTATTTTTGGAACTAAAACAGCATCTATTATAACTTGAATGATACCGAAAGCTAAAACTATATATAGGATATATAATCCAAAACTATCTCCCGATTGTGCAGACTGCACAAGTGCAATAAAAACAGCAGGAATACTTCCCAAAGTGTGCATATACGGAATCATGTGAAGTACTGCTATTAGCATACCCAGTCCCACAGCCATTTCTAGACCTATAATGCTAAATGCAATAGCAAACAAAGTTCCTACAATAATAGAAATAAGGGCTTGTTTTCTGAAATAAGTATTCATATACTTACCCATATCACTAACCAATTTGGTAGAAAAATCTCTGTATCTGTGTGGTACGTATTTATTCCATTTTTCAGAAAGATTATCAAAATCTTTCATTATAAAAAATAAGTACAATGTAAAAAGGAATAGCACCACCATTCCTGCAATATATTTAAATGAAACAGAAAGCATATTAAATGCTTGTGGAATTAGTTTATTGAAAAATTCCTTATAAGAAAACCCTTTTAAACTTTCATTTAGATTTACAGATTCCAATATTTCCTTAATATAAACACTAATAAACGTTGGTTGTTTATCTGCTGCAGAATTAGAAATATATTGTTGTATCAATAACTCTATATCATAGATTTCTTTGCTTAAACTGTTTATCAAAAAATAAACAAATCCAACCAAAGCACCCAATAGAAGCACCAAAACCAATAATACACTAGCAGTCCTATTCTTTATTTTCACTTTTTTCTGAAAAAAATTAACTATAGGATTTAGCATATATGCCACGAACCATGCAGCTACAAAAGGCAGTAGAACATCGTTCAAGACATAAACTGTATAGATTAATAGTGAAAAAATTGATAATCTAATAATTAGTCTAACAGTAGAATCTAGTGTAAATGGCTTTTCAAACATTTGTTATATAAATTTAAAATGTTTATTTTTGCAAAAATAATTAATAAACACAGCTTATACAATTTTTATGGATAAAAATTCGTTAATATTAGAGATAAAAAACGATTTAAATTCAATTAAAAAACAAGTAGAAGTAGCACTTGCAAAGCTTACAGTTCTAGAATCAATGATAGAACTTGATAAGAAGTTAGGTGACACAACAGAGGTGAAGAGTAGGGACAATGCGTGCATTGTCCGTGAACAAGAACAAGAAATGTGTAGTGACAATGCGTGCATTGTACGCGATGCTGAACCAGAACAAGAACCAGAATCTGAAATAGAGTTAGAGGAAGAGTTAGAGGAAGGAATAACTCCTCACTCCTCACTCCTAACTCCTAACTGCAAAACACAGGAGTTTCGCAACCTAATGAGTATCATTGGTCTGAACGACCGTTTCCGTTTCCGTCACGATTTGTTCTCAGACGACAACGATTTGTTTAGAGAAACCATAGAGATATTAAATACTCTAGAAGACTTTGAAAAAGCAGTAGATTTTCTAGAAGAAAAATTTAACTGGGACCCAGAAGATGCCACAGTGGTGTATTTCTATGATATAATTAAACCAAAATTCTAGTATAATGAAACTATATATTGTTCCCACTCCAGTAGGAAATTTGGAAGATATGACTTTTAGAGCTATAAAAGTTCTAAAAGAAGTGGATTTTATACTAGCAGAAGATACACGTACATCATCTGTACTATTAAAACATTTTGAGATAGAAAACAAACTCTGGGCACATCACAAATACAATGAACACCAATCTACAGCTTCTGTAATAGAACATTTAAAAGCAGGACAAACTGGTGCGGTAATCTCAGATGCAGGCACACCAGGACTTTCTGATCCAGGTTTTTTAATAGTAAGAGAATGTGTAAAAAATGGTATTGAAGTGGAATGCTTGCCAGGAGCCACAGCAGCTATACCTGCATTGGTAAACTCTGGACTTCCTATGGATAGATTCTGTTTTGAAGGCTTTCTGCCACAAAAAAAAGGTAGAAATACTAGACTAACAGCCCTACAAGAAGAAACTCGTACCATGGTGTTTTATGAGTCTCCATACAGAGTTTTAAAAACTTTGAAACAGTTTGCAGAGTTTTTTGGAGAAGATAGATTGGCATCTGCCTCTCGTGAGATTTCCAAAATTCATAACCAAACAATACATGGTACTCTGTCAGAATTAATAGAACACTTTACTCACACCGAGCCAAGAGGTGAGTTTGTTCTTGTTGTTGCGGGGAAAGGGAATTAGGAATTAGGAATGAGGAATTAGGAATTAGGAATTTGTTGTAAAATTAATTATAGGATAAAATAAATTAACAATATTAACATTAAACAATTATGAAAAAAATTACATTATTATCAGTATTAGCATTGGCTTTGGCCTTTACTTCATGTGACTTTGAAACTCAAGCTTTCAAAGACATGCGTTACCAACGTGACTCTATTCAACATCTACAACAAACCCAATTAGATGAATTATTAGGTTATATGGACATTGTTCAAAACGTAGATTCTAGTTTTGAAGCAATTCGCGAATCACAAAATATGCTTTCTATGGTTTCATACGACGAATCAGGAAATCAATCTGTGAAACAAAGAATAGAAGAAAATATCTATATGATTAATAATCTTTTGGCAGAAAACAATAATAAAATTGCAGAACTAGAAGAAAGATTAAATGAAAGTGACCTTAAAAATACCAAATTACAAAACACTGTAAGACGTCTAAAAAGAGATTTAGAAGCTAAAAATAAAGAAATTACAAATCTTTACAAAGAACTTGAAGCCAAAAATTTCCAAATAGACAGCCTTCTAGTAGAAAACAAAATCTCTAACCAACGTGCAGCAGAATTACAAGCACTTTCAGAAACTCAATTAGCTCAACTTAATGCACAAGATGCTGCTATCCATACTGCATATTTCTTTATGGGTACCAAAAAAGAGCTTAAAGCTAACGATATCAATGTAAAAGATAAAGATTCAGGTTATCGTACCAATTTATTTACACCAATAGATATTCGTACATTTGATCGCTTAGAAACAGATTCTAAATCTGCTAAAATCCTAACCAAACACCCAGAAGGTTCATACGAATTAGTTCGTGATGCAGAGAAAAAATATACTTTGGTTATTAAGAATCCAGAAAATTTCTGGAATGCATCTAAGTATTTAATTATACAAATTAAATAAGTTAGGAGTTGGGAGTTAGGAGTTAGGAGTTGCTCTAGTCCTCAAAATCCCTCACCTAAAATCAAAAATTAAATGCTAAATAGTCGATCGCAGAATATTTGTGATTGCTAGTTAATAAAAATCGTGTATCGTAACATTTTTATAGACTTAGATAATACGCTTTGGGATTTTAGTACTAATTCTAAAAATGTCCTGAGCGTATTATTTTATAAATATGGATTAGACAAGTATTTTGAAGACTTTTCGGAATACTTCAAAATCTATAGTGGGCATAATAATTTCCTTTGGGAAGAGTATGCTTTAAATAAAATTTCAAAAGAATATCTTAATACAGAGCGTTTTAGCTATCCTTTGCGTTGCAGGAATATAGAGGACTTATCTATATTAGAGGGTATGCAAAACGAATATCTTCCTCTTTTGAGTGAGCAAAAGGTTCTTATGCCAGGTTGCATTGAAACTTTAGAATATTTAAAGGGTAAGGGTTATAAATTATACCTTGTTTCTAATGGTTTTGTAGAAATTCAGCACAAAAAACTCTCAGGGGCAGATTTATATAAATACTTTGATAAACTGTTCTTTTCAGAAGAGATTAAGGCACATAAACCTAGTAAAGAATTCTTTGATACTGTTATAAAATCTACTAATTCTAGAAAAAAAGAGTCCATTGTGATAGGAGACAACTTCTTTGCAGATATTGAAGGGGCTAAAAACTCCAAAATAGATCAGATATGGTTCTGCCCATCGGGCAATGAAATACCCAAAACTTCATTCTCTCCCACTTATGTAATAAAAGATTTAAGAGAACTTAAAGACATTCTATAATTATGATAGATACTCATTCACACATTTATGGTTCAGAATTTGCTTCTGAACAAGAAGAGTTAGTTGCTCGCTGTAAGAATGCAGGAGTAGAGCACGTTATATTGCCCAATGTAGATGTGGAGTCTCTCAAAGAAATACGTGAATTTCATAATAAATTTCCCGATTTTACTTCTATGATGCTAGGAATTCACCCTACAAGTATAGGTGAAGATTACGAAAATTTATTGGATTTCTTTGATTCTGAGGTGGATTCAGATAAATGGGTTGCCATTGGCGAAACCGGAATAGATCTTTATTGGGACAAAACCTATTTAAAAGAACAAAAAATAGCTTTTGAACACCAGATAGATGTGGCAATAGAAAAGAATTTGCCTTTTTGTATTCATTGTAGGGATTCGTTTGCAGAAATCATTGATAGTTTAAAGAAATTTAAAGGGAAACCGCTTAGAGGGGTGGTTCATGCTTTTAGTTTATATCCAGAAAATGCCCGTCAATACCTAGAATTAGGTGATTTTTATTTCGGAATAGGTGGAGTGGTAACGTATAAAAATGCCAAGTTCCCCGATAGGCTAGGAGAAATACCGCTAGATAGAATTTTACTAGAAACTGATGCTCCATATTTAACCCCTGTTCCACATAGAGGAAAAAGAAATGAACCTTCTTATTTAATCCATGTTGTAGATAAATTATCACAAGTTTATGGTGTTTCTGCAGAAGAAATAGACATAAAAACTACAGAAAATGCAAAAAGATTATTTTTTTATCACGATTGAATAAAGTTTTTTATTAAAATCTTTGTGTTTTTATGGTTCTTTTTGTAACTTGCACTCGTTTTAGGAGGTTGTGCTTCTAGAGCGTGAAAGGAGAGGTGCTCGAGTGGTTGAAGAGGCACGCCTGGAAAGCGTGTATACATCAAAAGTGTATCACGGGTTCGAATCCCGTTCTCTCCGCGTAAAATTCAACAATAATTAATTAACTAACAATAAATATTCATTAAAATTAAAAGTAACATGAAAAAATTATTCACAATGCTAGCAGTATTAGCTGGCTTAAGTATGTTTAGTGTTTATGCACAAGAAGAAGTTGCTCCTATTTCTGAAGAAGTTGCAACAGAACAAGTAGAAGCTATTTCAGAAGAACCTGCTCCTGCAGAAGTAGAAGAAGTAGCTCCTGTAGAAGAACAACAAGGTGGTATTCACCAAGCATTAAAAACCAAATTCATCGAAGGTGGTGCTGGTTTCATGAGTACCGTTGCTTTATGTTTGATTCTAGGTTTGGCTATTGCTATTGAACGTATCATCTACTTAAGCTTAGCTACAACAAACTCTAAAAAATTATTAGCTAGTGTAGAAAATGCTTTAGAAAACGAAGGTGTTGAAGCTGCAAAAGAAATCTGCCGCAACTCTCGTGGTCCTATTGCTTCTATCTTCTACCAAGGTCTTCTACACGCAGAAGAAGGTTTAGACGTAGCAGAAAAATCTATCATAGCATACGGCAGTGTACAATCAGGTTTAATGGAAAAGAACCTAAGCTGGATTGGTCTATTCATAGGTCTTTGTCCTAACTTCGGTTTCATGGGTACTGTAATCGGTATGATTGAAGCGTTTGACCGTATCCAACAAGCTGGTGATATGTCTGCAACTATCGTAGCTGGTGGTATTAAAGTAGCTCTTATCACAACAGTGTTCGGTCTTATCGGTGCTATCATTCTTCAAATTTTCTATAACTTTATCCTAGCTCGTATCGAAGCTGTAGTTGCTGATATGGAAGATTCTTCAATCACCATGTTAGACATTTTAACAAAATTCAATCTTAAAAAATAATCAATAATCAAAGAAGGAGATTTGATTATGTTAAATAATATTTCTAAAATAGTGTTGTACATACTTTGTGCTATCACGATAGTTATTACTGCTCTGTTCTTTTTCGGAGGTTATATAGATCCTGATGCTGAATATGTAGAACCTGTATATACCAATGCTATGATTGGTATGATATATGCGTATTTCTTCTTGACCGCATTTTGTACATTGGTGGCAACCTTATGGCAATTCATTATCAAATTAAGTGCAAACAAAGGTTCTGCTATTAAAACAGTTGTATCATTTAGTTTAGTTGCAGTTATATTAATCGTTTCTTATTTCGTTTCTTCTGGCGAAGAAATTACTTTAATAGGTGATGGTTCTGTAGTTGGCGAAGATACAGTACGTATAGTAGATATGTTGATTTACACAATCTATGTACAAAGTGTAGTAGCTATTTTGTTAATGATTTTTGGTCCTTTGGCTAAAAAAATAAAATAATATCACTATGGGAAAAGTTAAACGTGAAGTACCTGAATTAAATTCAAGTTCAACGGCGGATATAGCATTCTTGTTGTTGGTATTCTTCTTGATGACCACCTCTATGGCGGTAAATAAAGGTCTAGCACGTCGTCTTCCTCCTCCTGTTCCAGCTGAGCAAAAAACTGAGGACTTAAAGGTGAAAGAACGTAACGTATTCGTAGTGTTAATCAATAGTAACGACCAATTACTAGTACAAGGCGAATATACAGACGTAGCTGAACTTAAAGAAAAGGCAAAGGAATTTATCAAAAACGAAGATAATGCTGAAAATCTACCTGAGAAAGAAGTAATAGAGGTGGACTATTTTGGCAATGTGTCAGTAACTAAAAATCACGTAATTTCATTACAAAATGACCGTGGAACATCATATTCTGCATATATTGAAGTGCAAAATGAATTAGTTGCGGCATATAATGAATTGCGTAATGATTTAGCGAAAGCAAAATTTGCTAAAACTTATGATGAATTGCAAGAAGATCAACAAAAAGCAATTCAAAAGATATATCCACAAAAGATTTCAGAAGCAGAACCTAAAAACTACGGAGGAAAAAAATAATGGGAAGATTTAGAGCTAATTCATCTTCTTCGGGTACCCCAAAGATAAGTACAGCTTCGCTACCCGATATTGTGTTCATGCTGTTGTTCTTCTTTATGATTGCAACAACCATGAAAGAAGTAGATTTTAAAGTAGGCGTAACAATGCCAGAAGCAACTGAATTACAAAAACTTGAGAAAAAAACTCTAGTTCGTAATATTTACGTTGGTAAACCATTAGCTACTTTTAGAGCTCAATATGGTACAGAACCACGTATTCAGTTGGATGACGCTTTTGCCGAAATTAATCAAATAGAAAACTATGTAGTTTCTGAACGTTCTGCAATGCCTGAACATGAACAAGATTTATTGACTATATGCTTAAAAGTAGATAAAGATACAAAAATGGGTATCGTAACTGATATTAAACAAGCACTACGTAGAGCATATGCATTAAAACTTAATTATGCGGCAACACAACGTGCAAATGAAAATCTTTAATTCATAATACACTATCATTTAATAGGGCGACTTTAGAGTTGCCCTATTATTTTGTAATACCTAATGAAAAACAATTTTTTATTTTTATTAATTTTATTTAGTGCCTCAATCACTGCACAAGTTCCCAATCATTTAATTTCTCCTGTAGATATTCCAGTTACATTAAGTGCTAGTTTCGGGGAATTAAGACCCAATCATTTCCATTCTGGTATAGACATAAAGACACAACAACAAATTGGTCTTCCTATGTATAGCATAGATGATGGTTATGTTTGGCGTATATCTATCTCACCTGGTGGATATGGAAATTGTCTTTACTTAAAACACAAAGATGTTATTTCTGTTTATGCTCACCTAGATAGATTTACTCCAGAGATAACAGAGTGGATAAGGGATTATCAGTATAAGAATAAAACATTCTCTATTGACGCTTATTTACAGCCAAATGAGATTCCTGTAAAGCAGGGTGATTTGGTGGCTTGGGGTGGAAATTCTGGCTCCTCTGGTGGACCTCATCTCCACTTTGAGATAAGAGACACCACTGGTGTGTATGTATATGACGCACAGCCTTTGTACAATGTATATGATAATGTATATCCTCGTTTCAAGAATATTGCCATAAATCCTGTTTCTGGACTAGGTGTTGTGGACAATTCCTACACATATAAAATGTATGGAGTAAAAAGAACTGGAACAGGTAAATATGTGGCTAATAAAATTAAAGCATGGGGAAAAATTGGAATAGAAGTTAAAGCTTTTGATTATATGACAGGTCAAAACAACTTCTATGGTGTTAAGTCTTTGAAACTATTAGTAGATGATAAACTTACCTTTAGTTATATCATGGATAAATTTTCATTAGAAGATACTAGATATATCAACTCATTTATTAATTATGGTCAGTGGCAAAAGACTAGAGATACATTTATGAGATGTTATCTGCTACCCAACAATCCATTACCATTTTTTACCTCTTATAATAAGGGCTATTTGGATATAAATGAAGAAAAAGATTATAAAGTAAAAATCTTGATATCCGATGTGGTAGGAAATACATCAGAACTTAACTTTACCATTCAAGGTGTGAAACAAGATATTCCATTAATGTTAAATGATAGTGGAACATACGTAGATTATAGACTTCCTGCATTGATAGAAGGCAAAGGATATGGAATGGTGATCCCAAAAGGAAGTTTATATGACAATGTGTATTTTGACCATGGAGTGAAATTTGATAGCACTTTGAATTCTAATATTTACAAACTACATTATTTAACTGAACCTCTACAAAAACACGTTAAGTTATTTATAAAGTTGCCCAATGATACTATACCTGCCGATAAGCATTATGTAGCTCGTTGTGGAAGGAGAGGGGATTGGAATTCAGTTTCTACCAAATTATATAATGATAGTATTCTGCAAGTAAATACCAACTCACTTGGTGATTTTACTGTAAAAGTAGATACTGTGCCTCCTATTATAAGACCGCAGTCTCGCACATCTTCTAGAATTTTATTAAAAATATCAGACAAAGAGAGTGGTGTGAATAGATATGAAAGCTTTATAAATGGAGAATGGGTTCTTTTTGAACAAGACTTCTATGGTAGAGTTTCTTATAAATTGGATAAGAAAAGACTAAAAACCAAACGCCCATATAACCTAGAGTTTCGTGTTTACGACAACTGCGGAAATATGAGCGAATATAAGTTACGTTGGTAATTATAGTTTAACACAAACTTGTGTAACTTGCCCTCCAAGTGGAGGGTTAAGTTTACAGAGTTTTACTTCTGCTTCTATAATTTCTGGATATTCTTTTAGTACAGCTTGTTTTATTCTGTATGCCACGTTTTCTATCAAATGAGATGGTTTGTCCATCTCTTTTTTTATGGTTTGATACACAGAAAGGTAACTTACTGCTCTTGTTATATCATCTGTTTCTATTGCCTCGGTGGCATCGTATTTCATACGTAAAGAAACAGTAAAGTAAGTGCCCACCTTTTGCTCTAGGTCATAACACCCATGATGGGCATAAAACTGCATATCGTTTATTTCTATTTCTACCATTATTACATATTTAAACCGCCACAGCAGTTGATTACTTGACCAGATACGTAAGAAGACATATCAGAAGCTAAGAATACAGCCACTCCAGCCACATCTTCTACTTTTCCTTCTCTATGTAATGGAATATTTAAAATCCATTGTTTTTTCATATCTTCATTTAATACGCCTGTCATTTCTGTAGCAATAAAGCCTGGGGCAATAGCATTAACTCTAATATTTCTGCCGCCTAGTTCTTTGGCAACAGACTTTGTTAAACCTATCAAACCAGCTTTTGAAGCAGCATAGTTTGCTTGACCAGCGTTTCCACTAATGCCTACTATAGAAGTCATATTAATGACACTTCCAGAACGTTGTCTCATCATAATAGGGGTAACTGCATGAATGTAGTTAAATGCAGATTTAAGGTTGGTATTGATAACCATATCCCATTGTTCTTCTGTCATTCTCATCAACAGACCATCTTTGGTAATACCAGCATTGTTTACCAAAACATCTATTCTACCAAAGTCTTTCATTATTTCTGCTACTACATCTGCTGCAGAAGAAAAACAAGCCGCATCAGAAGCGTATGCTTTTGCAATACCACCCATTGCGGTGATTTCATTAACTAATGACTCACTACGTTCGTCCAATTTTCTAACTGTAAATGCCACAGTGGCACCTTGTTTTGCAAATGCTAGGGCTATTCCTTTACCAATACCTTGTGCAGCCCCTGTAATAAGTGCTATTTTTCCTTTTAACATAATTAATCTGCGTTTTTCCAAAATGGAGCCAATTCTCTGAATCTCTCCATTTGTTGTTTATCAATTGTAAATGTTCTAATTTCTTCTTTATTATCTTCCAATCTACCTAATACTTTCCCTTTGTGGTCAATACATACAGAACCGCCTTGGTATCTTAAGTGATTATTGTCTTTTCCCACTCTGTTGCACGCACATACGTATGCTTGATTTTCTATGGCTCTGGCTGTGAGAAGTGTATCAAAAGCAAATTGTCTATTAACTGGCCATTCTGCCACTAATATCAACAAATCATATTTGAGGTCTTTATTTCTCAACCATACAGGGAAACGTAAGTCATAGCAGATGGCTAGGTTGATATTCCAACCCTCATAATTGAAAATAAGGGGTTTATTTCCAGCTGTAAAGATTCTTTCTTCACCTCCCAAAAATAAGTGTCTTTTGTCATAGAAGAGTTTTTCTCCATTAGGAAAAACCACAAACCCTCTATTGTAGTAACACCCATTTTCTTCTGCTATAAAACTTCCTACAAAAAGAGAATTATATTCTTTAGCCCATCTGCTCACCGTTTTCATAGTAAATCCGTCATTTCTCTCGGCTAGTTGTGGAGCTGAGATACTAAATGCTGTAGTAAACATTTCGGGAAGAACCACTATGTCTGTTTCTGGAAGGTCTTTTATAAGTTCTTCCACGTGATTTAGGTTTGCATTAATATCTTCCCAAATCACATCAGATTGGACTAAACTAATATTTAAACTCTCTTTCACGCTAAACCTAGGTCAAATAATTCTGGATATTTGGCATTTATGCCTAGATATTTTTCCTTGATGTACTTAATATCACGTTCTTCATCACCAGTAGGTCTAAATAATTCTAATATTATAGCCTTCTTTTCTTTGAAGTCTAAACCTACCAATAGAATAGGAATATTTGCCTTTCTAGCAATGTGATAGAATCCCATTTTCCAGTCTGGGTTTGCCTTACGGGTGCCTTCTGGAGTGATGGCTAGGTGCAATTCCTTGGCTTTTTTAAATTGTTCTGCTAGTTTGTCGGTCAATGAAGTTCTTTTGTCACGAGCCACACCTATAGCACCGTGAAGTTTAAGCCACCAACCCACTAGGATATTATCAACCCATTCTTTTTTTATAAGAAATGAAGTCTTTTTGCCAAGAGAACCGTATGCTATTTTTCCTATAAAGAAATCCCAATTAGAAGTATGTGGAGCTACACAAATAACTAATTTCTTATCCTTAGGAAGTACTCCTTCTATCTTCCAAGAAGAAAGTCTCATAAGGAGTTTATATATTTTTTGTTTCATTATTTATACAATTCTTCTAATTCTTTGCTAATACCCATTACATCATTTAATAGGTCTTGACCTAGTTTTTTGTAATAAGCCTTAACTAATTTTGGGTTGTCTTTACCGTCAGGTTTTCCTGTACGAATAATGAAGTCGTTACTACTTAAGAAAATCTTATTAAATAAAACTTCTATTTTGTCATGATTTTCTTTTGGACTAATAATAGATAATTTGAAGCATTCTGTAAGAAGTTCAGAATACAAGTAATTAATATCTTTCTTTAATGCTCTTCTACTTGCCATAACTATAAAAATTTAAAATTATAATACAAATATAGTGCTTTTTTTACGTAAAAACGCAATCAAATTCTTATTTTTGCACAAAAAAGGACAATAGTGTGCAAAAAACTGATATGATAAAAAAAATATTCACCATAATAATATTTGTAAACGTTTTAGTTTTATCTTTCGTTTCATGTGAAGAAGATAAGATAAGTACCGATACTTCTTTAATGTTAAACTTCTCTGCAGATACAGTTCGTTTCGATACTATATTTACTGCTCAGGGCTCTGCGACATATAAATTGAAGGTGTATAATCCTTCTAATAATAGAGTATTGATAGAGAGAATTACACTTAACGAAGCACAAAATTATAAAATGAGTGTATCTGGTATCTCAGAAGATGTGGTAAATGACACTTATCTCAATGCTCATGATAGTCTAATGATTTTTATTCAGGTATTTATAGACCCAAATGATGATAAAAATCCTTTTATTGTAAGAGATAGCATAGATTTCTTCTTTAATAATCACACGCAGGTGCTTCAGTTGGAGGCGTATGGTAGAAATGTGAAGCGTTTCAAAAATAAAACCATCTCTGCAGATACCATAATAACATCAGAAATCCCTATTTTACTTTCTGATACCCTAAAGATTCTAGAAGGCACAACACTGACTTTGTCTCCAGGAACTAGACTCTATTGTCAAAAAGGTGCTGTAATCCTTGTGGAAGGAACATTAATTTCTGAGGGTACAATGGAGTCAATGGTAGAGATAAGAGGTGATAGAGACGACTATATGAATACTATTCCGCCTTTAAGTTATGACCAAGCTTCTGGTCAATGGGGTGGTATAAGAATAGCAAAAAATAGTTTTGGTAATATTCTTAATCACACAGATGTGAGAAATGCAGACTTTGGTATAGTTATAGATTCTACCAATACAGAAAATTCCAAACTTATAGTAAAAAATTCTATCCTTAGAAATATGCTTTATAATGTAATTCACTGTATAAATGCAAAGGTGGAGATTTATAATTCTCTTTTGTATAATGCAGGAGAAAATATCTTGAAACTCGAAGGTGGAAATTATAAAATTATACATTGTACCTTAACCAATAATTATTCTTTTTCTTGGGGTGGTAGAACAAAACAGATTCTTTATTATTCCAACAAGTATATGGATGAAAACTTTAATTCTTATCCATTGGAGCTGAATGTAGAAATGATAAATAGTATAGTTTATGGAAATTATGCTTCTGAAATAGAATATAATATAGATGAGCAAACCCCATGTAAATATTTATTTAAGTCTTGTCATCTTAAGCAAAAACTCAAAGAAATAGATACATCTATTTATATAGATTGCATTCTAGATACTCCTGTAAAATTTGTTTATGATAAAATAAAAGATGATACATATAGAGTTTATGATTATCATCTAACAGCAGAATCTCCTGCTATAAGTAGGGCAGATGTAGAATATTCAAACCTTTTCCCATTAGATTTAGACGGAAAAGAAAGACTTTCTGATGGTTCTGCAGATATAGGTTGTTACGAATATGTTCCATAAAATCTAATACAATATGAGAAAACTAATAATTCTGTTCTTAATCTTTTATTGTTCAATAGGTTTTTCTACTCCAACATTTAGAATTATGTTCTACAATGTAGAAAACTACTTTGATACCATAGATGACCCCGAAAAAAATGACAATGATTTTCTTCCAGATGGTAAGAAACATTGGACGTCGTCCAAAATGGAAGAAAAAAAGAATTCCATAGCTCGAGTTATTGCAACAGTAGGAGAGGGTAGTCCTCCAGCCATAGTAGGCTTATGTGAGGTAGAAAATGATTATGTTTTGAAACTATTGACTCGATATTCTCCAATAAAGAAGTGGAAGTATAACTTTGTTCATTATGAGTCTCCAGATTCCAGAGGAATAGATGTGGCATTACTTTATGATAAAACCCAATTTGAACTTATCTCTAGTAAATGTATTCCTATAATATTTTCCAAAGGTCGTTCCACTCGGGATATTCTTTATGTGTCTGGTAAAACAAATAATGGAATACTCCTACACGTGTTCGTTACTCACGCTCCTTCTAGAATAGGAGGAAAAAATAATTCAGAACCTCGTAGAGTAGCAGTGATGAGTATGATAAAACAGCATTGCGATAGCATTTTAGCAGTAAATTCCAATGCAAATATAGTTATTATGGGAGATTTTAATGATACGCCAGAGGATACAAGCATTAGAGTAACATTAGGTGCAAAACCTTTAGTAGAACCTTTTTGTAATGATTCCTTATATAATATGCTTTATTCATTCGTAGGTAATCCCTATATTGGAACCCACAAACATCAGTCCCAGTGGAGTGTCTTGGATCAAATTATAGTTTCAGGAAACTTATTAAATACAGGTATGTTAAATCCTAATAGTGCTTATATTTTTAGAGCAGATTTCTTATTAGAAGAAGACAAAAGAAATATGAATGTTAGACCAAAACGTACTTATAATGGACTTAGGTATCAAGAAGGATACTCAGACCACCTCCCAGTGGTAATTAAGTTAGAAACTCAGTCGTTCATTCAATGAAATGTTATTTGCTACCAATTTTTTATATGGTTATAAGAAATTCTATTCTCTGTTATTGTTTTATTTTAGAATAAATGCTAATTTTGCGTATATAAAGCTGAATTTATTCTTACCGAAGAATTCTTTTTTAAGACATATTAAAAGGCGTTTACTACGCTTTGGTTTTGACACCTTGAAACTTCGCAACTTTCAATTTATCCGTCAAATACAAAGCAACGTGAATGTCTCATGGGTGTGTATTCTCATATCTACACGTATCCATAGAGTAGGGACACTGCGTGCAGTGTCCGCTATAAGTTGGGTATATTGTGTACTATGATTACATATCGGCGTGAGGCTAATGCGTTGCTCGTTTCGACGGATAGGGCAATGCGAAGGCCTCGAGGTGTGAAGCGAGCAACGAGCTTCACGCTTTTTTTATGTCCATTTCTGAAATTTTAGAAAAAACAAGATATGGATAATAAAAATCTGTTCACAGAATTAGAGAACCTTCTTCGCATGGAAAGCACCTATTGCACAGAAGATGGTGTGCTTTTGAAAAATGCAATTGTAGAGGCTGCTCTTGCACTTCACCCAGAGTTAATTGCAAAGTTGCTTACACACGAAGGATTGAAACATAATTTCTTTACTGAGGTAGAAGGTGTTTTAGTATTTGACAAGGTGAAGTTCCAAAAGTTTGTAATGAACAAACGGTTCTTACCTGATAGTTATACGTCGTTCAAAAATAAAGTTGGATTGACCAATGAAAATGGAGATTTTCTTTCTGAAAGTCGAGAGGTTGTTCTTTCGTGGCCATATAAGGATTGTGTACTTGAAGGAGGACAAACAAAAGAGGACGCAAAGCGCAACGAGGTGTTTTGGAATGAGATTCTCGCTCCAGATGAAATCAATCGCTTGACAGAACCAAAGGTACTGACTAACTTCAAACGCTATGATTCAGATGGCGAACATGAGGTTGATAGCATATCTATGGAAGATAACCTTATCATAAAAGGTAATAATTTGCTTGCACTACATTCATTAAAAACGAAGTATGCGGGTAAAGTTAAGTTGATTTATATTGACCCGCCATATAACACAGGCAATGATAGTTTTGGATATAATGATAGTTTTAAACAATCAACTTGGTTGACTTTTATGCAAAATAGGTTAGAGATAGCTAAAAAGTTAATGAAAGAAGATGGGGTTATATGTGTACAATGTAGTTTTCATCAGTTTGCATATTTAAGAGTATTAATGGATTCATTGTTTGAAAAACATTTATGTGATTTTAATATTCAGGTTCGTCATCCAGAACGTTCTTTGACTGGTGATAAAGAGTTCAACGATGTTATTGAATATGTACTTATATATTCAAATAATATCGGTTCAAAAATGCCATATAAAGAGGAAATAAAAACTATAGACGAATACATTCTACAAGTTGAAATCATGGAAGGTGTTTCCCCAGAAGTAATACTATGTGGAGATAAAAAAGTAGAAGTGTACACTCCTGATAAATATAAACTCAAAACCATAGGACCCAACTGGTTAGGTTTAAAACGCATGAGTATTCGAGGTTCTATTCGTGAAAAAAATAGTAGCGGTAGATTTTTTGTTAAATATCTGGAACCTTTGACGCAATATCCTCCCGAAACATTATTCAAAGTTCCAAATATGGGAGACGATGCCTTTAATTTTCGATATTTTTATTCTGCACCCAAGGGAAAGAAAAATGGAGGGTATTTCCCAGGAATGCCAACAAGCTCTAATGTTACTAAAAAGCAATATTCTAATTTCTACAATTTTGAGAAAGAATATAATAATGTAGCTAAAGAAGGCGATGTTAGTTTTCGTAATGGAAAAAAACCAGAGGAACTGATTGCTTTTTTAATAAAGATATTCACGAGTCCTAATGATATTGTTCTTGATTATCATCTTGGGAGTGGCACTACTTCTGCTGTTGCTCATAAACTGACGCGACGTTATATTGGAATGGAACAGATGGAATCTCAAATTTCGCTTATCACTTCAAGATTATCGAATGTGATAAATGGGGATACTACAGGCATTTCAAAATCAGCGAATTGGCAAGGAGGAGGTTCATTTGTTTATTGTGAACTTGCAAAAGCCAATCAGCAATTTGCAGATGATATTGAGCAAGCATCATCTTCTGAAGAACTTGCTACTATATGGGAAAAAATGCAAAAAACTGGATTCCTTAGTTGGAAAGTAAATCCAAAAGAAATTGATGCCAATGCGGAGGATTTTACTACTCTTGCCATTGAAGACCAAAAGAGTTTTCTCATAGAGTGTTTAGATAAGAACTTGCTTTATGTCCCATATTCCGAAATTGACAATGCAGAGTTTGGCATCAGTGAGAACGATAAGAAGATAAATAACCAATTCTATCAAACGAAGTAGCATTATGAAATACTTACAAGATACGCTTCGTGAAGAATTTGGCAAACGTTCAATTGCAGATGTTGAAATGCCAAAATATTTTGCGACCTCGCTTAACCCGATGATGAAACTGCGTCCTTATCAAGAGGAATGCTTTAAGTATTTTATAACTTATTGGGAGAATGATTTTGATGCGAAAGAACTTAAACCACATCTATTGTTTCATATGGCAACAGGTAGTGGTAAGACACTTATTATGGCAGGTGTTATGCTATATCTTTACGAACAGGGGTATCGTAACTTTCTTTTCTTTGTAGATTCTACAAATATCATAGAAAAGACGAAAGATAATTTTCTGAATACAGCATCGGCAAAATACCTTTTCGGACAGTCAATCAATATTGGCAACAAGCAAGTAGAAATAAGACTTGTAGATAATTTTCAGACGGTAGATGATAACTGCATAAACCTATGTTTGACAACCATTCAAGGACTACACACTTCTCTTAATACACCGAAAGAGAATGCTGTTACCATAGAAGATTTTGCAGATAAAAGAATTGTACTTATATCCGACGAAGCACATCACACCAATACTGCGACTAAGAAAGGCAAGAAAACTGTAGTTGCAGAACAAGGTTCATTGTTCGCTGATAGTGATTTTGAATCTACTGAAGACTGGGAAACAACTGTGATGAAGATTTTTCATAGCAATGAAGCTAATGTGTTATTGGAGTTTACAGCAACAGAAGACTTTCAAGATGCGAATATTGCAGATAAGTATGAGAATAAAGTAATATTTGATTATCCGTTGAAGAAGTTTCGTGAAGATGGGTACTCAAAAGATATATCGGTTGTTCAAAGCGATTTGTCACCAATAGACCGAGCTGTTCAGTGTGTGTTATTAAGCCAATACAAAAGAAAATTATTCTCAAGCATACATCAGGATATTAAACCTGTTATGATGCTTAAATCAAAGACTATTGCCGATAATAAGAAATTTTATGACGAATTCATAAATACCATTAAACGACTGAATGTTGAAGACATTGAACGCATAGCCTCTAATGCAAAAGGCGATATGCTTGATGTATTCTCATATATAGCCGAGCAAAATATTGAATTTGAGAATCTGCTTCTTGAAATTAAAGAGGATTTTAAGGAGGAGAATTTATTGCTCGTTGATGGTAACAATATCTCACCTGACAAGCAATTGAAATTAAATTCACTGGAAGCAAAAGACAATGAGTTCCGTGTTGTGTTCGCTGTTGATATGCTTAATGAAGGTTGGGATGTTTTGAATTTGTTTGATATAGTTCGCCTTTATGATACGCGAGATGCAAGTAAAGGTAAAGTAGGAAAAACAACGATGCAAGAAGCTCAACTAATTGGTAGAGGTGCTAGATATATGCCTTTTACCGAGCCTACTGGAGAATTAAAAAGAGGAGAACGGAAGTTTGATAACGATACTACAAATCGTCTTAGAATTTTAGAAACACTACATTATCATAGTGTAAGCAATCCTAAATATATAACAGAGTTAAAACAGGCTATGGTCCAAACTGGTATTATAGCAGAAAAAGCAAAAACAGTAGAACTTAAACTTAAAGAGTCATTTAAAAAGACTGCATTATTTAATAGCGGTGTAATATTTACAAATGATATAGAAGCCTATTATATAAATGAAGAAACTTTTTCTTTAGGTGAATTGATATTAAATAAAGAATATAAGATTCGTATAAGAAGTGGTGAAATGAGTACATCACTAGTATTTGAGTCTGCAAATTCTAGCAATACGACATCTGTTCCTTATCGCACATTAAAATTTCATGAATTAGGAAATAATGTTATTCGTGCGGCAATAAATAGATTTGAGGTTTTTAAATTTTCAAATATCAGTAATTTATATCCAAATTTAAAATCTATAAAAGAATTTATTGAAAGTGATTCTTATTTATCTGGTATTAATATTTCAATATACGCAAAAAAAGAGATTTTAGACAATTTGACCCAGAAGGAAAAATTATTTTGTGCTATTGAAACTCTTAAACAAATAGAACCATTACTATCAAAAGGTGGAAAAGGTTATAAAGGAACAAAAGAATTTAAACCTAGAGCAATAAAGAATATTTTTAGAGAACGAACACAGAAATTCTCTTTGGATGATTATTCAGATAAGGAATTAGGAAAATCTATGTTAGATACAGATAATACTAATCTTCGTATGGACTTATCAAAAGTAGATTGGCATGCTTACGAGGATTGTTTTGGAACCTCTGAAGAAAAGTACCTTATTCGATATATTGAATCTATCTACCATAAATTAATAGAAAAATATCAAGATATTTACTTATTAAGAAACGAAAAAGATTTTAAGGTCTATAGTTTTACATCTGGTGAAGCATATCAGCCCGACTATGTTTTATTCATGAGAAAAAATAATGAAAGTAATAAGACTGATTATATCCAAATCTTTATAGAACCCAAAGGTGAACATTTACGTACAACCGATAAATGGAAAGAAGATGCTATGAAAGAGATTAGAGATAATGCTGATATTCAATTTTCAACAGAGGGAACTAATTTTAATGTTTGGGGTATGCCTTTCTTTACCGAAAATAAACGTAAACTATTTACTGATTCTTTTGAAAATGCGTTTTTAAAAGAATAACTTGCTTTGCTCGGTTGAATCCCTCTACGTGTACTAAATTTGGTAGGTTACATTAATACAGGCGTCGAAATAGAACTGTTTGATTCATTGAAGTCATGCAGTTCTATTTTTTATTACCTCAAAAGTATTTAAAGTGAAATAAATTCACTACATTTGCTATAAATAGATGCAATTATGGAAAATATAAACCGCATAAAAGAGTCTTAGTTGCGAAAAAGTTCACGAATAAATGGTTATAATCCAGATGTAATTGCAAATATAGGAGAATACAATATTTTAAAAACTCAACGAAGAGTAAAGATATATGCCATTCGTTATAAAAGTGGATTAAATAAATTCATCAAGAATATAGTATATGACAAAGGAAGAAATATACGAATTGCTTCATAGCACGGAGACCTCACGTATTGAGCGTACCATAAGTACGGGTGATATGGACAAATTTCAGGAAGCTATTTGTGCTTTCAGCAATGATATGTCCAATTCTCGTCAGAATGGATATCTTATTATTGGAGCAAAAGATAATGGTGATTTGTCTGGACTAAAGGTGGATGATAACCTTTTCAAGAAGATATCAGGTATCCGTAGTGATGGGAATATTTTGCCTATACCAATGATGACATGTGAGCGATACGAATTGGAAGGTGGGGATATACTTGTCGTGGAAGTACAACCTTCTTTCTCTAC
This sequence comes from Paludibacteraceae bacterium, assembly GCA_017517845.1. Classification (GTDB taxonomy): domain Bacteria; phylum Bacteroidota; class Bacteroidia; order Bacteroidales; family Paludibacteraceae; genus Enterocola. Next base: position 31,159 of record JAFWXW010000027.1, read on the forward strand.
TCCTGTAAGGTATCGGGGTAGGACATTTATTCGTATCGGACCAAGAAGGGATATCGCAAGCATTGACGAAGAAAGGATTCTTACAGAAAAACGTATGAGCAACATGGCAACTTTTGATGCATCGCCTTGTTATGCTGCTACAATAGATGACGTGTACATAGATATCATTAAGAATGAATACATACCTAAAGCAGTTAGTGCAGAAGAGTTGGAGAACGATACACGAAGCATCGAACAACAGATGGCGGCATTAGGGTTGTATGATATGGTTCACAACTGTCCTACAAATGCATGTATAGTGCTCTTTGGAAAGAATCCAAAACAATTCTTATATGGTGCATATTTGCAATATGTTCGTTTTAATGGATTTGATAAGAGTGCAGAAATTGATGATGATAAGCCATTTTATGATTGTCTAGCGAAGATGATGTCTAAATTGGAATCTTTCATCGATTTTGGCGTGATAAAGACACGTCCAATAGCGGTAAGTACATTGAGAGAAAAGAATCAATCCAACTATCCTGCCGATGCTCTTAGAGAATTAATATTGAATGCTTGTATGCATAGAGATTATCAAGCTCACATGCCTACACGTTTTTATCAGTTTGCAGATCGTATTGAGATAATGAATCCAGGAGGACTATATGGCAAGGCACGTCCTGAAAATTTCCCTGAGGTAAATGATTATCGTAACCCCATTATTGCTCAGGCATTAAAAATCATGGGTTATGTGAATATGTTCAATAGAGGTGTAAGTCGTGTAAAGAATATGATGGTTGAGAATGGTAGCAAAGAACCTTTGTTTAATGTTGACAAGATTACTGCTTTTGAAGTGATAAGTTATTCTGCGATAAAACACACTGATTTACAGGGATTTTATGAAGATTTTCCTAAGTTATTTCCTAAGTTATTTCCTAAGTTGCTTGATAAGTTGATTCCAAGTTATTTCCAGGAAAAGGATAAGACCGTTATTGAGGTTATTTTAACTGCTTTAGTTGAACCTAAATCAGCAAAAGAGATTGCAGAAATGATATCATGTTCAACTCGAACAATAAAAGATAAATATTTAGATAAGATGCTTCAAGCAGAAGTTATCTCTATGACTATACCTGATAAACCAACTAGTAGAAATCAAAAATATAAATTAGTTTAATAATGAAGATTTTTTTGCATTCGCAAAAAACGAAAAGTGTACGTTGCCGTATTTTCTCATTTCTAGGAAATTGGGGTGAGCAGAAAAGTCATAATCCCTGCCATGCTCCAAGATTAATAAACCATCTTCTGATAATAAATTATTATTTAATATCAAATCTGGAATCTTATCTAGGTCTTTTATTGCGTATGGAGGGTCGGCAAAAACTACATCATAACTTCCTTTTGCCACCTCTAAATATTTAAAAACATCGGCTTTTTGCAAAAAGTAGTTTTTAACATCTAGTTCGCTACACACTTTCTTTATGTAACCAATGTGTTGCATACTTATCTCTATTCCTATTACAGATTCTGCCCCTCTAGAAACAAACTCCAATCCTATGCTTCCACTTCCAGAGAATAGTTCCAACACTTTTATCCCTTCCAAATCTATCTTTCCGCCCAATACATTAAATAACCCTTCTTTTGCAAAGTCTGTTGTGGGGCGAGCTTTCAATTTGGTTGGAGGAGTAAAACGTCTTCCTTTAAGTGTTCCGCTTATAATTCGCATAGGTCTGAAATATTATTAGATAAGGAAATATGTTTCTTCAAAAGTGAGAAATGTTCATTGTCTCCACAAAAGTATAACTCTGTGTTTTTGGTAGAAAGGTTAAATTGTTCATAAACACTTCCAATATAATACAATGAGTCTGTAGGCTTCTTTACATTAAAGCTATTAGTTAATAACAATTTTCCATTCTCCACTAGGTTTATAAAAATGGAGTTATTAGACACATTTGCCCATACTTCTTTCAAACCACTATTTTTACTATGTTCTATGGATTTAACCATATTAGATAAACTATAGTGATGTATTTTGTGTAGTGGAAATTGTTTTTTTATAAAATCATAAAGACCTTTATGAATGCCGAATGTACTAATCATATAATGTCTGTCTATATCCTCAGACATTATAATGTGATTAGAATTTATTTCAGGAAAATTGAGTTTGAAGGCAGAAATGCAGATGTCTTTGTCTGCAATTTCTTTTGGGATAATGGTGTAGTATGGATTGTCAATATAGATATCCCAAATGTCTGTGCATGAGTCATTCAAACTGTTTTCACATAAACATATTGCTATGGATTTGTGAAAGTCATCATCAGATTTATCAAAAATGATGCTTTTGCATTTTCCATTTACACAAAAAGAAAGCCCACCCGTAGAAAAACGGATGGACTTATTATTATTTTGGATATTATTCCCAGTTACCTGCATTATTGTTAGCCTGTTCTATGTCACCAAATTTAAGACCAGGGAATTTTTCTAGTTTTTCTGTAGTTTCTACTAGGTTGATAAGTTCTTGTTTATCTAAGTCGTTTAGATAAGATACGTATGGAGCTTTTGCAGCCATAACTTTCACTTTGATACCAGCAGAACCAGTTGTGATTTCAGCTTTTTCTAGAGTAAATTCTTGTCTTGGAGAAGAGAAAGGAATATAACGTAAAGAATCCACTGGGTAGTTAGCACCGAATAAGTTTTCTAGCATACTAACGTATGTGGTATCACGTTTGATAAGGCCTTGTTTAACAGCTTCACGTTCGGTTAAACCTTCTTCTAATTGTTTGTCAGTAAGTTCGCCTTCTTTCAACACGATTTTTGCTTTTTCGTACTTAACGAAATTGATAAGTGTGTCAAAACTTGTTGTAAAATCACCTTTGATGTTACGATATTCGGTTTCTGCACGACGAATATCAATTAAGCGTTCTACGATGACTTTTTCACGGGCATCTCTTACTTCATTAAATTCAATAGGAGTCATTACGCTTTGGTAGCATAGATATGCCAATGTGCACGCTGCTACAATTAATAAGAATTTTAATACGTTATTCATATGATTAATTTTTTGTGATTTTCATAATACAAATGCAAAAATAAAGAATTTTATTTATTTCTACAACATAAAAGGAGAAAATAAATTGTTCATTAAAAATATTATTCTCAAATTTGTATTAACTTATCAATCCGTATTAGAGAATGTTATCAGATGCAGTGAGAAATACCATAATGAGAAACTTTAAGTTTGAACCTACAGAGGATCAAAAAGAGTTTATAGAACTTTTCTCTTCATTTATGATGAAAAGAGAATCTTACAAAACTTTTCTACTCAAAGGATATGCTGGTACGGGTAAAACCACTTTGGTAAGTGCATTAGTAAAGGCTTGTAAGGAATTAAACATTCCTGTTATTTTACTTGCTCCCACAGGACGAGCTGCTAAGGTTCTAGGAAATTATTCATCTGCTCCAGCCTCCACCATTCATAGGGCTATCTATCATAAAAAATCTATGGATATTTCATCAAATTTTGTTCTAGGTTTTAATAAAATCTCCAATGCACTTTTTGTGGTAGATGAGGCATCTATGATAAACACTTCAAGTGAAAGTTTCTTTGGAACAGGTGATTTGCTTTCAGATTTAGTAGAATATGTTTTTTCTGGAGCTCCTAATACAAAACTACTTTTGTTGGGTGATGATGCCCAATTACCACCTGTTTTTCAAGATATTTCACCTGCGTTAGATGTAAAAAAACTAGAAAGTATGGGGCTTGATGTCACCTTTCATACATTAAAGGAAGTACTTCGTCAGTCAGAAGAAAGTGGAATCTTGGTCAATGCTACCCATATTAGGAAAAACATAGAAACTCCACAAGAGCTGAAATTGAAATGCTTTACAGATGTAAAAAGAGTAGATGGAACAAACTTTGTGGAATGCATAGAAAACTCATTTTCCACAGTGGGAATGGAAGAAACATTGGTGGTAACTCGTTCCAACAAAATGGCAAGTTTATATGCCAATGGCATTAGAAATAGAATTCTTAGCAAAGAAGGTATGCTTTCTAATGGTGATAAACTTATGGTTTTAAAAAATAATTATTTCTTTGGAAATGATTATGGATTGGAGCTTATTGCCAATGGCGATATGGCAGAAATTATTCGTATGGGAAAAACAAAAGAACTATACGGAATGAATTTTAGAGATATGACCCTATATTTTTCAGATTATTCCTACGAAATAGATGTAACCATATTAGAAGAATCACTCACTTGTGTCACTCCTGCAGAATTACAAGAGTTAAACTCCAAACTTTTCAAAGCAGTAGAAGAAGATTATGCTCATATAAAATCCAAAAGAGAGCGTTATAAGAAAATGCGAGAAGATAAATATCTTAATGCTCTGCAAGTGAAATTGGCATACGCAATAACCTGTCACAAAGCCCAAGGTGGACAATGGAAACATATTTATGTGGATATGGGACGTATAAACAAAGAGGAGATAGATGTAAGTTTTATGCGTTGGTTATATACAGCAGTGACAAGAGCTACAGAAAAACTATATTTAATACAGTTTTCAGATGATTATTTTAAATAAAAGCATTACATTTGTAAATAAATATCAAAAAAAGTTATGAAAATAAAGAATCTTGTTTATATTGGTTTGATTATGTTAGGGTTGTCTTCTTGTGTAGATGACAAGTATAATATGGAGAATTTAGATTCTACAATGGAGTTGGATACAGATTTGGTAGGTCCATTGGCGTATTCAAAGTTGAATATAGTAGATGTGTTAAATACAGATTCTTTGGGTGACTTTGAAATAAAAATAAATGGTGATACTATGTTCATAATGAAGGCTGATAGCCAAAATCTTGGTAATGAACTTATAGACCAATTACAGGTATTACCATCTACAGAGTTTAATTTTGCAGTTCCTGTTGGACTATTAAATATGCTTGAACCTACAGAAGCAGAAATAGATCACTTAATAAAATTAGATTTTCCTAATATAAATACCAATGAAAATGAACGTTTGGATAGTATCCTAATGGGAGAATCCAATATAGATGTTACTATACACTTTCCTAGAAAGATGAAGGAAGGTTCTTATGTTAGATTACATTTTCATGAAGATGAATTATTACTAAATCCTGCTCTATATCCAGATAATGCCATAGAAATAGATCTTAAAAATATAGATGCAGAACACCCTAATATAGATACACATGTAAATTTGTATGGGGCTATGTTAAGGTTGGATGGGAGAGATTTTATTCATATAGACTTCAAAGGATATGTGAGTACAGAAAAGGTGATGGACGCATCTAATGTGTTTGAAATAAAATTGGACTGTTCTCACATGAAACCTCATGTTACATTCATAAATATAGGAAATGCCAGAGATATAGTAGAAAATGAAATGGAAATAGATTTTGGCTATGCTCAAGATGTATATCTATCTGGAATGAATCTTCCATTTTATGATCCTGTGATTTATATGACTTGTCTCAACAATATAGGTGTTCCTGCACGTTATTATATAGATTATGTAGAAGGTATAAGTTCTAGTACAGGAGAAGTGGTGAGAGCTAAATTTGGAGAAAATGATTACACTTCATTAGTATTGAATACACCTACATATGATGAAATCAAAGACCTTAGCCACGAAGAATTATTAAATTTTGATGTTAATAAATTAACAAAATATTCAGAATTGGTATTGGATAGAGAATATGGTCATACAGATAGATTATTTAAAATCAAGGTAGATAAACTCAGATATAAATATCGTATTCGTTCAGAAGAAACAGATAGACATAATGTTCACTTCTTCTTCCATGATAGCGATATAGAAACAAAAGAAAGTACCAAACTAGCATTATGGTTTGAAGGTGATGTAGAAAATCCAGATAAAAACTTTAGAATAACTAGAAAAGATACTGTAGATTTAGATTTGGGTAAAGTTTCTTCAATCTTAGAAGATGCCAACGTGACAGAAAATACTAAGGGTATTTTAAAATTCTATTATAAAAATCACTTGCCATTGGGAGTAGATGCCAAAGTGAAATTTATAGATGAAAATGACAGAGAAATAATGCTTTCATGTGCAGATGAATTTATTATAGAATCTGGTGAGGTAGATGAATTTGGCAATGTAATTAAGGAAAAAGAACCTCAAGAAGCTCTAATGTTAGTCTTAACAGGTGCAGATTTAGATGAGTTATTTTCAAAACAAGTGAGAGTAGCATTAGAATATACTCTAGAAAATGAAAACCAAAAGAATATTTTCTTGAAATCCACAGATTGGTTAGAATTAAAGATTTTATTCCACTTAGATGGCTCTGTAATTATAGACCCAGAAAAAATGAAAGAAGAAGCAGATGTATAAACTCAAATAATAATTAATATGATGAAAAGAATTTTAGCGGTATATATAGTTTTATTATTGGGTTTGACCTCTATTTTTGCTACACCCAATACACTTTATTTTATGGAATATCTTCCATATCAGTCTTTTATGAACCCTGCTATGCAGCCTAGGTGTACCACATACGTAGAACTTCCTGCTATGTCAACAATTTCTGTGTATGGAAATACAGGTGGTTTATCATTAAATGACTTCATGTATGTAAAAGATGATAAATTGGTCACCTTTTTGCATCCAGAGTTTGGAAATAAAGAAGCAGTGTATTCAAAACTTATGGAATCTCCAGGTGCAGATTTTGAATTAGACCTAAGTCTATTTGGTTTTGGATTTAGATTAAAAGAAAAAGGTTATGTGCATATAAATGCTTCTGTAAGAGCTGATGTTTCATTAGGATTACCCAAGGATATTATTACATTGGGTATGAATGGCACTCCAGATACAGTAAATGTAAACTCATATAAGGTAGATGTTCCTTTGTCTATGAATGCTTATCTAGACCTTAATGGTGGATATTCAGAAAAAATTAATGAAAAATGGACAGTGGGTGGTCGTTTACACTTGATGTATGGTTTGGCAAACGTCAGATTGAAATCAAGTGACCTAACATTAGACCTTTCTCAACAAGAATGGAAATTGTCTGGCGGAATAAAAGGAGATGTTTCCATACCTGGTATAAACGTAGAGACAGATGAAAATGGTGAAGTGACAGGATTAAAAACTGTAGAAGGTGTAGAAGAATTTTTTAAATCATTAAGTTATAGCATGGGTGCTTCTGTAGATTTAGGTGCAGTGTATAAACCTATTCCAGAACTCAAAATATCGCTTTCTGTAAAAGACCTAGGATTTATGTATTGGAAAACTAATGCTATGCAACTAGCAGGTGATTTTGATTTTTCATTTAAAGGTGTAGATTTACAAGAGAGTGAGGAGGAAGAAAAATCAGAAGGTACAGAAAACCCAGAGAAGGAAGAAAACTCCAATATAATGGAAGAATTGGGCGTATTTTATGCAAAAAATGGTGCTTATACCTCATTGATGAATGGAAAAATTTATGCAGGAGTAGAATATAGTTTCCTAGAAAATATGATGAGTGTAGGGGTGGTTTCCAAAACCTCATATAATTATAATCATTGGGACGAAGAAATCACAGTGGGGTATAATATAAGACCATGTTCATGGTTTGGTATATCAGCTAGTTATTCATTGATTTCTGGAAAAAGTAGCACCATAGGTCTAGGAGTAAATTTAAGAATTCCTCCACTTAGTTTCTATGCTGTATCAGATTATACACCAGTACATTATTCTGCAGATGGTATTCCATACAAAACCTCAGCAGTCAATGTTCAAGCAGGTCTAGTATTAACCATGGGTTGTAAGAAGAAAAAACCAGTAGAAGAAACTCCAGAAGACGTTCTTCCAGAACCTGCACCTACAGAAGTCTCAACACCAGCAGAATAAAAAAACTCCCGTAGGGAGTTTTTTTACTCGTACATTGCATTTATCTCTTTTGCAAATAATTCATTTACCACTTTACGTTTAATCTTCAAGGTATTGGTTAAGTGACCTTGATCCATAGTAAACGCATTAGGAAGTAGGGTGAAGCGTTTGATTTGTTCGTAACGTGCCAAATCTGCGTTCTTTTCTACTATAATGCCGTCATAAAGTGAAACAACCTCAGGAAGGGCTATTAATTCTTCTCTAGAAGAGAATTTCAATCCTTTGCCCTCTGCATATTTTGTTAGGTTGTCAAAGTTTGGAACTATCAGCATAGAAACATATTTTCTCTCGTTACCTATTGCCACGCATTGGTCTATATAACTAGAATCTGAGAATAAACCTTCTAGGTGTTGAGGAGCAATATATTTACCGCCAGCGGTTTTGAATAAATCCTTGATACGGTCTGTGATATAAAGATTGTTTTGCATATCAATATAACCAGCATCACCAGTCTTGAAGAATCCGTCTTCTGTATAAGATTCTGCATTAGCATCTGGACGTTTGTAATATCCAGGAGTAATAGTCTTACCTTTGAGAAGAATTTCGCCCTCATTAGAGATTTTAACCTGTAAATCTGGCATTATTTGACCAATAGAACCAATGATATAACCTCTATTATTTAATGGGAAACAACATACTGTGGCACAAGATTCTGTTAATCCATAACCATAAACTATGTTGATACCTATAGCGTGCATAAATTCTAGGATTTCATCTGCAAGTTTTGCACCAGCTACAGGGAAGAAGTTGCCATTGTCCAAACCAGCTGCTTTTTTTACCTTGTTAAACAGAGGTTTTGCTAAAAATTTATATGACAATCCCACGTTTAGTGGAGAAAGTTTTCCATTACGATAGTAGTCTATATTTCTGCGTTTGCCTATTTTTATAGACCATCTAAACAAAGATTGAAGTAATTTTGGGCTACCATTAATTTTGTCATTTACAGCAGCATAAACTTTTTCCCAATAACGAGGCACAGCACACATTAGGGTAGGGCGTACCTCTGGCATAATCTTAGCTATCTCTGCAGGGCGTTTGTTTACATAAATCTTAATACCTTTTTGCAGACAGAACATATCCCAAGCACGTTCAAACACGTGAGTGATAGGAAGAAATGCCATAGAAGTGTCTTTGTCAGTTGCCTTAGTCAATCTAATGTTGTGAATTCTCATGGCTTCTGCATAATTATAATGACGCAGTTCCACACCCTTAGGATTTCCTGTAGTACCAGAAGTGTAAAGGATATTTACCAAGTCGTCATTACTAGCTAGAGCCTTGCGAGCTGCAATCTCTTCTACATGTGGATTTTTTAGGCCTTCTGCCAATAAATCGCTATAGCGAATAGCATTTTTTTCGCCCTTTAGGTCGATGCTAGGGTCAATAGCAACGATGGTACGAAGGTATTTAGATCTTCTTAATACCTCCAAAGCCACATCATATTGATATTGCTCGCCAGCATAAATAATACCTATTTCGGAGTCATCTACGATAAATTCCACTTGTGCAGCAGTAGATGTTGCATAAAGTGGTACAGTGATAGCATGTGCAGAGTAGTTTGCGTAATCTGCCATAATGATTTCACACATGTTTTGTGAGAAAATTCCCACACGGTCATTGGATTTTACACCTAATCCGATAATACCCGCAGCTAACCCCTCCACAGTCTTGTCCATCTCTCTCCACGAAATCCCCGTCCACTGACCTGTCTCATCATTCCTGCCATAAATAGCTGCACGATCACCATACTTTTCTGCTTGTTGGTGAATCAAGGTTGATAATACAAATTCTTTTTCCATTTTAATTGTTTATATTAGTATTGTTAGGATCTTTTATAACAGAAATATCTGGTTTTATACTACTTAGTTCTTTCTTAAAGCTCTTTTGTTTAATTCTAATCATTGCACTTTTACATGCCAATTGCTGAGCTTCTTTTTTTGTATAACCAGTACCAGTCCCCACCAAAATACCTTCTACTTTTAATTTTGTAGTAAATCTGGACGAATTAGTTGATTTCTCGTAAATAGGAGGTTCAAAGATAAATTCGTAATCTACTTTTCTATGTTGAGTCCATTCTATAAACTTAGATTTAAAGTTTATCTCTTTCTTAGACAACTTTTCTATATCTATGTGTTTTTCTTTTATAAGTTTAAGAATGAATTTTTTACTCTTTTTATAACCTCTATCCATAAAAATGGCACCCATAAGTGCTTCAAATGCATTGCCATTGATATGTGCTTTGAATTGTGCAGTGTGTTCTTGAGAGGTGACCAATTTATTAAGACCTATTCTCACTGCGAGGTCGTCTAATGTGGCACGTTGTACTATTTTTGAACGTAAATTTGTAAGTTCTCCTTCACGTTTATTGCTGTAGTTTTCATAAAGGATTTCGGATACAATAGTGCCCAGTACAGAATCACCAAGAAACTCTAGTCGCTCGTTGTTCTGTAATCTGCTCTTATTGCTGTTATATGTAGAACTATGTGTAAGAGCCAATTGGTAATAGTCCCATTTTCTGGGACTAAAACCTAATATATTTTTTAGCTTGGAATAATTTTTTCTCTGATTTGCAGGGAGTTTTATTCGTTGTATAAGAGCCTGTATCACAAATTTTATTTGTATTTTTTGACTATTATACTTGCATTGTGTCCGCCGAATCCAAATGTATTGGATAAGGCTGCATTAACTACGCGTTTTTGTGCTTTATTGAAGGTAAAATTCAGATTATAATCTATATTTTCATCTTCCTCACCTGTAAAGTTAATGGTAGGAGGAACAATGTCATTTTTTACAGCCAATATGCTCGCTATAGCCTCTACTGCACCTGTAGCACCAAGCAAGTGTCCAGTCATAGATTTTGTAGAACTAATGTTTAGTTTGTACGCATGTTCACCAAACACCTCTTTAATGGCTTTAGTTTCTGCAATATCGCCTTGAGGAGTAGATGTTCCGTGTACATTAATATAATCTATATCTTCTGGCTTCATATTGGCATCGTCTAGGGCATTTTTCATAACTGCTATAGCACCTATACCTTCTGGATGTGGAGCTGTGATGTGGTATGCATCTGCAGAAGCTCCAATACCTGCTACTTCTGCATAGATTTTAGCTCCACGAGCCAATGCGTGTTCCAATTCTTCTAGAACTAAGCAACCAGCACCTTCTCCCATAACAAATCCATCACGAGATTTACTAAATGGGCGAGAAGCTGTTTCTGGACTATCATTTCTGGTAGAAATGGCGTGCATAGAGTTGAAACTACCTACACCTACTTTTGTTATAGGAGCTTCTGCACCACCAGTTATCATGATGTTTGCTCTGCCTAGTTTAATTTGGTCGTATGCCACTGATATAGCACTTGTACTAGAAGCACAAGCAGAAACGCATGCATAATTGGGACCTCTAAATCCGTATTCCATAGAGATATGACCGCTTGCACTATCAACTATCATTTTAGGAATAAAGAAAGGGTTGAATCTAGGGGTTCCATCGCCAGCACAGAAATCTTCCATTTCTTTTTCGAAAGTTCCGATTCCGCCAATACCCACACCCATGATAACTCCGATTTTATTTAAATCTTCTGCCTCTGTATCTATGTTGGCGTCTGCTACAGCTTGACGTGCAGCCACAATAGCATAGATAGAAAACAAATCATGTTTTCTTACTTCTTTTCTATCGAAATGATCTTGGGGATTAAAATTCTTTACTTCGCAGGCGAACTGCGTTTTAAACTTGGAAGTGTCGATGTGTGTAATAGGTCCTGCTCCACTTACTCCATTAACCAATGATTCCCAAAAGGTTGGTACATCATTTCCTATTGGGGTAAGTGCACCAAGACCTGTTACAACTACTCTTTTTTCTCTCATTTTCTATAGAGAATTATTTAACGTTTTTTTCAATAAAAGCAATAGCGTCACCTACTGTAGAGATGTTTTCTGCTTCTTCTTCTGGAATAGAGATTCCAAATTCTTTTTCGAAGTCCATGATCATTTCTACTGTGTCTAGTGAATCTGCACCTAGGTCATTAGAGAAGCTTGCACTTTCTACAACTTGGCTTTCTTCAACACCTAATTTTTCTACGATAATTGCTTTTACTTTTTCTGCAACTGCTGACATAACATTAAGTTTTAGTTAATAATTTGTTTTTAGCGTTACAAAGATATGGATAATATTTTTACTTTTCTAATTTTTTACAAAAAAAATGCACAAATTTGAAAAAAATGTGCATTTTTGGAAACTACAATTAAATGTAGTGCAATTTTGAAATATTTTTGTAAAATTACTTAGCGATAGGAGATAATTCCATTAGAATTTTGCCATTGTTATCTTTAAGTTTCATGTTGTTATTATCATATTCCACAGATGCCACTTGTGAGAAAGCTGAGAAAATTGCGTCTTCTGTGGTCATATCAACACAAAGTTTTTTAGTTGAACCTAAATTTGATATAGTAATATCATTTTTATTTTCTGTGGTATTAAATTCTCCAAAGAAACTATTGCAACCAGTGCTACCATAGAAACGTGCTTCTTCTTTTTGGAAACCAATAAATGGCATTTCTTCTTCAGAGGCATTTACTTGTGTTCCTAATACTTGGTCAATTTTCCATTCTCCGTTAAGATTTGCAGCTGCATATTTATTAGAACAACAAGATATACACATAACACATAAAATAATAGATAAAATAATGTTTTTCATAACTTATAAGATTAATTTGTTTATATATCTTAGACGATAATAATTTCCAAAGGTTTAATTAAAATAATTTTCTCCTAACTTCTCACTCCTAACTCCTAACTCCTAACTGTAATCAAGGATTACCAAAAACTCCCCATCTGCACTAATGCAACATTCATCTGCTGTGCACTCATTTAGAGTCCCTTGCCATAGAGCAGTGAAATCATAGATAGGATATTTCAGCCCCTTGCTACTAAGATTTTTTGCACCAAAATTTATAATTGAAATCTGTTGTCCCGCTTTGGACTGTATTTTTACAAAATCCTTACATGGAAAAATACTACAATAATCTGTTAGCATAATCACATTGAGTCCCATTCTTCTGTATTCCATAAGCAGACTGATGTTTCCTAATGTGTGACATTCCCTTTTTCCTGTAGCTCCTAGAATAGCAATATTTCTAAAACCTAAATTTTGGGCATAGTTTATTGCTTTTGTAAGGTCATTGGTCTCTTGGTCTTCGACCAATATAAATTTTAGTTTGCTTTTTAGTTCTTTGTCTATAGAATCTCCATCGCCAATAGTTGCCATTGGCATTTTGCCTGTTTTTATATAACTATTGGCAGCTCCATCGCAACAAATTACTTTATCGCAATGATTGAGTATGCTTAGGGGCAACTCGTGAGTAGGGTAGTCGCCTTCGGCTAATATTACAACTTCTATGTCGTTTAGGTTAAGCATTTTTCATTAATTTGGTCCATTCTTTATAGCCTGCTACACCAACTATTATATATAAGGTGTAAAGTCCTGCTGTGAAATATAGTCCAGTGATGATGTATAAAATAACAGAAATGACATCTGCTATAATCCAGCCTATCCACTGTTCTTTGTACTTTTTGGCTAGCAAATATAATGAAATTATACTAATACCAGCAGCAAAACCATCTAATGTGCTGTTCAAAATGCTTTCTGAGGCAGTGAATTTGTATAAGATAAAACTTAGGATTATAGAAATCAATGTAGCTATAATGCTAGAAGTGATTAATACCTTGGCAGGAGCTTTACTGATAGGAACTTCTTTTTCTTCTTTATTTTTAAAGAATTTCCAAGCTATTAATCCATAAATAGCGGCAAGAATATAATAAATGCTTATGCAACCTAGTGCATATATGCCTCCAGAGAAGTAAATAAATACATAAATGGCAGACATTAGTATGTTTACTATCCAAAGTAGTGAATTGGCACGATACTGATAATAAAGGTATATTAAACCCAAGATTGTGCCTATGATTTCTAGGATTTGTAAAAGATTTTCACTTATGAAGTCTTCCATATTTTATTCGTATTTGGCTATTCTTTTTAGAAGCTCTAGGTCTAGAATCTTAATGCTTCTGCCTGTTACTCTAACTAAACCGTCAGAAGAAAACTGAGAAAGTGTTCTTATGGCATTAGAAGTTGTCATATTAGAAAGACTTGCTAAGTCTTCTCTAGATAGATTAAGTACTAGTGTAACACCGTCTTCTAGTGTGCCGTAATTATCTTTTATGTGAAGAATGGTTTCTGCCAATCTTCCACGTAGATGCTTTTGAGTGAGTATTATACTACGTGTATCAGAAATTCCTAAATCTATTGATAAGAATCTAATAAATTCAAATGCTAGTTTGGCATTTTCACTTAGGAGTTTAGTTATAACTTCTTTTGGTATGGCAAATATTACACATGGCTCAGCTGCGTATGCTGTGGTAATGTATTTCTCGCCTGCAAACATGGCTCTGTAGCCGAATAATTCATTTGGTTTAATAATTCTCACTATCTGGCTACGTACACCAACTCCTTCTCTGTTTATCTTGACAAATCCGCTCAATACACCTAGAAGTTTAGAAGGCTCTTCTCCGTCCGAATATATTATAGAGTTCTTTTTATAAGTAATGAATTCTATATTAGATTCTAGAAATAATTGTTCTTCCTTGGTCAACGACTTCCAAAGATCTAGGGTCTCAATCACCTGTTTAGGATTAAAATTTTTCTTTTTATTTGCCATTATTTATATATCTATGTTTAGAAAATATGTTTTTCGGCACAAAAATACAATATTTTTCGCAAATTATAGCATTTTTTGCTTTTTTTATTTTTAAAGTTTATCTTTGTCAATATTTAATAAATTTAATGTCCATTAAATACATAAAAAATATAGTATGGAAAAAATATCTTTAGATAAATTAGATGAGAAAATTCTCCAATTAGTTTCTTCTAATGCAAGGACTCCTTTCTTAGAAGTGGCACGTGAGTGTAATGTTTCTGGTGCAGCTATACACCAACGTATTCAGAAATTAATAAATTTAGGAGTGATTACAGGTTCTGAATTTACTCTAGACCCTGTGAAGGTGGGATATACTACTTGTGCTTATATGGGAATTTATCTAAAAGATGCTAATGATTTTACCAATGTAGTAGATGGTTTAAAAAATATTCCAGAAGTTGTAGAATGTCATTATACAACAGGTAAATTTGCTCTGTATGTAAAAATCTATGCAAGGGATAACAAACATTTCTTGAGCATAATACATGATAGAATTCAATCTATCAAGGGCATTGCCTCTACAGAAACACTTATTTCTCTAGGTGAGGCCTTCCGTCGCCAAATCCCCGTAGAAGGCATAGCATCAGAAGAGTAATTAACTTTAAAATCAATATTTTATGAGAAGAAAATTTATTATTTTAACTTTCATTACTTTAATGGTAATGAACGCATTTGCAGCACAAGTTACTATAGATGGTATAGTTTATGGTGATAAAGCTGAATATAGTTCTCTGCAAGATGGAGAAGCTATAGTTCTTAATTATACCAATGATTTACCTGCGGCAATGGTAATTGCAGACAAAGTGGAAATTGAGGGAGTTGAACTTACTGTTGTAGAGATTACAGATGGTTTATTTTTGTATAATACTGTACGTACTAACGAAATAACTTCTGTGAAGTTGCCTTCTGGACTTAAAAGAATTGGACGTTATGCATTTGAAGATTGTAAAAACCTAGAAACAGTAACAGGAATTCCTACTACACTTGAGTATATGGGAGGGCGTGTTTTTAATGGTACTAAATGGATAAACTCTCTAGAAGGAGAAGGTGTATATTTGTTTGGTGGTTGGGCTATAGCTCATAGAGGTGTGGTTCCTCAATCTTTAACAATGCCAGAGGAAACAATTGGTATTACAGATGGTTTCTTGAAACGTGGTCCAACAAGTGGTTATTATAACTTGAAAACACTAGTATTAAACGAGGGATTAAAGCAAATAACTTATTGTGCCTTTGACAATTCTTCTAATTTATCAAAAGTAACTTTACCTGCTTCTTTAGAATACCTTGATCCAGAGGGATTCTCTGGATGCGGAATTAAAGAATATGAAGTAGCAGCAGGTAGTATGTATTATAGTGCAGTTGATGGTGTTTTGTTTAATTTAGACAAAACAGAATTGGTTTCGTATCCATCTTACAAAGAAGGTGATTCTTATATTGTTCCAGATGGTGT
Organism: Paludibacteraceae bacterium; assembly: GCA_017517845.1. Classification (GTDB taxonomy): domain Bacteria; phylum Bacteroidota; class Bacteroidia; order Bacteroidales; family Paludibacteraceae; genus Enterocola. The sequence continues at coordinate 47,251 of JAFWXW010000027.1, forward strand.
GACAGATTTATCAGAACATGCATTTTATGGAACACGTTTAAAGTCTCTTGTACTACCAGAAGGAGTTCAAGTAATAGAATCTCAAGCTATTCGTCAAATGAATAATTTAGAAATTCTTATTCTTCCTTCAACTATAACTACAATGGGAATGGGTACGTTCTATGCATGTAAAAAATTGAAAACAGTTGTTTTAAAAGCAGAAGAATGTCCTGCATATGGTGGAGTAGACTTAAGTGCTTCAGATTTTGATAATATGATTCTATATGTTCCATCAGAAAGTGTTGAAACTTATAAGGAAAATTCTTCATGGGGTAAGCTAAATAGTAATGGTAGAGATAATATTAAATCTATAGATTTACTTAATGTTAGTGGTATTACATTGGATCAAACATCAGCAACACTTGTTGCTGGAGGAACAATCACTCTTGTTGCTACTGTAAGCCCAGAAAATGCACTTGATAAAACAGTAACATGGTCTAGTAGTGATGAAGGAGTAGCCTTGGTTGAAGGTGGTGTTGTTACAGCTGTGGCTCAAGGAACAACAACTATTAAAGCTACTGCAGGAGAATTCTCTGCAACTTGTGAAGTGACTGTATCTATACCTACTTCGGTTGAGGATGTTGAAGAGGATACAGAAGAGACTGTTATTTATGACCTTGCAGGACGTCGTGTTAAGGAAGCAACAAATGGTATTTATATCGTTAATGGTTCCAAGAAATTTATAAAATAATTTTCCTATATATACAAAACGCCGCACTCAAAGTTTTTTATTTTGGGTGCGGCGTTTGTATTATATAAAGAATTTTCTTATCTTTGCGAGGCAGTTCTGATTCTTACAAATTGATAAATGAAAACTTCTGAACAAATATTAAAGATTAAATCTACAATACTTTACATCTTAGAAAAATTTCCAGAAGGTATAGATTATATCCGACTTTTCAAGATAATGTATTTTGCACAGAGACAACATTTAGTTGTTTATGGCAGTCCTCTTATGGAAGATACATTTGTTGCAAGAAAATTAGGGCCGGTACCTGCGTTTTCATATAAAGTGGTTAAATATAAAGAAGGTGCTTTGTTGGATAAGTGTGCTATAACAGAAGAGTTGATGGATGTGGCAAATAGCATTGTTGTTTCTTGTGAAGGTGATGTTAAGATAATAAAGAAAGTTTCTGATGTAGTGTACGATGAAGATGAACTATCTGTTTCTAATATAAAAATGCTAGACAATAGCATAGAATTCTGTAAATCAAAGGATTCTAAGGAATTATCAAAACTCTCTCATGATAAGGCATGGAAGTTTTGCGATAAAATTTACAAAGAAACGGGTGAAAATATCCCAATGACGTATTATAAAATAGCTGAGGCAGGTGATGCTACAAAATCAATGCTAAAGGTTATAAAAGAAAGACAAATGATTAAAGCAGATTTGTGCTAATGACTTCTCTAGAAGATTTGCAGTTGAAATTTAGAGAAGTCACAGTTGAAAAACTAAAACCTGGTGCTCTCTTAATTACAACTTTAACTCCCCAAGACGGCTTAATTCTTAAGAATAACAAGAAATTTCGCAAAAAAAGAATAGTCGTAGTAGGTGTTGATAAGAATACAGAAAAGATTTATGGTTCTGTTCTTGTTAATACTCACCTGAGTTTGTTGTCAGAATACTCAAGTGAGCATCTCTCTGCTCAATATGAATTGTCTGCAGAGAATTATCCATCATTTTTAGAATATAATAGTTATGTTGACTGCGGTGAGTTATTTGAAATAGATGTTGATAAACTACTTGCAGGAGAATATCACGGCGAATTAATGGATGAAGATAGGTCTGCCATTTGGAATATCTTAGAAACCACAGACACCCTAACAACCAAACAAAAGAAAAAATATAATATAAAAAGAAGATAAAATAGAGATTAAATCGTTTGAAAAACTAGATTTATTAGAAAATTTATTATTTTTGCATTCAAACCAATTAAAAATTAAGACAAACAGACAGAAATTTAGAATTATAAAATAGAAAAATATTATTTGAGAAGCGTTATGCTCTTCTTTAGATGAAAACCTGAGAAATTTTCAAAATAAGCAAGAATGGCATAGTGGTTTTTCACGTATATGCGTGGACTGCTATATCTACATCTGCTTATTAGGTTTTCTCAGGACCTTCATCTAAGACGTGGCATGGTAGTCCACGTTTTTTTATGTCTTTACTTAACAGAAATATTAACCAATAAATATAATATATGAAAAGAATCTACATTTATTTTTTAAGCATTTTTGCTTTTTTGTGTGTGGGATTAACTGCTAATGCTGCTGAAAAAGAAGCAATGAATGTAATGAGTGATGAAATTAATATTTCTTCTACTCAATTAGAAAATCTAAAGAATATCACTTTTAGTGATACTCAAATGCTCATTTATCTTGAAAACGGCAGTGTTATAAAACATGATTTCTCAAAGTTTGACAATGTTATTTTCGGTGAATATGTTCAATTTGTAGGATTAGAAGAGATGTCTTCTGAAAATATAGAATTCAATGTGTACCTATCAGAAGATAAACTACTCTCAGTGTCAAGCTCTTCTATTATTAATTCTCTTCAACTAGTAGATTTATCTGGTAAAACCATTAAAATAAATCTTTCTGGAGCAGAATCAAATAGCGTAAAAGTATCCATTGAGTCGTTATCTACAGGTTTATATATAGTATTAGCGCAAACAGAAAATGGAGTTAAAACAAGTAAAATAATAATCAAATAAAATCAATACAATATGAAAAAGTTATTAATCACAGCTTTTACACTGCTTATTTCGCTAGGTGTAATGGCACAAATGGCAAATGACCGCACACTTCGACTTTATTATGGCGGTGAAGTTATCTTCTCACGTCTAGTCTCTCAACTAGATAGTCTTAACTTTAAAGTAAATGCGGTAGAAGAAGATGAAGAAGATAAACCTGTTGTTCCAGACATTTCTACTTGCGATAAAAATTATTCACAAGAAGGTTTATATTTAGGAATTATAGGTTTTAATAATAAACTAAAAGAAAGAGAAATAGGCTTATTAAATCCTAATACCATAAATTCTTATAAGACTTTTGTAAATAATTTAAGTGTAGGCAATGCAACAGTTCTTTATTACGCAGAAGAAAATGGGTTAGACCGCTTAACACAGGCTTCATTCCCATCAAATTTAATTTCTGCATCTATTGTTACATTTACCGATGGATTGGATCAAGGCTCTGTAGCATACAATGAATATTATGAAAATATGGGTATTGCTCAATACTTAACAGACTTGAATGGACGTATTTTATCTGAAAAAGTATGTGGTTCAAATATTAAAATAGATGCCTACGCTATAGGTTTGCAAGGTAAGGACGTTCAAGATGTAGATGCTTTTAAGAATAACTTAAAGAAACTATCAAGTAGTGATGATAAGATGTTTGAGGCAAATGATATGGATGAGGTAAATGAAACATTTAATAATATTGCTCGTTCACTATATAGTGCAACATCAATATTTAGTATGACATTTAATATTCCAATGCCATCAAATGGAGAGGTTATTCGCTTTACATTTGACAATGTAGAAAAGGCAGAAGATTCAAAATGTTATATAGAAGGTACATATAGAAGTAGAAACTTAGAAGATTTAAAATTTGAAGGTTGCTTGTACCAAGGTTCAGCTGTCATTTCTGGTGTAAAATCAGGAGTTGAAATGTCTTTCTCTTTTGAAGGTTTGTCTGATACAAATAATGAACAACTTCCTAGAACTAATATTCAGAATTTCAAAAAATCATCAGTTAATGGCATTTGGCAATTAAACTCTGAATTTGATGGAAACTCAAATGTAGAAATTGAAGAAGAACAAAAAACAGCAGTTGTAATGTTAGTCCTAGACTGTTCTAGTTCTTTGGGTGATGACTTCGCAAGAATGAAATCTGCAGCAAATAACTTCATTTCATTACTTCTAAATGCTAGTGAGCAAAATAATACTGTTTCCTTTAATGCCAATGGTGGTACTGGTAGCATGTCTAGTATGACATTTGGTAAAGGTGAAACAAAAACACTAACTGCTAATACTTTCACTCGTACAGGTTATACTTTCACAGGTTGGAATACCAAAGCAGATGGCACAGGTACTTCATATTCAGATAAACAATCTATTACTCCTACAGATAATTTAACTCTTTATGCACAATGGGAAGAGTCAAAAGGAACAGGTACTGCTAATAGTCATGAATGGGTAGATTTAGGTCTTCCTAGTGGAATAAAATGGGCTACGACCAATGTGGGTGCAACCACTCCAGAGGGTTATGGTAATTACTATGCTTGGGGTGAAACTCAACCCAAAGCTACATATACTTTAGATAATTACAAATGGTATGATTCGGAAACCGAAACGTATACCAAATATCCTAAAGCCAAAAGAAATGTAGTATTGTCAGGGTCTGAACAAGGAAGAAAGAGTCTAACATTTAATGTTACAGTTCCTTATGGAACTCATGTCTGTTATATAGCAGGTTCTCCTAGTTGGGAGCATTTAAAAATGCAGAAAGTTGATGATACTCACTTTACTCTTACTACAGATGAATTAGATGGTTTGGCATACAAATATTGTGCAGGTGATACTTGGACATTTGTTGAAAAGCTAGCTGATGGTGCTCACCCTGATGATAGAGAATATGCAGAAAGTGATGTTGTTGTAGCATGGAACGCTATTCAAGATCCAGAAATAACTATACTAGAACTAGAAGACGATGCTGCTTATGCTAATTGGGGTGGTGATTGGCGTATGCCTACTATAGACGAAATTGATGAACTTGTAGACAATTGTACATGGACTTGGACTACTCAAAATGGAGTTAATGGATACAAAGTAAGTAGTAAAGTAAATGCTAATAGTATTTTCTTGCCTGCCGCAGGCTATCGCTATAGTTCCGACATGTACTATGCGGGTTCTAGCGGCTCCTACTGGAGTAGTTCGCTTGGTACGAGCAGCTCGAACAGCGCTTGCAGTTTGTTCTTCGGTTCGAGCAATGTGGATTGGGGCAACAACTACTTGCGCGACTATGGTCGATCTGTGCGTGCAGTACTGCGTTAGGATTTAATTAAAAAATAATAGATTTACCGCACTTGAAATTTATTGTTTCGAGTGCGGTTTTGTTTTATTTTGCAATATTGACTTTACTTCTTAAAATACGAATCTAGAAGTTTGCTAGCAGCAATGAAGGAACTTAATTCGTCATTGCTGATTTTTATTTCCATGTCTGAAAGCTGTGCTTCTATTTCTGGATTTTTGTAGAAATGATTGCGTAGGGCTTCGTCGATGGTTTCGTACATCCAATATTTAGCTTGAAGTTTGCGTTTGACGTTGAAATAACCATTCTTTCTAGTAAATGCAATGTATTCTTCTATCATTTGCCAAACTTCTTCTATGCCTATTTTGTGAAATGCAGAGCAGGTAAGCACTTTTGGTACCCAACCAGACTCATGGGCAGGGAATAGGTGAAGTGCGTTTTGGAATTGGCATTGTGCAAGTTTGGCTTTCTCTAGGTTTGCACCTTCGGCTTTGTTTATAATAATGCCATCTGCCATTTCCATGATACCACGTTTTATGCCTTGAAGTTCATCGCCAGTGCCTGCAAGTTGGATAAGTAGGAAGAAATCTACCATGGAATGCACTGCAGTTTCGCTTTGACCTACACCTACAGTTTCTATTATAATTTTGTCAAATCCTGCTGCTTCGCAAAGCACTACAGTCTCTCTAGTTTTGCGTGCTACACCGCCAAGAGAGCCTGCCGATGGTGAAGGACGAATAAATGCTTTGTCGCTTACAGATAGTTCTTCCATACGGGTTTTATCACCTAGGATACTACCTTTTGACCTTTCGGAACTAGGGTCGATGGCAAGTACAGCAAGTTTGCTACCTTTGTTTACAAGGTGCATACCCAATGCTTCAATAAATGTACTTTTACCTGCTCCTGGTACACCTGTAATGCCTATGCGAGAAGAACGACTAGCATATGGCAAGCATTTTTCTATTACTTCTTGTGATAGGGCATAATGTTCTGGAAGTGTACTTTCTACAAGTGTAACTGCTTGTCCTAAAATGGAAATATCTCCTTTTAGTATTCCTTCTACATATTCGCCCGATGTCAAAGTTCTTTTTCTTTTAACTCTAACTAAGTAAGGATTTACAGAAGGTGGCTGTGCAATACCTTTGTTTACTGTAAGTCCTTTGTATCTTGGATCATTCTCTGGATGCATAGTTTAAATAATTAATACCTTGGTCTTAAAACGGTTCCCGATAATGTCAGTTTTTTTGTTGGTGTATTAGAATAAATGTATATTGATTTTTTAAATTTTCCTTTTATTTCATTAGGGTCAATAACAAATCTTATAGTTCCACCCTCATCAAAACCGTATTGGTCAATTAAGTCTCTCTCCAATATGGTTACTCCTGGAGCAGTGATGATTCTGTGAATCTTCAAGGTGTCAAGCCCCTCATTACAGAAATTAAAATCATATTCCAAATCTTGTCTTAGAGTGTCCAATGTGCCAAAATGGTATGTCTCAGAATCAAAACTTAGAACAGGTTCTTGACTTATAACAATAGAATCGGCACTTATAGAATCTGTGCAGATAGTGTCTGGTTCTATCTTTATTGTTTCTTTTGGTTCTTTTTTATTAGGCTTTGCCAATAAGTTAAGACTAAGTAAAAACAATATGCTCAATATTATATTTCTCATATCAGGTTAAATATGATGTAAAGGTACAAAAAAAGAGTGAAACACGAAAAATGTTTCACTCTTTTTATATATTGATAATTCTCAACTCTTCCCCGCAAAATTAATTATAACGAGGAATTTTTAGATATCCGAGGTAGGAAAAACCGGAGTGTACACCCGTACTCGAGGATTTTTACTACAAGGATAGCGAGAAAATTACCGTTAGAATTAGTTTTGTTCAGGTTTTGGTTTTGGTATTACATTACCCTTTATATTAAGTACAATAACTTGTGGTTTTTCTTCACCAGCTTGTTGGTAACGTACTGTGATACTCTTATTAAAGTTGCCTGGACGACCTGCTGGGTTATAAGTAACTTTGATTAAACCTTTTTTCTTTGGAGCGATAGGTTCTTTTGGCCAGTTTGGAGTGGTACAACCGCAAGAAGCTTGTACGTTGGTTAAAGTAACAGCTTTTTTGCTGATGTTTTTAAATTCAAAATCAAAAGATACTCTGCCATCTACTTCTTGGATAGAACCAAAGTCGTGAACTCTTTCTTCAAATTCAATAGCTTGTGTTGCGTCTTGTGCCCATAATGCTCCGCATACAGAGAATAATAGAGCTAATAAAAATAATCTTGTTTTCATATTATTTAATGTTTAATGTTTGTTGTTTGATTCTAGGACGCAAAATTACATAAAAAGTTTATTAAAGTGGTCACTTTTTGTAGTTTTTTTTAGAATATCCTATTTTTAATAATTCTGTAACAAATAATGAAAAGAAAATAACTATCTTTGTAAAAAAATATAAAACTTATGAAAATAGCATTAATTGGATACGGAAAAATGGGTAAAACCATAGAGCAAATAGCTATATCTAGAGGTCATGAAGTGGTATGCAGAATAGATATAGATAATCAAGAAGATTTTAACAGTGAAGAATTTAAGTCTGCCGATGTGGCTATAGAGTTTACAGCACCAAAAGTGGCAGTAAGTAATTATATAAAGGCTTTTAATTCTGGAGTTTCTGTTGTGTCTGGTACAACTGGTTGGACAGAAAAAATGCCAGAAGTAGAAGCATTATGTAATGAAAAAGGATTGGCATTCTTCTGGACATCAAACTTTAGTCTAGGTGTGAATGTATTTTTTGCTGTGAATAAATATTTAGCCAAGATTATGAATCAGTTTGAAAACTACAATGTTTCTATGACTGAGGTACACCATACACAAAAATTGGACGCTCCTAGTGGTACAGCTATTAGTTTGGCAGATGATATTCTTTCTCAACTAGATAGAAAAACTTCTTGGGAACTAGCAGAAGAAGAAACAGCTTCTGATAAATTACCAATTAAAGCAATTCGTGAAGGACAAGTTCCTGGTATCCATACTATTAGGTACGAATCAGAAGTTGATTCTATTACTATTACTCACGATGCAAAAAGCAGAATGGGATTTGCACTAGGTGCAGTTTTAGCTGCCGAATTTACCTGTGGTAAAAAAGGTATGTTAAGTATGAATGATATGTTAAAATTCTAAGCATGATTAAATTTAAAGAAATTCCTTTAAAACAATGGATCAAGGCATTAATTGCTAGTATCATATATATTCTATTCATAGTTTGGGTAGGAAATTTTTGGTGGTTATTGCTTCTGCCATTAATTTTGGATGTATATTTAACCAAAATAATACCTTGGACATTTTGGAAAAAAACAAAGAATAAATTTCTATATAGTGTGATGAGTTGGGTTGATGCCATTGTATTCGCATTAGTAGCAGTTTATTTTATTAATACCTACTTATTCCAAAATTATAAGATTCCAACATCTTCACTAGAAAAGTCACTTTTGGTGGGGGATTATTTGTTGGTAGATAAGGTGACATACGGTCCACGTGTGCCTATGACTCCTCTGTCTTTTCCATTAGCACAACATACATTGCCTGTGCTTAATTGTAAATCATATCTAGAAACACTTTCATGGGATTATCGCAGATTGGCGGGATTGGATACTATTAAAGCATTGGATATAGTGGTGTTTAACTTTCCTGCAGGTGATACTGTGGCATCTAAGGTTCAAGTACCAGATTATTACACATTGTGTGAGTTTTATGGAAGAGAACAGGTCTGGAACAATAAAGAATATTTTGGAGAAATAGTGGTGCGTCCTGTGGATAGACGTGAAAACTATGTTAAGCGTTGCGTAGGACTTCCAGGTGATAGTCTGCAAATTATAGAAGGGCAAATATACATTAATGGCATAGCTCAACATAATCCAGATAATCTTCAGAAAAATTATTTAGTAATGACCGATGGCAGAAAGATTTCTGATGAACAATTTGAAAGATTAGGGGTGAGTGTAAATGACAGAACATTGATTAATAATTGGAGAAACGGAGATGTTATTTTACAGTCTCTTCAATATCCAGTTAATGAGAAAAATGGATATAATCCTGTATATTATCTACCATTGACTGTGAAGGCTCTTAATCAAATCAAGAATTTCCCAAATGTATTGGAAGTGATAAATGATCCAGATTTGTTCTCACATCAGGTATATCCTAAAGCATATACACAATGGTCTAGAGATAATTATGGTCCTATATACATACCACGAAAAGGTGCTACAGTGGATATTAATCTAGAAAATTATCCTTTGTACGAACGTTTAATTCGTGCATACGAGGGTAATGAACTTCAAGTGAAAGATTCTACCATTTATATAAATGGAGAAGTTGCTACTGAATATACATTCAAGATGAATTATTACTGGATGATGGGTGATAATCGTCATAATTCAGAAGACTCTCGTTATTGGGGATATGTGCCAGAAGACCACATTGTGGGTAAACCACAATTTGTTTGGTTATCTGTGGATAAAGATAAATCTGGTTTCAATGCTATTAGATGGAACCGTTTCTTTAAATGGGTAGATAATATAAAATGATAGCTCCAATAGTTATACCTGCATATTCTGGAAATGTTCAGTATTATTCTATACTTTCACATTTCTCAGAGGTATATCTAGAGCAATATTCTCATTATATCAAGCAAACATACAGAAATAGATGTCAGATTCTTACAGCCAATGGGGTGATGAATCTGACCATTCCTGTAGATAAGATTTCTGGAGAAAAGATGCTAGACAAGGATGTGAGAATTTCTAATACAGATTGGCAACGCGTACATTGGGGAGCAATAGAGTCTGCTTATAACAATAGTCCTTTCTTTTTATATTATTCCGATGATATTAGACCTATGTATGAGAAAAAATATGAATTTCTTTTAGATTTCAATTTGGAATTACAAGAGGTTTTGTTGTCTTTGTTGGGTCTAGATGTGCAGTTGAAACTCACAGAACATTATATAGAGTCTTCAGAAATAGATTTTAGAGAAAAATTGTCTCCTAAATATAAAGGTGAAACACCAAATTTTAATCCTAAGCCATATTATCAAGTCTTTAAAGAAAAGTTTGGATTTGTAGAAAATCTGAGCATTTATGACCTATTATTTAATATGGGCAATGAAAGTATTTTAGTCTTAAAAGATTCATATATTAAATGAAAAGATTCTCTCTACTTATATTATCAATCTTATTTTTTTGCCAACTAATGGCACAATATGAATCTGCAGGAAAACCATTGAGGTTTTCTACCGAAAGTGTAGGATTAAAACGCAGTTTATCATCATTCTACGTCGATATACAGGCAGATACTACCAAAATATTTGCAGAAACTCAGGGGAGAAAATTGATTTCTGGTGTTACATCAAATGTGGATATTTCTATGAATGACGGTGTTACATTTGTAGAAGAAGGATTAAAAGTGTGGAGAGTAGGGGTGAAATCAAAGAATGCCAAAGGGATTTCATTGTTTTTTGATAGATTCTTGTTGCCAGAAGGAGGAAAACTCTTTGTATATAATCCAGATCAGTCTATAGTTTACGGGGCATTTACATCAGAAAATAATAATTCTGAAAATAAATTATTAATAAGACCATTGAGTTCTGATTCTCTAGTGGTAGAATATTTAGAACCGATAAATGCTTCATTTAAAGCAGATTTACATATTTCGTTGGCTACACATGAGATGCGTTCAGTAAATCAGTTTTTAAAATCAAATCTTTGTTCTCCTCATGCATCACATGAAGACAAAGCTTCTTTGCTGAAACAGTCTGTGTGTCTGCTATTTATGGTGGGAACTACTAGCTCTAGTTATGGTTCTGGTTCATTGATAAATAATCCAGAACATAAACCATACGTTTATACTGCGGGACACAATATAGAATACGCAGATTTGGCCACTAGGACTATTTATTATTTCAATTATGAGGTACCTGTGCAGGATAGTACATTTCAGGGAAGTTACCAATTTACCATTTCTGGTTCCAAATTGCTTTCTAGAGATATTGATGTAGATTTTGCCTTAGTAGAGCTTAATAAAATGCCTCCTGCTGAGTATAGACCTTATTTGGCTGGTTGGACTAGAAATACACCCAAAGCACCACTTATGTGCATTCAGCATCCCTATGGTGATGTTAAAAAGGTAAGTTATACAGAAACAGTACCAACTATTAGTTATTTTGAAGATTCTAATATCAAGACTTATTGGTGGGTAAAAACTTGGAACAAAGGTGTTACAGAAGTTGGTTCTTCTGGTTCTCCACTTTTCGATGCAGATGGTTATATTGTAGGTGAACTTACGGGTGGCGAATCATATTGTGATACTCCACATGATGATTATTTCTGTATGTTGTCTCAAGCGTGGGATTATTATTCCGAAAAAGAAAAACATTTAGTTTCATATTTAGATCCTCAAGGTGAAAATCTTATGTATATGGAGGGGTATAATCCATATTCAACAGCTCCGGTTAGAAGAATAAGTAATATTACCAACGAGGATAAAGTTTCTATAAATAGAATAAATCATAATCCATTAATTGGTCATAATTCATATGGCTATACAGAATATGCAGAGAAGTTTGAACTAGAAAATCCAGTTTATGTTTATGGCACTTATATGATACCATTTAAGGGAAAATATAATGCTAGTCTTCCTGTTAAGGTAAATGTATATTCTGGAACTGACAAACCAGAAAAGTTATTATCTAGTGCAGAAGTTTATCCAACAGAGGCATTTTGCAATAGGTCTGGTGTTTGGTCAGAAAAACTCATTGAGAAATATAATAAAAAGGAAATTTATGTTCATTTGGAAAAACCAGTATTGGTAGAAGATAATTTATTTGTATCTATACAGATAAAGTATGAAAATTTGACATCTGCAGATTCTCTTATTTTGGCATCTGCTGTAAACAAAGAAGAATGTACTGCATTTTTCTATAATGGAGGTTGGAAATCATTTAATAATCACCCAAGTGGAAATTTAAATGCTAGTATATGGTTGGATCCTGTGGTGGCAAATAAAAATGTGGTGAGTATAGAAGAAATAGAATCAAAATCTTTTAATTATAGAGTATATCCAAACCCAACACAAGGCGATGTGTTTGTAGATGTTTCGTTTGAAGGAGAGTATAAACTATATAATCTAATAGGAAATCTTATTCAATATGAAAACTATTCTGGTTTAATTAGTTTGCCAGAAAAAGGTGTTTATATATTGGAGTTAAATCCTAAGGTAGGTAAAAAAGAAACTCATAAACTAATCTGCCGTTAATGTTACATTCCACCAAAGGTATAGTTCTTCGTTTAGTCCAATACAAGGATAATAGTTATATAGCAGAGATTTTTACACAGAAATTTGGTAAGGTAAGTTTTTCTGTGCATCGTCCGCAGAGTAAAAAGGCATCTATTAGAAACTATCATCTAATGCCGTTTTCTCTTATTGATATGCAGATAGAATATAAGGAGAATAGGGATATTCAGAAAATCTGTGAAGCAAATCTCTCTCCAGAATATTATGCCGTTGTAGAAAGTCCTGTGAAACAGTTAATCTGTCAATTTATGGCTGAGGTGGTGAGTAAAACCATAGAAAGAAATAATGCAGATGAAATGCTTTTTGGTTATTTCACTTCTCTAATTAATACAATATCTTCCGAAAATAATTTAGGAAAATTTCCTTTGGATTTTCTTTTGGGATACGCCCAATATTTGGGAATCTATCCAGATGATAAAGAGAGTAATGAGTTTATTTCACTACTTTCTGTTGCAGATAGGGAGGTTTTATTATCTGTTATAAATGAGGACAAGGAATTAAATAGGGTAGATAGACGTAGGGCAATACATCTTCTTTTGAAGTATTATCAATATTTTCTCCCTTCTATGGGTACAATTAAATCACTTGATGTGATTACTGATGTACTTGGCTAAATATTCTTGCTCTGTTTGACCAGGGGTTGGGATAAGTGTAGCATTTTGTAGTTTTCCTAAAGCATATAAGTCCATAATACTACTATATCCGCTGCGGCAAATAATTTTATCTGCTTTGAGTATATATTCTTGTAGTTCTTCTGCACTCATGTAGTTGTACACTATTACTTTACCTACTTTTGTAATCTTTTGCTGAGCTTCAATTTTTCCTTGCACAAGTATGATATTTTCATGTGGATTATCTTGAAGTGAAGTCAAAAGTTCTTCTTCAAACATTGTTCGTTGAGGCTCCGCTCCAGATAATATAGTTAGGAGTGAGGAGTTAGGAGTGAGGAGTGAGGAATTTTGCGAGTAAGCGAGAGCAATGTTAAGCTTGCTTATGCATAGCCGAGCGGGAGCAAAATCACGGGCGCAGTCCGTAATTATGGTTTCATGCCCGTAGGGTGTGCATCTTTTAGAAAATCTAGAAATCGCCCCAATATATTTCACACATCGTGGCATTATAGCCGGATGTGAAAGTTCACCCGCAAGCGATTTCTCTTTGTTTTCATAGTCTGGAACCCAGCATTCTGTAAACCTATTTATAATGCACCTGTGAACAAATGCAACAAAAGGCTCTAGCCACGTCCAACCTTTGGGTAATTTTATCCAAAGTTGGTGGGTAATATATGCAGAAGGGGTGGTATTATGAAAAAGTCCAAATCTATTGTCAGAGACAATGAAGTCTATATTTTCTTCCTTTACTATTCTTTTTAAGACTTGATGCTCCTTAATGCTATAAAAGATAAGTCTTGGGAATGCTTTCACCACAGCCCATACCTGAGAATTTCCAGAAGAATATTTCATCTTAAAAGATGGAATCTCTATAGAATGCAGAGTGGGGAATTGCTTTTTTAGGAGTTCCAAAGACAGACCAGAACCAGCGATAATAACATTATCGCCTAGTTCTATGTATCTGTTTATAATGGGAATAATTCTAGACGCATGACCCAATCCCCAGTCTAATGGTGAAATTAATATGCGTCTATTATTTTTCATGGAGTAACTAATGTGTTTAAACCTATCTTTTTAACTCGTTTTTCTATTTCGCGAAGTTCATTTTCATCTACATGCACAAGTCCTTCAATTGGCACTTTTCTGTCTATGCTATAAATTTGCACTAGTCGTGGTTGGATAAGTTTCAATGCATTAATCCATGCAGTTACCTCTTCTTCTGTAGTGTTATCTATGCCGTTCCCTTTAACAAACATAGTTTGAACTATGCAGTTGTCTTTGAACTGTGCTATCTGTGAAATAAGAGTTTCTATGTCAAAATTTGGATTAACTGGTTGGTTAATTTTTTGAATAGTTTCTTTTTTTGCACTATCTAGCTTCAAGATGTTGTTATCTACTCTTTTAAGTGCAAAAACAACATCTTTGTTGGCAAGTTGCCAAGCATTGGTTAATACAGAAATTACAGCATCTGGGTAATAGGTGTTTCTAAGGTGAATAACATCTTCTACTATGTTTTTGAAATCTGGGTGCATAGTAGGTTCTCCATTACCAGCAAATGTAAATGTATCAATCACAGCATTAGAAGACTTTAGTTCTTTGAGTCTGGCTTCTAATTCTTTGCTAACTTCTTCTCTTGTAGATAGTTTTGTGTCTTCTCTGCCGTCTTTGTTCAAACCGCATTCACAATAAACACAGTCAAAAGAGCATATTTTCCCATTGTTAGGTAAAAGATTTATACCCAACGAATTTCCTAGTCTGCGACTACGAATAGGTCCAAATATAGTGGTATTAAATAACATTTAAAAGTTCTTTTTCTTTTTCTTCTACTTTTTCAAATGGGAATTCTTCCAAAATACCTTCCATTAGAGCAGATATTTTGTCGTTGCAAAGATTTCCTATACTACCTTCGTGAGTGTGATTGACAGTTTTGTTAGGAGTAAAATTACCTTTTTCAATTGCCATGCCCACTTGCTTATATGCATCTCTAAATGGAACGCCCTCTAGTGTTAGTCTATTAACTTCTTCTACACTGAATATTAAATCATATTTAGGGTCGTCTAGGATATTTTCGTTGATTTTGATTTTTTCTATCATGCTACGAGTCATGGCTAGAATATCAACCATTTCATCAAATAGAGGTAGATAAACTTCTTTAATGATTTGTAAATCACGGAAATAACCAGAAGGAAGGTTGTTAATAATCATTGTGATTTGTTGAGGAACGCCTTGTATTTTGTTACATTTTGCTCTGGTCAATTCAAATACGTCAGGGTTCTTTTTGTGTGGCATAATACTAGAACCAGTAGTAAACTCGTCTGCTAGTTTAAGGAAACCAAAGTTTTGGTTGGTAAACATACAACTATCAAATGCTAGTTTTGATATAGTTCCAGCCACAGATGCTAGTGCAGAAGCTACTATTCGTTCTGTTTTACCACGCCCCATTTGGGCATAAACCACGTTATAGTCCATACTATCAAAACCTAGTAGGTCTGTAGTCATTTGTCTGTTTAGAGGGAAAGAGTTTCCATATCCTGCAGCGGAGCCAAGAGGGTTACGATTAACCACTTTATATGCACTTAGAAGTAGTTGCATATCATCTAGAAGACTTTCTGCATATGCTCCAAACCATAACCCAAAAGATGATGGCATTGCTATTTGTAGGTGAGTATAACCAGGCATTAGAACGTTTTTATAACGTTCACTTTGGCTTATTAAACTATTGAAAAGAGCATAAACTTCTTCTACAACTTCTTTTAATTTTGCACGAGAGAAAAGGCGTAAATCTACTAGAACTTGGTCATTTCTAGAACGACCGCTGTGTAGTTTTTTGCCTACTTCGCCAAGTTGCATTTCCACTTGAGAGTGAATATCTTCTACACCATCTTCTATTACAAATTCGTCATTTTCTATTTGGTTAAAGATTTCTTTAAGACCTTTTAAAATGGCACTTAGGTCTGTTTTTTCTAGTAAACCAATAGATTCTAGCATTTTGGCGTGAGCCATAGAACCTAATACATCATAGCGTGCTATATACATATCCATCTCTGCATCTTTGCCTATAGTATAACGTTCTATGTCGCTATTTACGATGGTTTCTTTTTGCCAAAGTTTGTTTGCCATATAATTAATATTGAATTTTAGTAAGTAAATCTGCCACTTGGTCTAGACCATTGGCAAGTTTGTCTTTAATAAACATTTTTATCATGAAAGGAAGGTCTGCCTTAAATGTAATTTTGGCTTTGGTGTCATAAGGTGCCTTTTCTACTAGTTGAATCCAAATGTTGAATTCTACAGGAGACTTGTCTGATGCAAACTTTATACACTTATACTCCTCTCTTTCCACTATTTTAACACCTACTTCACCCATATTTTCCACATTGAAACTACAAGTATCTGCAGTAAGATGAATATCTTCTGCTTTAATCTTGTCTTGTGGAATATTGGCTAATATAGGTCTTAAATTTTCTAGATTAGAAAGTTTCTCAAAAATAGATTTAGCGTTGCTATTAATGTGAACTATCTTACTTTCAAATGTATCCATATCAATCTTTTTTCCAATTACTTGGATCTTTACGCCATTCTTGTAGGGTAGGAAGCATGTCTTCACTAATATAATTGGTTTCTAATGCTAGTTTAAGAACAGCCTCATAATTGGAAAGAGTGGTAAGTTCCACATTTGCAGCAGCAAATTGTTCTTGTGCTATAGGGAAACCGTATGTGAAAATGGCAACCATACCTAAAACATCACATTTCTTTTCATTTCTAAGAGCAGCTACAGCTTTTAAACTACTACCACCTGTAGAAATAAGGTCTTCTACTACTACCACTTTTTTGCCTTCTTCTAGATAACCTTCTACTAGGTTTTCCATACCGTGGTCTTTTTTAGAAGAGCGAACATATACAAAAGGAAGTCCTAGAGCATCAGCTACTAGAGCACCTTGTGCAATGGCACCTGTAGCAACACCAGCAATGGCTTCTACATCTGGATATTTTTCTAGAATGATACGAGATAATTCCAATTTTATTAAACTACGAACATCTGGATAAGAAAGAGTTTTTCTGTTATCACAATAAATAGGTGATTTCCAACCAGAAGCCCATGTAAAAGGTTGATTAGGTTGTAATTTAACGGCTTGAACGCCAAGTAAGCGAGACGCTACTAAACTTTCTACTGTATTCATTTTGTAATATTTTAAGTGTCTATTTTTGCAAAGATACAACAGAAAAATGAAAAGATAAATAAATTTTAATACTGATTTTGTCAATATGAAAAAATAACGTATTTTTGCAACTATATTGATGTAAGATTTGACATCATATTGTAATCATTTAATAAACAATTCAGAATACAATTTTATACATTATATATGGAAAACAATTTAATTAACGATGTAAAGAAAAAAGCTCAAGTATGGTTAGATGGTAACTATGATGAAGCTACTAAGAGTGCAGTACGTGCTATGCTTGAAAACTCTGATTCTACAGAATTGGTAGAGTCTTTTTACAAAGACCTAGAGTTTGGTACAGGTGGTTTAAGAGGCATTATGGGTGTAGGAACTAACCGTATGAATATATATACAGTGGGTAGTGCTACACAAGGTTTAAGTAACTACCTTAAAAAAGAATTTGCAGGAGGACAAATTAGCGTGGTTGTAGGTCACGACAGCCGTAACAACAGCCGTTTATTTGCAGAAACTGCAGCAGATATTTTCTCTGCAAATGGTATCAAGGTATATTTATTTGAATCACTTCGTCCTACTCCAGAAATCTCATTTGCTATCCGTCATTTAGGTTGCCAAAGTGGTATCGTAATCACTGCTAGTCACAACCCAAAAGAATATAACGGTTATAAAGCATATTGGTCTGATGGTGCGCAAGTTATCGCTCCACACGACCACAATATTATCAACGAAGTAAACAAAATCAAATCTGTAGATGATATCAAATTTCAAGGAAACAAAGAATTAATCCAAATCATCGGTGAAGATATTGACAGTGTTTATCTAGATAAAATCAGTAAATTAACACTTTCTCCAGAGTCAATCAAGAGAAACAAAGACATGAAGATAGTTTATACCCCTATCCACGGAACAGGTATAACTGTTATTCCTCGTGCTCTTAAAATGTACGGATTTGAAAATATCATTGATGTTCCAGAACAAAACGTTATTTCTGGTGACTTCCCAACAGTAATTTCTCCAAACCCAGAAGAACCAGCTGCTCTACAAATGGCTGTAGATAAAGCTAAAGCAATTGATGCAGACATTGTTATGGCATCAGACCCAGATGCAGACCGTGTTGGTATCGCAGTGAAAAATGACAAAGGTGAATGGATTTTGGTTAATGGTAACCAAACAGCAATGATGCTAGTTTATTACCTAGTAAAACGTTGGTCAGAACTAGGTAAGATTACTGGAAAAGAATATTTAGTAAAAACTATCGTTACCACAGAACTTATTGCTACAATGGCTAAGAAATTTAAAGTTCCTTATTTCGACTGTTATACAGGCTTTAAATGGATTGCTGCTATCATTCGTGAACAAGAAGGCAAAATGCAATACATAGGCGGTGGTGAAGAAAGTTACGGTTTCTTATGTCAAGACTTCGTTCGTGACAAAGATGCTGTTTCTGCTTGTGTTATGATTGCAGAAGTGGCTGCTTGGGCAAAAGACAATGGCAAAACCGTTTATGAATTAATTCAAGATATTTACCTAGAATTTGGATTCTCAAAAGAAAAAGGTATTTCTGTTGTGAAAAAAGGTAAGAGCGGTGCAGAAGAAATCAAACAAATGATGTCTGGGTTCCGTGTTGCTCCTCCAAAAGAATTAGCAGGTTCACAAGTAGTAGTAATCAAAGACTACAGCACATTACGTATGATTGATGTTCTAGCAGGCAAAACCGAGTCTCTAGAAATGCCAGAATCATCTAACGTGCTTCAATACTTCACTGCAGACGGTACTAAAGTTTCTGTTCGTCCTTCTGGTACAGAACCAAAAATCAAGTTCTATATAGAAGTGAAACTTCCTATCGCTTCTCGCGAAGAATACGACGCAGTAAATGCAGCTGCAGAAGAAAAAGTCCTAGCAGTTAAGAAATCATTGGGATTATAAAATAATACTAGATAAAAACGATAATGGCCTCAAGAAATTGAGGTCATTATTTTTTTGTATGCGGTTGGAGATTTATTATTTCAACTTATTTAAAATATCTTCTGCTGTTATTGAGTTTAACAATGTTACTGCACAGAGTTTCTGACCAATGTCTTTTATTGAGGCTCCTATATGATAAACTTTATTATCTACAATCATAAATCTGTCGTGACAAGTTTTGTTCACATACACAGTTACTGGTGGATATTGAATATTATGTTTATCTAAATCATGAGTAAATTGTTCACTCTTTTTATAAGTGTAAATTTCTGCTATCAAACCTGTTTTACGTTTTGATAGTAATGTTAAAACAGAATCATCAACATAATTATCTATAATGATAATGCGAACTTTTGCTTGTTTTACCAAATCAGACATCAAAATATGAGCATCAAAGACTTGATTATTGTGAAATACTCCTTCTACTGGTGGTAATGAAGTACGAACAAAGAAGTCAACCTGCTCTGTAAGATGCTCAATCTTTTGTTCGTGCTCGTATAGTTTATTATCAATCTTATTTTCAAGAGTTTCAATGCGTTGATTAACAGCATATCCACGAAGTAAATAATCTTTCAAGACTTTATTCGCCCATTGGCGAAATTGAACTCCTTGTTTACTTTTAACCCGATAACCAACAGATGTTATAACTTCTATATTGTAATATTCTACATTGTATGTTTTACCATCCGTCGCAGTTGTCGCAAAATTTGCGACAACTGAACAATTAGATAATTCTTCACGTAATGCATTATTAATGTGTTTGCCAATAGTTTTGATGTCACGTCCAAAAAGTTGTGCTATTTGTTGTCTGTTCAACCAAACAGTTTCATTTTCCAAGCGTACTTCTAAACTAATACTCTCATTAGGAGAATAAAGAATGATTTGATTTTGATCTAAATTTTGATTTTTCATAATTACTAAGAATTAAGATTTATAGTTCAGTTAATTAAAACAAAAGTTGCTGTTTGTGGCATTAATTTTACAATTACAAACACAACTTCAAGACCTGTTCCTTGTTGAGTTCAAGGGTGTTACAAAGGTAGCAAAAACTAGCGAAATAACAAAACATAAATATAGGCATAAATATCAATATAGGGTAATAAAAATAATGACCTCAAGAGATTGAGGTCATTATTTTTTTTATGGTAATTTAAAAGAAAATTAATCCATAGATTTTCTGGTGCAGAATACGTGAAGGATTGCACCAATTAATAATAATGCACCACCAATCATTAGCATTGTGTTGCTATATTGTGCTGTGGTAAGGAATGATTGAGCGATTAAAACAATTGCTCCGATAAGAACTACTATAACGCCTAAGAATCTCATAATATTTAGTTTTTTTATTTGGTTATGCAAATTTGTATTTGTAATGCAAAGTAAATCAATATTTTTTATCTATACAAAGAAATGATAGTTAAATTTCAGTTTCTTCAAACATTTCTTCATTTATATCCTGGTCTATCCTTAAATTTTCGATAATAAAGTTTTGTCTTTCTGCGGTATTCTCTCCCATATAGAAACGTAGAAGTTGGTTTACCGCATCTTCTTTGTTTAAACTAACAGGTTCCAATCTTATGTCTTTGCCAATGAAATGCTTAAATTCATCTGGTGAGATTTCACCTAGACCTTTGAATCGGGTTATTTCTGCTTTGGCACCAACTGCTTTAATTGCCGCTATTTTTTCTTCGTCGGTGTAGCAATAATGTGTCTCTTTTTTATTCCTAACCCTAAATAGTGGAGTTTGTAGAATATATACGTGACCAGCCTTAACTAATTCTGGGTAGAATTGTAGGAAGAAACTCATAAGAAGTAGTCTAATGTGCATGCCATCATCATCGGCATCGGTGGCTATTATGACTTTGTTGTATCTTAGATTTTCCAATCCGTCATCTATGTTGAGTGCAGCTTGCAGAAGGTTGAATTCTTCGTTCTTGTAAGCCTCCACTTTGCTCATTCCATAACAGTTAAGTGGTTTCCCTCTAAGCGAGAAAACAGCCTGTGTTTTTACATCTCTACTAGTGGTAATAGATCCGCTTGCAGAGTCGCCCTCGGTGATAAATATGCAGCTTTCAGACCTTCTATCTCCTTTGTTATCATTGAAGTGAATATGACAATCACGAAGTTTTCTATTGTGCATATTTACTTTTTTGGCCCTTTCTCTTTCTTGCTTGGAAACATTGGCAATTGCCTTACGTTCACGCTCAGAAGCCTGTATTTTCTTCAAAAGAACCTCTGTCATTTCTGCATTCTTATGTAAATAATTGTCTAGTTCCTTTTTAAGGAAATCACCAACAAATTTATTCACACTTAATCCAGAAAGTGCATATGGATTTCCGTCTTTATCTTTGTCTGGAGCCATATTAGTGGAACCTAATTTGATTTTGGTTTGACTTTCAAATGTAGGTTCAATAACATTTATGGCAATAGTGGCAACAATACCACTTCTAATGTCTTGAAGTTCAAAGTTTTTTCCGTAAAAATCTTTGATGGTACGAGCAATGTGTTCTTTTAATGCAGTTTGGTGTGTACCTCCCTGCGTAGTGTGCTGACCATTGACAAACGAGTAATATTCTTCTCCATATTGATT
This sequence comes from Paludibacteraceae bacterium, assembly GCA_017517845.1. GTDB lineage: Bacteria > Bacteroidota > Bacteroidia > Bacteroidales > Paludibacteraceae > Enterocola. The sequence continues at coordinate 69,027 of JAFWXW010000027.1, forward strand.
GGAGTGAGTAAATGCAATCTCAATATCTTCACCTTTTAAATGAACTATAGGGTAAAGAATATCTGTAGTACATTTCTCATTAAGTAAGTCCAAAAGACCATTTTTTGAAACGAATTTTTGCTTGTTGAACCAAATTACCAAACCTTGGTTTAGATAACAATAGTTTCTAAGCATGGTTTCTACATATTCAAATCTGAAATGGTAATTTCCAAATATGGTGGTGTCTGTATCTGGTGTGAAACAGATATAAGTTCCGTTCTTTTCGGTAGTTGGTTCTAGGTCATATTCTTTGACTAATACACCCTTGGAAAATTCTGCTTTTTTTGCCATTCCATCACGGTAAGAAATAGCTACAAATGAAGAAGAAAGGGCATTGACCGCTTTGGTACCCACACCATTTAAACCAACAGATTTTTGGAATGATTTTGTGTCATATTTTGCCCCTGTATTCATTGTTCCAACACAATCTACAAGTTTCCCTTGTGGAATGCCTCGTCCATAATCTCTAACACTTACTTCTCGTTCGTTAATGTTGATTTCTATTTGATTACCGAAGTTCATTCTAAACTCGTCAATAGAGTTGTCTATAACTTCTTTAAGGAGTACATAAATACCATCATCATTAGAAGAACCATCGCCAAGTTTACCTATGTACATACCAGGACGTAGGCGAACGTGTTGGAGACCTTCTAATGTAATAATATTATCTTCTGCGTAGTCGTGTGCTTTATTGGGAGTATTTGCAATATCACTCATATATTTGATTTTAGGCACTACAAATATAATAAATTTAATTAAATATTAAAAGTGTAGAATTGCTTAAAATCTCAATTATTTATTAATTATGAGTGGTTTGTTGAGGTATTCTGGTCTGGGACAGATATAAAATGGAAGAAATTGGGTCGTTTTATATAAACCTTTTGGAAATACAGCATAATCTTTCCAGATGTTTATATTCTCTGCAGGATATTTATTGAAATAGTTTCGGTCTGTAAAGTATATATATTGATTTACTTTATTTTTAACCTTTTCGTAAACCACTACGTAATCACTATTGTGATTTGCATAGTATGCGACGGCACTATCAAACTGTTCTGGAGAAATTCCATGTTTATCAAAAAGTTTGGTGTATAGGATTCTACTATCTGTAGATGAAATTATGTTTTCTCGTTCTAGAGCTTCTGATAAGTGAATGTCAAAAAGAAAATTGGCCATATTATTAGTATTTTCTATTAATGGGTTTGTATTATTAACCTCGTTATTTGAACATGAGATTAATAATACAATAGATGATAATATGACTAATAGTTTCTTCATTTATATAGTCGCTTTTCAAATATCAATAATAAGAATATTCCAATACAAATGGCTGAATCTGCCAGGTTAAAAATAGGGGAGAAGAAAATAAAATGTTCTCCACCTACCCACGGAATCCAATCCCAGAAATGTCCTTCTATAAGTGGAAAGTATAACATATCAACCACTCTTCCATAGAAATATGGGGCATAATCAAACCACTGACCATAGAAAACACAGTCTATAATATTTCCTGTGGCTCCTGCCAATATTAGGCTTATACAGGTTAAGAATAACCAACTTTCATTCTTTTTTATGCTATATGCTAAGTAACCAGTTATGCCCAATGATGCAATGATTCGGAAAATGGTTAAGAAAATTTTATTTCCCCATTCTATTCCAAACGCCATTCCATTATTCTCAACGAATAAAAGTCTAAACCAAGAAAAGATATATAATTCCTCATATAATTCAAATGAGGTTTTGACCCAGATTTTAGAAACCTGGTCTAATAGTAGTATTATAAAAACAAGAGAGGCACTATACAGTGCCTTTTTTGTGATAGAGTTCATATTTATTTTTTACCTTCTTTTGCTTCTATACTTAGAGTAGCATGAGGAACAGCACGAAGTCTTTCTTTAGGAATTAACTTACCAGTTACTCTGCAAATTCCGTAAGTTTTGTTCTCTATACGTACCAAAGCAGCTTGTAAGTTTTGAATAAACTTCATTAAGTGCTGTGCACTGCGTCCTATTTCTTCTTTATTACTTGCAGCTGCTCCGTCTTCTAGCACCTTAAATGTAGGAGATGTGTCATTAATGTCGTTACCATCTACATTATTTAGTGCTTTTCTATAGACTTCGTAGTCTGCGTTAGCTTGCTCTAATTTTTGGTTAATAAGTGCACGGAATTCTTCTAGCTCCGCGTCACTATATCTAGTTTTTTCAGCCATATAACGTAATGATTTTAAAGTATAATGCGAATATATGAAAAATATTCTATATTAACTAATCATTTACGTCCTTTTTATTAACAATTAAGCTTTTTCTAATAGAATAAATATGTTTTCTGCACCGAATTCTATTTCTTCACCATTTTTTGCATCATAGTTGTCTGATAATTCTAGATTGTCACACAAAATTTGTGCTAGAATATATTCTTTGTGGTTATTGATAGCATTATTAATGTCAGAGAAATTTTCTCCTTGTGCATATACCGAAATATTTATGCGGTCTGTGATTTCCAAACCATTAGACTTTCTCAAGTTTTGGATACGGTTTATAAGTTCACGAGCAGTACCTTCTGCTTCCAATTCGGCAGTAAGAGTAATGTCAAGTGCAATAGTCAATTTTCCTTCATTAGCCACTAACCAACCTGGAATATCTTCTGAGAAAATAGCCACATCTTCTGTACTAATTTCTATTTCTGCTGCGTCAATATTTACTTTGTAGAAACCATCAGCCTCAAAGCGGTAGATTTCTTCTTGAGAAAGATTTTGAAGTGTATTAGCCACAGTCTTCATATTCTTACCGCATTTAGGACCAAGCTTTTTGAAGTCTGGTTTGATACGTTTCACAAATACACCTTGTGAATCGGTAACTATTTCTATATCTTTAATATTAAGCTCGTTTTTAAGCAAATCCTCTACACTCTTAATGTGAGAGTCTGTAGTGGCATCTGCACTAGGAATCATAATGCGACTTAATGGTTGGCGAACTTTAATATTAGCCTTTTTACGTAGAGCTAGTGCCAATGATGTTATGCTTTGGGCAATATCCATCTTGTCTTCCAATTCGCTATTGATTAATTCCTCATTAACTTCTGGGAATTTGCATAAGTGAACAGAAATTTCTGAGAATCTACCAGTTGCATTGTTTAAGTCGCAGAACAAACGGTCTGCGTAGAATGGAGCAATAGGAGCCATTAATCTAGCAACGGTTTCCAAACATGTGTAAAGAGTTTGGTATGCAGAAAGTTTGTCTGTATCCATTTTGCCTGCCCAATAACGTTTTCTGTTTAGACGAACATACCAGTTACTTAAACTTTCTGTAACAAAATCAGAAATAGCACGTCCTGCACGTGTAGGCTCGTATGCATCAAATCCGTCCTTAACATCTTTAATCAAGGTGTTAAGTTTAGAAAGAATCCATTGGTCTATCTCTGGGCGTTCATTCATAGGAACTTCTGCTTCTGCGTATGTGAAATTATCCACATTGGCATAAAGAGCAAAGAATGAATATGTATTATAAAGTGTGCCAAAGAATTTTCTAAGTACTTCTTCTACACCAGCAGGGTCAAATTTTAAGTTGTCCCAAGGAGCAGAGTTGGTCATCATATACCAACGCACTGAGTCTGCACCATATTTCTCAATAGCATTAAATGGATCTACAGAGTTGCCTAAACGTTTAGACATCTTGTTGCCATTTTTATCTAGAACTAGACCGTTTGAGATTACATTTTTAAATGCCACAGAACCTTTGATCATGGTAGAAATGGCATGTAAAGTAAAGAACCAACCACGAGTTTGATCTACGCCTTCATTAATGAAATCTGCTGGGAAGAACTTGTTCTCGTCTATAAGTTCTTTGTTTTCAAATGGATAGTGAAGTTGTGCGTATGGCATAGCACCAGAGTCAAACCAAACATCTATAAGGTCTGATTCACGATACATAGGTTTGCCAGAAGCAGATACTAATACTATATTATCCACGTATGGACGGTGTAAGTCAATATTTTCTGTGCTGTAGTTTTCTTTTGAATAATCACCCACTTTAAAGTTTTTGAATGGGTTTTCACTCATAAAGCCTGCGGCAATAGATTTTTCTATTTCATTCATTAGTTCTTCTATAGAACCAATACAGATTTCTTCTTTGCCTTCTTCTGTACGCCAGATTGGAAGTGGAGTTCCCCAATAACGACTACGAGAAAGGTTCCAGTCTTGTAAGTTTTCCAACCATTTACCAAAACGACCAGCACCAGTAGAAGCAGGTTTCCAGTTGATAGTTTTATTTAGTTCTACCATTTCGTCTTTACAAGCAGTAGAACGAATAAACCAACTATCTAGAGGGTAATAAAGCACAGGTTTGTCTGTACGCCAGCAGTGAGGATAGTTGTGAGTGTGTTTTTCTATCTTGAATGCTTGACCTTTTTGTTTTAGGTACATACAGATAGAAATATCCAATGTTTCGTCTTGGTCGGTAAGGTTTGCATCGTATGCATTTTTGACAAAACGGCCAGCGAATTCTTTATAAGCATCTACGTTTACATATTTAGATACATATTCTGCGTCCAAGTCTTCGATTGTATAGAATTTACCTTGTAAATCTACTAGTGGACGAAGATTTCCGTTTTTATCTATTACTTGCATTGGAGGAATGCCAGCAGCTTTGGCTACACGTGCGTCATCTGCACCAAATGTAGGAGCGATGTGAACTATACCTGTACCATCTTCTGTGGTAACATAGTCACCAGCGATTACTCTAAATGCACCCTCTTCTATAGGAGTGAAGAAAGGAAGAAGTGGTTCGTACTCTAAGCCAACTATCTCAGAACCTTTAAATGTTTCGGCAGGACATTCTGCATCTTTAAAATATGCTTTGAATAAGTCTTTTGCCAAAATTACTTCTATATCTTCCTTTGTATAAGGATTTTGTGTTGCGTATCGAACATAATCTATATTTGGACCAACACATAGAGCAGTGTTAGAAGAAAGTGTCCATGGAGTAGTGGTCCATGCTAGAATATATAGATTTTCTTCACCTTTAACTTTGAATTGAGCAGTAACAGTAGTATCTTTTACATCACGATAACAGCCAGGTTGGTTAAGTTCGTGTGAACTCAAACCACTACCAGCAGCAGGTGAATATGGTTGGATAGTATAACCTTTGTATAGAAGACCTTTGTTATAAAGTTGTTTTAGTAACCACCATAAACTTTCTATATAGTCGTTGGTATATGTGATATATGGGTTTTCCATATCTATCCAGTAACCCATTTTACTGGTCAAACTTTCCCATTCTTTGGTATATTTCATCACGTCTTTGCGACAGTGTGAATTATAATCCTCTACAGAGATAGTATTACCGATGTCTTCTTTTGTAATGCCAAGTGCTTTTTCTACACCAAGTTCTACAGGAAGACCATGAGTGTCCCAACCTGCTTTACGAGTAACCTTAAATCCTTGCATAGTTTTGTAACGAAGGAAAAGGTCTTTGATAGAACGAGCCATAACGTGGTGAATACCAGGCATACCGTTGGCAGAAGGTGGTCCTTCAAAGAAAACGAATGGAGTGCAACCCTCTCTAGTCTCTATACTTTTCTTGAAAACATCATTCTTTTCCCATTCTGCTTGTACTTCTTTGCCCACAGCAGATAGGTTAAATTGTTGATACTCTGTAAATTTCTTGCTCATATTGTTGTGTTTTTTATTTTCTAAATTCTAATTATTCGGGCTATGCCCTCATGATTGCTGGCTGTGTATTAGCTTCGCTGAAGTTGCTTACGTTCGGCATAATCAAAGTAAACTTTGCTTCTGCTCTCACTAACTCGCAACATTCGGCATAACTTAAGCAAGCTTAGTTCTGCTCTCACTTGCACAAATTACTCGCTTCGCTCGTGATTTTGCTCCCGTTCGGCAATGATTAAGTAAACTTATCATTGCTCTCACTTACTCGCAAAATTCCTAACTCCTAACTCCTAACTCCTAACTATTAACTATTATCGTAGTCTATCAAGCGAGCGAACTAACGCTTCATCCTTCCCTATGGCACGAATAGCTAGATATGTTAATATGATATTAATGAACGGAATTGCAAAAACGCCTAAAATATGTGTTGGAAGTACTTCTTCTACTGTGTAATTAGATTTAAAATAGAAGAAATATGCCACCATACTAATGATTTGGAATATCATTAATATTATATTAAAACTATTTACTCGCATCTGTAAAATGCGTTTTTTAAATAGGAAAATACTAATAAAAGATACGATAGGAATTAATACTGTAAGACCTGCGTAAATGTAACAGTTATCAAGACCTAAAGTAAGTCCTTTTACACTAGCAAAGGGACTACAACATTGAAAAATGCCTAAGGCAGTAACAATGAATAAATAAATACTTTGGATACGTTGAATCATAGCGTCGCAAAGATACAAAAAAAACCGCAAAGCTGAGCTTTACGGTTTATTTTTTTTGTTCAAGAAATTATTCAGCAACAACTGAGTCTGCAACTTCAGCAACTTCTTCTACAACTTCTACGATAGAGTCAGCAACTTCAGCAACTTCTTCAACTGCAACTTCTTCTACAACTGCTTCTTCAGCATTTTCTTGGCATGCATTGCAAGATGCGAAAGCGATAGCAACTGCAGCAGCTACGAATAAAACGATTTTTTTCATTTTTCTTAGATTTAAATATTAAACAACTGTTGTTTTTTTTGACGCTACAAAGATAATTATAACTAAAAATGCTTTAAAACATATTAAGTTAAAAAACGTTAATTAAACTTGTATGTTTGTATATAGGTATCTTTTAATACTTTTCTTAGGAGTTTTTTCAAATTCTGTAGGATAAAGTATTAATTTGGTGATGCCTTCATAAGAAGCTACTATGCTGTTAAGATTCTTTCTGTTTTCTTCCATTACCAATTCTAGGTCTTTTGTACTAATACAAGCAGAATCTACAGCCTCAAAGTCTGGATATACCAAACCATATAGTTTGCCTTCTTTTTCTATCACGATGCTTTCCAAAACAAAAGGCATGTTGTTTAATTTGGCTTCTATTTCTTCTGGATAGATATTTTGGCCATTAGCACCCAAAAGCATTGTTTTGCAACGACCTTTTATAAAGATAAATCCTTCTTCGTCTATCACACCCACGTCACCAGTTTTTAACCAACCATCTTCTGTAAAGGTATCTTTACTAGCTTCCACATTTTTGTAATAGCCACTCATAACATTTTCGCCACGCACTTGTATTTCACCTGCCACATTATAAGGGTCTGTAGAATCTATTCTTACCTCCATAGTGTCAAGGATTTTGCCAGAAGCACCAGGCTTGTTTTCTTGCCAGTTTGCATAACTGATAAGAGGAGCACATTCTGTCATACCATAACCAACAGTGAAACGGAAGTTTATTCTTCTTAAGAAGTCTTCTACTTCTTTGTTTAATGGGGCTCCGCCAATAATAATTTCTTTGAATTCATTGCCAAATGCTGTATGAAGTTTTTTGCTTATTTGACCATAAATCTTATTATCAACCAATGGAATATTAAGTGCCATCTTCATACTTCTTTTGTTCAATTGTGGTTGAAGTTGTTTTCTATAGATTTTTTCTAGAATTAGTGGCACAGTGAAAATCATGGTAGGGCGAATTTCTTCAAATGCTTTCAAAAGGACCTTTGGACTAGGTATCTTATTCAAAAGGTAAACGTGTGTACCACAACAAGTAGCAGTTAAAAAGTCGAATGCCATACCGTATGCATGTGCAAGTGGTAAGAAGTTCAAAACTCTGTCACCACGTTGTAAAAGTTTGGTACGAATACCAAATGTAATATTGCCAGCTAGGGCGTTTGCAGAAATCATAACACCTTTGCTGAAACCAGTTGTACCAGAAGTGTAACTAATCATTACTAATTCTGTATTGTCACGTTCTGCGTATGAAATATCATCTGGAGTATATCCCTTAGGATATTTTTCGTTGAATTTTTCATCTAGGCTCAACATGATTTTCTGGATTCCTTGACCATCTTTTTGGTGCACACAACGGAAGTCATCAAGAGAGAAAATTCCGTTTAGGTTTTCCATTTTTTCTTCTTCAAGTTTATCCCAAATATTGTCGCTACAGAATAAAAGAACAGAATCTGAGTGATTTACTATGTGGTGAATATCGTTGGCATTAAAGTCTTGTAGAATAGGAACAATAACTGCCCCGTATGTAACAGCAGCAACGTATGTAAGTGTCCAGTTTGGAGTGTTTTTGCCGATAAGAGAGATCTTATCACCAGGTTGAATTTGCAACTCGTCAAATAAAAGGTGAAGTTTAGCTATTTGTGTAGCAGCTTCTCCATAAGTTAGAGTTTGTTTTTTGTAATAATTTGTATAAGCAGGTAGTTCCCAGTTTGTTTTGAAACTATGCTCAAAAAGCTTGATAAGATTTTGTTCAATCATTTTTGCACAAATTTTAAAATTCTGTGCAAAAATATAAAAAAAATGAGAGATATGCAAAAATATCTCTCAAAAAGTATGTTTTACAGCATATTTGTTACAAATTTAATACAATTACTCGCTACGCTCACTCCTCATTGCCTACGGCGATTTTGCTCCCGCTCGGCATAATCAAAATAAATTTTGCTTCTGCTCTCACTTACTCGCAAAATTATTCCCTTCGGTCATCAACTCGTCCTAACTCCTAACTCCTAATTCCTAACTCCTAATTCCTAACTCCTAACTCCTAACTATATCCCGTATTCCTCTAAGAAATAGTCAGGTAAATTTGGTAGGAATGCAGGCAATTGCACCGCATGAAGTTTAAACTGCATAAACTTATACCTATTTATTATCTTCTCATAGTGTTCACCCACTTCATTTAATCTAATTACTTGATTAATTTCATGGTAGGTCCAGCCTAAATTGTCTTCGTCAGTCTTTCCGCACATGCCATCAGAAGGTGCTTTGTGAGTAAGGTCAAATGGGAGTCCTAAATAATCACCCATTGCCACAACTTCTTCTGTGGTAAGTTTTGCCACAGGAGCAAAGTCACCAGCACTATCTCCATAATGAGTAGAATATCCTTGAACATCTTCTGAACGATTACAAGTATTTACCACGCGTGCGTTACCTATTATCGCACCTATTCCATATAGTGTAGTCATACGTAGTCGGGCAGGGGTGTTTGTAAGGTATTGAGGACTCAAGGATTCTAGATCCAACTTTGATTTTATTTCTTCTGTTAGTCCATTGTAGGCATTGTTTATATTAATAGTAATATGAGGGATTTGTAAGAAATCTACTATTTTTTGTGAATCGGAGATATCTGGTTGTATCCCATTGGGCATCATAACACCCAAAATACGTTCTTTGCCTATAGCTTTGGCACACAATGCTGCCACCACAGTAGAATCTTTTCCACCGCTAATGCCAATGACCACTTTGGTGGAATCATTTCCATTTTTACTCATCCATTCTTGTATCCATTTGATACAAGAGTCAGTGATTTGTGCTACATTAAATACGTATGGTTTCATTTTTTGCCCAATTTTTCTTGCCAACGCCATGCAGAAAGTAGAGTTTCTTCTACAGACTTTTCTGCTTTCCAACCTAGTTCTGTGTTAGCCCAAGTAGGGTCTGCCCAAACTTGTTCTATATCTCCTGCACGTCTGCCTACTATTTTATAGTTGAGTTTTACTCCAGTTACTTTTTGGAAAACATCTATAATTTCTAATACAGAAAGACCTTTACCAGTACCTATATTAAATATTTCAACAGGTTTTTTATTTAATTTTTCAGAAAGTCTTTTTACTGCTACAACGTGAGCCTTAGCCAAGTCTGTAACATTAATATAGTCACGAATACATGAACCATCTGGAGTGTTGTAATCATCGCCGAATACACTTAAACATTCTCTAATACCAGCAGCAGTTTGGGTGACGTATGGAATAAGGTTTTGAGGCACACCTATTGGAAGTTCACCTATTTCTGCACTTTCGTGAGCACCTATTGGGTTGAAGTAACGTAATAGGATGGCAGAAATATTTCCGTCTGCACTCACAGTGTCTGTGATAATTTCTTCGCAAATCTGTTTGGTATTGCCGTATGGCGAAAGAGCTGTTTGGATAGGTGCGTTTTCGGTAACAGGAAGTATTTCTGGTTGTCCGTAAACAGTACAAGAAGATGAAAAAACTATGTTTTTAATTTCATGTTTCTTCATAAGTTCTAGCAAGTTTATCAGTGAAACTAGATTGTTTCTGTAGTACAAAAGTGGATTCTCTACAGATTCGCCTACTGCCTTGCTTGCCGCAAAGTGTATAATGGAATCAATGCCTTTGTTTTCTTCCATTAGTTTATCCAATGCGTCTTTGTCTCTACAATCTATTTCGTAAAATTTAGGTCTTACGCCACAGATTTTTTCGATACCATCTAGCACTCCAATGTTTGAGTTTGAAAGGTTGTCTACAATTATTGGCTCGCAACCTGCGTTTATAAGTTCTACCACAGTGTGTGAACCAATAAAACCAGTACCTCCAGTTACTAAAATTTTCATATTATCGTTGTTTTGTATTGTTTATTTGTTTAGATGCACACCCTATGGGCGTGCCCTTTGGGGTCTATTATATACAGGCGTTGCGCTACGCTTAACACCTGCCTACTTAGAGAAAAACCCCTACGGGGTTGAATTAATTCCTAATTACTCGCTTCGCTCGGCATAGTTCAAACAAGTTTGACTCTGCTCTCGTTTGCACATTAATTCCTAACTTTATAATGCGTTCTCACCTTGCCTTTGCTTAGCGAAGAAAGTTTTGAAGATATCATTTGTCTGCGGATAGGAGAGATTCTATCAACAAACACGTGACCCATTAGGTGATCGTATTCGTGTTGAATGGCACGAGCCTCAAAACCAGAATAAGTTTCAGTTTTTTCTACCCAGTTTTCATCAAAATAATGAATGGTAACAGAAAGTGAGCGTGGTACTCTCTCAGATATTCCAGGAATGCTTAAACAACCCTCTTCCTTGCTTTCTTTTTCTTCACTAAAGAAAGTAATTTCTGGATTAATAAATACCTTTTTAAAGTTTGCCCATTCTGGATTTTCGTCCTTTATAATACTTAAATCTACAATAAACAATTTTATAGGTAATCCTATCTGTGGGGCAGCAAGACCCACACCCTCTGCTCTCTCCAATGTTTTAAACATATCTTCTATAAGAGTAGGGAGCTCAGGATAATCTTTGGTAATAGGTTCTGCTTGTTTTTTTAAAACTGAATTTCCGTAAATAACTATAGGGTATATCATATACTGTATTTTTTGAATTCTAAGTAATCTTGTAATATAATAGTTGCACTAATTTCATCTACTAATGCTTTGTTCTGTCTGTCTTTTTTCTTTAAACCACCATCTAGCATTGCTTTATGGGCAAGTACAGAAGTGAAACGCTCATCGGAGTACTCTATAGGCATATTGGGCAAGCGTTTTTTTAGCGTTGCAACAAAAGGTTTTATGTACTTCATAGACTCAGAAGGTTGATTGTTCATTTGTTTTGGTAGCCCAACAATGATTCTTTCAACGTTTTCTTTACTAACGTAGTTACAAATAAAGTCAACGATATTTGCAGAAGGAACAGTAGTTAGTCCATTTGCAATAAGTTGAAGAGGGTCTGTTACGGCAACACCCACTCTTTTTCTTCCATAATCTATTGCCAAAATTCTTCCCATATAGAATGCAAAGTTACAGAAAATCAATTAAATTATCAATATATTATCTTCTTTCTCCAAAAAACAACTCATTAATTATTTTAGTGAGTTGTTTGTTTATAAAATCATTTGGATTATTATAGATAACGTAATCTGCTAATTCACATTTTCTTTGGTCGCAGATTTGATTTTTTATTCTTTCTTCTATGCTTTTACGGTCTGTAAGGTCACGTTTCATGCTTCTTAAGATGCGAGTTTCTTTATCTGCATAAATCATAATAACCTTATCAACTTTTTTGTTGAAACCACTTTCAAATAGAATAGCACTTTCTATAAATACCATGTCATGATTGGCTTTGGCCTTTTCCTCACACCAAGAATTAAAGGCTTCTGTTACTTTGGGATGGATAATTTCCTCCAATTTCTTTTTAGCATCAGGGTTGTTGAAAATAATACCTGCTATAAAATTCCTATTTAGACCATTGGCGGTGTAACATTCTTCTGAGAATAGGTCTATAAGTTTGGCACGAACTTCTGGGTCTGTGTCTTGAATTTTTTTAGCTTCTGCATCTGAATAGAATACAGCATAACCATTAAGTTCTAGTAATCTGCAGATATAAGTCTTACCAGAACCAATACCGCCTGTAATACCAACTTTAATCATTTTTTTATTTCGGTTCGATAAATTCTATAAGCCATTTAACCTTATCGTTTTTTAGATAAGGTTGGCGAATGTAAGAAGGATATGACTCTAGAGTGACAGTTTCACTGTTTGAATTACTCTTTCTGAGTACTTCATAATCTAGAGAAAGTATAAAATCAGAAGGCCTAATCTCTTTATATTTACTAAGTCCAACTAGAAAACTAACATTTAGTTTTTCTGGAATAGTTTTGACGGCTATATTTTTTGGTAAGTTTTTAATTCTAATAGATAGTTCTATATCACTTGCAGTATAAAACTCTATCGGAGCTAAAATATTTACCTTGTTTGGTTTAGCCTTGCAATGATTAGGTGTGTTTAATAATAGTGTAGTGTTTAAAGTGTCTTTTAAATTCTCTGAGGTATATTCCTGGGTATAAATATAGGTAAGAGTGTCTAAAATCTCTTTATAACCATATAATGTGATGGAATCGGGTGTAGTGGTGATTTCATCACACAAAAAGAATTGTTTCTGTAAGTTTATGTTTACTAGAGGTATGACCTTTACTCTTTTTGAATCCAACAATTTCTTCTCTATGACTATTTCATCTGGATAATAGTCTATGATAAGTGAACTTTGATTAATCTGTTTTTTTATGATTTTTTCTACAAAGGTTGCAGTGGAAATAGACCACGAATCACTATTGGAATAAACAGAATAATCATTAAAATCTATAATTACAGGGTCAAAATCTTTATATTGGTAAGTTACCATAGAAGTGCCCTTGTCTTTTAATTTTACACTAAAAGATTCTGGCAATTCGGTGGTAAATTCTATTTCTGGAGGAACATTGATATACTCAATAGGAATTTCAACACTGAGTTCGTAGGTTTTGTTTAGAGTAATGGTAAACCAGAAGAGCGAAGAACAGATTAAGAAAAACAAGAAAATTAGAGCATCCCTTGTTATAAGGAATGCTTTCATCTTTCTAATCAATCTTGTGATTTTATTTCTTTCTTCGCGTTGCATATTCTTAAGCTTTTGTAGCTTCTGCAGCAGTGTTAGAATCCACTGCGTTAGCATAAACAGAATTTTTGTCTATAGTTATGCGTACGTTATCAGCAATTTCTAGAGTAATAGTGCTTTCTTTAACGTCTTTGACTTTACCATAGATACCACCAGCGGTGATTACTTTATCTCCGTTTTTAATGCTTTCACGAAATTTCTTAATTTCTTTTTGACGTTTTTGTTGTGGACGAATCATAAAAAAGTAGATTACCACAAACATTAAAACTATCATAAGAATAGAGCTCCAACCATTGTTGGCTCCAGCAGCACCAGTAGCTGCTTGTAATAAAATGTAGTTCATATTTATGTTTAAAGTTTAGTGTTTAATATTTAATGTTTAATTTAACTCCTCACTCCTCACTCCTCACTCCTAACTAATATACATTCCTACTTTTAGAAGTTGTTTTTCTTCTTTTAGTTTATTTACTACACGGTCCAATATACCATTTATAAATAAACTACTCTTTTCTGAACTATAGTATTTACTTATTTCTATAAATTCATTAAGAGTAACATTTACAGGAATAGTAGGGCAGAACATAATCTCGGCTATAGCAGCTTGCATAATAGACATATCCATCATTGCAATGCGGTCTTTTTCCCAGTTTTGAGAGAAAGATTTTACCAATTCCTTATATTCTTCTCCGTTTTCTATTGCTTTAGAAAGAACCAAAAGAGCATAGTCCTTGTCTTCTGCATCTCTATATTGAGGAAGAAGTTCTTGGTTTGAACCATTTGCTTCTTCAAATTTCTTAATAGTTTTTTCTACAAAACTAGCTACTATTTCTATATCGTCATTCCAATATAAGTCCATAGCTTCTAAGCGTTCTTCAAAAGGCTTATATGTGAAAATCACACGTTTAAAGATTTGTCTCCAAATCATTTTGTCGTCTGCGTATGTATTTTCTTTGGCAGACATATATTCTTTATAATATTCAGATTCAGTAATGGCTTCAAATAAACCTTTAACTAAGTCATTATATTCCTCCCAAGAAATACCATTTGCTTTAGCATATTCTTTGTGCTCAGCATTATTCGCTAGTGCAATGGCTATTTTATTTCTAATAAAACGTCTGTTAGGATTTAGATCTTCTTCAGAAGGGTATCTTTTATTAAGACCAAATTCAATACGCTTTTCAGCAAAATCCCTTAGGTCTATTATTAACTGTAGAAGCCAATGGTAGAGTTCGTATGTTTTATCAAGGCTCTCTAGTAACTCACTCTTAAACTCCTCAATGCTTTTCTCGTTGTTAATTTGGTTAGAGTAAAGGAGTTGAATAATTTTAATACGGATTAAGACTCTGTTTATCATCGTTATGATATGTTTTTTTATTAACCGCAAAGTTAAGTTTTTATTTATTAATAAAAAAGTTGTAATGTCAAAAAAAATGAAAAAAATTGTATTTATTTTTGTAAATAGAAAAAAAAAGTGCATTTTTGTAACGAATTTGTAAATATATATAAGATGTTAAACTTTTTTGGTAAACTGCAAAGAGATATTCAGAAAACTCCAGCACCTTCTCCAGTAGCACGTGAAGAAAGAGAAGATAAGGAGATAGTATTTTCTAAATCTATTAAAGCAGGAAAGCGTATGTATTACCTCGATGTAAAGAAAGATCGTAGAGACGATTTGTTTTTGTCTATTACCGAGAGTAAACGTAAATCTGTAACAGAAGAAGGGCAATTCATATTTGAAAAGCATAAAATTTTCTTGTACAAAGAAGATTTTGATAAATTTGAAGCTGCTTTTAAAGAAGCGTTAGATTTTATGCGTGCTCAAATCAAAGAACAACCTTCTGAGGAAAATTTAGCTGATAAGGCGAGTGAGTAAGCAGAAATTCTGTTATTGAAATAGAAAAGAGGTGGCCAAATGGTCACCTCTCTTGTTTTTTTTTGTTTAACTTGAACCTTATGCTGGGCTAATAGCTCCAGTTGGGCAAGCTTCTGCACAAGTACCGCAGTCTGAGCAAATGTCTGGGTTGATAGAATAGATTTCGCCTTCGCTGATAGCTTCTAGTGGACATTCGCCGATGCAAGTTCCGCATGCAATGCAATCTTCTGAAATAACGTGTGCCATAATATAAATGTTTATTAATAATAAAATTTTCTACAAAGATAGTAAACGATTCGATAATTTAAAAGATTGTTATATCGATAAAAGAATTTTTTTAATTATCTTTGATAAAAATAATCTCAACATTATGAAACTTCTCAGAGAACGAATTATTCGTGACGGCAAATGTCTCGAAGGCGGAATACTCA